>NZ_JBEXYR010000022.1:0-84754 GCF_040631005.1 Micromonospora sp. NPDC005707
GGACCGGTGGTGCGTGGTCCGGGGGATGTAACGGCCGGGGCCAGCGGATGATTCCCTGACTCGACCGGCGCGGGCCGGTGTTGCGTGGCCCGGGGGATGTAACGACCGGGGGCGCGGGGTGATTCCCTGCGGCTGACCCGGTGCGGTGGACCGGTGGTGCGTGGTCCGGGTGGTGTAACGACCGGCGGGGGCCGGTCATTCCGACCGCCTGCCTCACCTCAAGGGGCGGGTGCTGCGCGGTCTGCCATGTACAACGACCCCGCCCCCGCCATGATTCCGCCCCGGCGGTGGCGCCGACCACCCCCCACGACCCACCGAAACCGGACACCGCGGTCGCAATCAACAGCGCAAACCGGACAGGCGCCCCAGGGCGCGGCAGCCGGCGGCGCGGATCTTGGACAGTTGCCGTTCGCAGCGAACGACAACTGTCCAAGATCTGCAGGGCGGGGGCGAGCGGGGCGGGCCGGTGAGCCCCGTGAGCCCCCGTGAGCCCCATGAGCCCGGTGAGCCCGGTGAACACAGCGAGGTCGGCGAGGTCGGGGAGCTCGGCGAGATCGGCAACCCCGGACACTGGCGCGTTGATCAAGAGGTTTGTGTCGCATCCCGGCCGAAGACCGACGCAAACTCCTTGATCAACGCGGGCGGGGCGAGGCTTCCACGCAGCGGGTCGACGGGTCACCAGACGGCATGACGGACATCTCGGTGGATCGCGTCATGACCTCGCGGAATGAGCGCCGGTGAGGGGAACGTATGGGCGTCTCGGCAGACGCAAGACACCCATACCGGGCAACCGACGGCCGAGCCGCAGCCGGGGGCGACAGCGGCGTAGGGACGCGACGTGCCGAAGGGCCGGCAGGGGTCAGGCGCTGGGGGTGCGTTGGGCGCCTTCGTCGAGGGCGGCCAGGATCGCCTCGGCCGTCCGCTTCCCCACCCCCGGCACCTCGGTGATCTCCTCCACCGTCGCCGCAGACAGCCGCTTGAGCGAGCCGAAGTGCCGCAGCAGGGCCTTGCGGCGTACCTCGCCGAGGCCGGGGACGTTGTCCAGCGCGGACTCGGTCATCCGCTTGGAGCGCCGCTGGCGGTGGAACGTGATGGCGAAGCGGTGGGCCTCGTCGCGGACCCGCTGGAGCAGGTAGAGCGCCTCGGAGGTGCGCGGCAGGATGACCGGGAACTCGTCGTCGGGCAGCCAGACCTCCTCCAGCCGCTTGGCGAGCCCGCAGAGCGCCACGTCGTCGATGCCCAGTTCGGCGAGGGCCTGTGCGGCCGCCGCGACCTGCGGCGGGCCACCGTCGACGACGACCAGCTGCGGCGGGTACGCGAACCGGCGCGGCCGCCCGGTGGTCGGGTCGATGCCGGGCCGGTCCGGGTCGGAGGCGGTCTCCTCACCGATCTCGCCGGTCTCGGCTCGGGCGTCGAGGTAGCGGGCGAAGCGCCGGCGCAGCACCTCGGACATGGCGGACAGGTCGTCGGTGGCGCCCCGCACGATGAACCGGCGGTACTCGCTCTTGCGGGGCAGGCCGTCCTCGAAGACGACCATGCTGGCCACCACGTCGGTGCCCTGGATCTGGGAGACGTCGAAGCACTCGATGCGCAGCGGGGAGGTGCGCATGCCGAGCGATTCGGCGATCTCGTCGAGGGCCTGGCCGCGGGTGGTCAGGTCACCGGCCCGCTTGAGCTTGTGCCGGGCGAGCGCGTCCTTGGCGTTGCGCTCGACGGTCTCCAGCAGGGACCGCTTGTCGCCGCGCTGCGGCACCCGCAGCGACACCCGGCTGCCCCGCCGGGTGGAGAGCCAGTCGGCGAGCGCGTCGACGTCGCCGGGCAGCTCGGGGACGAGCAGCTCGCGCGGGACGTCGGCCTCGCCCTGCTCGCCGCCGTAGACCTGGGTGCAGAAGTGGTGCACCAGGTCGCCGGTGGTGAGGTCCTCGGTCTTCTCCACCACCCAGCCGCGCTGGCCGCGGACCCGGCCGTCGCGGACGTGGAAGACCTGGACCGCGGCTTCGAGGGGGTCGTCGGCGAAGGCCACCACGTCGGCGTCGGTGCCGTCGCCGAGCACCACGGTCTGCTTCTCCATGGCCCGGCGCAGGGCCGCCACGTCGTCCCGGAGCCGGGCGGCCCGCTCGAACTCGAGCTGCTCGCTGGCCTCCAGCATCTCCCTCTCGATCCGGCGGACCATGGTGTCGGTGCGGCCGGCCATGAAGTCGCAGAAGCCGTTGACGATGTCCCGGTGGCCCTCGGCGGTGACGCTGCCGACGCAGGGCGCCGAGCACTTGCCGATGTAGCCGAGCAGGCAGGGCCGGCCGACCTGGCCGGCCCGCTTGAACACCCCGGAGGAGCAGGTCCGCGCCGGGAAGACGCGCAGCAGCAGGTCCAGCGTCTCGCGGATGGCCCAGGCGTGCGAGTACGGCCCGAAGTAGCGCACCCCCTTGCGCTTGGCGCCACGCATCACCTGCAGGCGCGGGTATTCCTCGTCGAGGGTCACCGCCAGGTAGGGGTACGACTTGTCGTCGCGGTAGCGGACGTTGAACCTCGGGTCGTACTGCTTGATCCAGGTGTATTCCTGCTGGAGCGCCTCGACCTCGGTGGCGACGGTGATCCAGTCCACCGATTCGGCGGTGAAGACCATCTGCCGGGTGCGCTGGTGCAGGTTGACCGGGTCGGCGAAGTAGGAGTTGAGCCGGCTGCGCAGGTTGCGCGCCTTGCCGACATAGATCACCCGGCCGGTGCCGTCACGGAAGCGGTAGACCCCTGGCGACTCCGGGATGGTGCCAGGTGCGGGACGGTAGGTCGAGGGGTCAGCCACGCGCCAAGCCTAGTCCGCACCCCCGACACCCGGCCGTCGCCGCGCGTCCCCCGCCGGCGGGCGGCGGGCGGGGGACGCGCGGGACGGTCAGGCCAGGGTGATCTGCTCGCCGGTGACCTTGATGGTCTTCGGCGCGAGCGGCTTGGTGGCCGGGCCCTGCTTCACCGAGCCGTCGGTGATCGAGAACCGGCTGTTGTGGCAGGTGCAGTTGATGGTGCCGCCGTCGACGTTCGACACCGGGCAGCCCTGGTGGGTGCAGATCGGGTCGAAGGCCTTGAACTGGCCGGCCTCGGGCTGGGTGATCACGACGCCCTTGGTGGCGAAGACCGCGCCGCCGCCGACCGGGATGTCGGTGGTCCGGGCGAGCGGGCCGGTGCTGTCCCGGTCGCCGCCCTCGGCGTCGCCGGCGCCGGTGGCGCCCGGGCCGCCGCTGGTCGGGGCGGGGGCGCCCGAGCCGGTTTCGTCGCCGTCGCCACAGCCCGCCAGCACCACGGCCGCGCCGACCGCGCCGGCGCCCGCGAGCAGGGCGCGGCGCGTCTGCGTAGCCGGCCCGGTCAGCACCTGATCATCACTCATGTCCGGTTTTCCTCTCTGCTGTCGCCACCGTCATGATCCGTGGCCGCACTTCGGAACACGGACCAGGGTGCCGCACGGTTCATACTCACGCGTCACCAAACGGATATCTGAGCAGAGATCGGGCGGGCCGGTGACCCCCGGCCCGCCCGTCGTACGCCTGGTTCAGCGCGCCCCGGCCGGCACCTTGCGGGTGCGTGGCTTCGCCGCGCCGCCGTTGGCCTTGGCCGCCCGGGTGGTGGCCGCCTTGGCGCCCTTGGCCGCGCCGTCGAGCTTGAGGATCGGCCGCAGGAACTGGCCGGTGTGGCTCTCCGGCACCTCGGCGACCTCCTCGGGCGTGCCGGTGGCGAGCACCGTGCCGCCCCGGTGCCCGCCCTCCGGGCCCATGTCGATGATCCAGTCGGCGGACTTGATCACGTCGAGGTTGTGCTCGATCGTGATCACGGTGTTGCCCTTCTCGACCAGGCCCTCCAGCACCATGAGGAGCTTGCGGATGTCCTCGAAGTGCAGGCCGGTGGTGGGCTCGTCGAGCACGTAGACGGTCCGGCCGGTGGAGCGCTTCTGCAGCTCGGAGGCGAGCTTGACGCGCTGCGCCTCGCCGCCGGAGAGGGTCGGCGCGGGCTGGCCGAGGCGCACGTAGCCGAGGCCGACGTCGACCAGGGTCTTGAGGTGCCGGTGGATGGCCGGGATGGCGGAGAAGAACTCGGCCGCCTCCTCGATCGGCATGTCCAGGACCTCGGCGACCGTCCTGCCCTTGTAGTGCACCTCCAGGGTCTCCCGGTTGTAGCGGGCGCCCTTGCAGACCTCGCAGGGGACGTAGACGTCCGGGAGGAAGTTCATCTCGATCTTGATCGTGCCGTCGCCGGAACACGCCTCGCAGCGCCCACCCTTGACGTTGAACGAGAACCGGCCCGGCCCGTACCCCCGGACCTTGGCCTCGGTGGTCTCGGCGAAGAGCTTGCGGATGTGGTCCCAGACGCCGGTGTAGGTGGCCGGGTTGGAGCGCGGGGTGCGGCCGATCGGCGACTGGTCGACGCCGACGACCTTGTCGACGTGCTCCAGCCCGGTGATGCGGGTGTGCCGGCCGGGGACCAGCCGGGCGCCGTTGATCTGGTTGGCCAGCACCGCGTGCAGGATGTCGTTGACCAGCGTCGACTTGCCGGAGCCGCTGACCCCGGTGACCGCGATGAGCTGGCCGAGCGGGAAGCCCACGGTGAGGTTGCGCAGGTTGTGCTCGCGCGCCCCGTGCACGACCAGCTCGCGGCCCGGGGTCTGCGGCCGGCGGATGACCGGCGTCGGGATCGACTTCCGCCCCGACAGGTACGCCCCGGTGACCGACTCCTCGTTCTCCAGCAGGGCCGGCACGGACCCGCTGTGCACGATCTTGCCGCCGTGCTCGCCGGCGCCCGGGCCGATGTCGACGATCCAGTCGGCGACCCGGATGGTGTCCTCGTCGTGCTCGACCACGATCAGCGTGTTGCCGAGGCCGCGCAGCCGCAGCAGGGTCTCGATGAGCCGGTGGTTGTCCCGCTGGTGCAGGCCGATGGAGGGCTCGTCCAGCACGTAGAGCACGCCGACCAGGCCGGAGCCGATCTGGGTGGCGAGCCGGATGCGCTGCGCCTCGCCGCCGGACAGGGTGCCGGCCGGGCGGTCCAGGGAGAGGTAGTCGAGCCCGACGTCGAGCAGGAACTTCAGCCGGGCGTTGATCTCCTTGAGCACCCGCTCGGCGATCATCTTCTGCCGGTCGGTGAGCTCGATGCCGGCGAGCAGGTCGGCTGCCTCGCCGACGGAGAGGTTGCAGACCTCGGCGATGCTCTTGCCGGCCAGGGTGACCGCGAGCACCTCAGGCTTGAGGCGGGTGCCACCGCAGGCCGCGCAGGGCACGTCGCGCATGTAGCCCTCGTACTTGTCCCGCGACCACTCCGACTCGGTGTCGGTGTGCCGGCGCTCGATCCACTGCATCACACCCTCGAAGCCGGTGTAGTAGGAGCGCTCACGGCCGTACTTGTTGCGGTAGCGGACGTGCACCTGGTCGTCGGAGCCGTGCAGGATGGTCTTCTGCGCCCGGGACGGCAGCGCCCGCCACGGGGTGTCGACGTCGAAGTGCTGGGCCTCGCCGAGCGCCTCCAGCAGGCGCAGGAAGTATTCGAGGTTGTGCCCGGTCGCCCAGGGCTGGATGGCGCCCTCGCGCAGGGTGCGCTCCGGGTCCGGGATCACCAGCTCCGGGTCGACCTCCTTCTTGGTGCCCAGGCCGGTGCACTCCGGGCAGGCGCCGTAGGGCGCGTTGAAGGAGAAGACCCGGGGCTCCAGGTCCTCGATCGCCAGGGGGTGGTCGTTGGGGCAGGCCAGGTGCTCGGAGTAGCGCCGCTCCCGGGCCGGGTCGTCCTCGGCCAGGTCGACGAAGTCGAGCAGCACCAGGCCGCCGGAGAGCCCGAGCGCCGCCTCGACCGAGTCGGTCAGCCGCTGCTTGGCGCTGGGCTTGACGCTGAGGCGGTCGATGACCACCTCGATGGTGTGCTTCTCCTGCTTCTTGAGCTTCGGCGGCTCGGTGAGCGGGTGCACCACGCCGTCGACCCGGGCCCGGGCGTAGCCCTTGGCCTGGAGCTCGGCGAAGAGGTCCACGTATTCGCCCTTGCGGCCGCGCACGACCGGGGCGAGCACCATGAACCGGGTGCCCTCGGCCATGGCGAGGACCCGGTCGACGATCTGCTGCGGGCTCTGCTTCGAGATGCGCTCGCCGCAGATCGGGCAGTGCGGCTCGCCGATGCGGGCGAAGAGCAGGCGGAGGTAGTCGTAGACCTCGGTGATGGTGCCGACGGTGGAGCGCGGGTTGCGCGAGGTGGACTTCTGGTCGATGGAGACCGCGGGGCTGAGGCCCTCGATGAAGTCGACGTCGGGCTTGTCCATCTGGCCGAGGAACTGCCGGGCGTACGACGACAGCGACTCGACGTAGCGGCGCTGGCCCTCGGCGAAGATGGTGTCGAACGCCAGGCTCGACTTGCCCGAACCGGAGAGCCCGGTGAAGACGATCAGGGCGTCCCGGGGCAGGTCGAGACTGACGTCACGCAGGTTGTGCTCGCGCGCGCCACGGATGATCAGTCGGTCGGCCACGGTGCGTGTGCTCCCGGAAGAAGAATGTGAGGCGGATCTGTCCGCCCGACGCGGGGTCTGAGCGGTTTTCGAGGGTTGTCGAGGCGCAGGGAAGACGCCTCGGCAACTCTAGCCCCGAGGTATGACAACTTCCGTCGCGCGGACATTCCCCCAGCTCAGCGCGGTCGGGCGGACACCGACGCGGCCCGCCCGACCGCCCCGGCACGGTCTAGAGTCCCCCGGGTCCGGGCGGGGTCGCCGGACGCGCGGTCCGCCGCCGGCCGTTGCGCCAACTGCCCCGCCGCTCGGCGGCGAGCCGGACCTCCCGGCGCCGGCTCTCGTACGCCACCTCGCGCTGCAGCCGGCGCCAGTTCTCCCAGCGCCGGACGGGCAGCTCGCCGGTCTCCAGGGCCGCCCGCACCGCGCAGGCCGGCTCGGCCTCGTGGGCGCAGTCGCCGTACCGGCAGCCGGCGGCGAGCTCGGCGATGTCGGCGAACGCCCGGTCCAGGCCGGCCGAGCCGTCCAGCAGGCCCACGGCCCGCACGCCCGGGGTGTCCAGCACCGCTCCCCCGCCGGGGATCGGCACCAGCGCCCGCCAGGTGGTGGTGTGCCGGCCCTTGCCGTCGGACCGCCGGATCGCCTGTGTCCGCATCACGTCGGCCCCGGCCAGTGCGTTGACCAGGCTCGACTTGCCCGCGCCGGAGGGCCCGAGCAGGCCGAGGGTGCGCCCCGGCGCGACGTACCGGCGCAGCGGGTCCAGCCCGGTGCCGCGCTCGGCGCTGACCGGCAGCACCGGCACCCCGGGCGCCAGGGCGGCGAGCTGCCGGGCCACGGCCGCCGGGTCGCGGGCCAGGTCGGCCTTGGTGAGCACGACGAGCGGCTCGGCGCCGGATTCGTGCGCCAGGGAGAGCAGCCGCTCGATGCGGGCGGCGTCCGGCGCGGGGTGCACCGGCTCGACCACCGCGGCGGCGTCGAGGTTGGCGGCCAGCACCTGGCCGCTGGCGTCCTTGCCGGCGGTGCGCCGGATCAGCGCGGTGCGGCGGGGCAGCACCGTCTCCACGGTGACCGGCCCGTCCGGCCAGCTGGCCAGGAGCACCCAGTCGCCGGCGCAGGGCAGCGCGGTGAGGTCGCGGGCCGCGGCGGCCAGCAGGCCGCCGCCCAGGGTGGCCCGGACGGGCCCCTCCGGGCGGAGCACGGTGCAGACGCCGCGGTCGACGCGGGCCACCCGGCCCGGTCGGCGGTCAGTGCGTCGATTCAGGTACGCCGCCCGGTCGGCGTCCCAGCCGAGGGCGGTCAGGTCGATGGTCATGTGTCCTCATCGGTGTCGAGGGGGTTCGTGGCGGATCACGTGTGTTGCGACCGGCATGCTCACCACCACCCCCGCTCCGACTCCCGGTGCCGCGCCGACGACCACGTCCGCCCGGCGCGATCTGACGCCGCGCCGCGACCTGACGTCGTCGGCACCGACGGTAGGGGCCGCGCCGACTCGCCGAAAGCGATTTCCCCGGCGACGCGACGGCGGCGTACCGCTAGGGTCCAAGGCGTGACGAGCGATCCCCTCCTGCTGACCGGCGAGCTGGACGAGGCGACCGCCCGGCTGCTGCGCACCGTGGCGGCCCTGGGCGCCGACGACATGGCCGCGCCGTCCCTGCTGCCGGGCTGGACGCGCGGGCACGTCCTGACCCACCTGGCCCGCAACGCCGACGGCTTCGTCAACCTGCTGACCTCCGCCCGCACCGGCGAGGCGATCCCGATGTACGCCAGCCCCGAGGCCCGGTCGGCCGACATCGAGGCCGGCGCGGGCCGCGGGCCGGCCGACCTCATGGACGATCTGCGCCGCAGCTCGCAGCGGTTCACCGCGGCGGTCGCCGAGATGCCGGTGGAGGCGTGGGGCGCCACCGTGCAGACCCGGCGCGGCCCGTGGCCGGCGGCGATGCTGGTCTGGGGCCGGCTGCGGGAGGTCGAGGTGCACCACGTCGACCTGGGGGCCGGCTACCGGGCGGCCGACTGGCCGGACGCGTTCGCCCAGCGGCTGCTGCACGAGGTGGTGACCGGCCTCGCCGGCAACCCGCAGGCGCCGGCCATGGTGCTGCGCTTCGACGGCGTGCGCCAGGAACTCGTCGTGGGTGACCCCGAGGGGGCGCCCACCGTCACCGGCCCCGCGCCGGAACTCGCCGCCTGGCTGACCGGCCGCAGCGCGGGCGAGGTGCTCACCGTCACTCCCGACGGTCCCCTGCCGACTCCACCGGAATGGATCTGAACGCCGTCATGACCTACAGCGGAGACGTCACGCCCGGCGGTGCGCCGGCCGTGCGCGAGCTCGACCGGCTCACCATCACGAAGGTGTCGGTGGGCCCGATGGACAACAACGCCTACCTGCTGCGCTGCCGGGAGACCGGCGAGCAGGTGCTGATCGACGCCGCGAACGAGGCGCCCCGCCTGCTCGACCTGGTCGGTGCCGGCGGGCTGGCCGCGGTGGTCACCACCCACCGGCACATGGACCACTGGGTCGCCCTGGAGGAGGTGGTCGCCAAGACCGGCGCCCGCCCGCTGGTACACGCGGACGACGCCGAGGGGCTGCCGATCGACGCCGAGCCGCTGCGCGAGGGCGACACGGTCGGGGTGGGTGACTGCGCGCTGGAGGTGATCCACCTCAAGGGGCACACGCCGGGTTCGATCGCGCTGCTCTACCGCGACCCGTCCGGCGTGCCGCACCTGTTCACCGGGGACTCGCTCTTCCCCGGCGGGGTCGGCAACACCGAGCAGGATCCGGAGCGGTTCGGCCAGCTCATCGACGACGTGGAGCGGAAGCTCTTCGACCGGCTGCCGGACGAGACCTGGTTCTACCCGGGCCACGGCAAGGACAGCACTCTCGGCGCCGAGCGTCCGGCGCTGCCGCAGTGGCGGGCCCGCGGCTGGTGAGCGTGGCGGGCCGGCCCGGCCGGCCCGCTCAGCCGGCGTCCGCGGCGGTCACCGCGCGGAGCCGGTGCCGGGTGCCGAGCAGCACCGGGCCGGCGAGCAGCAGGCCGAACGCCATGGTGAGCACGGTCGGGTTGGGGGCGCCGGGCAGCAGCCCGGTCAGCGCCCGCGCCGTGATGCCCAGCGTCACGTAGAGGCCCGCCCAGAGCGTCGCGCCGACCGTCGCGCAGACCACGAACCTCCGGTAGGACATCCGCAGGCCCCCGGCGGCGAGGGGCAGCAGCGCGTTGAACACCGGCAGGAACGGCGCCACCAGCACCATCCGCCCGCCGCCGCGGCACAGCAGCGCCTCCGCCGCCGCCCAGCGCGGCTCGCCGATCCAGTCGCCCAGCCGGCTGTGCCGCAGCCGCTCGCCCCAGCGCCGCCCGGCCAGGAAGCTCAACGACCAGCCGGCCAGGCACCCGGCCACCACCGCCACGACGGTCGCCAGGCCGGTCGCCGGCCGGCCCGCGCCGACCGCGGCGAGGACCGCGGCGTCGCCGGGGACCAGCACCCCGAGCAGGGGTACGGCGTCGGCGAGCATCACCACGCCCAGCATCCCCATGAGGAGGGTGGTGGGCAGCTCCCCGACCTGGGCCAGCAGATCCGTCATGCTCCGTACGCTATGGCCCCGGGGCGACCCGGCACATCGGGTTTGATCCCCACCGGTCCCCCGAGTCCGGATCCGGATGATCCCTGAGGGGTCAGCGGGGGCGGAGCACCTGGACCCGGCGGACCGGGGAGTCGACCGAGGGCTCGGTGACGGGCACCGGGTAGGCCGCCACGAGCTCCAACCGGTCCGGCGGCAGGTGTCCCCGGTCCGGGTCGCCGACCAGCACCTGGACGCCCCGGTCGGCGGCCCGTTGCAGGTAGGGCAGCACCCGCGAGGCCAGCGCGGCGTCGTAGAGGACGTCGCCGGCCAGCACGAGGTCGGCGCTGGCGGTGCCGTCGAGCAGGTCGTCCCCGGTGGCGGCCACGGCCACCCGGTTGGCCCGGGCGTTCACCGTCACGGCCGCCACCGCCCAGGGGTCGACGTCGTTGGCGACCACCCGGTCGGCGCCGGCGAGCGCGGCGGCGATGGCGACCAGCCCGGATCCGGCGGCCAGGTCGAGCACCCGCCGCCCGGCGGCCAGGTCGGGGTGGTCGAGCAGGTGCCGGGCGAGCGCCTGCCCGCCGGCCCACACGGAGGCCCAGTAGGGGGGCGGCAGCGACCGGCCGGCGGCCGCCTCCATCCGGGCCCACCAGAGGATCGCGTCCTCGGCGAGGTGCAGGCGCACTTCCGGCACGAACGGCGCGTCGACCAGCCGGAGCCGGTCCAGGCCGTCGCCGGGCGCCGCGATCTCCCGTTCCAGGTCGGCCAGCGGCGTCGGTGTCCTCACCGGGGCAAGCATGCCCCCCGCCGCCCCGGGCCGGGGGGATTTTCTCGCTGGCGGCGTAATCGTGGGCCACGCCGACACTTCCGCCAGCGGATCGCGGTTCGGGCGGTTAAGGTCGGGAAGGTACAGGGCGATCACCGGCGGCGACCGGTGCTCACCCGCATTGAACAGGGAGAGACGCATGGCAACCGGCACGGTCAAGTGGTTCAACTCGGAAAAGGGCTTCGGCTTCATCGAGCAGGACGGCGGAGGTCCGGACGTGTTCGTCCACTACTCGGCCATTCAATCCGGCGGCTACCGCGAGCTGAACGAGGGCCAGAAGGTCGAGTTCGAGGTGACCCAGGGGCAGAAGGGCCCGCAGGCGGACAACGTCCGCCCGATGTAGCTTCGTGCCGGTGGCGGCGGTCGGTTGTCCGACCGCCGCCGCAGGGCATCTTCAGGCCGGTGCCGCCGGCAGGTCACGGTGCCGCCGCAGCGGCCCGGCCAGCAGGATGAGCGGCGTCAGCGCGAGCCACGCCGTCATCACCCGGATCGCCCCGGCCGGGCCCCACGCGGCGCCCAGCGCGCCGGCCAGCAGGGCGGCGAGCGGGATGGTGCCGTAGTTCAGCAGCTGCATGCTCACGGTCACCCGCCCGAGCAGCCCGTGCGGCGTGTACGTCTGCCGGAAGCTGCCCTTCACCACGTTGCCCACCGCGACGCCCAGGCTGACGAGCGCGCCGCCCAGCACCAGCCAGCCCACCCGGCCGCCGGGGCCGGCCAGTGGAATGAGCAGCGCGGGCGGTCCGGTGAGCGCGCCCGCGACGAGCAGGGCGCGGGCCGAGCCGAGCCGCCGCGCGAGCCCGGTGGCCAGGGCGGCGCCGACGAGCCCGCCCACGCTGGCCAGTCCGATGAGGAGCCCGACCAGGCCGGCGGGCAGCTCGGCGGAGCGGACCAGGAAGACCACCAGCAGCGCCTGGTAGCCGGTGAGCCCGATGTTGCTGGCCGCGCCGAAGACCGTCAGCACCCGCAGGTACGGGTCGCGGACCACGAAGCGCAGCCCGTCGGCCACCTCCCGGCGCAGCGAGGACGACCCGGCGGGGCGGTCCGGGCGGGGCTCGACGGCCCGGATGCGGCTCAGGCACGCGGCGGAGACCAGGAAGCTGACCGCGTCGAGCAGGACCGCGGTCACCGCGCCGGCGAGCTGGGCGATCAGGCCGGCCAGTCCGGGGCCGACGAGATAGCTCGCGGTCTGCGTGGCGTGCAGCTTGGCGTTGCCCTCGGGCACCTGCTCGGGGCGCAGGAGGGTGGGCAGGTAGACCTGGTCGGCGGTCTCGAAGAACACCCGGGCCAGGCCGGCGCCGAGGGCGACGGCCAGGAGCTGGCCGACGGTGAGCAGGTCGAGCAGGGCGGCCAGCGGGACGCTGGCGAACAGCGCCGCCGAGACCAGGTCGGCGGCGATCATCACGGGACGCCGGCGGACCCGGTCGACCCAGGCGCCGGCGGGGAGACCGGCCAGCAGCCAGGGCAGCCAGGCCGCCGCCGTGAGGACCGCCACCTGGAACGTGGTCGCGTCGAGCACGGCCACGGCGACCAGGGGCAGGGCCACGGCGGTCACGTTGCTGCCCACGGCGCTGACGGTCTGCCCGGCCCAGAGCAGCCGGAAGTCGCGGTGCCGGAGCAGGCCGCCGCGCGGCCGGGGGGCGATGTCCGGCGCGGTCACGCCTGCCGGGGCGGTCACGGCTGGCCCGGGACGCCGTGCGCGAACAGGAAGACGGGCTCGCGCCGCTGCCCGTCGTCGGGGACGGGACGGTCGGCCCAGCGGTCGAGGAGGTCGATGACCTCGCGGCTGAGCTGGGCCAGCTCCGCGGGGGTCAGGCGCAGCCACTTGTCGGTGCTGAACGGGCCGTCGCCCCAGGCGGCGTGGGCCTCGTCGGGGGCGGCGTGCCAGGCCCGGACAAGGGCGACGTGCCGGTCGAGGTTCAGCGAGCTGGCCGCGTCGGCCACCGCCCGGTCGGCGGGGTCGGCCTCGAAGTCGGCGTTGGACCAGCGCACCGCGCGGTCGCGGAGCCGCCACCAGCGTTCCCGGCGGTCCCGGGCCAGTTCGGGCGCCTCCCGCAGCAGGTCGGCGGCGGCCAGCACCTTGAGGTGGTGGCTGACGTTGGCCGGCGCCTGGGCGGTGCGCTCGGCGAGCTGGCCGACGGTGCACGGGCCGTACACCTTGAGGACGTCCATGAGGCGGCGCCGCAGCGGGTGAGCGAGCGCGGCGAGGACGCGGGAGTCGGTGACCTGCCGGACGGTGGGCTTCTCCATGCGGACAGCCTGACATCCGCAAGAGCTATTGCGCAACATCTGTTGCCAAACCTTCGGACGGAGCCCGGGGCCGCGGCGCGGCACTCGCCGCGGGGCCGGGCCCGATCAGGCGGTCAGCCGCCGGGACAACTCGTCGGCGACGTCGCGGGCGATCTGCGGCGGGATCGCCTCGGCGATCTTCTCCGGCGGCAACCCGGCGAGGACCCCGGTGACGATCTGCTGCTCGTCGGTGAAGTCCCGGTTGGACAGCGCGTCCACCTGGGCCACGAGCGCCGGCCAGGCCCGCGCCATGGCCAGCATCTGCTGCAGCGGCGAGTTCGCCTGGGGCGGGGTGATCAGGCCCGCGGTGTTGACCGGCGAGACGAGCCAGTTGCGCAGGTTCTCCAGGTCGGCCAGGACGTCGCCGACCGTTCGGTTCGGGTTTCCGGTGCTTCTGGTGAGCTTGTCGGTCAACTCCATGTCGGTCTCCGGTTTCGGTGGGGCGATCAGGCCGATCGCGGTCAGGTAGCGCCGGAACAGCGGGGTCTGGTCCCGGTTCGCCTTGGTCGAGTCGCGGAAGAAGCTGACGTGGGTGTGGAACAGGTGGCTGTCGTCCCCGCTGGTGCGCTTGCCCAGCCGGTCCCACCGCTTCACGGTCCTGCCGTCCGGGGAGTAGATGATCTCCCGGATGTCCCTGGCGTCCGTGGCGCCCGCGGCGCACTGCGACACCAGCCAGGTGGAGAAGGTACGCAGGTTGTGCGTGGCGCCGCCGGACGTGACCGAGAACGCCCCGACGTCCAGCGCGGACGCGTGCAGGGTCAGTCCGGAGGAGTCCCGGGTGGACTCCACCACCGAGTAGTCCCTGGGCACCACCCGGTCGGATCCGCAGTGGTAACCACCCCGGTGGTTGGGATCGCCCACGATGCCGACCTCGGCCGGCTCCAGGTCCTGACTCCGTACGGCGTTCTTGTCGACGTTGAGATGGGTGAGCAACAGGTTGCGGACGGCTAACAGGTTCGCCGGAGCCGACGTCATGGGATCTCCCCTCCGGATCGCTGACCGGCAGGGCACGACGATCACTGCGCGTGAAGGCGCACGATCCGGGGACGCGCCCCGCCGGGTGACTGCACGGCACCGGGCACTTGCACCGAGGATATCCACACTGGGCGGTAAATGCCCAGCTCAGAGCACCATATGGAACTATGGGCCGACCGTGGGCGGCGCCGGAACCACCGGCAGCACCAGGGCCGAAGGATGCTCGGGATCGTGCAGGACTTCCCGCCAGCCAGCACGAAGAGTGACGGCGGTGCCGAGCGGCTCACCGGTGCCGGGGTTGCGGGCGTAGCGCGGGTGGGCGCCGCCGGAGACCTGGACGCGGAGCCGGTGCCCGGGCGCGAAGCGGTGCGCGGCCGGCCAGAGGGTGACCGGCACCCGGACCACACCGGACGCGTCGCGCGGGAAGCGTCCGGGCTCGACCCGGACCAGCCCGTCGCAGACGTTCCAGGACCGCCCCCGCCGGTCGACGTCGCAGAGCCGGACGAAGACGTCCAGGTAGGACAGCTCGCTGCGGACGTGGATCTCGGCGTGCACCGGGCCGACCACCTCGACCGGCCCGTCCAGCGGCGCGCTGGTGTACGTCAGCACGTCGGGCCGGGACTCCACCGGCCGGTTGTCCACCGCGCCGGCCCGCTGGGCGACCAGCAGCGGGCCGCCCAGCGACGGCGTGGGGTCGGCCGGGTCGTAAAAGACCCGGTCGGGTGCGGAGCCGGCCGGCGGCGCGGGGGCCAGCGTGCGGCCGGCGTGCAGGTGCCAGCGGGTCGGCTCGGCCGGTGGGGGCCAGTCGGGCAGGTCACGCCAGCCGCCGCCGGCACCGCCGAGGTGCACCCGGACCGGCGCGCGGCCCGGCGCCGGCCGCCCGGCCAGGTGCTCGTCGAGCCAGTCGAGCCCCTCGCGCAGGGCCGCCACGAGAAGCCCGGGGCTGCCGTGGGTCCACGGGCCGATGGTCAGCCGGGGGCGGGCGCCGGCCGCCCGGAGCCGGGCGTAGTCGTCGAGCTGGGCGGGGAGGAAGATGTCCTGCCAGCCGCTCACCATCGCCACCGGCGCGCGAACCTCGGCGATACGGTCGCCGAAGATGCGGGTCCGCCAGTAGTCGGCGTCCGGCGTGTGGTGGCGCAGCCACTCCTGGAAGAACGGCACGGTCACCCCGGTGGCGACCCGGTCGGCCTCGGCCAGCGGCAGGTGGGCCAGCGCCCGGGTGAGGCGGGGCTGCCCGCGCTTGAGCTCCCACTGCCGGGCCAGCCAGGGCACGGTCTGCGCCTGGAGCAGCTCCGCCCAGGTGAGCACCGTGTCCAGCGCGAACGACTCGCCCGCGTACGTCGAGTCGCGGGTGGCCGAGGCCGTGACCACGGCGACCATCGCGCGCAGCTCGTCGGCCGCCTCGGCGGCGAGCGCCCACTGCACGAACCCCTGGTAGCTGGCGCCGAACATGCCGAAGGCGCCGGTCCACCAGGGCTGCCGGCGCAGCCAGTCGAGGGTGTCCAGGCCGTCGTCGCGCTCGTGCACCAGCGGGGCGAACTCCCCGCCGGAGCCGTACGTGCCCCGGCAGGACTGGATCACCACGTGGTAGCCGCGCTCGGCCACGAGGCGGCCGAGCAGCCGGACGGGACCACCCCGCCCGTACGGGGTGCGGATCAGCACGCAGGCCGCCCCGGGCAGGTCCGGGGCGTAGTGGTCGGTGCGCAGCGTCACCCCGTCGCGGACCCGGACCGGGAGGTCCCGGGTGACCGTGATCCGCCGGGTCCGGGCGGCGGGCAGCCGCAGCGCCGCCGCGGCGAGCCGGGTGACGAGGCCCTGCACGTTCAGTCCGCGGCGGGTTCCGGCGCACCGCGGCCGGGCTCGCCCCGGGCCGCGCGTACGGCGTCACGGTGCTCGCGCATCGAGACCACCATCTCGGCCATGAACCGGTGCACGACGGCCAGCTCGTCGTCGCTGAACCGGGCCATCACGTCGTCGGTCCGCCGGCCGAGGGGGCCGAAGAAGCTGCGGGCCAGGTCGGCGCCCCGGTCGGCGTAGTGCAGGAGGACCTTGCGCCGGTCGGCGGTGTCCCGGTCGCGCCGGATGTGCCCGCCCCGCTCCAGCCTGTCGACGAGCGCGGTCACCGAGCCGGAGGAGAGGTTGAGCGCCTCCCCCAGCCGGCCGGGGGTGATCGGGTCACCGAGCAGCTCGGCGTCCATCACCGCGATGAGGGCGTGCAGGTCGGTGGCGTTGAGGCCGTGCAGGCCGGCGAACGCGTGCCCGATGTGCTGCGCGTCCACCGAGTAGCGGCGCAGGTCGTTGGTGATGTCGGCGATCATCCGCCCGCGCGGGTCGTCCCGTCGCCGGTACATGCTCTGCGCCCCCACGTTCCGCCGCCACCCCCCTGTCCCAACCGGTCCGGTTGCAGCATAGAGCCACCCCGGATAATCTCGCTCATCAAGATACTTGTTTGCAGAGATTCCTCCTCGACCATTCATGTGAGGGCATCCGATGTCACTGTTCACCCGCGTCGTCCGGGGCCGGCTCGCCGCCTGGCTCACCCTGGCCGCCGCGCTCGTCGTCGGCGTGGCCGCCTTCGGGCTGCCGAAGGCGGACAATCCCGATCCCGTCTCCGACACCGGCCTGTCCGTGAAATGGCAGTCGACGCAGGTCGAACGGCTGCAGGACCAGTTGCCCTCGAAGGACTCCCAGACCGCCCTGGTGGTGGTGAGCCGCGCCGACCAGGCTCCGCTCAGCGGCGCGGACCGCGGCGTGCTCGACGGCATCGCGGGCGAACTGAGCTCGCTCGCCGCCGGCGGACGGGTCTCCCCCGCACAGGTTTCCCCGGACGGCACCGTGGCCCTCGTCGCGGTGCCGCTGTCCACCGAGGGCAGCCCACGGGCCGTGGTCGACGAGGTGGAGAAGCTCCGCGAGGCGGTCGGCGACCTGCCCGGTGAGCTGACCGTCGAGGTCACCGGCGGCCCGGCGTTCACCGCCGACCTCGGCAAGGTATTCGAGGGCGCGGACACGACGCTGCTGCTGGTCACCGCCGCGGTGGTGGCGGTGCTGCTGCTGGTCACCTACCGCAGCCCGTTCCTGTGGCTCGTACCGCTGCTGGTGGTGGGCGCCACCGAGCAGATCACGCTGCGCGTGGTGGAGTCCCTCGTGCCCGCCTTCGGCATCTATCTGCCCAGCGGGCAGGTGACCGGCATCGCCAGTGTGCTGGTGTTCGGCGCCGCGACCAACTACGCCCTGCTGCTCATCGCGCGCTACCGGGAGGAACTGCGCCGGGAGGAGGACCGGTTCGCCGCCATGCGTTCCGCGCTGCGCCGCACCGCCGAGCCGATCCTGGCGAGCGGCAGCACCGTCGTCCTCGGCGTACTCACCCTGCTGCTCTCCGAGCAGGAGACCAACCGGGCGCTCGCCCTGGCCTGCGCCACCGGTGTGATCCTCGCCATGCTCTCCGCCTTGTTCGTGCTTCCCGCCGCCCTGCTGCTGTTCGGCCGGCGCCTGTTCTGGCCGTTCATCCCCCGCGTCGGCAGCGCCGCCCGCGAGGGACGGATCTGGGGCCGCCTGGGCGAGATGGTCGTCCGCCGACCGCTGCCGGTCGCCACGCTCGCCGTCCTGCTGCTCGCCGGCCTCGCCCTCGGCGGCCTGGGCATCCGCACCGGCCTGTCCGAGACCGAGCAGTTCAGCGAGAAGCCCGAGGCGGTCGCCGGGGCGGAGACGCTCGCGCGGGCGTTCCCGGCCGGCAGCACCCAGCCGGTGGCGGTGCTCACCAACCCGCAGGCCGCCCCCGCGGTCCTCGCCGCCGCCAGCGACGTCGACGGGGTCGCCTCGGCCCGTCCCGGCGCCGCCGGAGACCGGGTCGCCCAGATCGACGTGGTGCTCACCGCCGAGCCCGGCAGCGCCGCCTCCGACCGGGCCGTGGTGGCGCTGCGCGATGCCGTGGCCGCCGTACCGGACTCCGCGCCGCCCGCCGTCCAGGGCGCGGACGCTCCCGACGGCGCCCTGGTCGGTGGCCCGGTCGCCGCGACCTACGACTCGAACGAGGCCAACAGCAAGGACCTCCAGCTGATCCTGCCGCTCATCCTGCTCCTGATCGGGGCGGTGCTGGTGCTGCTGCTGCGCGGGCTCCTGGCGCCGCTGCTGCTGGTGCTGACCGTGATCGCCTCGTTCTTCGCCAGCCTCGGCGCGGCCTGGCTGCTCTTCGACCACGTGCTGGACTTCCCGGCGCTGGACAGCGGGGTGCTGCTGCTCGCCTTCGTCTTCCTCGTGGCGCTCGGCGTGGACTACAACATCTTCCTGGTCACCCGGGCCCGGGAGGACGCCCGGCGCAGCGGCACCCGCGACGGCATGCTCTCCGCGCTCCGGGTCACCGGCGGCGTCATCACGAGCGCGGGCGTGCTGCTCGCCGCGGTCTTCGCGGTGCTCGGCGTGCTGCCGCTGATCACCCTCACCCAGATCGGGATCATCGTCTGCGTCGGCGTCCTGCTGGACACGCTGCTGGTCCGCACCGTGCTGGTGCCGTCCCTGGCGTTCCTGCTCGGCGACCGGTTCTGGTGGCCGGGGCGGATCGCCCGCGAGCCCGACGCCCCCGCGCAGGCGGCCCCGCCGGCCGTCGCGCCGGCCGGCACGCGGGACTGAGACAGTGCGGGGCCCCGGCGATCCTCCGCCGGGGCCCCGTCTCGTGGGCTCAGTACTCCAGGCAGACGCACTCCGTCATCAGCGCCCGGACGTTGTAGACGTACGTGTCGTTGGGGATCCGCAGCGGCGGTGGCGGCCCGCACGGCGGGCTCTTGCCGGGCTCGCAGTCCGGTGCGACCTTGCCCGGGCCCACGTTGTAGGCGGCGATCACCGCGTTCAGCAGGCAGGACGTCAGCTCGCTGGTGCACAGCGAGGTGTCGAGCCGGTAGTCCGAGCCGAAGTGGGAGTCGCCGATCTTCTTGGTCAGCCAGGCCAGGTAGTTGGCGCCGAGGACCGCGTTGTCCCGGTAGGCGTCGAGTTCGTAGCTCTGCTCGAACCGGTCGTTGACGAACTCCGCGGTCGGCGGCTGGACCTGCATGAGCCCGACGCCGCTGTCGCAGGCGTAGATGTTGGACTGCCAGCCGCTCTCCTGCCAGGCCGTCGCCTTCACCAGGTTGAGCGGCACCTTGATGTCCGGGGCGGACACCGGCCAGTAGGTCTTCGCGGCGGCGTCGGTCAGCGCCTGCTTGACCTGGCTGCGGGTGGCGGCGGTGCCCTTGTAGCTGGGCTTGCAGCCGGTCACCGGGGGTTTCGGGGCGGGCGGCGCCTTCGTCTCGGTCAGCGGCTTCACCGTGGGCCGCGGCGCGCCGGCCCGACCGGTGGTCGGCTTCGCCGTCCGGGAGGCGCTCGGGCTCGGCCGGGCACCCATCGCCGCTTCCGCGGGCGGTTCGTCGCTCGGCAGGTCGGCCGGGTCGTCCGCCGGCGCTTCGACGGGTGCCTCGCTGGGCAACTCGACGGCCACCTCGCGGGTCGGCTCGTCGCCGCTGCCGCACCCGGTGACCACACTCGCCGCCAGCAGCGCGGCGACCGCCGCCGTGGCCCAGCGGCCCACTCCTCGACGCATCAGACCTCCCCCGTGGTCGTCCGCACCCTAGCAGGGGTCGGCGGGCCGGCGGGGTACCCGCGAGGCCGGCCGGGAGGCCCTCGGCCGCGGCGGTCCGTCCCCTGTGGCCGGTCCGTCCGGGCCGGGCGGCGGGTCGTCCCCGCCGACCGCGTGGTCCCGGGTGGCCCAGGCGACCACGAACACGGTGACCCAGGCCGCACCGAGCAGCACCGAGGTGGCCGTGCCGCTGGCCGTGCTCCATCCCAGGTAGAGCCGGGCGCCGGTGACGGCGACCACGCCGGCCAGCGCGCCCGTCCAGACCGCCACCGCCACCGGCCAGCGGGCGCCCCGGGAGAGCAGCCAGGCCAGGGTGCCGAAGCTCGCCGTGACCACCGCGGTCTGGGTGGGCAGCAGGTCCGGGGCGCCGTCCGGGCCGCCCGGCCCGGTCAGGCCGGCCACCACGACCAGCACCACCAGCGGCACGAACGCTCCCACCGTGCCGAGCACGCTGAGCAGGTCGGCCCGCCAGGGCCGGCTCCGCCAGGCCACCACCGCCGCCACGAGGGCCACCGCGGCGATCAGCAGCCAGCCGCGCAGCACCGAGACCGCGCCCAGCGCCGCGTCGGCCACCCCGGGGGTACGCCGGGCGGCGAACCAGTCGGCGACGAGCCCGTCGAGCACCCCCAGCCCGCTGTGCCGGACCACCGCCTCCAGCACCGCCGCGACGGCCAGCCCGGCGGCGAACAGCAGCAGCAGGCCGGCGGCCAGGTTGATCAACAGTGTCCCGGCCGGGCCGAACCGCATGGCGACCAGGAAGAACAGCACCCCGTAGCGGGCACGCAGCCAGCGCAGCGGCGGCAGGGCGGCGGCCCGGGCGGCCAGCGCCCGCGCCGGGTCCGGGTTACGGCCCAGCCAGCGGCCGGCCAGCACCACGCCGACCAGGCAGACCAGCAGCACGAGCACGGCGCCGGTGGCCCGGCCCAGCAGCCGGGACACCCGCTCGTAGGACTCACCGGCGGCGTAGCCGACCAGCACGGACGCGCCGACCCAGCTCACCACCCCGGCCAGGTTCCACGGCGCGAACCGCCGGTACGGCAGCCCGGCCGCACCGGCCAGCCGCGGCGCCAGGGTGCGGGCGAAGGCCACCCAGCGGGCCGCCAGCACGCCCCGCCCACCGAGCCGGTCGAGCAGCGAGTCGGCGCGCCGCCACCGGTGCGGCCCGATCCGGGCGCCGAGGCCGGAGGCACGCAGTTTCGGCCCGTACCGCCGGCCGGCGCGGAAGGCGAGTGTGTCTCCGATCACGGCGGCCGCCGTCATGGCCAGCAGCGCCGGAATAATCCGCAGCGTCCCCGCGTAGGCTAAGAAGCCGACCAGCAGCAGGGTCGCCTCGCCCGGCACCAGCAGTCCGAAGATCACCGCGGTCTCGCCCGCGACGATCGTCGCGGCGACCAGGTAGATCAGCAGGGGCGGCAGCTCCTGCAGCCAGTTCAGCAGGTCAGGCATCCGGTTCCCCGCACGGGAGCCAGCATGCCAGTCGCTGAAACGGTCGGGACAGCACTTTCGGCAGAGATCCGGGCGATCTCGGGGTGACCCCCGAGGCGTGCCCCGGCAACCGCAGACAGGAGTATGGAGGGTATGCAGCTACGCACCGACCTCCGCAACGTCGCCATCATCGCCCACGTCGACCACGGCAAGACGACCCTGGTCGACGCCATGTTGCGGCAGGCCGGCGCCTACGGCGCCCGTGGTGAGACCACCGAGCGGGTCATGGACTCGATGGACCTCGAGCGGGAAAAGGGCATCACCATCCTCGCCAAGAACACCGGCGTGCGCTACCTGCCGGCGGACGGCTCCGACCCGGTCACCATCAACATCATCGACACCCCCGGCCACGCCGACTTCGGTGGTGAGGTCGAGCGCGGCCTGACCATGGTCGACGGGGTGGTGCTGCTGGTCGACGCCAGCGAGGGACCGCTGCCGCAGACCCGCTTCGTGCTCCGCAAGGCCCTCAAGGCCCGGATGCCGATCATCCTGGTGATCAACAAGGTGGACCGCCCCGACGCCCGGATCAAGGAGGTCGTGGACGACACCTACGAGCTCTTCCTCGACCTGGACGCCGACGAGGAGCAGATCGACTTCCCGATCGTCTACGCCTGCGCCCGCGACGGCATCGCCTCGCTGACCCAGCCGGCCGACGGCTCGGTGCCCGACGACAGCCACAACCTGGAGCCGCTGTTCCGCACCCTGCTGGACACCATCCCGGCCCCCGCCTACGAGGAGGACGCGCCGCTGCAGGCGCACGTCACCAACCTCGACGCCTCGCCGTTCCTCGGCCGCCTGGCGCTGTGCCGGGTCCGGCAGGGCACCATCCGCAAGGGCGAAACGGTCGCCTGGTGCCGCACCGACGGCAGCACCCAGCGCGTCCGCATCTCCGAGCTGCTGATGACCGAGGGCCTGGAGCGCAAGCCGGCCGACAGCGCCGGCCCGGGCGACATCATCGCGGTCGCCGGCATCCCGGAGATCATGATCGGCGAGACCCTGGCCGACGCCGAGAACCCGGTCCCGCTGCCGCTGATCACCGTCGACGAGCCGGCCATCTCGATGACCATCGGCACCAACACCTCGCCGCTGGTCGGCCGGGTCAAGGGCGCCAAGGTCACCGCCCGGATGGTCAAGGACCGGCTCGACAAGGAGCTCGTCGGCAACGTCTCGCTGCGGGTGCTGCCCACCGAGCGGCCGGACGCCTGGGAGGTGCAGGGCCGCGGTGAGCTGGCCCTGGCGATCCTGGTCGAGCAGATGCGCCGCGAGTCCTACGAGCTGACCGTCGGCAAGCCGCAGGTGGTCACCAAGGAGATCGACGGGAAGACCTGCGAGCCGGTCGAGCGGCTGACCATCGACGCCCCGGAGGAGTACCTGGGCGCGATCACCCAGCTCCTCGCCACCCGCAAGGGCCGGATGGAGCAGCTGGTCAACCACGGCACCGGCTGGATCCGGATGGAGTGGCTGGTCCCGGCGCGCGGCCTCATCGGCTTCCGCACCGAGTTCCTCACCGACACCCGCGGCACCGGCATCCTGCACCACGTCTTCGAGTCGTACGAGCCGTGGTTCGGCGAGCTGCGCACCCGCCAGAACGGCTCCCTGGTCGCCGACCGGGCCGGCGCGGTGACCTCGTTCGCCATGATCAATCTGCAGGAGCGCGGCCAGCTCTTCGTCGAGCCGACCACCGAGGTGTACGAGGGCATGATCGTCGGCGAGAACTCCCGCTCCGACGACATGGACGTCAACATCACCAAGGAGAAGAAGCTCACCAACATGCGCGCGTCGACCTCGGACGAGACCGAGAAGCTGATCCCGCCGCGCAAGCTGTCGCTGGAGCAGGCCCTGGAGTTCTGCCGCGAGGACGAGTGCGTCGAGGTGACCCCGGCCGCGGTGCGGATCCGCAAGGTGGTGCTGGACCAGACCCAGCGCGGCCGGATGGCCGCCCGCCGCAAGCACGCCGGCTGACGAAACAGCCACCCCGGAGCCCGGCCCGCCCCAACCGGCGGACCGGGCTCCACCCTTTCCGGGCCCACACCCACACCCACGTCCACACCGGTGATCACGTGCGGGCGGGGTGCGAGGTGGGTGGGTCAGGGTTTGGTGGCCTGGAGGGCCAGGATGTCGGGGATGGGCGTGGAGCCCGACTCCTGGACACGGTTCAGGGTGAGGCCGGCGGCGGTCACCGCGTTGAGCAGGTCGGCCAGGGGGACGTGCCAGGCGCCCACCCGGGCTCGCACGCCCGTCGGGCTCCAGGCCCGGAAGGTGCGGTCCCGGTCGGCGTACCCGCCGTCGATGACGATGCGGGCCGGGTCGGAGCGGTCGGCGAACGCGCCGGTGAAGCAGGGATGAACCCCCACGTGCACGAAGCGGCCACCGGGAGCCAGGACCCGGGCCGCCTCGGTGATCACCGCCGGGTAGTCCGGCAGGTCGGTGTGCCCGAGTACGCAGGTGACGGCGGGCACGCTCGCAGCGCCGACCGGCAGCCGGGTCGCGTCGCCCCGGGCCACCGGAAGCCGGGTACGGGCGTGGCGCAGCTGCCCGCCGGAGAGGTCGACCCCGACCGGGTCCCAACCCAGCCGGCGCAGCTGCGCGGCGTGCACGCCGGTGCCGCAGCACACGTCGAGGCAGCGGCCCGACCCGTTGCCGAGCAGGTCGGCGAGCTGCCGGCGGACCCGGTCCATGTAGTCCGCGGACGTGTCGGTCGCGTACTCCTCGTACCAGTCGGCGATGGCGTCGTACGCGGCAGTCGTCATCTCCGCACGCTAGACCCCGTCCGGCCCGCACCGCAGCCCCGGCGATGATCCGCTACGGTCACCGGCATGACCTGGGAGGATCTCGACGCGCACCTGGACAAGGTGCCCGGCACCGTCTCGGCATACGTGGGGCGGCTCGGGGCCCCGCCCACCTGGACCCGGCACGCCGACGCCACCCACTACGCGGCCAGCACCATGAAGGTCGCCGTGCTGGTGGCCCTGCACCGGGCCGCCGAGGCCGGCCGGCTCGACCTGGACCGGCCGATCCCGGTGCGCAACAGCTTCGACTCCGCCCTGCCCGGCGCGCCCCGGTTCACCAACGCGCAGCACTACGACAACGACGACGCCGTCTGGGCGCGGGTGGGCGGAACGGCGCCGCTGCGCTGGCTCGCCGAACGGATGATCATCCGGTCCAGCAACCTGGCCACCAACATCTGCATCGGTCAGGTCGGGCTGCCCGCCGTGGCCGAGGCGTGGACCCTGGCCGGGGCGCGGCACAGCGTCACCGGCCGGGGCATCGAGGACTTCGCGGCCCGCGACTCCGGGATCGACAACCTGGTCACCGCCGCCGACCTGGCCGCGCTGCTCGGCGGGCTGGCGCTCGGCGCGCGCCGGCCCGGCCCGCTCGCCTCGCCGGCCGCCTGCGCGGCCATGCTCGACGTGCTGTTCGCCCAGGAACACCGCGAGGACCTCGCCGCCGGACTGCCCGAGGGGACCCGGATCGCGCACAAGAACGGCTGGGTACGCGGCATCCGGCACGGCGCCGGCGTGGTCTTCCCCGACGACGCCCCGCCGTACGCCGTCGTGGTCTGCACCACCACCGACCTGGCCGACGGCGGCCCGAGCGGCGAGGAGGTCGAGGACGACGCCTGCCGCCTGATCGCCGACGTCTCCGCGCGGGTCTGGGCGGCCCGGCACGACCTGGCCGGGTGACCGCTCAGTCCAGCAGGTTCGCGCGCAGCCCGGCCAGCGTCGCGTCGGTCAGCCCCAGGCCGTCGCGCAGGTAAGCGTCGAACGTGCCGTGCACGCGGCGCACCTCGTCGTAGGCGGCGTCCAGGTACTCCGGCCGCACCTCCAGCAGCGGCCGGGCGACCGCCGGGTCCAGGTCCGGCCGGCGGCGGGTCATGGCGGCCAGCAGCACCTCGCGCAGGCTCTCGGTCAGCTCGTTGTGCCGCAGGTAGTCGGCCCGGATCACCGGCTCGTCCACCCCGAGGGCGGTGAGCAGCACCACCGACAGCCAACCGGTGCGGTCCTTGCCGGCCGAGCAGTGGAACAGCAGCGGCAGGTTCGCCCCGTCGGCGGCCAGCCGCAGCGCCGTCCCGAACCCCTCCCGCGCGGACTCCCCGGTGACGAACCAGCGGTAGATGGCCGCCATCGCCCCCGGCATGCCGTCGCGGGCCAACTCCTCGTACGCGTCGAGGTTGTGCCCGAGCAGCACCGCCGAGACGTAGGTGAACACCGGGTGGGCCGAGTCGTAGACCGGCAGGTGCACCACCCGCGGCTCGCCGGCAAGGCGGTCGGGCGGGGCGACCGCCTGCTCGGTGGCGTGCCGCAGGTCCACCACGCAGGCCGGGGCGAGCTTGCCCAGCACCGGCAGGTCCTCGTCGGTGAGCCGGCCGAGCGCCGCGGTGCGGATCAGGCGGCCGGCGCGTACCCGCCGCCCGTCCGAGGTGGGCAGCCCGCCCAGGTCACGGGCGTTCGGCGCGCCCACCAGCTCCCAGTCCCGCCCGGTCATCGGCCCTCCCCTGTTCGCCGCCAGCTCCGTATAGGGTGCCGCACATGACGATCGCGGCGGTACGCACCCACCGGCTCTCGGCCCCCTTACACACCCCGTTCGTCACCGCGCTGCGCCGCACCACCACCGTGGACACCCTGGTCGTCGAGGTGGTGGACACCGACGGGCGGTCGGGCTTCGGCGAGGCCCCCCAGGTCTGGCAGGTGACCGGCGCGTCGATCGCCGGCGCCGAGGCGTGCGTCCAGCACCTCCTCGGGCCGCTGCTGACCGGGCGGGACGCCGACGACCTCCAGGCCCGCTGCGCCGAGGTGCGCCGCGCCGTGGTGGGCAACGAGTCGGCCCGGGCCGCCGTCGACGTCGCGCTGCACGACCTGGCCGCGCGGCGGCTCGGCGTACCCCTGGTGCGGTTGCTCGGCGGCACCACGCTGCGCGTCCCGACGGACGTCACCCTGGCCGCGGGCGACGCGGTGGACCTGGCCGCGGCGGCCACCCGGCGCCGGGCCGAGGGGTTCACGGTGCTGAAGCTCAAGGTCGGCACCGACGCGCGGGGCGACCTGGACCGGGTGCGCGCGGTCCGTGCCGCGGTCGGGCCCGAGGTGCGGATCCGGCTGGACGCCAACCAGGGCTGGACCCCGCGCGAGGCGGTCCGGGTGATCCGCGGCATCGAGGACGCCGGGCTCGACGTCGAGCTGGTCGAGCAGCCGGTGCACCGGCGGGACCTGGACGGGCTGGCCTGGGTCAGCGACCGGGTGGAGCTGCCGATCCTCGCCGACGAGTCGGTCTTCGACCTGCGCGACCTGGTCGAGGTGATCCGTCGCCGGGCGGCCGACATGGTCAACGTCAAGCTGGCCAAGTGCGGCGGTCTGCACACCGCCCGGAGCCTGCTGGACCTGGCCGCCGCGCACGGCATGGGCACCATCGTCGGTTCCATGATGGAGAGCCAGGTGGGCCTGGGCGCGGCGGCGAGCCTGGTCGCGGCCTACGGCACCACGGCCGTGTCGGACCTCGACGCCGCCTGGTGGCTGGCCTGGTCGCCGGTCGCCGGGGGGATCCGGTACGACGGCGCGACCGTCGTGCTGCCCGACGCCCCGGGGCTCGGCATCTCCGACGTGAATGAAGTAAAGGTTCAGGCGCATGGTTGAGCGCCGGTGGAATTTTTCATAAGGTCGTGAGGTGGGGGTGGGCATGGAGGTTCAACCGGGCCGCGAGGCCGTCGTCCGGGTCCCGGTGGCGACCCTCTGGACCACCCCCGAGGCGGTCCGTCCCGTCGACCGCCCCGCGCTGGGCGATCCGCCGGACGTCGCCGCCTGGATCGCCGGCATGGACCGCGACCAGCAGGTCGGCGACTGCGTCCTGACCCAGCTGCTGCTCGGCGAGCGGGTGCTGGTCACCGAGCTACGCGCGGACGGCTGGGCACACGTCGTCGCCCTGGCGCAGCCCGCCGCCAAGCTCGACGTACGCGGCTATCCGGGGTGGCTGCCCGCCGCCCAGCTCACCGCCCCGGCGGAGCCCGGCCCACCGGCCACCCCGCTGGTCGTGGACGCCGTCCACACCGCGCTGCACGCCGCCCCCGGCGGCCCGCCGGCCCTTTCCGGCGTGGTCCTCGGCACCCGCCTCACCCCGGCCGGGCGGCCCGTGGACGGCTGGCGGCCGGTGCTCGCGCCCGGTCGGGCCGAGCCGCTCTGGGCCCCGGAGGGCGACCTGGTCCCGCTGCCCGGCGAGCGGCCGGAGGCCAAGGAGGCGCTCGCCCTCGCCGAGCGGCTGCGCGACCTGATCTACATCTGGGGCGGGCTGTCCACCGACGGCATCGACTGCTCGGGCCTCGTGCACCTGGCCTGGCGCCGGTACGGCCTGACCCTGCCCCGGGACGCCGACGACCAGGCCGAGGCGACCACTCCCCTGGCGCTGGGCGAGGAACGCCCCGGTGACCTCTACTTCTTCGCCCGGCCAGGCCGGCGCATCCACCACGTCGGCATCGTCAGCACCGAGCCGCAGGGCGAGATCCGGCGGATGCTGCACGCCTGCTACGTGAAACGCCGGGTCGTCGAGGAGCGGCTCCCCCCGGACCGGGAGGCCACCCTGGTCGGCGCCCACCGGATCTGACCCCCGTACGCCGAAAGGGGCGCCCCCGACCTCGGGGGCGCCCCTTTTTCGCGCGGTCCGGTCAGCGACGGGCCTCGGCCAGCTCGCGGCGCCGGTCCCGGGACGACTTCAGCAGGCTGGCCGCCGTGGCGGCGGCGAGGGTGCCCAGGATGACGGTGAGCGACAGCCAGATGGGAATGTGCGGGGCCCAGGCCACGTGGTCGCCGCCGTTGACGAACGGCAGGTTGTTGTCGGCGAGGGCCTCCAGGACCAGCTTGACCCCGATGAAGCCGAGCACCACGGCCAGGCCGTAGCTGAGGTAGATCAGCCGGTCCAGCAGGCCGCCGAGCAGGAAGTAGAGCTGCCGCAGCCCCATCAGCGCGAACACGTTCGCGGTGAAGACCAGGTACGGCTCCTGGGTGATGCCGAAGATCGCCGGGATCGAGTCGAGGGCGAAGATCAGGTCGGTGGTGCCGATCGCGATCATCACGATCAGCATCGGCGTGAACAGCCGCCGCCCGTTCTCGTGGGTCGTCATCCGCGCACCGTCGAAGTCGCGGGACAGCGGCAGCGCCTTGCGGCTCCACCGGATCAGCAGGTTCTCGCTGAACTCGTCCTCGTCCGGCTCCCCCTGGCGGGCCAGGTTGACCGCCGTGTAGATCAGGAACGCGCCGAAGATGTAGAACACCCAGGAGAACTGGGAGATCAGCGCCGCGCCGGCGGCGATGAAGCCGCCCCGCATGACCAGCGCCAGCAGGATGCCGATGAGCAGCACCTTCTGCTGGTACTGCCGGGGCACCCCGAAGCGGGCCATGATGATCACGAAGACGAAGAGGTTGTCCACCGAGAGGCTGTACTCGGTGAGCCACCCGGTGTAGAACTGGCCCGCGACGCTGGGGCCCGAGGCGAGCCACAGCCCAGCCCCGAAGATCAGGGCCAGCCCCACGTACAGGCCGACCCACAGGCTCGACTCGCGGACGCTGGGTTCGTGCGGGCGGCGACCGATGATGAACAGGTCGACCAGCAGGACCGCGGTCATCGCGACCAGGGTTCCCGCCCACACCCATCCGGACACGTTCAAATCCATCCTCCGGCAGACACACAGCGTCGGGCACACCGTACGCCGGGTGAGGGGCCGGGGTGCGTCGACGCTGACTCTGGTGACTGTCGGAGGTCTCTTCCGCCAGCGGCCCGGGGTGCGGATCGCTGACCGACGGAGCCGGGTCGTGCCACCGGGGGGCCGGGGCTCTTCCGTGCTGACGACTCCGTCGCGGGGGAATACTCCCCTCCTCGGCCGCCATTGTTCACCATCGGCCCGGGTCGCCGCATCTCCGGGGGTCCCGTTTGCCAGGGTAAGAGTCTTCCGGTGTGGGCGAGGTCTCGCGGCGCAGGGCGTCCTAGGAGGCTAGGTGTCCAGGTGTCGACCCCCGTCGCTGCTGCGCGTCACGGCGCCGGGAGCAGCGGGTCGGGGAACGACCAGCCGGCTGCCAGCAGGGCGTCGCAGGCCGCCACGGCCGCCGCCAGCCGCTCCTCGTGCGGGCCGCGCAGCTCGACCACCGGCACCCCGCAGCCGGCCAACTCCTCCCGGAACCGCCCGGTCATCCAGGCCCGCAGGTGCTCACCGTCGCGCAGACCGTCGTCGGCGAAGGGCACCCCCTCGTGGCCGGTCAGCAGGTACAGCGCCGGCCGGCGGGCCGCCGACCGGACCGCCTCCGACGAGGACCCGAGGTAGCGCTCCTCCCAGATCGCGGTGGCCCGCGCGTCGGTGTCGCAGAACAGCAGCGGGCCGCTGGTCCGGGCCGCCGCATCCTCGGCGGCCTGCTGCTCGCGGACCACCTCGACGAAGTCGGCCCGGTCCCACGTGACGTCGAAGATCGTCGCCTCCGGCCGGACGCGCCGCAGCCCGGCGAGTTTGCGCTCGGTCAGCTCGCGGCCGTACTCCGGGACCCAGGGGGTGCCGTAGTGGGCGGCCAGCGCCGCCGCCATCGTCGTGGTGCCGGTCGACTCGGCACCCACCACCACGACCCGGCGGACCAGCCAGGCCCGCACCGGCGGGCTCAGGCGCCGCCAGTGCGCCACCGGGTCCGCGCGCACCGCGGTGCCGGAAACCGGCACGGCCCGCCGGTCCAGGTCCACGCAGACCGCGACGGCACCGAAACGACGGGCCAACTCCTCGCCGTACGCCTCCGAGGAGAACACCGCGTCCACCGGCTCCCCGCCCAGCGCGTCGGCGAACACCGCGCAGTGCAAGTCCCAGATCGCCGGGTCGGCGTAGTCCACGGGGTGGTCGTCGTACCGGCCGGCGAACCGCACCCAGGGCGTGTCGGCGTGCGCCTCGCGCAGCCAGGCGAGCCGCAGGTCGAGCGGGATCGACTCGCGCCGGGACGGCGCGACCACGACCGTGACGGCCGCGCACCGGGCCGCGGCCGCCTCGATCAGCGCGTGGTGCCCGGCATGCGGCGGATAGAACTTGCCCACCACCAGGCCGTGCCGGAACTGCCGACCCGGCCCGCTCGCCGCGCTCACGCCGCGACGGGCGCCGGGCCGGGCGGCACCGGCGTCGCCGCCGACCGCCGGCGCAGGTCCGCCCGCCACTCCCGCAGCCCGACCACGCAGAGCGCCAGGAAGATCAGGTAGAGGCCGCCGGTCAACCAGAGTCCCTTGTACGCGTAGAGCGGGATGTAGATCAGGTCGGCGGCGATCCACAGCCACCAGCTCTCCACCAGCTTGCGGGTCTGACCGTAGGTGGCCAGCAGCGACAGCGCGGTGGTGACCGCGTCGGCCAGCGGCACCGTGGAGTCGGTGGCCCGGTCCAGCAGCGCCCAGAGCCCGGCCGTGAGCAGCACCCCGGCCACGCCGAGCGCCCACCACTCCCGCCGGCCGGTGCGGGCCACGGTCAGCCGGCTGCGCCGCTCCCCGCCGAAGAGCCAGTGCCACCAGCCGTAGAGGCCGAGGACGACGTAGACGACCTGGAGGCCGGCGTCGGCGTACAGGCCGGCGGTCCAGAACAGCAGCATCAGCAGCAGCACGTTGGCGATGCCGATCGGCCAGTTGGCGATGTGCTGCCGGGCCACCAGCCAGACGTTGACCACACCGGTGGCGAAGCCGAGCAGCTCCGCCCAGGTGGTGCCGGCGCCCAGGACGGTGAACGCCGTGGCGGTGAGCCAGTCGAGCATGTGCCCTCCCCCGTTTCCCGAGCGATCACCCTAGAGGGGGTGTGGCGCGGGGAACAGCCCCCGGGACGTACCCGCTGGCGGCCGGCGTGCGAGGCTTCGGGCATGGTTCTTGAGGTCGCGCTCATCGACGTCACGCCCGGGAACGAGGACGACTTCGCCGCCGCGTACGCGAAGGCGCACCCCATCCTCGCCGGCACCGAGGGCTGCCGCTCCGTGCGGATGACCCGCGGCGTGGAGTCGCCGTCCCGGTTCGTGCTGCTGGTCGAGTGGGACTCGGTCGAGGCGCACGACGTCAACTTCCGACAGAGCGAGCGCTTCGGGCGGTGGCGGGAGCTGATCGGCCCCTACTTCGCCGGCCCGCCCCTGGTCGAGCACTTCGTCGACGTGCCGGCCTGAGCTGTCGTACCCCTGACATAGCCTGCGCTCGACGCGCCGGCCACCGGTCCCGACGGTAATTCGGGGGCGCCGGGCCCGGTGACCGCGCGTCAACCGCCGCCCTTTGGCCGGGAGAGGGTTCCGGTCCGCTCAGTCGGGCTCGTGGGGTTCGCGGGGTCGGGGCACCGGTGCGGGCCCCAGCCGCCGGGTCAGCAGCTCTGCCGTCTCCTCCTCCGGCAGCGCCACCACGAGCAGCCAGTCGATCAGCTGCTCGTAGCGGGCGACGTCCGCCTCGCCCACCAGCCGCAGGTCGGTGGTGAGCGTCTCCACCAGGACGGTGCGGGGATCGGCCGGATCCGGGTAGGCGTAGTAGGAGAACGGCGCGAGCGGGTGCAGGTCGCCGTGGGGGGACGCGTCGCGGGGCAGCAGCCGGACCGTCACGTGCGGCCGTTCGGCGAGGACGGCCAGGTGCCGCATCTGGTCCCGCCAGACCTCGGCGGGCAGGCCGCCCGGGTCGCAGGCGCGCTCGTCGATCAGCGCCGTGTAGTGCGGCGGGTCGGGCCGGCGCAGCACCTCCTGGCGCACCGCGCGGGCACGGACGTCGGCCTCGACGTCCACGTCGTCGGCGAGCAGCGCGCCGGCCGACACGCGCAGCCGGGCGTACTCGGGGGTCTGGAGCAGCCCGGGCACCAGCACCGGCTGGTAGTCCACGATGCGGACGGCGCCCGCCTCCAACTCCGCGTACGCCCGCTGCCGCTCCCCCATCTCGCCCAGCGCCCGGGACCAGCCGCGGCCGGTGGCGGCGTCCCGCGCGATGACGATCAGCTCGTCCCGCTGGTGGGGTGGCACGCCGTAGACGTCGAGCAGGTCGAGCACGTCGGCCAGGTCCGGCCGGCTCTGCCCCAGCTCGATGCGGGACAGCTTCGATGTGGACGCCCAGCCGAGCCGGCCGCACACCTGCTCCAGGGTGAGCGACTCCCGGCGGCGCAGCCGGCGCAGCTCGGCGCCGAGCCGCACCCGCCGGACCACAGGACTTGCTGACAACGGCATGTGCGCCTCCCCACCGTGGGAGAGTACGCATCACCGTCACTCAGGGCAATACCTTGCTCGCACAGAGCTATCAGGCGGTTGTCAGGGTCGGTAGGTGCCGAAGGACCAGACCAGCCCGACCAGATCGCGGGCCACGTAGTCGCGGGAGCCGTAGTCGGTGTCGAAGGGCGGCCGGACGATCTCCGCGCCGGCCGCCCGGGCCCGCTCGTGGTGCGCGTCGACGTTGTCGACGGCCACGTAGACGCGATAGTCGTCGTCGGCGGGCCGGGTGGCCGGTGCCGGCCCCGGGCCGAGCATGACGAGGCCGTCGCCGTAGCCGAGCTCGGCGTGCCGCACGGCGCCGTCGGGCCCCTCGTGCACCTCGTGGACGGTGAGGCCGAACGCGGACCGGAGGAAGTCGACGGCGGCGCGGGCGTCGGGATACCGGAGGACCGGGTAGATGCTTCGCATGGCCCGAGTCTGCCGCCGCGACGGTCAGGTCGGATTGGACGAATGCGATCTGGGCCCGGCCAGCGCCGCGGGCGTGGCCCCGGAGAACTCGCGGAACTCGCGGATCAGGTGCGACTGGTCGTAGTAGCCGAACCGCACCGCCAGGTCGGCCCACCCGACCTCGCCCCGGCCACCGTCCGCCCGCCGGCCACTCGGGGGCGGGGCGACCGAGGTGCCCGCGGGCGCGTCCGCGCCGCCGGTCGGTGCGGGGACCAGCGTGCGGCCCACCATGGCGTACGCCCGCTGGAAGCGCAGCAGCCGGGCGACGGTCTTCGGCGGGAGGCCGAACTCCCGCCGGAACCGGACCGCCAGGTGGCGGCGGCTCCAGCCGACCTCCTCGGCCAGCGCGCCGACGCCCAGCCCGCCGCCGCTGCCGTCGAGCAGCCGCCAGGCCCGCGCCAGGCGCGCATCGACTGGCCCGGTCAGGGCCAGCCGGGCGGCGAGCGCGGCGTCGAGGCGGGCGAACCGGCCCGCCCAGTCGGGCAGGTCGGCCAGCTCGTCGCGGAGCCGGACCAGCCAGCCGTCGAGCCGGTCGATCGGCACCGCCCGGTTGGCCAGCTCGCCCAGCGGCAGCCCGAGCAGCCGGCGGGCGGCCGGAGCGGTCAGCAGCACCTGCACCCCGACGCCTTCGCCGGCCGTGCGGGTCGCGCACCAGCCGTCGAACGGGCCGGCCAGGAAGGCGGTCGTCCCGTGTGCGCCCCGGTCGGCGGCGCGCGGGTCGGTGACGTCGAGCGGGGCGCCCCACCCGAGGATCAGCACCACGAAGGCGCCGGCCGCCTCCCGGCGCACGAGCGGGCCGACCGCGTGCTCGCGGTAGCCCAGGTAGCGGTCCACGTAGGGCCGGAGCCGGGGATCGGGGAGCCCGATCACGGCCTCGGTGAGCACGCCGGTTTCCCCCGACCCCGGGCCGTCACTTCACCCCGGCGGCGTCCATCCCGCGGAGTTCCTTCTTGAGGTCGGAAACCTCGTCGCGGATGCGGGCGGCCAGCTCGAACTGCAGCTCCCGCGCGGCGGCGAGCATCTGGTCGTTGAGCTCCTGGATGAGGTTGGCCAGGTCGGCCCGGGCCATGCCCTCCCGCGACGGGGTGGCCGCGCCGCCGCGGCTGCGGCTGCGGGTCTCCTTGACCGGCGCCTTGCCCCGCGACAGCTGCCGGACGGCACCGCCGACCCGGCTGTTCTCGGTGTCCTCCGCCTCGCGGTAGATGTCGTCGAGGATGTCGTGGATCTTCTTGCGCAGCGGCTCGGGGCTGATCCCGTTGGCCTCGTTGTGCGCGATCTGCTTGGCCCGGCGCCGGTTGGTCTCCTCGATCGCCTGGGCCATCGACGGGGTGATCTTGTCGGCGTACATGTGGACCTGGCCCGAGACGTTACGGGCCGCGCGGCCGATGGTCTGGATCAGCGACCGGCCGCTGCGCAGGAAGCCCTCCTTGTCGGCGTCGAGGATCGCCACCAGGGAGACCTCGGGCAGGTCGAGGCCCTCCCGGAGCAGGTTGATGCCGACCAGCACGTCGTAGTCGCCCTTGCGCAGCTCGCGCAGCAGCTCCACCCGGCGCAGCGTGTCGACCTCGGAGTGCAGGTAGCGCACCCGGATGCCGTTCTCCAGCAGGTAGTCGGAGAGATCCTCGGCCATCTTCTTGGTCAGCGTGGTGACCAGGACCCGCTCGTCCCGCTCGGTCCGCAGCTTGATCTCGTGCATCAGGTCGTCGATCTGGCCCTTGGTGGGCTTCACCACGACCTCGGGGTCGATCAGGCCGGTGGGGCGGATCACCTGCTCGACGAACTCGCCCTGGGCCTGCTCCAGCTCCCACGGACCCGGGGTGGCGGAGAGGAAGACCATCTGGCCGACCCGCTCCAGGAACTCGTCGAAGCGCAGCGGCCGGTTGTCGGCCGCGCTGGGCAGCCGGAAGCCGTGGTCGATCAGCATCCGCTTGCGGGAGGCGTCACCCTCGTACATGCCGCCGATCTGCGGGATGGTCACGTGCGACTCGTCGACCACGGTCAGGAAGTCGTCGGGGAAGTAGTCGAGAAGGCAGTGCGGCGGGCTGCCCGGCAACCGCCCGTCCATGTGCATCGAGTAGTTCTCGATGCCGGAGCAGAACCCGACCTGGCGCATCATCTCGATGTCGTAGGTGGTGCGCATCCGCAGCCGCTGCGCCTCCAGCAGCTTGCCCTGCCGCTCCAGCTCGGCCAGCCGCTCGGCCAGCTCGACCTCGATGTCGCGGATCGCCCGCTCCATCCGCTCCGGGCCGGCCGCGTAGTGGGTCGCCGGGAAGATGACCAGCCCGTCGACCTCCTTGACGACGTCACCGGTGAGCGGGTTGAGGTAGTAGAGCTTCTCCACCTCGTCGCCGAACAGCTCGATCCGGACGGCCAGCTCCTCGTAGGCCGGGATGATCTCCAGCGTGTCGCCGCGGACCCGGAAGGTGCCGCGCTGGAAGGCCATGTCGTTGCGCGTGTACTGGATGTCGACCAGACGGCGCAGCAGCTGGTCACGGTCGAGCTCCTGCCCCACGGCGACCCGGACGGCCCGGTCCAGGTATTCCTCCGGGGTGCCCAGGCCGTAGATCGCCGACACCGTGGCCACCACGATCACGTCGCGGCGGGTGAGCAGCGACATGGTCGCCGAGTGCCGCAGCCGCTCGACCTCCTCGTTGACCGAGGAGTCCTTCTCGATGTAGGTGTCGGTCTGCGGGATGTAGGCCTCGGGCTGGTAGTAGTCGTAGTAGGAGACGAAGTATTCGACCGCGTTCTGCGGCAGCAGCTCGCTGAACTCCTTGGCGAGCTGCGCGGCGAGGGTCTTGTTGGGCGCGAGCACCAGTGTCGGCCGCTGCAGCCGCTCGACCAGCCACGCCGTGGTGGCGCTCTTGCCGGTGCCGGTCGCGCCGAGCAGCACCGTGTTGCGGTCGCCGCCGCGCACGCGACGCTCAAGCTCGTCGATGGCTGCCGGCTGGTCGCCGGCCGGCTGGAACTCGCTGACGACCTGGAAGCGGCCGTCGAGCCGGGGAATGTCGAGCGCCATGACCTCAACGGTACGCCCGAGGTCCGACACTTCCGGGCCGAGCGCGTACCGTCCCTGATCGGCTTCGATATTCCCATTGTGTGGCTCATCTCACCGGACTACCCTCGTACCGTAGGCCGCTCGCGGCGGCCGACCGGGCAGGTGGCCGCCCCTCCGGGGCCCGGCCGCCCCCGGCACCGGGGGTCGCAGCACCCGAGAAACCGGCGTGCGCACCCGAGGTGGTCGCGCTCGACGCGCTGACCGGCCGCCGCGAGCGCCCCTGCTCGTCACCGAAACCCGGCAGCCGCGTTGTGCACTCGTGGAGACCTCTCCCGGACGCCGGCCGCGACGCGCTCGCACCCGCGACACCGGCCCCCTCCCCACCGACGACGCCCGCCCCACCGAGCCCGCCGACAGCGCCGCGCCCGAGCCCGAGCCCGCCGACACAGACGCGCCCGAGCCCGAGCCCAGCGACACTGCCGCACCCGAGCCCGCCGGCCGCGCGATGCCCGCCGCCTCGGCCGACCCAGCGCCGGCCGGGCCCGCCACAGGCGAACGCGCACCGTACCCGCAGCCGCCACCCCAGCTCACCGAACCGGCTCCCGCGGATCTTGGCGACCTGCCGTCCGCCACGAACGGCAACTCGCCAAGGTCGGGAAAACGGCGGAGCGCGACGGCACACACCTCGCCCGCCCCGCCGTCGAGCGCGCCCGCCGGACGCCAACCTGGAGATCGTGGCGATCTACCGCCCGCCACGAACGACAACTCGCCAAGATCCGGCGGCCGACGAGGCGAGAGGGCACACAACTTGCCCGCCGAGCCGACGACCGGGGGTCCTGGCGACCCCCCGTCCGGCACGAAGGGCATGTCGCCGCGATCGCGGCGGCGTGAAGCAACGGCCCCTGGCGAGTGCGCCCTCGACGCCCCCACCGTCCCGGGTGCGACTGCCGTACCCCGCGAACCCGGCCGCCGGCACCGCCGCGCCGGCTCCGCGACCAGCCGACCCGTCAACTCCCCCGGCCGCCGCCCGCGCGCCGATCCGGTAGCCGGGGAACGGCCGGCCGATCCGTTCGCCCCGCCCGGCAATCCGGAGCTGGACGGGACCGGCGACCCACCCGAGCAACCCACCCGCCGCCGCGCCGTCCTGATCGCGCTCGCGGTCGCCGCCACCGCCTCGGCGGCCGCCCTGGTCGCCGGCCTGCTGAGCTGGTCACCGGAGCCGGCCGAGCCCACCGCGACGGCCCGCCCGCTCACCGCCGCCGAGGCCGACCGGCTGGCCGCCCTCAGGGTCACCAACCAGCGGGACGTCCGTGCCGGGGTCCGGGTCACCGTGGGTGCGGGCGATGGCCGTACCGAGCTGGTCGGCTGGGTCGACTGGGCCCGACCGCTGGTCTACCTGGATGTCAGCGGCCCCGGCGCGGGCGCCGAGCGGGGGCTGGTCCAGGCGACCGCGTCGACGCTGCTGGTGCGGCCGGATCCCGGTGCGACACCCGCACCGGCGCCGCCCCCGCTGGTGCCCCCGGACGACCGGTGGCGGCTGCGGGAGCTGCCGGCCGGGCGGGGCCTGCCGGCGGTGCGGGACCTGTTGCTCGGGCTCGGCGCGGCCCGGGTCGACGCGGTCGAACCCGAGGCCCGCTGGCTGGGCGCGGAAACCGTCGACGGGGTCCCCGTGGATGTCTTCCAGGCCCCTCTCGCCGCACTCCGGCCGGCCGCCCAGGCGACCGCCCCGGCGCCGGAGGGGCAGCCGCGCCTCTGGGTCGACCGGGACGCCCGGCTGCACCGGCTGGCCGGCCGGCTGCCGGACGGGACCCCGGTGACCGTCGAGCTGGCCCGCACCGACCGCCCCACGCTGCGCCCGGTGGCCGCGCTCGGCGGGCGGCCCGGGCTGCCTCGGGCCCTGAGCGACGCCGAGGCCGACCGGTTGGCCCGGCTGCCCGCCCGGCTGCGAGCGGCCGGCGGCGCCGGCCTGACCCTGGCCGCCCCGTCCGCCGGCCTGCACGGCACCGGCTGGGTGAGCTGGGCGGGCTCCGCCGCGTACCTCTCGATGGTGGAGGGCGACGACCCGGGACGCCGCACGCTGGTGCGGGCGCGGCCGGGAAGCGTGGCCCGGCTCGTGGTGCCGGCGGGCGGCGCGGCGGGCCCGCCGCTGCCGGCGCCGGCCGAGCTAAGGCGGATGGGCGGGCAACCGCCCCGCGACGACGTGGAGCGGCTGCTCGACGCGGCGCTGCGGGGCGACGGCGCCCCCGCGCCGGCTGCCGCGGCGGTCCGGATCCGCGACGACCGGGTGGCGGACCGGACGGTGGACGTCATCGAGGTACGCGCCGGGCTGCGCTGGTGGATCGACCGGAACGGGTTGCCGCGCCGGGTGGAGCTGCGGAGCGCGGGGGGCGTCTGGGTTCGGCTGGACCTCGCGCCCGGGCGGGTGCCGGCGCTGCCCGGCGCCGAGCGGACGGCCAGGCCGTCCGCGAAACGCCGCTGAGCGGACGGGTCAGGCGGCCCGCTAACCGCCGCCGAGCGAACGGTCAGGCCACCCGCGAACCGCCGCTGACCGGGCGGTGAGGCGACCCGAGAAACGCCGCTGAGCGGGCTCAGGGCCGCCAGCCGGTCTGCGCGGCCCACTCCTCCGCCCGCAGGTGCTCCTCGTCGAACCACGGGTCCTTCAGCGTGCCGTAGGTGGCGCTGTCCGGCGCCGAGGCGGCCAGCTCCCGCTTGAGCTGCAGGTACGCGGACCGCTGCCCCGGGTCGGCGCGTAGGTGGTCGCGCATCAGCAGCGCGTACCGCCAGCCGGGCGAGTCGGCCACCCGCAGGTGCAGGTGCACCGGGCGGCCCGGGTCGGCGCTGCCGTGCAGCCGCTTCTCCCAGCGCCGGCTGCCGGGCGGGCGGGGGTTGTCCCACCAGTCGCCGGGCAGCCGGGGAAAGCCGGCGTCGGCGAGCCGGTCGGCGAGCGGTCCGTCCGCCTCGGCGAGCGACGGCACGGTGAGTTGGATGTCGATGACGTCCTTGGCGGCCAGCCCGGGCACGGCGGTGGAGCCGATGTGGTCGATTCGCAGGTCGGGGCCGGCGGCGTGGCGGATGCGGGCGGCCAGGCGGGCGTACTGCTCAGGCCAGGTCGGGTCGGGCTCGGTGAGCACCACCTGCTCGGGCCGGACCGCCCGGCGTTCCCGGAGATTGCGCTCGTAGGGCAGGAGCCGCTCGCGCCAGAGGGTGTCCACGGCGGCGTGCAGGTCGGCCAGCGTGCCGTCGTTGCCGAGCAGCACGTCGGCGGCCGCCTGGCGCCGGGCGTCGTCGGCCTGCGCGGCGATCCGCCGCTCGGCCTCCGCGCGGTCCATGCCGCGGCCGCGGGCCAGCCGCTCCAGCCGGGTGGTCACGGCCGCCTGCACCACGAGCACCAGGTGGTACGTGGGCGCGAGCCCCACCTCGACCAGCAGCGGCACGTCGTTGACCACGACGGCGTCGGGGGGCGCCGCGGCGATAAGCGCGGCAGTGCGGGCGCGGACCCGGGGGTGGGTGATCGCCTCCAGCCGGCGGCGGGCGGCCTCGTCGCCGAAGACCAGGGCGCCCAGTGCGGCCCGGTCCAGCGCGCCGTCGGCGTCGAGGACCCGGTCGGAGAAGGTCTCGACGATCTCGGCGAGGCCCTCGCTGCCCGGGGCGACCACCTCGCGGGCGATCCGGTCCGCGTCGACGATCACCGCGCCGAGCGCGGCCAGCCGGCTGGACACGGCGCTCTTGCCCGACCCGATCCCACCGGTCAATCCCACCCTCAGCACGGCAACAGTCAACCCGATCACCGTTGGCGGTGCCAACCTGCCCCCGGACAGGGCGAGGGCCCCGCCCCCGGCGATCCGGTGGTGCCGGATCGCGGGGACGGGGCCCTCAGCGACTGCGCCGGTCTCGGACTCGCCGAGCCGGTGTCGTCACCGGGTCACTTGCCGCCGGCGAGCTTCTCCCGCAGGGCGGCGAGCGCCTCGTCGGTGGCCAGCGTGCCGGCCGGCTCCTCGGCCTGACGGCTCGGGGCCGCCGAGGTCGTGGTGGTGGTGCCGGTGACGGGCGGGGCCGGGTTGGCAGCGGCCTCGGCGTCGGCGGCCCGGGAGGTCTGCACCTGCTTGGTGTGGGCCTCCCAGCGCTGGCGCGCCTCGGCGTACTGCTGCTCCCAGGTCTCGCGCTGCTTGTCGTAGCCCTCGAGCCACTCGCCCGTCTCCGGGTCGAAGCCCTCCGGGTAGATGTAGTTGCCCTGCTCGTCGTAGGTCGCGGCCATGCCGTAGAGGGTCGGGTCGAAGTGCTCCTCGCCCTCGACGAAGCCCTCGTTGGCCTGCTTGAGCGACAGCGAGATCCGGCGGCGCTCCAGGTCGATGTCGATGACCTTGACCATGACCTCGGAGCCGACCTGCACGACCTGCTCCGGGATCTCCACGTGGCGCTCGGCCAGCTCGGAGATGTGGACCAGGCCCTCGATGCCGTCGTCCACCCGGACGAAGGCGCCGAACGGCACGAGCTTGGTGACCTTACCCGGCACGATCTGCTGGATCGCGTGGGTGCGGGCGAACTGCCGCCACGGGTCCTCCTGGGTCGCCTTCAGCGACAGCGAGACCCGCTCGCGGTCCAGGTCGACGTCCAGGACCTCGACCTCGACCTCCTGGCCCACCTCGACGACCTCGGACGGGTGGTCGATGTGCTTCCAGGAGAGCTCGGAGACGTGCACCAGGCCGTCCACGCCGCCCAGGTCGACGAACGCGCCGAAGTTGACGATCGAAGAGACGACGCCCTTGCGGACCTGCCCCTTCTGCAGCTTGTTGAGGAACTCGGTGCGCACCTCGGACTGCGTCTGCTCCAGCCAGGCCCGGCGGGACAGGACCACGTTGTTGCGGTTCTTGTCCAGCTCGATGATCTTGGCCTCGAGCTCGCGGCCGACGTACGGCTGCAGGTCGCGCACACGCCGCATCTCGACCAGGGAGGCGGGCAGGAAGCCGCGCAGCCCGATGTCGAGGATGAGACCACCCTTGACGACCTCGATGACCGAGCCGCGAACGACGCCGTCCTCGTCCTTGATCTTCTCGATCGTGCCCCAGGCCCGCTCGTACTGCGCCCGCTTCTTGGAGAGGATCAGACGCCCCTCCTTGTCCTCCTTCTGGAGGACAAGGGCCTCGATGTGGTCACCGACCGAGACGACCTCGGCGGGGTCCACGTCGTGCTTGATCGACAACTCCCGAGAGGGGATGACGCCCTCGGTCTTGTAGCCGATGTCGAGCAGGACCTCGTCCCGATCGACCTTGACGACGGTGCCTTCGACAATGTCGCCGTCGTTGAAGTACTTGATGGTCTCGTCGATCGCGGCGAGGAAAGCTTCCTCGGAACCGAGATCGTCGTGCGTGACCTTGTTGGCGCTCGAGGGGGCCTCGATGCTGCTCGTCATGTGGGCGGTTGCTCCGGTCGGATGGGTTGTCACAGCAGGCGTGGCGTCGCGGTGACCTGTCCGCGCCAGCGGATCCGTCGCCGGGCACACCGAACGATCGCCATGAGAAGATCATTAGTGGCTCCGGTGACCGCGCACCTGCTCCCTGCCGAGGCACACGATCCGCGAGCGCATCGTCTAGCCTACCCGCTGCATTACCACAGCGTGCAAGCCCTCCCAGGTCTCCTCGGGCTCGTCAGCTGCGAAAGCGGAGATTTCGCGCGGTAAGGTGCCACAGCTGTCTCGTCCGTCACATCTGCACCATCCGCAACACCGCCGCCCGATCGCCGCACCCGGCGCCCCGGGGCCTAGCGTGGGCGGGTGGACGACGACAGGGTGACCCGGCGCCGGGTGGGCGCCACCGAGGTTCGCCGGGCCAACCGGGGCTGGTGGGACGCGGACGCCGACGCCTACCAGGCCGAGCACGGCGCGTTCCTCGGCGAGGTGGACTTCGTCTGGTGCCCGGAGGGGCTGCGCGAGGCCGATGCGGGGCTGCTCGGCGAGGTGACTGGCCGCCGGATCCTGGAACTCGGCTGCGGTGCGGCCGCCGCCGCCCGCTGGCTCGCCGCGCAGGGCGCCCGGCCGGTCGCCCTGGACCTGTCCGCCGGCATGTTGCGGCACGCCGCCGAGGCCGCCGCCCGGACCGGGGTACGCGTGCCGCTCGTGCAGGCCGACGCCCTCGCCCTGCCGTTCGCCGACGCCGCCTTCGACACGGTGTGCACGGCGTTCGGCGCGATCCCGTTCGTGGACGACTCGGCGGCGGCCATGCGGGAGGTGGCCCGGGTGCTACGCCCGGGCGGCCGGTGGGTCTTCTCGGTCACCCACCCGATGCGCTGGATCTTCCTGGACGACCCGGGCGAGGGCGGGCTGACCGCCGTGCACTCGTACTTCGACCGCTCCCCCTACGTCGAGCAGGACGAGCACGGCGTGGCCACGTACGTCGAGCAGCACCGCACCCTCGGCGACCGGATCCGGGAGCTGGTCGGCGCCGGGTTCCGCCTGCTGGACCTGGTGGAGCCGGAGTGGCCGGCGGGGCACGAGGGGATCTGGGGGCAGTGGAGCCCGCTGCGCGGCCGGCTCTTCCCCGGCACCGCCATCTTCGTGGCGGAGAAGCCGGCCGCCGGCTGAGCGTCGTTTCCGGCCGCCGGCCCCGGGTAACCGGACGCCATGGCCGAGAAGGAGGAGTTCCGCCGGGGCGACCACGTCTCCTGGGCCAGCCACAGCGGCCGGGCGTACGGGGTCGTCAGGGAGAAGCTCACCGACCGCACACACGTCCGCGGGCACACCGTGAACGCGTCGCCGGAGGAGCCGCAGTACCGGATCCGCAACGACGACTCGGGCCGGGACGTCGCCCACCGACCGGAGGTGCTGCGCCATGAGCCGAGGTGACGATCCGCAGCAGACCTACCGGGAGTTCACCGACGCGGTGAACATGAAGCCGGGCGAGCTCCAGAAGTGGCTGGAGACCGACGAGTCCAAGCACGTGGGCTGGCGCAAGGGCACCCGGGGCGGCGAGTCGGTGGGGCACGAGTCCGGCCGGCGGATCATCGACCTGCTGCGCCGCAAGCGCGACCAGCTCAGCGCCGCCGACTACAAGCACATGCGCAAGGTCGTCGGGTACGTCCGGCGGCACATGGCCCAGCGACCCAGCGGCGACGTACGCCGGACCCGGTGGCGGTACTCCCTCATGAACTGGGGCCACGACCCGGTCAAGGGACCGCTCCCGCCGCCGGGCGGCCCGTCCCGCAAGGCCCTCGAGCGGCACGGCGCCCCGCCGAAGGAGCGCCGGGGACCGGGCCGCTGATCCGCCCGTCAGCGTCACCGTCGCCGGAGGCGGCCTCCGGTCTGGCGGAGGTTCCGTCCGCCCCGCCGGGGCCTGACCTGGATCGAGTGGACCATGGCCGGTCACGCCAGCTCTGCCCTGCCCACCATCACCATCGGCGGCGACCTGCCGGTCGGCCGGATCGGCTTCGGGGCGATGCAACTCACCGGCAGGCAGGTCTGGGGCCCCTATCCCGACCACGAGGGTGGCGTGGCCCTGCTTCGCGCCGTCGTGGCCGAGGGCATCACCTTCATCGACACCGCCGACGTCTACGGGCCGCACACCAACGAGTTGCTCATCCGGGAGGCGCTGCACCCCTACCCGCCGGGCCTGGCCATCGCGAGCAAGGGCGGCTTCGTCCGTGGCGGCTACGACCTGTCGACCCTCGGCTGGGTGGGCAACCCCAAGTACCTGCGGCAGTCGGCGATGCTGAGCCTGCAACGCCTCGGCCTGGATCGATTCGACCTGTACTACCTGCACAGCGGCTACGCCACCGACGCTCCGTTCGAGGACCAGGTCGGTGAGCTGAAGAAGCTGCAGGACGAGGGATACATCCGGCACATCGGCCTGTCGAACGTGACCCCGGACCAGTTCGAGGCGGCGCGATCGGTCGCGGACATCGCCGCCGTGACCGCCCGGTACAACGTCGGCAACCGGGCCGGCGCCGCGCTCCTCGCCGCCGCGGAGCAGGCCGGGGCGGTGTTCTCACCCTGGCACCCGGTCAGCCTCCGTGACGGCGGGGACAACGCCGACCAGGTCGCGGCGGCCATCGCGCCGCTGGCCGCCAGGTACGAGGCGACGCCCCAGCAGATCGCGCTGGCCTGGCTGCTGCACCGCTCCCCGGCGATGCTGCCCATCCCGGGCACGACGAGCCTCGCCCACCTGCGGGAGAACCTCGCCGCCGCGAGCATCCGCCTGAGCGGGACGGAGGTTGCCGAGCTGACCGCGCTCGTCCACGAGGGCGGCGGCCCTCCCACCGGAGAGTCACTTCTGGGCTGAAAGGAACGCCGGGACCCGGCCGCTGAGCCCGGGCCGCTTGACCCTGCCACTGACGGCAGGGTCGCACGATCGGCGGCATGAACGACGAACAGCAGCGGGTCGTGGTGGTCACCGGCGCGGGCACCGGCATCGGCCGGGCCACCGCCCGCGCCTTTGCCGCCGAGGGCGCCCGCGTCCTCGCCGTGGGCCGGCGCCCCGGGCCACTGGCGGAGACCGCCGCCGACGACCCCCGGATCACCCCGGTCACCGCCGACGTGACCGACGCCGACGCGCCGGGCCGCGTGGTCGGCGCCGCCCTCGACCGGTACGGCCGGCTGGACGTGCTGGTCAACAACGCCGGGATCGCCGGCGGCGGACCGCTCGCCGGGCTGGACGAGCGGGCCGCCCGCCGCCAGCTCGACACCAACCTCATCGCGCCGATCCGGCTGGCCCACGCCGCGGTCGAGCCGCTGGCGACGAGCCGCGGCGTGATCGTCAACGTCACCACCACCGTCGGCCAGCGCGCCTGGCCGGGCAGCTCGGTGTACGCGGCCGGCAAGGCCGCCCTCGACTCGCTGACCCGCAGCTGGGCGGTGGAACTGGCGCCGCGCGGCGTCCGGGTGGTGGCGGTGGCTCCCGGCGCGATCGACACACCCATCGGCGAACACCAGGGCCTCTCCCCCGACCAGCGCGCCGCGGTACGCCGCTGGCAGCTCGACCACACGCCCCTCGGACGAATCGGCCGCCCCGAGGACGTAGCCTGGGCAATCCTGCGGCTCTGCGACCCGGCGGCGGCCTTCGTCACCGGCGTCGTGCTGCCGGTGGACGGCGGAGCGCTGGTCGCCTGACAGGCCCGGGCGACGGTGATCGCCGCCGCGCGGGATCGGCGAGGTGGGGGTGACCGGGCCGGGGTGAAGCCGCCACCTCGGCGGAGCGGTGTCGACCATGGGACGGAGGGGTCGGGTGCGGATCGGCGAGCTGGCGACGGTGACCGGGTGCACGCCGCGGGCCCTGCGGCACTACGAGGAGCAGGGCCTGATCGACTCGTCGCGGGCGGCGAACGGCTACCGCGAGTACGACGAGGCGACGGTCACCCGGGTCCGCAACATCCGGCACCTGCTCGGCGCCGGGCTGACCCTGGACGACGTCCGGGTCTTCCTGCCCTGCCTGGACGGGGACGTGGCCGCCGCGCCGCCCTCCCCCGGCGGGCTCCGGGTGGGGCGGGAGCGGCTGGCCGTGCTGGAGGCCCGCATCGCCGCCCAGCTCGCGGTCCGGGACCGCCTCGCCGCCGCCCTGCGCGACGCCGCCGCGGCCCTCGCCGGCGACGACAGCCCGGCGCCGGCGTCGAGCCCCACCCCACACCCGGCCCGATCCTCATCGACCAGCCCGGCGCTTTAGCAATCTTGGACAGTTGCCGTTCGTCCGAACGGCAACTGTCCAAGATCGTGAAGCTCGGCGCGTCGGTCAGTGGTCGGCGCTGTTCCAGTCGCGGCCCTCGCCCACGGAGACCTCCAGCGGCACCGACAGCGGGTACGCCTCCCCCATCTCCTTGCGCACCAGCGCCTCCAGGGTCTCCCGCTCGCCCGGCGCGACCTCGAAGACCAGCTCGTCGTGCACCTGGAGCAGCATCCGGGAGCGCAGCCCCGCGTCGCGCAGCGCGGTGTCGACGTGCAGCATGGCGACCTTGATGATGTCGGCCGCGGAGCCCTGGATGGGGGCGTTGAGCGCCATCCGCTCGGCCATCTCCCGGCGCTGCCGGTTGTCGCTGACCAGGTCGGGCAGGTAGCGGCGGCGGCCCAGGATGGTGGAGGTGTAGCCGTCCTGCCGGGCCCGCGCCACCACCTCCTGCAGGTAGTCGCGCACCCCGCCGAAGCCGGCGAAGTAGTTCTCCATGAGGCCGCGCGCCTCCTCGGCGGTGATCCCGAGCTGCTGGGACAGGCCGAACGCGCTCAGCCCGTACGCCAGGCCGTAGTTCATGGCCTTGATCTTGCGGCGCTGGTCGGCGGTGACCTGGTCGACCTCGACGGTGAAGACCGAGGAGGCGGTGGCGGCGTGGAAGTCGTGCCCCGAGTTGAACGCCTCGATCAGCGCGTCGTCGGAGGACAGGTGCGCCATGATCCGCATCTCGATCTGGCTGTAGTCGGCGGTGAGCAGGCACTCGTAGCCCTCGCCGACCACGAAGGCGCGCCGGATCCGCCGCCCCTCCTCGGTGCGGATCGGGATGTTCTGCAGGTTGGGCTCGGTCGAGGAGAGCCGGCCGGTGGCCGCCACCGTCTGGTTGAAGGTGGTGTGGATCCGGCCGTCGTCGGAGACCGACTTGAGCAGCCCGTCGACGGTCATCTTGAGTTTGGCGACGTCGCGGTGGCGCAGCAGGTGCTCGAGCACCGGGTGCGGGTTCTGCGCGTAGAGCCACTGGAGGGCGTCGGCGTCGGTGGTGTAGCCGGTCTTGATCTTCTTGGTCTTGGGCAGGCCCAGCTCGCCGAAGAGGATCTCCTGGAGCTGCTTGGGCGAGCCCAGGTTGAACTCCCGCCCGACCGCCGCGTAGGCGCCCTGGGCCGCGGCCTTCACCTCGGCGGCGAAGTGCGCCTCCAGCTCGGAGAGGTAGTGGGTGTCGGCCGCGATGCCGGTGCGCTCCATGATGGCCAGCACCCGCATGAGCGGCAGCTCGACGCCGGCCATGAGCCGGGCCGACTGCTCGCCGTCGCGGGACAGCTCGGCGTCGATCGCGTCGGCCAGGTCGAGGGTGGCGCGGGCCTGGAGCATCAGGTTCTGCTCGGCCGCCTCGTCGTCGCCGAGCCCGTCGAGGGTGAGCTGGCCGCTCTCCGGCGCGTCGACCCGCAGCTCCCGGTGCAGGTAGCGCAGCGCCAGGTCGGTGAGGTCGTAGGAGCGCTGGTCGGGCCGGGCCAGGTAGGCGGCGATCTGGGTGTCGCGGGAGATGCCCTGCAGGTCCCAGCCATGCGCGGCGAAGGCCAGCACGGCCGGCTTGCTGTCGTGCAGCACCTTGGGGCGGGCCTCGTCGGCGAGCCAGCCGGCCAGCGCGGCCTCGTCGTCGGCCGCCAGCAGGGCCGGGTCGAACCAGGCGCCCGCGCCGTCGGCGGTGGCCAGCGACATGCCGGTCACCGCGGCGGTGTGCCGCCGGTTGGGGCCGGTGTCGAGCTTGACCGCCAGGCCGACCGGGGTGCCGGCCGGGGCGTGCGTGGCCAGCCAGCCGGCCAGCGCGCCGGGCTCGGTGAGCACCTGCCCGGCCAGCTCGAAGCCGGCCTCGGCCTCCGGCTCGACGGCCTCCAGGTACTGGTAGAGCCGGTCGCGCAGGATGCGGAACTGGAGGGTGTCGAAGACCTGGTGCACGGCCTCCCGGTCCCAGCCCTGCCAGCGGGCGTCCTCCGGGCGCACCGGCAGCTCCAGGTCGGTGACCAGGCAGTTGATCTCGTAGTTGCGGATCACGTCGGCGAGCCGCTCGCGCAGGCTGTCGCCGGCCTTGCCCTTGATCTCGTCGGCCCGGGCCACCACGCCCTCGACCCCGTCGTAGAGGTTGATCCACTTGGCGGCGGTCTTCGGGCCGACGCCGGGCACGCCGGGCAGGTTGTCGCTGGTCTCGCCGACCAGGGCGGCCAGGTCGCGGTAGCGGCCGGGCCCGACGCCGTACTTCGCCTCGACCGCGGCCGGGTCCATCCGGGCCAGGTCGGAGACGCCCTTGCGCGGGTAGAGCACGGTGACCTGGTCGCCGACGAGCTGGAACGCGTCCCGGTCGCCGCTGGTGATGAGCACGTCCATGCCCTGGTCGCGGGCCTGGCAGGCGAGGGTGGCGATGACGTCGTCGGCCTCGTAGCCCTCCTTCTCCACGACCGGGATGCGCAGCGCCGCGAGGACCTCCTTGACGAGGCTGACCTGGCCCTTGAAGTCGGTCGGGGTCTCGCTGCGCCCGGCCTTGTACTCCGCGTATTTCTCCGTGCGGAAGGAGCGGCGGGAGACGTCGAAGGCGACCACGATGTGGCTGGGCTGCTCGTCGCGGAGCACGTTGATCAGCATCGAGGTGAAGCCGTAGACGGCGTTGGTCGGCTGCCCCGTGGTGGTGGAGAAGTTCTCCACCGGAAGGGCGAAGAACGCCCGGTATGCCAGGGAGTGTCCGTCGACGAGGAGCAGGCGCGGCGTCGTAGCTGTCACGGCAGCGACTCTAGTCCGTACCGCCGACAACCCGGCGGACGGCGGGACCGCGAAAAGCGGCGGCCGGCCGCCCCGGAACAGGGACGACCGGCCGCCGACGTCGTGCGACCTCAGGCGACGCCGAGGTACGCCTCCTTGACCGCCGGGTCGTGCAGCAGGTCCCGGCCGGTGCCCTCCTTGACGATCCGGCCGGTCTCCAGCACGTAGCCCCGGTGGGCCCGGGAGAGCGCCTGCTGGGCGTTCTGCTCCACCAGCAGGATGGTGGTGCCCTGCTCGTTGATCCGGGTGATGATCTCGAAGATCTGCTGGATCAGCATCGGCGCGAGCCCCATCGAGGGCTCGTCGAGCAGCAGCAGCTTCGGACGGGCCATCAGGGCCCGACCCACCGCCAGCATCTGCTGCTCGCCGCCGGAGAGCGTGCCACCGGCCTGCTTGCGCCGCTCGTGCAGCCGGGGGAAGAGGTCCATGACCATCTTCATGTCCTCGGCGATGCCCGACCGGTCCCGGCGGGTGTACGCGCCCATCTCCAGGTTCTCGACGACGGTCATCCCGGGGAAGACGCCCCGGCCCTCGGGCGCCTGCCCGATGCCCCGGACCACCCGCAGGTCGGCCCGCATCCGGGTGACGTCGGTGCCGTCGAAGACGATCGAGCCGGAGGCCACCGGGCGCAGCCCGGAGATCGCCCGCATGGTGGTGGTCTTGCCGGCGCCGTTCGCGCCGATCAGGGCCACCACCTCACCCTCGTCGACGTGCAGGCTGATCCCGTGCAGCGCCTGGATCCGCCCGTACAGCAGGGTCAGGTCGTTGATCTCAAGCAGCATCGGTCGGCACCCCCAGGTACGCGGCGATCACCTTCGGGTCGTCCCGGACCTCGGCCGGCAGGCCCTCGGCGATCTTCTTGCCGAACTCCAGCACCACGATCCGGTCGGTCACGCCCATGACGAGTCGCATGTCGTGCTCGATCAGCAGCACCGTCGTGCCATTGTCGCGGATCTTCCGGATCAGGCCGAGCAGTTCCTCCTTCTCCGCCGGGGTGAAGCCGGCGGCCGGCTCGTCCAGGCAGAGGAGTTTCGGCTCGGTGGCCAGGGCCCGGGCGATCTCCAGCCGGCGCTGCTCGCCGTACGAGAGGTTGCGGGCCAGATCCCCGGCGCGGCGCTCGATGCCGACGAAGCGCAGCAGCTCGAGCGCCCGCTCGCGGCCCTGCCGCTCCTCCCGCCAGTGCCGCGGCAGCCGCAGCATCGCGGCGATCACGCTGGTCTTGTGGTGGGCGTCGGCGCCCACCATCACGTTCTCCAGCGCGGTCATCTCCGGGAAGAGCCGGATGTTCTGGAACGTCCGGGCGATGCCCGCCTTGGTGATCCAGCTCCGGCGCCTGCCGTTGACCCGCTGCCCGGCGAACCGGATCTCACCCTCGGTGGGCCGGTAGACGCCGGTCATCGCGTTGAAGCAGGTCGTCTTGCCGGCGCCGTTCGGGCCGATCAGGCCGAGGATCTCACCCTTGTACAGGGTGAAGGCGACGTCATTGAGGGCGACCACACCGCCGAAGCGGAGGGTGACGTGGTCGACCTCCAGCAGCGGCTCCCGCCCGGCCGGGGCGGTGTCGCCCGGCGTGGGCTCGACCGGGGTGTCCGAGCCCTTCTCCGGCGGGGTGCCGACCGTGCTGCGACCGTCGTCGGCGATGTCCCGCTCGCTGGTCTCGTCCCGCTCGCTGTGCATCTGCGGCTCACTCATTGGGCACCGTCTCCTGGGGAACCGCTTCCTTGCGCCGGTCGGCGAACTCCGCCGCCCGCCGCCGGTTGGGCACCAGACCCTGCGGCCGGAAGATCATCATGACGATGACCACCAGGCCGAACACCAGGATCCGGTACTCGGCGGCGTCGAACTCCACCCCGAGGAGGTCGCCGATGCCGCGCAGCCACTCCGGCAGGTACCAGGTGACCGCGCCGCCGACGATGGCGCCCTTGATGTTGCCGGCGCCACCGAGGATCACCGCGGCCAGCACCAGGATGGAGCTCTCCAGCACGAACTGGTCGGAGTTGATGAACGTCTGCTTGCCGGCGAAGACCGCGCCGGTCAGGCCGGCCACGGCCGCGCCGATGGCGAACGCCCACAGCTTGTACTTGAACGTCGGCACGCCCATGATCTCGGCGGCGTCCTCGTCCTCGCGGATCGCCACCCAGGCCCGGCCGACCCGGCTGTTGGCCAGGTTCCGGACCAGCAGCAGCACGATGAGGATCAGCGTCAGCATCAGCCAGTAGTACGGCCGGGCGTCCACCACACCGAACAGCGGCTTGCCGTCCGTCCCGGTGCCCGGCGGGTGCGGGACGGCCGGAATGCCGCGCTGGCCCTGGAGGATGCCCTCGTTGCGGGCCGCGTACAGGCGGATCATCTCGGCGAAGCCGAGGGTCACGATGGCCAGGTAGTCACCGCGCAGGCGCAGCGTCGGGCCACCCAGGATCACGCCGGAGACCATCGCCACCATGACTGCCAGAGGCACGGCCGCCAGCCACGGCCAGTTCGTGCCGAACCGGCTCTCCGGCGAGGTGAGCAGCGCGACCGTGTACGCGCCGAGCGCGTAGAAGCCGAAGTAGCCCAGGTCGAGCAGGCCGGCGAAACCGACCACCACGTTGAGCCCGACGGCCAGCAGGACGAACACCGCGGTGTCGAAGAGCACCCCGGCGAAGTCCGAGCGGGTGGTGTAGAAGGCGAAGTAGTCGCTGCCGATGGGGAAGCCGAGGTACTCGTAGAACCACTTGTTGGGCAGGATGTAGAGCAGGACGATCAGCGCGGCGATCGCCGCCCAGCGCACCTGCTTGGGCATGGCCGCCCAGCGGCTCTTGAAGCCCGCGGTCCGCTTGTTGTCCACGGTGGCGGTCATGCGCGCGCCCTCCCGAGAGATTCGCCGAGCAGACCGGTCGGCCGGAACATCAGCAGCACGATCAGCAGCACGAAGCCGGTGAAGTCCTTCCACTCACCGCCGAAGAGGCCGGCCGCGTAGTTCTCCACCACGCCGAGCAGCAGGCCGCCGAGCAGCGCGCCGCGCAGGTTGCCGATGCCGCCGAGCACCGCGGCCGCGAAGGCCTTGAGCCCGATCAGGAAGCCGACGTTGAACTTGGTGTAGTTGAACCGGATGTCCCACAGCAGGGCGCCCACGCCGGCCATCAGGCCGCCGAGCACGAACACCAGCAGGATGACGCGGTTCTTGTTGACACCCATGAGCGCGGCGGTGTCCGCGTCCTGGGCGACCGCCCGGATGCCGCGGCCCAGGCGGCTGCGGTTCACGAACTGGTCCAGCGCGACCATCATGACCAGCGTGACGCCGAGGATGAGCAGCTGCTTGTTCGTCACCTCGGCGCCGAAGAGGGTGAAGACCGTCTTCGACGGGATCAGGTCCGCCTGGCCGAACGGGGCCCGGCGGGTGCCGATGCCGAACGACTCGGCGAGCACGAACGACGCGCCGATCGCGGTGATGAGGAAGGCCAGCGGCGGCGCGTTGCGGCGGCGCAGCGGCCGGTAGGCGACCAGTTCGACCGTGACGGCCGTGACCGCCGAGGCGGCCATCGCGACCACGAGACCGGCGATCACCGCCAGGATCAGCGGGCCGAGGGACGGGGCGGCCGCGTTCTGGTCGTAGCCGAGGGCCTGCCAGGTCCACATGGCGGTGAACGTACCGACCATGAAGACCTCGGAGTGAGCAAAGTTGATCAGACGCAGAACGCCGTACACCAGGGTGTAGCCGAGGGCGATGAGCGCGTAGATCGCGCCCTGCTCCAGGCCGGTGATGGTCAGCGCCGGGAAGTTCCCGAAGAGCTCATCGAAGTTCAAAGTGGGGGCTCCAACTGTGCGGCCAAGCGGTGCGGCCGGGAGAAATCACTCCCGGCCGCACGCCTGGTGTCCCGTGCCGGGACCGGACGAACCGGTCAGGCCTTGGGGATCTCGATGTCGGGGACGACCTTGCCCGCGTTCACCTTGAACGCCCAGACCTTCACCTGAGCCGGGTCCAACTCGCCGGTGGACTCGAACTTGTAGGTGACGCCGGTCGCGCCGCCGGTGCCGTTGTAGGAGTTGATGAAGCTCAGCAGGTCGGCGCGGGTGCCCTTGCCGGCCTTGATGCCCTCCAGCATGATCTTCGTGATGTCGTACGACACGTCGGCGTAGGTGCCCGGCTCGGCGTTGTCGAAGGCCGCCTTGTAGTCGGTCACGAAGGAGCCCTTGGCCGCGGTGGCCGGGGCGCACGGGCAGGTCAGGATCGTGCCCTCGGCGACCTGCTCGCCGGCGACCTTGATGAAGTTGGCGTCGTTGACACCGTCACCGGCGACCATCGTGCCCTTCCAGCCCGCGCCCTTGAGCTGCTTGAGCAGCAGGCCGGCCTCGGTGTAGTAGCCACCGAAGAAGAGGACGTTCGCGCCGCTACTCACGACCTTGGTGACCTGGGCGGAGAAGTTGGTCTGCTTGACCTGGATCTTGTCCTCGCCCGCGACCGCGCCGATGACCTTCTTCACCTCGTCCACCAGGCCGGCGCCGTACGCCGACTGGTCGTCGATGACGTAGACCTTTTCGGCCTTCAGGACGTTCTTGATGTACCGGCCGGCGGCCGGGCCCTGGGAGGTGTCGTTACCGACGCCCCGGTGGAAGATCTTCCAGTTCTTGGTGCTCAGGCTCGGGCGGGTCGCCGACGGGGTGATGGCCGGCAGGCCGGCCTCGTCGAAGATCGGGTTGCCGACCTCGGACTCACCCGAGAAGGCCGGGCCGATGATGCCGACGACCTTGGCGTCGCCGACCGCCTTCTGCGCCAGGGCCGGCGCCTTGGCCGGGTCACCCTGCGAGTCGTACTCCTCGATCTGGACCTTGCAGTCCGCGTTGTCCTTGTTGTACTGGTCGATGGCCAGCTTGGTGCCGTTGCGCATGTGGATACCGAGACCCGCGGCGTCACCGGTCAGCGGGCCGAAGAAGCCGATCTTCAGGTCACAGGCGGCCTTGCTGCCACCCGCGTCGCTACCACTGTCAGCCTTGCAGGCCGCGCCACTGAAAACGAGCGCACCGATGGCCACGCCACCCAGCACCCGTGCGAGCTTCTGCCTCACGGCTCGTACCCTCCTCCGTCCGAAGGCCCGGAAACCACCCACCGCGAATTGGACCTTGCAGGGGTTGGCCGGACCGACCGCGATCCCGGTCTGGGGCGGGACGTTATCCCACCAGCGGGTCGTGAAGGTAGACCTGAGGAGCCGGGTTGACCTAACCGTTACGTTGAGTGGCCGGATTCACAGATGTGCTGTAACACACGAGCCCGCAGGGTGGGAAAATCGGACATCCGACACTGACCGGAAACCCGCAGGTGAGAGGCTCACGCGGGGCGCCACGAACCCCGCGCCGACCACACCGCCGCCCGCCCGCCGTCATCGACCAGCAGCAACGCCACGTCACCCGCCGCGGCCACCGCCACCGTCCGGTCACTGCCCGGTGGCACCGCCACCGGCAGCGCCACCGGCGACCACCGCCCGCCGTCCGCCGAGAACCACCCGGCACCCGCCGCGGACCCGGCCACCACCGCCCACACACCGTCGCCGCGCGCCGCCAGCCCCCACACCAGGCCCGGCGAATCCGTGCCCGCGCCACCCAGGCCCCCGCCCGGCCGCCACGCGTCGCCCTCCCCCAGCCAGGCGCCCAGGCCGCCGCCGCGGCGGCCCACCGCCACCGTCCGCTCCCCCGCCCGCACCACCCGCTGCAGGTCCTCCTCCGCACCCGGCAGCACCGCGCGCCGCCAGGCCGACCCGTCCGCCGAGGTCCACACCACCGCTGACGATCCGGTACGCCCCGACGACAGCACCGAGCCCACCATGAGCCATCCCGACGCCGTCGCCGTGCCGTCCGCCGCCCACGGCCGGCCGCTCGCGTCCGTCGCCAGCCCCGGCACCGCGCTCACCAACCGGAAGTCCGACCCGTCCGGCGACACCCACGCCGCCGCGCCGGTCGCCCGGTTGCCGGAGATCAGCCAGCCGCGCGGCCCGCCCGCGATCCGGCCCGCGTTCACCGCGTCCGCGCCCCCGAACACCTCGAACTCGGCCGGCACCTCGACCAGCGAACCGTCCGCCACCTGCCGCCAGGTGCTGATCCGTGGATTGCCGTGCACCCCGCCGCTCTTGCCGCCCACCGCCGCCAGCCGGCCGTCCCGGCAACCCGCCGCGGTCAGCACGTTCTCCTCGCCGTAGGGGCTGCGGGGCACCGGACGCAGCGCCGTCCACGTGGCCGCGTCGGCGCTCGACCAGGCCGCCGGGTGCGTCATTCCCGCCGCGTCCACCACGGCGCCCACCACGAACCAGCGGCCCCCACAGGCGGCCGCGTCCCGCAGCGCCAGCCGGCCGGACAGGCCGGACGGGACCGGGAGGGCGACCGGCTGCCAGGCGGGCCGCAGCGGCGCGGGCTCGGGCTCGGGCTCGGCCCGGCCGGGCGAACGGCAGGCAGCGAGCAGCACCACGAGCAGGCCGAGCACCGCCAGCGGACGCCGCATGGCGGCGATCGTATCGACCGGCCCCGACACGGGGAACCCGCCGAGCCGCGCCCGCCCCGGTCAGCGGGGGCGCGCCGGGTCGTCGGGCGGGACTCAGGAGGCGGGCTGCGCCACCTCGCCGCCGGCGGTCTCGGCGAGGATCCGCTCGGCGACCTCCCGCATGGTCATCCGGTGGTCCATCGCGGTGCGCTGGATCCACTTGAACGCCTGCGGCTCGGTCATCCCGTACGTCGTCATGAGCGCGCCCTTGGCCCGCTCGACGGTCTTGCGGATCTCCAGCCGGTCGGTGAGGCCGGCGACCTCCGCCTCCAGCGCCGCGATCTCCGAGTAGCGCGACAGCGCGATCTCCACGGCCGGCACCAGGTCGCTCTTCTGGAACGGCTTGACCAGGTAGGCCATCGCGCCCGCCGCGCGCGCCCGCTCCACGAGGTCGCGCTGGCTGAACGCGGTCAGGATGATCACCGGGGCGATCCGGGCGCCGGCGATCCGCTCGGCGGCGGCCAGCCCATCCATGATCGGCATCTTGATGTCGAGGATGACGAGGTCGGGCTTCAGCTCCTCGGCGAGCTTGACGGCGGTCTCGCCGTCACCGGCCTCGCCGACCACCTCGTAGCCCTCTTCCACGAGCATCTCGGCCAGGTCCAGCCGGATGAGCGCCTCGTCCTCGGCGATCAGAACGCGCTTGCGCTCGGCATCCGCCTGCATCTCGGCCACGAGCCACTCCCACCATCGATCTCGGCACGGTCACCACCCATGCTCCCGCATGAGACTAGTCGGGTACAGTGAGCCACACCCTCCGCAGGGGTGACGCCGGGATGGAGGAATCGGCAGACTCGGATGCCTCAAAAGCATCTGCCCGAAAGGGCGTGCGGGTTCAAGTCCCGCTCCCGGCACTTTCTGTCATACACCTGTTCGATGATGCTGATGTGCATCCTCCCGAAATGCGGGCGCGGGCCCGCGCTCTCCGCGCCCGGGGCCACAACATCCGGTCGGTAGCCCGCAGCCTCTCCCTGCCCTACACCACCGTCTGGCACTGGTGCGTCGACCGGCCCGAGCCGGCGATGCTCGGCAGCGCCGTCCGGTGCTTCCGCTGCCGCCCCGACCCGGAAAATCCGCCCGATCCGGCGGCCTACGCCTACCTGCTCGGGCTGTATCTGGGCGACGGACATCTGGTCACGACCGACCGGGTGCCGGTCCTCCGTGTCTACTGCGCCGATGCCTGGCCGCACCTGATCGACCTGTGCGACGCGGCCATGCGGGCGGTGCTCGCGAACAAGGTCCAGCGGATCCAGAAGCGTGGCTGCGTGGCCGTGCAGAGCACCGCCCGCCACTGGCCCTGCCTGTTCCCGCAGCACGGCCCGGGCAAGAAGCACCAGCGGCCGATCGTCCTCGCGGGCTGGCAGCGGGAGATCCTGACCGCGAACGCGGGCCACTTCCTGCGGGGCCTGTTCCATTCCGACGGCACCCGGTTCGCCAACCGGGTCACCGTCCGCGGCAAGCAGTACGTCTATCCCCGCTACATGTTCTCCAACCGGTCCGCCGACATCATGGGGCTCTGCCAGTGGGCTCTCGATCTGCTCGGCATCGCCTGGCGGATGAACCTGCCCTGGTCACTGTCGGTGGCGCGGCGGGACGCCGTGGCGGCGCTGGACCGCCACGTCGGCCCGAAGTCCTGACCGGGTCAGAGCACGGACAGCGCCTGCGCCAGGTCGGCGCGCAGGTCCTCCGGGTCCTCCAGCCCGACCGAGAGGCGCAGCAGCCCGCCGCACGGCTTGGCGTCGTCCTCGACCGGCCGGTGGGTGAGCGAGGCCGGGTGCTGGATCAGCGTGTCCACGCCGCCGAGTGACACGGCGTGGGTGATCAGCCGGCACGCCCCGGCGACGGCCGCCGCGGCGGGGGCGCCGCCGCGTACCTCGAAGGCGAGCAGGCTGCCGGGGCCGGCCATCTGGCGGCCGACCAGCCCGGCCGGGTCCGTGACGCTGGGGTGGTGCACCCGGGCGACGGCGGGGTGGTCGGAGAGCCAGGCGGCGAGTTTCTCGGCGCCGGCCTGCTGGGCGCGGACCCGCAGCGGCAGGGTCTGCAGGCCGCGGTGCAGGAGGTAGGCGCCGAGCGGGTGCAGGACGGCGCCGGTGACGGCGCGGACCTGGCGCAGCCGGGTGGCCCATTCGGGGGCGCAGGCGACGACGCCGGCGAGCACGTCGCCGTGGCCGCCGATGCTCTTGGTGGCGCTGTGCAGCACGAGGGCGGCGCCGTGCCGGGCGGGTCGCTGGAGCACCGGGGTGGCGACGGTGTTGTCGACGAGCAGCGGGACGTCCCCGGCGGCGGTGGCGAGGGCGGCGATGTCGACGAGGTCGAGGGTGGGGTTGGCCGGGGTCTCGACGACGACCAGGGCGGTGTCGGGGCGGATCGCGGCGGCGACCTCGTGGGGCCGCGCCCAGGTGACCTCGGTGCCGAGCAGGCCGGTGGCGAGCACGTGGTCGGTGCCGCCGTAGAGGGGGCGGACGGCGACGACGTGCCGTTTCCCGTCGCGGGTGGCGGCGAGGAGGGTGGCGGTGAGGGCGGCCATGCCGCTGGCGAAGGCGACGGCTTCGGCGGTGCCTTCGAGGTGGGCGAGGGCGGTCTCGAAGCGGGCGACGGTGGGGTTCCAGAGCCGCTGGTAGACGGCGCTGCCGCCGGCGGGGAGGGTGCCGCCGGTGGCGAGGGTCTCGTAGTCGTCGCCGCCGCCGGTCACGGAGGGCAGCGGGTTGGTGGTGGAGAAGTCGATGGGTGGCACGTGGACGCCGAGTCCGGCGAGGTCCTCACGCCCGGCGTGCACGGCTGCGGTGTCCACGGCTGTCATGGCGGAAGCGTCGAACATGAGGCCGTCATCAGGCAAGAGGAGCGAACAAGATTCTGCTCGGAGCCCTTCCGAGGGAGGGAAGTTCGGGGAAGGATGTTCACATGCCTGTCGCACCGAATGATGTACGGCCGTTCGCGGCGCTGGACGACGTGGACCGCGCGATCCTGGCCGAGCTGGCGGCGGACGGCCGGTTGCCGAACAACGCCCTGGCCGAGCGGGTGGGGGTGGCGCCGTCGACGTGCCTGACGCGGACCCGGGCGCTGCGCGAGTGCGGGGCGATCCGGGGGTTCCACGCGGAGGTGGACCCGGCGGCCGTGGGGTTGCCGTTGCAGGCGCTGGTGTCGGTGCGTCTGGCCGCGCACGAGCGGGCGGCCGTGGACGCGTTCCGGGCCCGGTCGGTGCGCCTGCCGGGGGTGGTGGCGGTATTCCACGTGGCGGGCGCGGAGGACTACGTGCTGCACGTGCGGGCGGCGTCCGGGGACGCGCTGCGGGACTTCGTGCTGGACCATCTGGCGGTGGATCCGGCGGTGCAGCACACCCAGACGAGTCTGATCTTCGAGCAGGCCCGCGGCATGGGCTAGGTGGACCGATCACGCCGCTGTCACCTGCGCACGGGGCGGCGGCCGGCGCCGCCGGTGCGGCGTCGCCACGCGCCGCGCCCGCGTCGGGACTCCGCTTCGGAGCGGCTCATCGACCGGATCGCGAGCCAGCACATCAGCGCCAGCGAACCGAAGAGGATCACGGTCCACGCGCGCCAGGTCGTGTTGAGGTCGTGCGCGGCCGGATACAGTCCGACGACCCCGGCGATGGCGGTGATGGCGAACAGCAGTTGCAGGCGCCGCTGGAAGTACGAGGTGCGCAGGTTCGAGACCTGTTCGAGGATGGCCCTGAGCTGCTCCAGCCGCCGCTGGGCCGCCTCGGCGTGCCCCTCGACGCGCAGCGCCTGGATGAGGAAGCGGGCGACCGCCACCCGCGCCGGGTCACGGAACATCAGGTCCACGTTGCCGATCTCGGCCAGCCCGTGCGCCAGTTCGATCTGCACCCGCGCCAGCTGCGCGACCCGGTGATCGGTGGCCTCGGCCGGGCTGGTGATCAGCCGTTCGTCCTCGTGATCGGCGGGGTCGACACCGATCCAGAGCTGGCAGAAGAACCACTGCGCATGGATCTGTCCGTACATCTCCTGCACGATGCCCAGCGCGTCGCGCGTCGCCTGCCCGTCGAGGACGGCCACGGTCGACCAGCCGCTGGAGTGCACGATCACGTCCTCGATGCGCAGCGCCGGCCAGGAGGGCGTGGCGGCCCCGTCGGTGGATCGGGGGGTCCGCGCGGTCAGGCCGAGCAGGGCGTCGACCAGGTGCGGGTCGCCGGTGTCGCCGGCGGTCTGTCGCAGGACGAAGAACTGGCGCATGTTCTGGAACGGATAGCATCGTTCCCGCGGCCGGAACGCCGGGCAGTCCAGCAGCGCCTGGCGCAGTCGGGTGACGTACGGGGCGGCCAGCCAACCGGCGTGGGTGCTGCTGTTGGCCTGCGCGGACTGCCGGTAGGAGGCGAGGTTCGCCGAGAGCACGCCGATGTCGTCGAGGTAGGCGAAGTAGTCCACGTTGTTGGCGGCCACCTGGTCGTCGTAGAAGCGCCGCAGGTCGTCGTCGGTCAGCGGCCGGGACGGCCCGGCCAGTCGGAGGTCGACCGAGACCAGGCCCAGCGCCGAGTACACGACGAGGTCGGTGCGGACCTGCCAGGTGACGTCGCGCAGGCGTACCTCGGAGTCGGGCAGCCGGATCGTCACGGTCGGCGGGTGCGTGGCCAGGTAGGAGATGTTGTAGGAGCGGGCGTCCCGGTCGTCGACGGCGTCGACGGAGACCTCCCCGAACTTCTGGAGGACCGGCATCGCCTGCCAGACGTCGTCGATGACCCCTCCGAGGTCGAACTTGATCGGCACATAGATGTGGTCGAGGTCCAGCGGCAAGGGGGCTCCCGGGTGGGGTGGGACGGCGACGAGGACTCTAACCCGCTTCGGCAAAGGCGATCACCGGAGTTACGTCCACAGGAGACGGCCGGTGGACCGGTCCGTTCGTCGCCGGGGCCGGCTCGTACCGGGCAGGCAGCAGAACCGACCGGGACGGCCGATAGCCGACAAACCGCACCCGGGTCGTGCGGAAGCGGCTGCCCGCTGATCGACGGTACGGAACAAATCCGGCGCACGGCCGGTTGAGGGTGCTGTGATCGACGTACCCTTGTCTGTTCTTGATCTTGCCCCGGTGGCCGCCAGCGGCAGCGCCGGTGAGGCCCTGCGGCACACCACCGAGCTGGCTCGCCGCACCGAGGAGCTGGGCTACCGCCGGTTCTGGGTGGCCGAGCACCACAACATGCCGGCCATCGCCAGCTCCGCGCCGGCGGTGCTGCTGGCGCACCTGGGGGCGCACACCTCGACGATCCGGCTGGGCTCCGGCGGGGTGATGCTGCCCAACCACGCGCCGCTGGTGGTGGCCGAGCAGTTCGGCACCCTGGAGGCGCTGCACCCGGGCCGGATCGACCTGGGCATCGGCCGCGCGCCGGGCACCGACCAGGTGACCGCGCTGGCGTTGCGCCGGACCATGGAGGGCCTGTCGGCGGAGCACTTCCCCCGCGAGCTGGCCGACCTCATGAACTACTTCAGCGGCGCGGAGCCGGGGCCGATCACCGCGACGCCGGGCCGGGGGCAGTCGCCGGAGGTGTGGCTGCTCGGGTCGAGCGGGTTCAGCGCCCAGCTGGCCGGGCTGCTCGGGCTGCCGTTCTCGTTCGCGCACCACTTCAGCGCGCAGAACACCATCCCCGCGCTCCAGCTCTACCGGCAGAGCTTCCGGCCGTCGCAGTGGCTGGAGCAGCCGTACGCGATGGTGGCGGTAAACGCGGTCTGCGCGGAGACCGACGAGCGGGCGGAGTGGCTGGCCGGCCCGGCCGGGTTGTCCTTCCTGAAGCTGCGGTCGGGGCGGCCGGAGCCGCTGGTCAGCCCGGAGGAGGCGGCGGCCTACCCGTACTCGGAGTTCGAGCGGGAGTTCGTGGTGCAGCGCCGGGAGGGCCAGGCGACCGGTTCGCCGGAGACGGTGGCCCGGCAGCTCGGCGCGCTGCTGGAGCGCACCGGCGCGGACGAGCTGATGCTGACCACGATGGTCTACGACGTGGCCGACCGCGTGCGCTCGTTCGAGCTGATCGCCGAGAAGGTGGCCGGCGGCCTGCACCGGAAGGGCTGAAACACGCTCTTCATAGCCACGTCACCCCACCGTCGCGCGGGCCGCCTAACTTTGTAGCCGGTGGTGGTACGGCATTTCCGGTCGGGACGGGTCGGGAGTGCTGCGGTGTGGTGCACCGGGTCGCCGGCGAAGCGGATTCCGCGGCCGGCGGCCCGGTGCCTTCTCGTTCAGCGCAGGTAGATGTTCGGCGCGGGCGGGGTGCTCATGCCGTCGCCGAGGTGGAAGCCCGGGTGCGGCGGCTGGTTGTAGGCGGTGTTCTGCCAGGCGAGCGCCACGCGATACTGCGGGTCGTGCGCCAGCGTCGGCAGGCGCAGGCCGGTCGTGACGGGCGTGCTGTAGACGCGCAGCGCCGTGCTGTCGGCGGTCCGCCAGACCACCTCCTCGCGCCAGTCCCCGAGGATGTCGCCGGAGAGCGCCGGGGTGGACTTGGTGCCGTTGTTCGCCGCGACGCCGCTGCCGGTGAGCAGCCGGGTGTCGCCGCCGGTGCCGTACTTGTCGATCCGGGTGCCGTCGAGGAGTTCGCGCACCGGGTCGCCGTCCCACCAGGCGAGGAAGTTCGCCGAGGACGGCTTGCGGCCGACGTTGCGCCCCCGGGTGTCGAGCAGCCCGTCGACCGCGGAGGACCAGGACTCGGCGCCGGGGCTGCCGGCCCAGACGTCGTCGGAGACGCCGCGGCCGTTGTCGCCGTTCGGCGCGGTCTGCCAGAGCAGTTGGCCGGTGCGCGCGTCGGCCAGCCAGGAGCTGGGCTTGCTGCCGTCCTCGTCGACCTTGAAGACCTCCAGGCCGGCGCGGGCCGGGTCGAGGTCGCCGACGTGCAGGGCGTCGCCGTGCCCGGTGCCGGTGGACCACAGCAGCCGGCCGTTGTCGTCGATGGCGGCCGCGCCGTACACGATCTCCTGGCGGCCGTCGCCGTCGACGTCGGCCACCGACAGGTTGTGGTTGCCCTGGCCGGCGGCGGCGCCGTTGCCGCTGGCGTTGGAGTCGAAGGTCCACCGCCTGCGCAGGGTGCCGTCGCGGAAGTCCCAGGCGGCGATCACCGCGCGGGTGTAGTAGCCGCGGGCCATGATCAGCGACGGGCGCTGCCCGTCGAGGTAGGCGGTGGCGGCGAGGAACCGGTCGACGCGGTTGCCGTAGGAGTCGCCCCAGGAGGAGACGGTGCCGCGCGGCGGGTCGTAGTCGACGGTGGAGAGGGCGGCGCCGGTGCGGCCGTCGAACATGGTCAGGTACTCGGGCCCGGCGAGGACGTAGCCGCTGGAGTTGCGGTGGTCGGCCGACGACGAGCCGATGACCTGGCCGGTGCCGGAGCGGGTGCGGTCGGCGGTCTTCGCGGCCACCTCGGCGTCCCCGTCGCCGTCATAGTCGTAGACCTGGAACTGGGTGTAGTGGGCGCCGGCGCGGATGTTGCGCCCCAGGTCGACGCGCCACAGCCGGGCGCCGGTGAGGGTGTAGGCGTCGAGGTAGACGTTGCCGGTGTAGCCGGACTGGGAGTTGTCCTTGCTGTTGGAGGGATCCCACTTGAGCACGAACTCGTAGCGGCCGTCGCCGTCGAGGTCGCCCACACTGGCGTCGTTCGCGGAGTAGGTGTACGCCTCCCCGGTCGGGGTGGTGCCGCCGGGCGGGGCCTGGATCGGCACGTCCAGGTAGCCGGCCGCGAACTGCAGGGCCGGGGCGGAGGCGGCCTGCTCGGCGCCGTTCACCACGGCCCGCACGGTGTACGCGGACCCGGCGGCCGCGCCGCTGTCGAGCCAGCTGGTGGCGCCGGTGATCGGGGTGCTGTTGACCTTGGTGGCGCCGCGGTAGAGGTTGAACGAAACGCCGGAGGTCTCGGTGCCGAGCAGCCGCCACGAGACCAGGTTCCCGCTGCCCGAGCGGACGCTGACCAGCCCCCGGTCGAGCTTCTCCATCTGCTTCGCGCCGGCGGGCGGGGTGGTGGACGTCGGGGTCGGGGTGGGCGTCGGGCTCGCCGAGGTGGGCGGCGGCGCGCTGGTCGGGCCGGTCGCGCCGGTGCAGGTGACGCCGTTGAGCGCGAAGCCGGTCGGGGCGGGATTGCCGGCGTCGTTCCAGGAGCCGTTGAAGCCGAAGTTCGCGGTGCCGCCGGTGCCGATGGCGGCGTTGTAACCGGCGTCGCGGGCCGTGACCTGGGCGCCGGACTGGCTCACCGTGGCGTTCCAGCTCTGGGCGACCTGCTGGCCGGCGGCGAAGGCCCAGGTGAGCGTCCAGCCGTTCAGCGGATCGCCGAGGTTGGTGACGGTGACGTCGGCGCCGAAGCCGCCGCCCCACTGGTTGGTGATCCGGTAGTCGACGCGGCAGCCGGTGGCCGCCGCGGCGGCGGTCACCGTGCCGAGGGCGCCGGCCAGGAGGGTGGCCGCCGAGGCCGCGGCGAGCAGCGCGGTGCGGCGGCGCGGGGTGCGGAGGTGCACGAGAATGCCTTTCGCGGAGGTCAGGCACGCGACGGACGCGCCGGCCTGCCCGGGCCGGCGGAGAGAGGTACGCCGCGCTGACGTGACGAGATCGACGTCGGTGACTGGCTCCGCGCCAAGTCAGGGTAGGACAACGCTTTCCCACCGCACAACCACACCCGCCCGGCCACGGCCGGGCCGGGGCGGTCAGCCCTCGACGGCGGCGGCGAGCCGGCGGGTTTCCTCCGGCGCGGTGGCGGCGGCGTCGGTGGCGTGAACCGATTCGGCGGCCGGGGTGGCCGGCTCGGCGACCGGCGCGGCGGGCCGGGCGGCGAGGGCGGCCTCGACGGTGGCGCGGGCCCGGCGGGTGCGCCGCAGCGCCCGCACGGCCAGCACCAGGGCGACGAGCCAGCCGGCGCCGAGCACCGTGTAGGCCAGGGCGGGGACCGGGCCGCCCAGCTCACCGGCGCGCAGCAGGGTGCGGGTGTTGGTCAGCACGATCACCCCGCCGATGACGGCGCCGAGCAGCTGCGCGGGGACGATGCGGACCAGCCAGGCGGCGATCGGCGCGGCGATCAGGCCGCCGATCAGCAGCGCGGCCACGGTGGGCAGCAGGAAGCCCTCGGAGCCGAGGCCGATCAGGAAGCCGGCACTGGCCGCGCCGGCCACCAGGAACTCGGAGGTGTCGACGGAGCCGATCACCTTGCGGGGTTCCATCCGGCCGGACACCAGCAGCGCCGGGGTGGCGACCGGGCCCCAGCCGCCCCCGCCGGTGGCGTCGACGAAGCCGGCGACCAGGCCGAGCGGGGCCAGGAAGCGGCTGCGGAGCCGCCCGGCGGCCCGGTTGGCGCGCAGCGGCCGGGAGAAGCGGACCAGCAGGTAGGCGCCGAGGGTGAACAGGATGGCGGCCATCCAGGGCGCGGCGGACTCGGTGGAGATGGAGCTGAGGAAGGTGGCGCCGGCGAACGCGCCGACCGCGCCGGGCAGCGCGATCCGGCCGACCACGCGCCAGTCCACGTTGCCGAACCGCCAGTGCGAGACGCCGGCGGCGAGGGTGGTGCCGATCTCGGCCAGGTGCACCGAGGCGGAGGCTGCGGCCGGGGCCACCCCGGCGAAGAGCAGCAGGGTCGAGGAGGTCAGCCCGTACGCCATGCCGAGCGCGCCGTCGACCAGTTGCGCGGCGAGCCCGACGAGGGCGAGGACCAGCAGCTTGCGCACGAGCGCCCCCTGACTTTTCGGTATCTCCTATCGACTTGGTCGACAATGCGGCACGGGGGCGCTCCGGTCAAGTCCTCCATCCGGTTAATGGGAACGCGCCGGACGGCGCGACGGCCGCCCGGGACGGCGCCACCGGGTCACCGGGTCGCCGGGTCACCGGGTCGCCGGGTCGCCGGTCGCCGGGTCGGAGCGTCAGCTCCAGGCGCGGGGGTCGGCGGCGAGGTCGTTGATCCGGCCGGGCAGGCTGCCGCTGGCCACGTCGGCGATGGTGACCAGTTCGAGGATCTCCCGCTCGCTGGCCCGCAGGGCGATCCACACGTCCTGCAGGGCACGCGCCGCACCCTGGTAGCCGAGCTGCTCCGGGCGCTGGCCGCGGACGTTCGCCAGCGGGCCGTCGATCACCCGGATCACCTCGGCGAGGGAGATCTCCGCCGCGGGCCGGGCCAGCCAGTAGCCGCCCTCGGGGCCCCGCTGGGCGTGCACGATGCCGCTGCGGCGCAGCTGGAGCAGGATGCTCTCCAGGAACTTCGGCGGGATCTCCTGGGCGCGGGCGATCTGCTCGGCGGTCACCGGCCGGGTCCGCCCGGCGGCCGCGCCGTCGGCGACGGAAGCCAGCTCGGCGGCCGCGCGGAGGGCATAGTCGACCCGAGCGGAGAGGCGCATGCCGGCAAGGTTAGTCGCCTGGTCAGCCGCCCGGTTTCCCGACCCTCGGCCGAACGGTCACGGATCCGGCGGTCAGGCGCCGACCCGGCGCAGCAGCCCCTCCTGCACGGCGCTGGCGATGTGCCGGCCGTCGGTGGTGAACATCCGGCCGGTGGCCAGGCCCCGGGCGCCGGACGCCGACGGGCTCCAGCAGTCGTAGAGGAACCACTCGTCGGCGCGGAACGACCGGTGGAACCACAGCGCGTGGTCGAGGCTCGCGCCCACCACTCCCCCGGGCCCCCACACTTCGCCGTGCACCGACAGCACCGAGTCGAGCAGGGTCAGGTCGGAGGCGTAGGTGAGGGCGCAGGCGTGCAGCAGCGGGTCGTCGGGGAGCTTGCCGTCGAGGCGCATCCAGACCCGCTGGTGGGGTTCGGCGGGGCGGTCGCCGGGGCGTACCCAGCCGGGCTCGCCGACGTAGCGGACGTCGATGGGGCGGGGGATCTGGCCCCAGATGCCCAGGCGCTCCGGGTAGCGGGAGAGCCGGTCGGTCATGGTCGGGACGTCGTCCGGGGCGGGCACGTCGGGCGGGACCGGCGCGTGGTGGTCCAGCCCCTCCTCCTGCCGCTGGAACGAGGCCGACATGAAGAAGATCGGCTTGTCGTGCTGGAGCGCCACGGAGCGGCGCACCGAGAAGGACCGCCCGTCCCGGACGTTCTCCACCTGGTATTCGATCGGCTCGACGGGGTCGCCGGGGCGGACGAAGTAGCCGTGCAGGGAGTGCACGAAGCGCTCCGCGTCGACGGTGCGTCCGGCGGCGACCAGGGCCTGGCCGGCGACCTGGCCGCCGTAGACCCGCTGCGGGCCCACCGGCGGGCTGATCCCGCGGAAGGTCATCCCGCCGGTCTGGTCGAGGTCCAGCACCTCCAGGAGCTGGTCGACCGCGGCCTGACCGGTCGCCACCGGACTCTCGCTCACTGAGGCGTCTCCGTTCGCGGCTGCGGGGCTCGCCAAGCCAGCTCGGTCCTCGCGCTCACTGAAGCGCCCGGGCCGAGGCGGCGTCCACCAGCGAGCCGAGCTGGTGCACGCGCAGGGTGTTGGTGGAGCCGGGGGTGCCGGGCGGACTGCCCGCCACGATCACCACGTAGTCGCCGGGGTTGGCCCGGTTGAGCCCGAGCAGCGCCTGGTCGACCTGGCGGAACATGTCGTCGGTGTGCTCGACGAACGGCATGAGGAACGTCTCCACGCCCCAGGAGAGCGCGAGCTGGTTGCGCACCTCCGGCACCGGGGTGAAGGCCAGCAGCGGCAGGTCGCAGTGCAGCCGGGCGAGCCGCTTGACGGTGTCGCCGGTCTGGGAGAAGGCGACCATGGCCTTGGCGCCGATGGCCCGGGCGATCGAGGAGGCGGCCACGGTGAGCGCGCCACCGTGGGTACGCGGGTCGTGCTGCAGCCGCGGCACGCCGATCGAGCCGGCCTCGGTGGTGGTGACGATCTTCGCCATGGTGCTGACCGTGAGCACCGGGTACTTGCCGACGCTGGTCTCGCCGGAGAGCATCACCGCGTCCGCGCCGTCGAGCACCGCGTTGGCCACGTCCGAGGCCTCGGCGCGGGTGGGGCGCGAATTCTCGATCATGGAGTCGAGCATCTGGGTGGCCACGATGACCGGCTTGGCGTTCTCCCGGCAGAGCTGCACGGCCCGCTTCTGCACCAGCGGCACCTGGTCCAGCGGCAGCTCGACGCCGAGGTCGCCGCGGGCCACCATGACGCCGTCGAAGGCGAGCACGATCGCCTCCAGGTGGTCGACCGCCTCGGGCTTCTCGACCTTGGCCAGCACCGGGCGTTGGACGCCCTCCTCAGCCATGATCGAGTGGACGAGCTTGATGTCCTCGGGCGAGCGGACGAAGGAGAGCGCGATCAGGTCGACGCCCAGGCGGAGGGCGAAGCGCAGGTCGTCGGCGTCCTTCTCCGACATGGCGGGCACGCTGACCGCCACGTTCGGCAGGGAGACGCCCTTGTTGTTGGAGACCGGGCCGCCCTCGGTGACCAGGACGCGGATGTCGTTGCCGCTCACGTCGCTGACCTCAACGGCGACCCGGCCGTCGTCGATCAGCAGCCGGTCGCCCGGCTTCACCTCCTGCGGCAGCTTGCGGTAGGTGCAGGAGACCCGGTCCTTGGTGCCGAGGATCTCGTCGCCGGTGATGACGACCGAGTCGCCGGTGCGCCACTCGTGGGGGCCGTCGGCGAACCTGCCGAGGCGGATCTTGGGACCCTGGAGGTCGGCGAGCACGGCGACCGGCTGCCCGGACGCGTCGGCCGCCTCGCGGACCAGCCGGTAGACGGACTCGTGGTCCTCGTGACTGCCGTGGCTGAAGTTCAGCCTCGCCACGTTCATGCCCGCCTCTACCAGGCCCCGGATGCGCTCGGGGGACGAGGTGGCGGGGCCGAGGGTGCAGACGATTTTCGCGCGGCGTGTCACGCCCATCAGGCTAGTCTCTCCTCCGGGTCGACCTGCCGGCCGGCCCCTTTCGGACTGCGGAACAGTTGTCCAGACGACGCGCGATACCCGCGCCGGCGGGCGGTGCTGCACCGCACGGGGGCGTCGTGTGTCGCGGGCATCGGCGACCGCGCGGCGGAAATCGTACCCGCTCGCGTTCCGCCCTCGTCGGAGCGCTCCCGGAGATCGACGGGCGCCGCGGGTCGTGGCGGGGCGCGGGGACGCGAGGGGACCCCGCGGCCGCCCGGGAGACGGTCAGCTCTGCGTCTTGGCGAGCGGGAACTCCAGCGAGCCGGCCGGGCAGAGGAACGTGAGCACCTCGACGCGGTAGAGCCCGGCCTGCACCGCCGGGTCGGCCTCCATCACGCTGCGGACGTCGTCGACCGAGCCGGTGCGGGCCAGGCCGAAGCCGATCGGCGGGTCCGGCTCGCGGGCCGGGCCGTCGACCGAGCCGTCGACCAGGACGATGCCCCGCCGTTGCAGCGCCCGGATGTGCTGGATGTGCTCGGCCTGGAGCCGTTGCACGGTCTCCTCCGGCAGGGCCCGGCCCGACGGCCCCGGGTAGAGCACGATGCACTCGTACGTGTCGAGCGCGAAGTCGAGCCGTGGCGTCGCGGCCATGCGCACCTCCAGACCACCGTTCCGCACAGCGTCGCACGGCGGTCCCCGCCCCCGGGGTCGCTCGCCGCAACTGGCGGAAACACCCACGCCCGGACGTTGACGGCGGCGATTCGCGGGAAAGACTTCCGGTCGGGGCGGCGACCGCCGCCGACGACGACGCGCAGGAGGACCGCCATGGCGACCAGCACCGGGCCCGCGAAGGCCTCGGGCACCTACCGGATCGGCGGCGACCTCCAGGTCGACCGGCTCGGCTACGGGGCCATGCAGCTCACCGGCCCCGGGGTCTGGGGCGATCCGAAGGACCCGGCCGAGGCGGTGCGGGTGCTGCGCCGCGCGTACGAGCTGGGCGTGACGTTCATCGACACGGCCGACTCCTACGGCCCCTTCGTGAGCGAGCTGCTCATCAAGGAGGCGCTGCACCCGTACGCCGAGGACCTGGTCATCGCGACCAAGGCCGGGCTGACCCGCTCCGGCCCGGGCGACTGGCGGCCGGTGGGCCGCCCCGAGTACCTGCGCCAGCAGTGCGAGCTGAGCCTGCGCCACCTGGGGCTGGACTGCATCCCGCTCTACCAGCTGCACCGGATCGACGCGAAGGTGCCGCTGGAGGACCAGCTCGGCGAGCTGGCGCTGCTCCAGCAGGAGGGGAAGGTGCGGCACATCGGGCTCTCCGAGGTGAGCGTGGAGCAGATCGAGGCGGCCCGGAAGATCACCCCGGTGGTGTCGGTGCAGAACCTCTACAACCTCGCCGACCGCAGCGCCGAGGACGTGCTGGACCACTGCGAGCGCAACGACCTGGCGTTCATCCCGTGGTTCCCGATCGCCACCGGCAACCTGGCCCGGCCGGGCGGCCCGCTGGACGCGATCTCCACCGACCACGGCGCGACGCCCGCGCAGCTCGCCCTCGCCTGGCTGTTGCGCCGGTCGCCGGTCGTGCTCCCCATTCCGGGTACGTCGTCCGTGGCGCACCTGGAGGAGAACGTGGCCGCAGCCGAGGTGCGGCTCAGCGACGAGGAGTTCGAGGCGCTCGCCAAGGCCGCCTGACCGGCCCCTTTCCGAAGCGTGATCGAGCCGCTACCGTCAGAAGGATTCTCACGCCCGGGACGAGCGGGGGTCCGGAGTGGACGGTTTCGACTACGTGATCGTCGGTGCCGGGGCGGCCGGGTGCGTGCTGGCCAACCGGCTCAGCGAGGACCCGGGCACCCGGGTGCTGCTGATCGAGGCGGGCGGGTGGGACCGCAGCCCCTTCGTGCGCGTACCCAAGGCGTTCGCCCGGCTCATGGACGGCCCGCGCACGGCCTGGCACTATCCGGCGACCGTCGCGCCGGGGCGGCGCGAGACCTGGCAGCGCGGCCGGCTGATCGGCGGCTCGACGGCCATCAACGGCATGATCTGGAGCCGCGGCGCGGCGGCGGACTGGGACGCGCTGGCACCCCTCGGCTGGGGCTGGTCGGCCATGCGGCCGATCTTCGAGAGGTTGGCGGACCACCCGTCGCGCGGCGGCGGCGGCCCGGTGCGCCTGTCCGTCGCCACCGGCACCGACCCGCTCTGCGAGGAGATGCTGGAGACCGGGGCGGAGCTGGGCTGGCGCCGGGTCGACGACCTCGACGCCGGCGACGGCGAGCGGATCGGCTACGTCACGGCCACCATCCGCGCCGGGCGCCGGGTCACCGCCGCCGACGCCTTCCTGCATCCGGTCCGGCAGCGGCCGAACCTGACCGTCGCGGTCGACACCGTCGCCCTGCGCGTGCTGGTGGAGGGCGGCCGGGCGGTCGGCGTACGGGTCGCGCACCGGGGCCGGGAGGTCGACCACCGGGCGGCCGCCGAGGTGATCCTCGCGGCGGGCGCCCTCGCCACCCCGCACCTGTTGCAGGTCTCCGGCATCGGGCCGGCCGACACCCTGCGCGCCGCGGGCGTCCCGGTGCTGCTCGACCGGCCCCGGGTGGGCGCGGGCCTGCGGGAGCACCGGCCGATCCCCGTGCAGTACCGGCTGGCCGAGGCCGGCGGCTACAACGCCCGGCTGGGCAGCCCGCTGGGCCAGGCCCGCGCCGCCCTGCGCTACCTGGCCACCCGCGGTGGCCCGCTCGCCCTGCCGGTGATGGACGTCGCGGCCCACGTCCGGTCCCGTCCGGAGCTGGACCGCCCGGACGTGCACCTGCTCATGGCGCCCTTCTCCGCGGCGCCGCCGCGCCCCGGCCGGGCCCTGGAGCTGGAGCGGGAGTCGGGCCTGCTGTGCCTGGGCACGGTGACCCGCCCCGACAGCGAGGGCCGCCTGGCGATCACCGACCCCGACCCCCGTACGCCGCCGGCGATCGTGGCGAACTACTTCGCCACCGCGCACGACCGCCGGGTCGCCGTGGACGCGGTGCGCCTCGTGCGGGACCTGTTCGCCACCGGGCCGATCGCCAAGCGGATCGCGGCGGAGACCCTGCCCGGACCGGCGGTCCAGACCGACGAGGAGATCATCGAGGCCGGGCGGGCGCACGGCTACTGCGGCTACCACGCCATCGGCACCTGCGCCATGGGCGCGGACGACGAGCACGTCGTCGACCCCCGGCTCCGGGTGCGCGGGGTGAGCGGGCTGCGGGTGGTCGACGCGTCGGTGCTGCCCGTCATGGTGTCCGGCTGGACCAGCGCGCCGGTGACCGCGCTGGCCTGGCGGGCGGCCGACCTCATCCTCGACCCGGCCGCCGGGTGAGCGAGGGCTCGACGGCCGCCGGCGCGGCGACCGTCGAGCCCGGATCCGATCTCAGAGCGCGAAACAGTTGGGGCGGATCGCGGCGCCGGCGAGCACCTGCCGCACGACGCTGTAGGTGGTGCCGTCGAGGACCAGGCCGAGGTGTCCGACGATCCGCAGCGGGCACCACGCCTGCACCAGGACGTTGGTGGCGCCGTCGGCGAGGGAGGCGTTGTCGACCGGGCGCACCAGCTCGTCCTGCCAGGTGCGGACGGTGGTCCAGCGGACCGCGCCCGGGGTGTCGTCGCCGCCGTTCAGGTCGGCCAGGAAGCTGGACCCGATGGACATCTGCTGGCAGGCGACGATGCCCGCGCAGCTGCCCAGCCCCAGGAAGTTGATGATGTTGGCGACGTAGGTGCCCTGCTGCGGGCTGCCCAGGCTGACGTACTGGTCGACCTTGGCGGCGCCACCGAGGAACTTGACGTACCAGCGGGAGACCAGGCCACCCTCGGAGTGGGTGACCAGATCCACCTTGGCCGCCCCGGTGGCGGAGCGGACCTGGTCGACATAGGACGACAGGGCCCGGGCGGATTCGCGGATGTCGCCGAAACCGAGGTTCGGCAACTGGTAGATGGAGACCCGGTAGCCGTCGGCGCGCAGCCGGGCGGCGATCGGCTCGTAGGCGATGGAGATTCCGATCAGGCCGCCGACCACGATGACCGGGTCGGCGCCGGCGGCGGCAGCGGACTGGACGGCCTCGGCCGTGCCGGCTTCGGCGCTGCCGGTCGAGGTGGCGGTGGTGGTGGTGGCGGCTGCGGTCGTCGTGGGCTCGGCGAGGGCGGCGGTGGCCGGGACGAGCAGGGCGGTGGCGGCGGTGGTGGCGGCGGCCAGGATCGTTCGGAGCAGCATGGGCTGCACCTCCGGTGGGAGGCCCCGATGTTCCGGGAGGGACGGGTGGGGGGATCCGATCGATCGTGGAAACGATGATGCGTGTCCGATTTCACACACGTCAATGGAAAGTTACGCGCTGGTAACCCGTTGTTCCGCAGGGGGCACAAAGCGGCGTATCCGGCGTCGAGCGGTCCCCCGGCCGGCCGGCACGGATGGCATGCTGAAAGCCGTGTCCGCCCCACCGACGCCGGAGAAGCCGCTCCGGGTGATGCCCTGGTGGTTGGCGCTGCTCGGGCTTCTGCTCGCCGTCGGGCTCGGCTGGCTGGTGCTGGACCTGCTGCTCGCCGAGGCGGATCGGGCCGCCCAGCCGGACACCCGGGCCACGCTGCGCGTCGACGCCATCCGCACCGGCCTCACGGTGGTCGCCGGCACCGGCGGCGGGCTGGCGCTGCTGCTCGCCGCCCGTCGACAGTGGATCAACGAACGCGGGCAGCGGCACCAGGAGGCCGTGGCCGAACGCGACCAGGCGCACCGCGACCGGGTGCAGGCACACGCCGAGACGGTCGCCGACGCCGGGCAGCGGCACCAGGAGCGGCAGGCCACCGCCGTCGAGCACGACGCCGCCGAGCGGCGGCTCACCGAGCTGTACGTCCGGGCCATCGAGCTGGTCGGCAGCGACAACCCCGCGGTACGGCTCGGCGGCCTGCACGCCCTGGAACGGCTCGGTCAGGACAACCCGGGGCAGCGGCCGACGATCGTGGCGGTGCTCTGCGCGTACCTCCGGATGCCGGCGCCGGACGACCCGCGCGAGACCGAGGTGCGCCGCACCGCGCAGCGGATGCTCACCCGGCACCTCCGCGCGGACGGCGAGGGCTGGTGGCCCGGCATCGCGCTGGACCTCACCGGCGCCCGGCTGCACGACTTCGACGCCGCCGGCTGCACCCTCGTGGACCTGGACCTCACCGGAGCGGTCTGCACCGGCACCACCAGCTTCGCCGGGGCGGTCGTGCGCGGACGGCTCCTGCTGACCGCCGAGTTCGCCGACGCGGTGTTCGAGGATCTCACCGGCGACGCGGAACTCGTGCTGGACGGCGCCCGCTTCGCGGGCCGGGTGAGCTTCGACCGGGCCGACCTCGGCGGCATGCTGTCCTGCAACGGGACGAGCTTCGGACCGGTCTCGTTCCGCGGCGCCACGCTGCGGCAGCCCAGCAGTTTCGACCGGGCCCGGTTCGCGGGCAGCGCCAGCTTCCGGGAGGCGGTCTTCCTGGCCGGACTGTCCATGGAGCACGCCACCTTCGAGGCGTACGCGGGCTTCCGCCGGGCGCGGTTCGCCGACCTGGCGCTGTTCCGCTGGACCGAGTTCGGCGAGGAGGCGTGGTTCGAGGGGGCCCGCTTCGAGGGGGCCGCCAACTTCGGCCGGGCCGTGTTCCACGGCCGGGCCCGCTTCGAGGGGGCCACACTGGCCCGCCGGCCGCTGGTCGACCAGGCCCGCGCGTCGACGTCCGTGGCCCACGTCTGGCCGCCGGACACCACCGTCGGGCGGCGCGACGACGAGTGGCTCGTCCTCACCGATCCCTGACGAACTGGCGCCGGTCCGGGGCGAACCCGGCTCGACCCGCGAGCCGAGGCTCAGCTGCCCAGCGCCTGGACCTTGGCGATCGTCTCCTGGACGTGCTGGCGGGCCGGCTCGCCGCCCTGGGCCGCCTGGCCGAGCGCCTGCCGGTAGGCGTCGATCATGTTGAGCAACGGCCCGGCCGCCACACCCTCCAGGGCGCCGGCCACCAGCGCCCGGGCCTCGGCGGCGTCCTGGGCCGCGGCGGCCGTCCTGGCCTTCGCCTCATCCAGCTTCTGGGCCGCCGCGGCCAGCCTCGCGATGATGTCCGCTGCGCTCACGCGCCCTCCCCACGTCGCCCGGATCGACCGATCGGCATTAGCGCTCCGCCACGAAGACACCAAGACCGTGCACGCCCTGCACCCATCCCTGGGTCTGCAGGACCAGGATCGCCTGGCGCACGACCGTCGCCGACACGCCGTGCTGCGCCTTGAGCTGCGCCGTGGACGGTAACTGATCGCCGGGCGCAAGATCGCCGGACTCGATCTGACTCCGGATCTGATCCGCGAGCTGTTCCCACTTGGGTTTGACGGGCATCTGTACTCCCAGGTCTGCACCGCCATTCGATCACGGGCCACTTCTCATGACAAGTAACGTGATGTCGCGCTTGCTTTAAGTGACTAGTTGTGTAAAGTTCGAATCGACCGGCTCCCAGGTCTGCAAACCCGGGCTGGTCGTTCCCACCGCGCAGAGCGCCCGGTCGGCCGGTCCCCCTGGACGGCCGGGCGTGCCGTTGGCCTGCCGGCAGGCCCCCGCCGGCCTGCCCTCTCCCCGACCCGGCAAGGAGACCACCATGGACGACGTCCCCCACGCCGAGGATCCGCCGGTCGGTGGAACGCCATGGAGGTCAAACGACCCGGATGACCTCCATGGCGTTCCACCCACGGGCCCGGCGGGCCGCGACGGCCCGCAGGCCTTCGTGTCGCGGCAGGATCTGGAGGACGCCGACGATGTCCTCTTCGCGCATCCGCCCCGGAAGGTGACCCGCTGGCTCTGCGGCTGCGGCGAGGAATACCCGTGCTCGGAGGTGCGCTTCGCCCAACTGGTCCGCCACGCGCGCGTCCGCGCCGCCTCCTGATCAGCTCAACAGCCGGAACACCACCAAGTAGAGGCAGAACAGCGCCGGGGCGACCAGCGCGCAGATCACGAAGCCGAGCGGCACGTACCGCCCCGGCGGCGTGTCGCCCCCGATCACCGGGCGACCCCAGCGCCCGAGCACCAGGTGTCCGGCCAGGAAGGACAGCAGCGGGACACCGGCGCACGAGACGGCGGCCACCAGGTCCAGCCCGGTGGCCGGCAGCGGCGAGCCGACCAGCGCCACCAGCATGAGCAGGGAGCCGGCCAGCGCGCAGGCCGCGTAGACGGCGACCGCCCGGGCCGGCGCCGACCAGGTGGGCAGCAGCACGGGCCGCCGCGCCAGGGCCTCGGCCTGCGCCCCGTGCCGGTCGGCCTCGTCGGCCAGCTGCGCGGCCGCGGCCAGCTCCGTCGCCGGGTCACCCGCACGCGGACCGGGCAACGTTCCCTCGGGATACGCCCCGACCCCCAGCCGCCCCGGCGCGACGGCTGCGCCGCCGGTCGCCCCGTCCCCGGTTCCGGGTGCCCCCGCGCCGGCCGGCACCGGCGCCGGCCCGACCGATCCCGCGGCAGGCCCGGCCGGGCCCCCGGAGTGCCCGGCGGGTCCCGCTCCCGGCGGGGCGCCGACCGGGACGGCCGGCGCGTCCGGGGCCTCGGCCGGTACCGCGCGCATCGGCAGGTCGATGGCCTGGCCGAGCTGGTCGAGGCGCTGCCCCTGGGCGGCGAGCCGCCGGCCGAGCTGGTCGACGGTGGACTGGAGGGTGCGCCGGCGTTCGGCCTCGGCGGCGACCGCCCGCTCGCCACCCCGCTGCCGGGTGGAGAGCTCGCGGATCAGGGCCGCGTACTCGTCGAACCCGGTCACGACTCGTCTCCGTCGCCGACGAAGGGCACGACCAGGGCGGTGCGGTGCTCGTGCCGGTCGACCAGCAGGGCCCGGCCGTCGCGCGGGGCGTAGCCGAGGTCGTGCGCGCCCAGGTGCAGCCCGAGGTCGGCGGCGGGCACGTTCAGCGCGACGAGGCAGGCCACGTCGTCGCGGTTCTGGCTGCCGCCGAGGTCCTCGGCGAGCCGGCGCAGCCCGCGCCACCACCCGAGCAGGTGCACCCCGTGCGCGGGGCCCTGGCGCAGCACCGCACGCAGGTCGTCGTGCCCGGAGCGGAACGTCTCCGGGTCGGTCGCGGCGAGCGCACCGGCCGCGGCGTCCATTCCGAACACCACCAGGTAGGTCCGCGCGGCCGGCCCGGACGCGGGCGGGGCGGACGGCCCGGGCCGTTGATCGGCGGCGCTGGGACGGGCGGGCGCGGCAGGGTCGGTGGGCGGGACGGGCGCGGCGGAGCCGGTGGGCGGGGCGGGCGGGGCGGCCAGCTCGGCGAGGTGGGTGCGGAGGGCGGCCGCGTCGAGGCGGCGGACCGGGTGGCCGGCGGCGGCCAGGGTCATGGCCAGGTCGTCGGCGGTGCCGGTGGTGCCCGGCGCCAGGGGGACGAACAGGAAGCGGGCCGTGCCAGGGGCGTGCTGCCGGGCCAGGCTGAGGGCGGCCGACCGGAGCACGTCCGGGCCGGTCGCGGCCGTGCCCACCACGGCCAGGTGCCGGCCGGGGCTGGCGTCGAGGCGGAACCCGGCCGGGCTGCCGGCCACGTCGACGGTGCGGCCGACCAGGGCGAGCGGCGGCTCGGCGCCGGGAGCCAGGGCCGCCCAGGCGGGGTCGTCGGCGAGCCGGGGCGTCTCGTAGCCGCGGAAGACGGCGGGTGGGCGGGCGCCGGTGGGCCGGGCGGCGAACAGCTCGTGCCGCAGGGCGGCGAGGTCGGCCGCGGCGGCGTGCGCGTCGGGGAAGTGGACCTCGGTGTCCGCGCCGGCCGTGCCCCCGGCGGTGTTGACCACGGCCGTGCCGAGGGTCAGCGTCTTCGCGGCGTCGTTGAGCGGGTCGAGCACCCCGCTCCCGCCGGGCAGGGCGACCCGGAGCGGGAACTGGCCGAAGATCGCCTCGGCCCGGCCGTAGAGGGCCTCGATGCCGGTGGTGCTCTGGCTGGCCAGCACCAGGTGCAGGCCGTACGAGCGGCCCTTGCGGGCCAGTTCCTCGACGAGGTCGACGGCCTGCCGGGCGAGGGGGTCGTTGCCGGCGAACAGCACCTGGAACTCGTCGACCACGGTGACGATCCGGGGCGGCCGGGCGTTCGGCGGCAGGTCGGCGAGCTTGCTGACGCCGTGCCGCTTGAGCAGGTCGGCCCGGCGGGTCAGCTCGGCGCGCAGCTCGCGCAGCACGGCCAGGCCGTATTCGCGGTCGGACTCGATGCCCACGGCGCGGGCGTGCGGCAGCCAGGACGGGTCCCGCTCGGTGGGCACGAACTCGGTGAAGCTGACGCCCTCCTTGAAGTCGAGCAGGAAGAGCTGGAGTTCGGCCGGGGAATAGCGGGCGGCCAGCCCGTAGAGCACGTCGAGCAGGAACACGGTCTTGCCGGCGCCGGTGCGCCCGCCGACGAGCCAGTGCGGGGTGGCGTCGTCGAAGGCCACGGTGACCGGTTCCCTGGCGCGGCCGAGCACGGTACGCAGGCCGGTGGCGGACGACTCGGCCCAGCGCCGGGCCGGCAGCAGGTCGGTGAAGCTGACCTCGGTGGCCCGCCGGACGGCCTCGGCGAGCCGCCGGGCCAGCCCGGTCACGGTCGCGTGGGACGGGTCCCCGTCAAGCAGCACCGGGGCGGCCAGGCCGCTGCCGTCGGCGCTGAACGGGCGGCCGGGCGGGTCGCCGACCAGGGCGTACCGCTCGTTGAGTCGCAGGTGGGTGGTGGCGCCGAGCGGCGGGGCCTCCGCCGCGCCGGCCGCCGGGTGGCCGGCCAGCAGCACGCAGACCGCCGCGGCGGGCCCGGCGTGGGTGAGCGCGGCGAGCCGGGCCAGCTCGCGCGGCGGCGGGGCGGACGCGGCGACGACCAGCAGCAGCTCCCGGTCCTCCGGAGCGGCTCCCAGGGCGGTGCGGGCGTGCCGTTCGGCCGCGTCCAGCAGGGCGGTCGTCTCCGCCATGGTGGTGGCGGCCGGGCCGAGCACGCCCGCATCGAGCAGGGGGCGCAGCGGCAGGAAGGCGGCGCCGAACGCGGCCGGGTCGATGCCGGCCACGCGGACCGTGCCGGCCGGCGCGGCGGCGAGCAGCCGCACCACGACGGCCCGCAGCAGCTCGCCGACCCGCGGGTCCCGGGCGTCGGTGTCGACGGCGAGGTGGGCGCCCGCGCCCAGCGGCACCAGTACGGGGAAACCGCCGTCCACGGTGGTCGCCTCGCCGAGGCGTACCGGAACGGGGTGGGTGGCGGCGCGGGCGGTGCCGGGCACGGGGCCGGCCAGCTCGCCGCCGAGCCGGGCCAGCCGGGCGACCAGCTCGGGGCTGCCGACGGGCGCGGGTCCGGCGGCGGCGAGGGCCCGCCGGGCGGCCTCCCACCGGCGCAGGGCCTGCCGGTGCAGGGCGACCGCCTGCCGGTACGCCGTCGCGAGCCTGCCCACCGTCCGCCCTCCGACGCCGCCGTAGCCGATCGAGGGGAACCCTAACGGACGCGCGGCGGCCCGGCACAGTACGCGGCCCGCACCCGACGTTGGTCCACTGTTCATCCGCCGGTGGCGGTCCTCGCCGGGCGCCGTTCCACCGGCCCGACTTGCCTCTGTCCCGAAGCAACGCTGTGAACAGGAAGGCGACGACGTGACCTCCTCCCCCATCTCCCGCCGGGCCGTGCTGCACGGTGGCGCGGCCGCCGGCCTCGGCATCGTGGTGGCCGGCAGCCTGGACGCCATCGCCGGCCCGGCGGCGGCCCGGGCCGCGTGCCGCCCGGCGGTCGGCTACGGCGACCTCGTGCCGGACCCGGCCGGCCTGCTGGCGCTGCCTCCGGGCTTCTCGTACACCATCGTCGCCCAGGCGGGCGCGACCCTGCTGGAGTCCGGTCAGGCCACCCCGAGCGACGCGGACGGCACCGGCTGCTTCCGCGGCCCGAACGGCTCGGTGCTGGTGAACAACCACGAGATCGGCGGCGACGAGCCCTACCCGGTGCCGGCGCTGGCCGGGCTGACCTACGACCCGGGCGCCCGGGGCGGCACCACCACCATCGAGGTGGACGGGCGCGGCCGGCGGCTGCGCGAGTACGTCAGCGTGGCCGGCACCCACAACAACTGCGCCGGCGGCATCACCCCGTGGGGCACCTGGCTGACCTGCGAGGAGACCGAGCAGCGGGCCGGCGGGCAGTACCTGAAGGACCACGGGTACGTGTTCGAGGTGGACCCGCACGACCGGGCCGCGAACCAGAACCCGGTGGCGCTGAAGTTCCTGGGCCGCTACGCGCACGAGGCCGTGGCGGTGGACCCGTACACCCACGCCATCTACCTGACCGAGGACGCGGGCGGCCCCAACGGCCTCTACTTCCGCTGGACCCCGCCGGCCGGCTTCCGCGCCGGCAAGGGCGCGCTGCGCGCGCTCGCCCAGCGCCCCGACGGGGACACCGCCGGCCGCCTCGCGGCGATGAGCTGCTCCCGGGGCAACCAGCACGTGGCCGACCTGTCGGAGGCCACCACGCCGGGCACCCGCTACAAGGTGCGGTGGGTGGACGTGCCTGACCGGGACGCCCGGACCGTCTCGGTGCGCAAGCAGTTCACCGACGCCGAGGTGACCCGCAGCCGCAAGCTGGAGGGCGCCTGGTGGGCCGACGGCGGCGCGTACTTCGTGGCCAGCTTCGCCCGGCACGACGACGGCAGCGTCAACGAGCACGACGGCCAGGTCTGGTTCTACGACCCGCGCACCGAGACGGTGACGCTGAAGACCATCTTCGGGGTGAACACCGACCCGGAGGCGGACAACGGCAACTTCGACGGGCCGGACAACATCACCGTCTCCCCCTACGGCGGCGTCATCCTGGCCGAGGACGGCGAGGGCGTGTCGCACCTGGTCGGCGTGACCGAGCAGGGCAAGGCGTACCCGCTGGCGCGCAACGAGCTCAACGACAGCGAGTTCACCGGCCCGACGTTCAGCGCGGACGGGAAGATCCTGTTCGCCAACATCCAGTCCCCGGGTTACGTCTTCGCCATCACCGGCCCGTGGGGCCGGCCGAGCAACGCCAACCACGGCAAGTCCTGATCGGACGGTGACGGCCGGCGGCGCCCCTGGGGGCCGCCGGCCGTCGCGGCGTCAGCCGGGGCGGCAGCCCGGGTCGGGGCCTCCGTCGGCCACCCCGCAGGCGAACACCTCGACCGGCGGGGCGGCCACGTCGGGCACCCGGGCGACGGTGAGCAGCGCCAGCCGCTTGGCGACCGGCTCGCCGGAGTCCGGGGCGTACCGGATCAGCCCGCCCACGCCCGGGTAGCCGCCGGCGGCGTTCTGCCGCAGCACCTCGGCGTGCACCCCCACCGGGTTGACCGCGCGGGGATCCCAGCGCCGGCCGGTGTCGGCGTGCCGCAGCCGGGCGGCGAGGCTCTCCAGCGCGCGCACCACCATCATCGAGGCGTCGTAGGCGAGGCTGACCCGCTCGCCGACGGGCGCGTTGACGCCGTCGCGGCAGCGCGGCGGGTCGAGCAGGTCGTCCGCGCCGATCCAGGTGAGGAAGCTGCCCCGGGCGTCGTCGCGCCGGGCCTGCGCGGCCCGCAGCGCGGCACAGGTCGCCAGGGCGGCCTTCGACACGTACGTGACCGGCAGGTTGCCCGGTGCGCTGGCCCGCAGCCCCGGGTTGGCCATGTAGCGGTTCACCGAGTCGTCGGCGACCAGGTGGCGGGGCGGGTCGGCGCCGCACTCCTTGAGCGCCCGCAGGAACCCGTCGAACTCCGACCAGCGCCCGGCGAAGAAGAGCATCCCGGAGTAGCCGCACTCCTGGGTCATCCGGCGCCCGCTGCGCCACTCGTCGAGCCGGGTGAGCTGGCTGCCGAACCGCTCCCGCAGCCCGTCGACAAGGGTGGCGACGTAGAGGTCCTCATCCAGGGAGCTGCCCTCGCCGGTGGTCCAGTAGACGTGCGCCTCCCCCACCCGCAGCACCTGCCGGGCGTACGCCTCGACCATCCGGACCTGCTCGCGGTTGGGCGCCGACATGGCGAGGTAGAGGCTGGAGTTGGCGTCCATCCGGTCGGCCGACAGGGTGGGCGCGAGCACCGGCAGGCCGACCCGGTTGAGTTCGCGCAGCGCCGACGCCGTGCTGGTGCGGCTGTCGACCAGCCCGACCACGCCGAGGACCGTGGGATCGTCTCGGGCCAGTCCCTCCAGCAGCCGGACCGCGTCGCCGGCGTGCCGCATCTGCCGGCCGGCGTTGGCCACCACGATGTGCAGCAGCGCCGCGTCGTCGGCCGCCGCCGACTCCTTGAGCAGCGCGTACTGGGCGGTCGCCATGCCCTCCAGTTCCTCGCGTTCGGAGACGTACGACTCCTCGTCGGCGCGGGTGCGGTTGCCGGTGAGGCTGCCCAGGTAGACCAGGGTGAGGTAGGGCCGGCGGTGGTCGCTGCGCCGCCACACCTCCTCGGCGGCCCGGTTCTGCGCGAAGATCCGCCGCTGCACCGCGCGGAGCCGGTCCTGCCCGGGCTCGCTGTTGAAGACCTGGCCGGCGGTGTCGCTGTAGCCGACGCACTCGCCGCCGACCAGCCGCACGCTCACCCGGTCGGTCGGCCACGGCCGGCAGTCCGGAGCCCACCGCCCGTCGGCCCACACCGCCACCCCGGCCAGCAGCACCAGGACCACCGCGGCCGGCAGGAACCGCCGCGACCACCAGGGCGGTTCCGGCGCCACCAGCCCCGGCGGGGCCACGCCCATCGGTGCGCCGACGTCCTCGGCGTCGATCCGCAGCACCACGAGCCAGGCGCCGGCGCGGCGCAGCCGCCGGATCTCCGGCAGCGCCTCGGCCCACTCCTCGTACGCCTCCTCGGCCTGGGCCACCGGCCGGGACGCGGCCCGCTCGGGCGGCGGGCCGGCGGCGACCGCCACCACCAGCAACGGGTCGTTGCGGCCGGTCTCGTTGCGCACCTCGTCGAACAGCCGGACCAGGGTGTGCCCGACGTTGTCCGGGCTCACCCCGTCGAGCAGCAGGACCGGGTACGCGGTGCGCCGCCAGTCACCCGGCCGCCAGAACCGCCTCCGGTACGCCTGCCGCAGGTCCTCCAGGAAGGCGTGCAGCAGCAACTTCTGCACCTGGGCCGGGTGCTCGCCGTCGCGCCAGCCGGCGGTGAGCCGCTCGGCGAAGCCGAGGAACGTCACGGACTGCCGGGGCGCCAGGTACTGCTGGCGCATGAACCAGCGGTACTGCCGCCCGAACACCGGCACGCGGCCGGAGACGGCGATGCGGAAGAGCACGCTCGGCATGGCCCGGCGCAGCAGCCAGAGCAGCACCTGGAGCGCGGTGCCGACGGCGGACCCGCCGCCCACCTGGGGGTCGTCGCCGGCCCGCCGGCCCCGCCAGTCGCGCAGCCGGTGGACCAGCGCGGCCCGGCCGCTGTCCGCGGCGTCCACGCCGACGGCCAGGGTCTGGTGCATCAGCCAGTCGGCGAGGGGGTAGTGCCGGAACCGCAGCCGGGCCGCCCCGAACGCCTCCACGGAGAGTTGCCGGTGCAGCTCGCGCAGCACTCCCGCGACGTCGTCGGGCCCCGGCCGGGCGGCCAGGTCCAGCACGGCGTGCGGCACGCGGCGCCGGTTGCCCCGGCCCACGAAGCGGCGCAGCAGGGCGCCCACGACGCCGTCACCCGCCGGCCGGACCAGCCAGAGCAGGGGCAGCCGGCGGTCGCCGCGGCGGGGTCGCCGGAGCAGCCGGGCCAGCAGGGAGAGCAGTTCGAGGCCGCCCGCGGGGAGCTTCTCCCGGGCGGGCCGGTGCCGGGTCGCCGGGTCGCGCATCGTCACCTCCGGGCCACGACGGGTGTCGCACCATTGTCGACACCCGACGCAACGCGGGGGAACCCGTGCGTCCCTCGTGGACCGTCCGCGTCAGCGCTGCGCGGCCGGGTGGCGCAGGCCGTCGAGGGCGATGGCGAGCACGCGGTCGCGCTGGGCCGGCTCGGGGAACTGGTACGCCATGATGCCGCTGACCAGCCGGACCACGTCGTCGAAGGTGGCGTCCGGCCGGGCCGCCCCGGCCTCCTGGGCGCGGCGCAGCAACGGCTCGCCGGCGGCGTAGATCTCGGTGCGGCAGCTGCGGAACACCTCTGAGTCGTGCACCAGCTCCTCGGCGAGGGCCCGCTTGGTGCCGACGTAGGCGACGAACCGGTGCAGCCAGGCGACGAGGGCGTCCCACGGGGGGCGGTCGGCCAGGTCGGCGGCGGAGGCGCTGAGCGCGCGCACCTCCTCGACGTAGACCGCCTCGAACAGGTCGAGTCGCTTCGGGAAGTTGCGGTAGAGCGTGCCGATGCCGACACCGGCCCGCCGGGCGATCTCCTCCAGGGACGCGCCGGCGCCGCACTCGCCGAACACCTCCTGGGCGGCGGCGATGAGCGCGTCGTAGTTCCGCCGGGCGTCGGCCCGCTTCGGGCGCCGGGCGAAGACCTCGCCCAGCTGGTCTGCGCTGGCCATGACGGGCGTCACCCCTCTCCCCTTGCAACCGGAGGCACCCCTCCGCTACGTTAGTGGAGGCACCCCTCCGGAACTGACCGGAGCCTTGCCTCCGGATAGCTTACTCCGGCTTTCCCCGCCGAGCCCACCCGCCGTGGCCGGCGAACCAGACATCGGACCCGGGAGGTCCCACCATGCCCGCAACCCGCTGAGACACCTCAGCCACCTGAGGCCGCCACCGTCGCTGATCCGCGCGAGCGGCACTCGGAACACCCTTCCCACGTCATGCGAACGGGAGCCATTTCCGTGATCGACACCGTCCGGCGCGACTCGCGCCGGTTGACCTTCCTCGTCCTCGCCGCCGGCGCCGGCTTCTTCGCGATGCTCCAGTCGCTGATCACGCCGGTGCTGCCCACCATCCAGCACGACCTGCACACCTCGCAGAACACCGTCACCTGGGTGCTGACCGCCTACCTGCTGTCCGCGTCGATCTTCACGCCGGTCCTCGGCCGGGTCGGCGACATGGTCGGCAAGGAACGGACCCTGGTCGTCTCCCTCGCCGCGCTCGCGCTGGGCTGCCTGCTGGCGGCCGTCGCGCCCAACATCGGGATGCTCATCGTCGCCCGGGTCGTCCAGGGCATCGGTGGCGCGGTCTTCCCGCTCTCCTTCGGCATCATCCGCGACGAGTTCCCCGCCGCCCGGGTGAGCTCGGCCGTCGCGGCGATCTCGGCGATCGTCGCGGCCGGCGGCGGCCTCGGCGTCGTGCTGGCCGGGCCCATCGTCGCCACCCTGGGCTACCGCTGGCTGTTCTGGATCCCCATGGTCGTCGTCGGCCTCACCGCGCTCGCGGCGCACCGGTTCGTGCCCGAGTCGCCGGTCCGCACCCCGGGCCGGATCAGCTGGCCGGCCACCCTGCTGCTCTCCGGCTGGCTCGTGGCGCTGCTGCTGCCCGTGAGCAAGGGCGCCACCTGGGGCTGGACCTCCGGCCGGGTGCTCGGCCTGCTGGCGCTCGCCGGCGCGCTCCTGGCCGGCTGGCTGGTGGCCGAGACCCGCTCGGCGAACCCGCTCATCGACATGCGGATGATGCGCCTGCCCGCGGTCTGGACGACCAACCTGGTCGCCCTGCTCTACGGCGCGTCGATGTTCTCCGTCTACGCCTTCCTGCCGCAGTTCGTGCAGATCCCCACCAGCGCCGGGTACGGCTTCGGCGCGAGCATCACCCAGGCCGGGCTGCTCATGCTGCCCATGCTGGTCGGCATGTTCGTGGCCGGCCTCGTCGCCGGCCGGCTGGCGTCCCGGTTCAGCGCCAAGGCGCAGCTCTCCACCGGCGCCGTGTTCAACGTGCTCGCCGCGGCCATGCTGACCGTCGCCCACGACACCCGCTGGGAGATCGGCGTGGCCGGCGGCCTGGTGGGGCTCGGCATCGGGCTGGCCTTCGCCTCGATGGCCAACCTCATCGTGGCCAGCGTGCCGGCCCGCCAGACCGGCGTGGCGACCGGCATGAACGCCAACATCCGCACCATCGGCGGCGCCATCGGCGCCGCGGTGGCCAGCAGCGTCATCACCGCCCACCCGCAGGCGAGCGGGCTGCCCCGGGAGGCCGGCTTCACGATGGGCTTCCTGCTGCTGACCGGCATCTCCCTCGCCGCCGCGGTGGCCGCCCTGGCCGTCCCGTCCGGCCGGCGGGAGGCGCGGGCGCGGCACGGTCGCCCGCCGGCGCGGAGCACCGAGCCGGAGCTGACCGGCGAACTGGTGCCGGCGCGCTGATCGGGGCTGGCACCATCCCGCACACCGGCGGCGGCCGGCGGTCCGTGACGGACCGCC
>NZ_JBEXYR010000023.1:0-70278 GCF_040631005.1 Micromonospora sp. NPDC005707
CCGACGGCAACACCCACTCCTTCGAGGGTGGCCACTACATCAGCGTCGTCGGCTACCAGGACGACGGCCACACCGTGACCATCGCCGACAGCGCCAACCCGAACACCGCGTCCTACCGGATCAGCGTGGACAACCTCGCCGACTGGATCGCCACCCGCGGCTACAGCGCCTCCTGACCGGCTATCCGCTGACAGGAGCGAGCACGAAGGGCCGGCCCCCACAAGGGGCCGGCCCTTCGTCGTGTCTCAGGAGCGGTGTCTCAGGACTCCGCGAGTACGGCGAGGATCCCCTCGCCGTACTTGGCCAGCTTGTTGTCGCCGACGCCGCTGATCCGGGACAGCTCGGCCAGGGAGGTCGGCGCCTCGGTGGCGATCTGCCGGAGGGTGGCGTCGTGGAAGATCACGTACGCGGGGACGCCCTGTTCCTTGGCGGTGGCCGCCCGCCAGGCGCGGAGCCGCTCGAACACCGGGAGGGCGGCCGGGGCGAGGTCGGCCACCACGGTGGCCGCGCCGCGGGGCTTGGCGGACCGGCCGGACGCCGGGCGCTCCGGCTCCCGCCGCATGGTGACCGTGCGCCGGCGGCCCAGCACCTCGGCGCTCGCCTCGGTGAGGGCCAGCGTGCCGTAGTCGCCCTCGACGGCGAGCAGGCCCTCGGCGAGCAGTTGCCGCACGACGCCCCGCCACTCTGCCTCGCGCAGGTCGGTGCCGATGCCGAAGGTGCTCAGCGCGTCGTGGCCGTGCTGGTCGATCTTGTCGGTGCGCTTGCCGAGCAGGATGTCCACGCAGTGCCCGGCGCCGAACCGCTGGTTGCGTTCGCGGTCGAGCCGGTAGACGGTGGAGAGCAGCTTCTGCGCGGCGACCGTGCCGTCCCAGGACTCCGGCGGCTCCAGGCAGGTGTCGCAGTTGCCGCAGTTGGCGGTGCCGCCCTCGCCGAAGTATTCGAGGAGCTGCGCACGGCGGCAGCGGACCGTCTCGCAGAGCGCCAGCATGGCGTCGAGATGGGTGGCCAGGTTGCGCCGGTGGGCCAGGTCGCCCTCCGACGTCTCGATCATCTTGCGCTGCTGCACGACGTCCTGGAGCCCGTACGCGAGCCAGGCCGTCGACGGCAGCCCGTCCCGCCCGGCGCGGCCGGTCTCCTGGTAGTAGCCCTCCACCGACTTGGGCAGGTCGAGGTGGGCGACGAAGCGGACGTCGGGCTTGTCGATGCCCATGCCGAAGGCGATGGTGGCGACCATGACGAGGCCGTCCTCGCGCAGGAAGCGCTGCTGGTTGGTCGCCCTGGTCGCCGCGTCGAGCCCGGCGTGGTAGGGCAGCGCCGCGATGCCGTTGGCGACGAGGAAGTCGGCGGTCTTCTCCACCGAGGCGCGGGACAGGCAGTAGACGATGCCGGCGTCGCCCGGGTGCTCGTCGCGCAGCAGTGCGAGCAGCTGCTTGCGCGGCTCCCGCTTGGGCACGATCCGGTACTGGATGTTGGGCCGGTCGAAGCTGGCCACGAAGTGCCGGGCGTCGGTGAGGTTGAGCCGGGTGGCGATCTCCGTGCGGGTGGCCTGGGTGGCGGTGGCGGTCAGCGCGATCCGGGGCACCCCCGGCCAGCGCTCGTGCAGCATCGACAGGTTGAGGTAGTCGGGGCGGAAATCGTGCCCCCACTGCGAGACGCAGTGCGCCTCGTCGATCGCGAAGAGCCCGATCCGCCCGCGCTCCAGCAGGGCGACGGTGGTGCGCGTCGCCAGCGCCTCCGGGGCGAGGTAGAGCAGGTCGAGCTCGCCCGCGAGGAAAGCCGCCTCGACCCGGCGCCGCTCGGCGAGGTCCTGGGTCGAGTTGAGGAACCCGGCCCGGACCCCGACCGCGGTGAGCGCGTCGACCTGGTCCTGCATGAGCGCGATCAGCGGCGACACGACCACCGCCACGCCGTCGCGGACCAGCGCCGGGATCTGGTAGCAGAGCGACTTGCCGCCCCCGGTCGGCATCAGCACCAGCGCGTCGCCGCCGGCCACCACGTGCTCGACGACCTCGTGCTGGAAGCCGCGGAAGGCGTCGTAGCCGAACACCCGGCGCAGCACCCGCAGCGCGTCCTCGGTCCGCTCATCGGTGGGGGAGACCATCCGCGCAGTCTACGAGCGCCCGCCGACACCACCCCGCCCGAACGGCGTGTGGCGGCAGCCGGGCCGCCGGGAAGCGGCAGCCGAGCCTCCCGAAACCGGCAACCCGACCCGGGCGAGGGCGGCAGCCGGACCTCGACAAAACGGACAAGCGCCTGTTCCGGTCGTCACCCCGTGGAATCCCGGGCGGGGTCGCAGCCGTTAGAGTCGCTGACTGACCACGCGCGGCCGACCGGCCGCGGCGCCACGGCTGGGGGTACGGGTGAGCGAGGCGCGGACGGCGGGAGACCTGGTGCCGACCAACGCGGAGACAGCTCTCGGGCGGCCGGCGCCGGCCGAGGCGGACACCACCCTGGTGGTGGTGACCGGCCTGTCCGGCGGTGGCCGCAGCACGGTGGCCCGGGCCCTGGAGAACGTCGGCTACTACGTGGTGGACAACCTGCCCCAGGCGCTGATGCTGGACATGGCCGAGCTGGCCTTCAAGGCCGGCGGCGCGGCCCGGCGTACGGCGATGGTGCTGGACGTCCGCTCGCGGGCCTTCTCCACCGACCTGGCCGGGGCGATCCGGGAGCTGCGCGAGCGCGGCTTCCAGCCCCGGGTGGTCTTCGTCGACGCCGACGACGAGGTGCTGATCCGCCGGTTCGAGAGCGTCCGCCGCTCGCACCCGCTGCAGGGCGACGGGCGGCTGGCCGACGGGATCGCCGTCGAGCGGGCGTTGCTGGAGGAGGCCCGGGACCAGGCCGACGTGATCATCGACACCAGCCACCTGAACGTGAACCAGCTCCGCCGCCGGGTCGAGGAGCTGTTCGGCGGGGAGGACTCCCGCCGGCTGCGGATCACCGTGCTCTCGTTCGGCTTCAAGTACGGCCTGCCGCCGGACGCCGACTTCGTGATGGACGCGCGGTTCCTGCCGAACCCCTACTGGGTACCGGAGCTGCGTGAGCACACCGGGCGCGAGGAGGCGGTGAGCGCGTACGTGCTGGGTCAGGAGGGCGCGGACGCCTTCGTGGCCGGGTACGCGGACCTGGTCAACGCCACCACCGCCGGTTTCGAGCGGGAGGGCAAGCGCTACCTGACCGTGGCCGTCGGCTGCACCGGTGGCAAGCACCGGAGCGTGGCGATCGCCGAGGAGCTGGCCGCCCGGCTGCGCCGCTCTGGCATCGCCGCCAACCCCCAGCACCGGGATCTGGGGCGCGAATGACCCCGACCAGGGTGGTCGCCTTCGGCGGCGGGCACGGGCTGTCGGCGTCGTTGCGGGCGCTGCGGCACTGCGTACCCGGACTGGATCTGGACATCACCGCGGTGGTCACGGTCGGCGACGACGGCGGCTCCAGCGGGCGGCTGCGCGCGGAGCGCGGCGGCCTGCCGCCGGGCGACCTGCGGCAGGCGCTCGTCGCGCTGGCCGGCGACCACCCGGCCACCCGGCGCAGCGCGGCGCTGTTCCAGCACCGCTTCGCCGCCGCCGGGGGCGGGCGGGACGGTGCCGATTCGCTCGCCGGCCACGCGGTCGGCAACCTGCTGCTGCACGGGCTGACCGAGCTGCTGGGGGACCCGGTGGTCGCGCTCGACCACGCGGGCGCGATGCTCGGCGCGGTCGGCCGGGTGCTGCCGATGTCGCGGCAGCCGGTCGGCATCGAGGCCCGGGTACGCGGCGCCGACCCGGACCGCCCGGACGAGGTCCGCACGGTGCGCGGCCAGCACCAGGTGGCGGTCACCTCCGGCACGGTCGAGTCGCTGCGGCTCACGCCGGCGGCGCCGGCCGCCTGCGCCGAGGCGGTGACCGCGGTCCGCGCCGCCGACTGGTTGATCTTCGGGCCGGGCAGCTGGTACACCAGTGTGCTGCCGCACCTGCTGGTCCCCGGCCTGGCCGACGCGATCGTCTCCAGCCCGGCCCGTCGGCTGGTCACTCTCAACCTGGTGGCGGAGAAGGAGACGCTCGGGTTGTCCCTGCCCGACCATCTGGACACCCTCCGGCGCTATCTGCCCGAGTTGAAAGTGGACATGGTGCTGGCCGACTTGAAGGCGGTGGGTGATCCCGTGGCGGTCGAACGTGCGGCAGAATCGCTGGGTGCCCGGCTGGTCCTCGCTCCCGTCGCCGTCACCGACGGCACACCCCGTCATGATCCGGCCGCCCTGGGCGCCGCGTTGGTGCCTGTCCTGGGCGCCGATCGTTAGACACGTACGTAATCACCGGCGACACGCCGGAACCCGGTCCGTGAGGGGGCGCGCAACATGGCGATGACGGCTGCGGTCAAGGACGAGCTGAGTCGGGTCGACGTGCCCAAGCCCTGCTGTCGGCGGGCGGAGATGGCTGCCCTGCTCCGGTTCGCCGGTGGGCTGCACATCGTGTCGGGTCGCGTCGTGGTCGAGGCGGAGCTCGACACCGGTGCGGTGGCCCGGCGGCTCCGCCGGGAGATCGCTGAGGTCTACGGCTACCCGAGCGAGATCCACGTGCTCGCCTCGGGCGGCCTGCGCAAGGGCAGCCACTTCATCGTGCGGGTGGTGAAGGACGGCGAGGCCCTCGCCCGGCAGACCGGCCTGCTGGACGTCCGGGGCCGGCCGGTGCGTGGCCTGCCCCCGCACGTGGTGGCCGCCAACGTGTGCTGCGCGGTCTCGGCCTGGCGGGGCGCGTTCATGGCGCACGGCTCGCTCACCGAGCCGGGCCGGTCCAGCGCGTTGGAGATCACCTGCCCCGGCCCGGAGTCCGCGCTGGCCCTGGTCGGCGCGGCCCGCCGGATCGGCATCAGCGCCAAGAACCGCGAGGTGCGCGGGGTGGACCGGGTGGTGGTCAAGGACGGCGACGCGATCGCCGCGCTGCTCACCCGGATCGGCGCCCACTCCAGCGTGCTGGCCTGGGAGGAGCGGCGGGTGCGCCGCGAGGTGCGGGCGACCGCCAACCGGCTGGCCAACTTCGACGACGCCAATCTGCGCCGCTCGGCCCGCGCCGCGGTGGCGGCCGCCGCCCGCGTCACCCGCGCGCTGGAGATCCTCGCCGACGACGCCCCCAACCACCTGACCTCGGCCGGCCAGCTGCGGCTGGAGCACCGGCAGGCCTCCCTGGAGGAACTGGGCGCGCTGGCCGAGCCGCCGCTGACCAAGGACGCGATCGCCGGCCGGATCCGCCGGCTGCTCGCGCTCGCCGACAAGCGGGCCCGCGACCTGGGCATCCCGGATACCGAAGCGGCCGTCACGCCCGACATGCTCGTGGTCTGATAGGACCGGTGAGGCGTCGGGCTGCGAAGGGGATCACCACCCGCCGCAGCGCGGCGGCGCGCGCTCGGATAAGGTCGCTGCGTACGGCAAGGGGGCCGGCAAAGGCACCCCTCGCCGTGCTCACCGCCTCGGGCGGTCTGGTCTCCTGGGACCGCGGCGGGGTGGCCGAGATGAACCGTCAACGGCCGGCTCCACCGGTCGGCGAACAATCTCCGCCGGCCGGGGTTCGACGCCGGCGGACCAGAACGCGAGGAGATGGGACCTGTGACCATCCGGGTTGGCATCAACGGCTTCGGCCGGATCGGCCGCAACTTCTTCCGGGCAGTGCTGGCGTCCGGCGCTGACATCGAGGTCGTGGCGGTCAACGACCTGACCGACAACGCGACGCTCGCCCACCTTGTCAAGTACGACAGCATCCTGGGCCGCCTTCCGCACGAGGTGAAGGCCACCGCCGACGAGATCACCGTGGGCGGCAAGACCATCAAGGCGTACGCCGAGAAGGACCCGGCCAAGCTGCCGTGGGGCGAGGTCGGCGCCGACGTCGTCATCGAGTCCACCGGTTTCTTCACCGACGCCACCAAGGCGAAGGCGCACGTCGACGGCGGGGCCAAGAAGGTCATCATCTCCGCCCCGGCGAAGAACGAGGACGTCACCGTGGTCATGGGCGTCAACCAGGACCAGTACGACCCGGCCAAGCACACGATCATCTCGAACGCCTCCTGCACCACCAACTGCCTCGCCCCGATGGCCAAGGTGCTGCACGACACGTTCGGCATCCAGCAGGGTCTGATGACGACCATCCACGCGTACACGCAGGACCAGAACCTGCAGGACGCGCCGCACAAGGACCTGCGCCGGGCCCGGGCCGCCGCGCTCAACATCGTGCCGACCTCGACGGGCGCCGCGAAGGCGATCGGCCTGGTCCTGCCGGACCTCAAGGGCAAGCTGGACGGCTACGCGCTGCGCGTGCCGATCCCGACCGGCTCCGTCACCGACCTGACCGTCACGGTCGGCCGGGAGACCACGGTGGACGAGGTCAACGCCGCGCTGAAGGCCGCCGCGGACGGCCCGCTCAAGGGCATCCTGATTTACAACGACGATGCGATCGTCTCCTCGGACATCGTCACCGACCCGGCGTCGTGCATCTTCGACGCGCCGCTGACCAAGGTGATCGGCAACCAGGTCAAGGTCGTCGGCTGGTACGACAACGAGTGGGGCTACTCGAACCGCCTGGTCGACCTGGTCAAGCTGGTGGGTTCGTCGCTGTGAGCATCCGCAACCTCGACGACCTGCTCGGCGAGGGGGTGTCGGGTCGGCGCGTGCTGGTGCGCGCCGACCTGAACGTCCCGCTCGACAAGCAGACCGGTGAGATCACGGACGACGGCCGCATCCGGGCCGTGCTGCCGACGCTGAGCGCGCTGGTCCAGGCCGGCGCCAAGGTGGTCGTCTGCTCGCACCTGGGCCGCCCGAAGGGCGCTCCGGACCCGCAGTTCAGCCTCCGCCCGGTCGCCGGGCGGCTCGGCGAGCTGCTCGGCGCGCCGGTGCGCTTCGCCGAGGACACCGTCGGCGACTCGGCCCGCGCCTGCGTGGAGGGCCTGGCCGACGGCCAGGTCGCCCTGCTGGAGAACCTACGCTTCAACAAGGGTGAGACCAGCAAGGACGACGCCGAGCGGGGCGCCTTCGCCGACCAGCTCGCGGCCTTCGGCGACGCGTACGTGGACGACGCCTTCGGCGCCGTGCACCGCAAGCACGCCAGCGTCCACGACGTGCCGGCCCGGCTGCCGCACGTCGCCGGCCGCCTCGTGCTGCGCGAGGTGGAGGTGCTCAGCAAGCTCACCGGCGACCCGGAGCGGCCGTACGTGGTGGTGCTGGGCGGCTCCAAGGTCTCCGACAAGCTGGCCGTGATCGAGGCGCTGCTGCCCACGGTCGACCGGCTGCTCATCGGCGGCGGGATGTGCTTCACCTTCCTCAAGGCCCAGGGCCACGAGGTGGGCACCTCGCTGTTGGAGGCGGAGATGGTCGAGACCTGCCGCAACCTGCTGGAGCGCTCCGGCGGCAAGATCATGCTCCCGGTCGACGTGGTGGCCGCGGACGCGTTCGCGCCCGACGCCGCCCATGACACCGTGCCGGCCGACGGCATCCCGAGCCACCGGCTGGGGCTGGACATCGGTCCCGAGACGGTGGCCGGCTTCGCCGCCGCGCTGTCCCAGGCGAAGACGATCTTCTGGAACGGCCCGATGGGCGTGTTCGAGATGGCCGCGTTCGCGAACGGCACCCGGGGCGTCGCCGAGGCGATCACCAAGACCGACGCGTTCAGCGTGGTGGGCGGCGGTGACTCGGCCGCGGCGGTGCGGGCGCTCGGCCTGGACGAGTCCTCGTTCGGCCACATCTCCACCGGCGGCGGCGCCTCCCTGGAATACCTCGAGGGCAAGACCCTCCCCGGCATCGCGGCCCTGGAGAACTGAATGGCGAGCACCCCCCGCCGGCCGCTGATGGCCGGCAACTGGAAGATGAACCTGAACCACCTCGAGGCCAACCTGCTGATCCAGAAGCTGGCCGCGAGCCTCACCGAGAAGCAGCTCACCGAGGTCGAGACGGTGGTCCTGCCGCCCTTCACCGACCTGCGCACCGTGCAGACCGCGGTGGACGGCGACAAGCTGCTGATCGGCTACGGCGCGCAGGACCTGTCGCCGTTCCAGTCGGGCGCGTACACCGGGGACATCTCCGGTGCGATGCTCGCCAAGCTGGGTTGCACCTACGTGGTGGTCGGCCACTCCGAGCGGCGGCAGTACCACCACGAGGACGACGCCCTGGTCAACGCCAAGGTGGCCGCCGCGCTGGCGAACGGGCTCACCCCGATCCTCTGCATCGGCGAGGGGCTGGAGATCCGCGAGCAGCTCCTGCACGTGCCGCACTGCTGCGACCAGCTCGACGGCGCGCTGAAGGGGCTCACGGCGGAGCAGGTGACCAAGGTCGTCGTGGCGTACGAGCCGGTCTGGGCGATCGGCACCGGCAAGACGGCGACCCCGGAGGACGCCCAGGAGGTCTGCGGCGAGGTGCGCAAGCGCCTGGTGGAGACCTTCGGCCAGGACACCGCGGACCAGGTCCGGATCCTCTACGGCGGGTCGGTGAAGTCGTCGAACGTGGCGGCGACAATGGCCCAGCCGGACGTGGACGGGGCCCTGGTCGGGGGCGCCAGCCTGGACGCCGAGGAATTCGCGCAGATCTGCCGGTTCCCGGAGCACATCGCCCGCTGATCGCTCGCTATCCTTGACGCTGCCCGCCCACCGGCCGGTGCCGCTGTGCCCGTCAGGACCGGGCAGTGATCGCAACGAGAGGATTGACCCCCGCCATGCCGATCTGGTTCGCCTACACGATGATCACGTTGTTGGTCATCACGAGCATCCTGCTCACCCTGCTGATCCTCCTGCACCGCGGTAAGGGCGGCGGGTTGTCGAGCATGTTCGGCGGCGGCGTCAGCTCCAGCCTGGCCGGTTCCTCCGTGGCCGAGAAGAACCTCGACCGCTACACCGTTCTGGTGGGGATCATCTGGTTCGCGTGCATCGTCGGGATCGGGCTCTGGCTCCGGCTCCAGACGGGCAGCGGCGCCTGAGCGAGCGCTCCGAGTCGTACAATCTGCGCGCGGTCCGTGACGGACCGCGCGCAGATTGTTTCTCCGCGCGTCGCCCGCCGCCCACCCCCGTAAGCGGCGGTCCCCTCCGACGACAGGAGCGAGCAGCCGTGTCCAGTGGCAACGTCATCCGCGGCACCCGGATCGGGTCCGCCCCCGAGCGGTTCGAGCAGCGCATCGAGCCGGCGCCCCGCCGGCCGGTCACCTACTGGTGCGCCAACGCCCACCGCGTCCAGTTCCTCATCGCCGCCGAGGCGGAGGCCCCGGAGACCTGGGACTGCCCGCGCTGCGGCGAGCCGGCCGGCCCCGATCCGGGCAACCCGCCCGGCCCGGCCCGGGCCGAGCCCTACAAGACCCACCTGGCGTACGTGCAGGAGCGGCGCACCCCGGAGCAGGGCGAGGCGCTGCTCGCCGAGGCCCTGGAGACGTTGCGCCGGCGGCGCGGCAGGGCCTGAGCACGCGGGAGCCCCGACCCGCCCGGGCCGGGGCTCCGCCGTCGTTCAGCGCAGGCTGCGCAGCCGGGGCGGCACGTCGGCCGCCGCGGCCCGGTCCAGCAGCCAGAGCGTCCGGGACACCCCGCGCACGCCGGCCGCCGGCAGCTGCACCGGCCCGGCACCGGCCAGGGCCATCCCGACCGCCCGGGCCTTGTCCGCCCCGGCGGCCACGAGCCAGACCTCCTCGGCCGTGTTGATCGTCGGGAGGGTCAGCGTGGTGCGCACCGGCGGCGGCTTGGGGCTGCCGCGTACCGCGCTGACCGGGCGGTTGTCGTGGTGCACCGGGTGCTCCGGGAAGACCGAGGCGACGTGCCCGTCCTCGCCGACGCCGAGCATCAGCACGTCGAAGTGGGGGAGTGCGGCGGTCCCCGGCCGGGCGGCCCGGGCCAGCTCCCGCGCGTACCCGGCGGCGGCCGCCTCCGGGTCGTTGCCGGCGGGCCCGTCCGATGCCGGCATCGGGTGGATGCGGGCCGGGTCCAGCGGGACCACGTCCAGCAGCGCCGCCCGGGCCTGGGTCTCGTTGCGCTCGGGGTCGCCGGCCGGCAGGAACCGCTCGTCGCCCCACCAGACGTCGACCCGGGACCAGTCGACGGCGTCGCGGGCCGGCAGCTGCGCCACCGCCCGGTACACCGCCGCGGCGATCCGGCCGCCGGTCAGCACCACCGACGCCTGGCCGCGCTCGGCCTGCGCGTCGAGCAGCTTCACCACCAACCGGGCCGCCACCGCCTGCGCCAGCAGGTCGGGGTCGGCGTGTACGGCGACACTCGCCTCACTCATTCATCGTGCCTTCGTCCTCGGACCGCCCCGCGGCGGTCACCTGTGCGGTCCGACCGCCGAGCGGTCCGCGCGTCCCGCTCACTCGTTGGCGGTCGCGCCGGCGTGCGCGGTGACCCCGGCCTCGGCCCGCTTTGCGGTCGCCGGATCCTTCCACACGTGCACCCGCTGGGGGACACGCTGGTCGAGCGCGGTCAGCCCGGCGGTCGCGCCGAGCGCCTCGGCGTAGACCTGGTCGGCGTCGAGCCGGCGCAGCTCCTCGGCCAGCTCGTCGCCGAGCGGGCGCCGGACCAGCGGCAGCGTCCGGTCCTCCTGGCCGCTGCGCCGGAAGATGGCCATGTTGTCGTCGCGGGTCAGCATCAGCTCGTCGCCGTTGGCGCAGCGCAACTGCACCTCGCGCATCCGGGGGAACTTGTCGGTGTGCTCCCAGACCGGGTCGATGCCCAGCCGGGCGGTCAGCCAGCCGCGCATGAGCGCGGCCGTCGGGTCGGTGCGCGGCGCCACCACGGTCGCCTCGGTGACCCGGGCCTGCGTGGTGTCGAACGCCCCGGCCACGAGGGTGCGCCACGGGGTGATCCGGGTCCAGGCCAGGTCGGTGTCGCCGGGTGCGTAGTCCGCGGCCCGCTGCCGCAACGCGGCGATCGGGTCGGCGGCCTGCGCCGCGTCGGTGATCCGCCGGTCGGCCACCACACCGAGGAAGTCGGTCGCGATCTCCTCCGGCGGCTCGCCGTGCCACCAGGTCACCACCGGCACGTCCGGCACCAGCAGCGGCATCACCACCGACTCGGCGTGCAGCGCGAGCCGGCCGTACATCCGGGTCACCACGGCCTCGCAGGGGCCGAGCCGGCCGCCGACGACGATCTCCGCGTCCAGCCGGTTGCGGTCCCGATCGACGTCGGAGCGCACCACCACGAGCAGCCGGCACGGGTGGGCGGCGGCCGCGATGGTCGCCGCCGCCTCGGCCTCCCGGACGCGCTTCTCGTCGACCACCACGATCAGCGTGAGCGCCATGCCGCTGGCCACCCCGCCCGCGCTGCGCCGCTCGGCGGCGAGCGCCTTGACCACCTCGTTCCCGGTGGTGTCCCACAGCCCGATCATGCTCTCCTCCAGGACCGGCCCTCGCTGGCCAGCATCTCGTCGGCGGCCCGAGGGCCCCACTCGCCGGCCCGGTACGGCTCCGGCTTGGTGCCCGCCCAGGCGTGCTCCAGCGGGTCCACCACCTGCCAGCTCTGCTCCACCTCGGCGGCGTCCGGGAACAGCGTCCGGTCACCGATGAGCACGTCCAGCACCAGCCGCTCGTACGCCTCGGGGCTGGACTCGGTGAACGCCTCGCCGTACTGGAAGTCCATGGCGATGTCGCGGACCTCCATGGTCGTGCCCGGCACCTTGGAGCCGAACTTCAGCACCACGCCCTCGTCGGGCTGGACCCGGATGACGAGCTGGTTGGGGCCGAGCGACTCCATGTCGGCGGCGTCGAACGGCAGGTGCGGCGCCGTCTTGAACACGATGGCCACCTCGGTGACCCGCCGGGGCAGCCGCTTGCCGGCCCGGATGTAGAACGGCACCCCGGCCCAGCGGCGGTTCTGGATGCCCAGCTTCACGGCCACGTACGTCTCGGTGGTGGAGTCCGCCGGGACGCCCTCCTCGTCGAGGTAGCCGACGGCGCGTTCGCCGCCCACCCAGCCGGGCAGGTACTGGCCGCGGACGGTGTCCCGGGAGACGTCCTTCGGCACCGTGATGGCCCTGAGCACCTTGAGCTTCTCGGTGCGGATCTCGTCGGCGTCGAAGCTGGTCGGCTCCTCCATGGCCACCAGGGCGAGCAGCTGGAGCAGGTGGTTCTGGAGCACGTCCCGGGCGGTGCCGACGGAGTCGTAGAAGGCGGCCCGGGTGCCGATGCCGACGTCCTCGGCCATGGTGATCTGCACCGAGTCGACGTACTTGGAGTTCCACAGCGGCTCGAACAGGTTGTTGGCGAACCGCAGGGCCAGGATGTTCTGGACCGTCTCCTTGCCCAGGTAGTGGTCGATCCGGAACACGTCCTGCCGCGTGAAGACGTCGTCGACCAGGTCGTTGAGCGACTTCGCCGAGGGCAGGTCGTTGCCGAACGGCTTCTCCACCACCACCCGGCGCCAGCCGCCGGACTTGGCGTTGTCCGCCATGCCGGTGCGGGCGAGCTGCTTGAGCACCACGGGGAACGCCGCCGGGGGGATGGAGAAGTAGAAGGCGGCGTTGCCCGGGATGCCGTGGGTGTCGCGCAGCTCGTCGAGGGTGGCGGCGAGGTGGTCGAAGGCCGCGTCGTCGTCGAACGAGCCGCCGACGAACTTGATGTTTCCGGCGAGCCGGGCCCAGACCTCTTCCCGCCACGGGGTGCGGGCGTGCTTCTTGGCCGCGTCGTGGGCCAGCGACTCGAAGTCGCCGTCGCCCCAGTCGCGCCTGGCGAAGCCCAGGACCACGAAACCGGGCGGCAGCAGCCCCCGGTTCGCCAGGTCGTAGACCGCCGGCAGGAGCTTCTTTTTGGCCAGGTCGCCGGTCACCCCGAAGATCACCAGAGCGCACGGCTCCGGGATCCGCGGCAGCCGGCGGTCCTGAGGATCGCGCAGCGGGTTCATGCCGCCTCCTCGCTCCGCCGATGTCACGTCGTTCATCGTCACGTCAGTGTCCGTCCGGCCGCATCCAGTAGCTGGGCGACGCCCGCCGCCCGCTCGGTCAGGTGCAGGCGCAGCACCGGTCGCCCGCGACCGGCGAGGGCCCGCCGGTCGCCGGCGGCCTGGGCCGCCTGAAGGTCTCCGAAGGTGTACGGGCGGCCGGGCACCGGCAGGTCGTCGGTGACCGCGCCGGTCACCTGGAGGTGACTGCCGGCCCGTGGGCCGCCCTTGTGGTACTGCCCGGTGGAGTGGAGGCACCGCGGCCCCCACCCGAAGGTGACCGGGCGCGTGACCGCCCGCGCCAGCAGCGGGCGCAGCCCCGCCACCGCCGCGTCGCCCGACCGGTCGAGGTAGGCGGTCACCGCCAGGTAGCCGTCGTCGGCCAGCCCGGCGAGCAGCCAGCGCAGCGCGCCGGCCAGGTCGGCGGGGGCCCCGGCCGGGGCGTACACCTCGATCGCGCCCTCGGTGGCCGAGGGCGGCTCCGCCGGCGTGCCGGCGGCGAGCAGCCGCGCGGTGTGCTCCGCGCTCTCGGCGACGTCCGGCTGGTCGAACGGGTCGACGTCGAGCACGGCGGCGGCGAGCGCGGTGGCGTACTCCCAGGTGAGGAACTGGGCACCGAGCGGACCGTTGACCGCCACGTCGGCGGGGCCGGGCACGGCGCCCGGGCCGAGGGAGCCGCCGTAGCCGACGGTCAGCACGTCCGGGCCGGTGGCGCCGGGGGCGTCCGGGGATTCGACCACGACCGGGAGGATGCCCCGGCCGGCCTTGCCGGTGGACTCGGCGAGCAGTTGCTCGGCCCAGTCGCCCAGCCCGTCGAGCCCCGTGCCGTCGGACACCAGCGCGACGGTGTCCCGGCCGCTGGTGGCCGCCGCGGCGAGCGCCGCCCCGAGGGCCAGGCCCGGGTTGTCCCGGTCCCGGTCGAGCACGCCGGCGAGGGCCTCGGCGTCGTCCAGCAGGTCGGCGACCGGCGCGCCGGCCAGCGCCGCGGGGACCAGCCCCAACGCGGTGAGCGCCGAGTACCGGTCGCCCACCTCCGGGTCGGACGGGATCACCACCACGCCCAGCTCGTCGGCGACCGCCTCCAGCGGCGAGCCGGGGTCGGTGACCACCACGAAATGCCGGGCCGTCTCCGCCTCGGTCAGCCCGGCGTCCAGGAACGCCTGCCAGTAGGCCCGCCGGATGCCGTCGGTCTCCACCGTGGCGCCGGACCGGCCGGCGACCACCACGACGGTACGGTCCAGCCGGTCGGTCAGGGCCGCGCGGACCTCGCCGGGGTCGGTGCCGTCCAGCACGGTCAGCGGCCGGCCGAGGGTCCGGGCGACCACCTCCGGGGCGAGCGAGGAGCCGCCCGTCCCGGCCAGGACCACGTGGTCCAGGTCCGCCAGCTCCTCGGTCAGCTCGGCGAGCTGGGGGAGCAGCTCCCGGGACCGCGCGTGGGCGTCCAGCCAGCCCAGCCGCGCCCGGGCCGCCGCCTCGGCCGCCGGACCCCAGAGCGTCGGGTCCTTGGCGGCGAGCCGGGCGGGGAGATCCGCGGCGACCAGCGCGGCCCGCACGGACGCGGGCGCGGACCCGTCGACCGCGTCCGCGCCGTGCACGGCCAACCCGGCGGCGATGTCCGCCCGGCCGGCCAGCAGGTCGCTCACCTCACCACCCCGTCCTCGTGGCGCGGCGCGTCCCGGGACGGTTCTCCTGTCCCGGGACGCGCCCGGCGCCGTCCGTCACGCGTTGCCCCCGGCCTTCTCGGCGGCCCGCGCGTTGCCCTTGGCGGCCCGGCCCGGCTTGCCGATGCCCTTGGCCGCCTCGGCGAGGGACTTCTTGACCCCGTCGAGCAGTTCCAGCCAGCTCGCCTCGAACTTCTCCACGCCCTCCCGCTCCAGGGTGGCGATCACGTCGGCCATGTCCACGCCGGCCGACTCCAGGTCGGTGAAGACCTTGCGGGCCGCGTCGTACGCGCCGGTGATGGTGTCGCTGCGGGTCTCGCCGTGGTCCGCGTAGGCGTGGATGACCGCCTCCGGCATGGTGTTGACCGTGCCGGGGGCGATCAGCTCCTCGACGTAGATGACGTCCCGGTAGTCGGGGTTCTTGGTCGAGGTGGAGGCCCACAGCGGGCGCTGCGGGTGGGCCCCCGCGTCGGCCAGCTTCTTCCACCGGTCCGAGCCGAAGACCTCGCTGTAGCGCTCGTACGCCAGCTGGGCGTTGGCGATGGCGGCCTTGCCGCGCAGCGCCTTGGCCTCGTCGGAGCCGATCTTCTCCAGCCGCTTGTCCACCTCGGTGTCGACCCGGGAGACGAAGAACGAGGCGACCGACCCGATCTTCGACAGGTCGTGGCCGTTCGCCTTCGCCTGCTCCAGACCGGCCAGGAACGCCTCCATGACCTGCGAGTACCGGTCCAGGCCGAAGATCAGCGTGACGTTCACGCTGATCCCCTCGGCCAGGGTCGCGGTGATCGCCGGCAGGCCCGCCTCGGTGGCCGGGATCTTGATGAACAGGTTCGGCCGGTCGACCAGCCACCAGAGCGCCTTGGCCTCGGCGACGGTCCGGTCGGACTCGTGGGCCAGCCGCGGGTCGACCTCGATCGACACCCGGCCGTCCACCCCGGCGCTCTTGTCGTAGGAGGGGCGCATCACGTCGCAGGCCCACCGCACGTCATACGTGGTGAGCATGCGGACCGCCTCCTCGACCTCGATGCCGCGGGCGGCGAGGTCGCGCAGCTGCCAGTTGTACTCGTCGGCGTCGCTCAGCGCCTTCGCGAAGATCGTCGGGTTGGTGGTCACCCCGGCCACGTGCGACTCGCGGCGGAGCTTGTCCAGCCCGCCGGAGCTCAGTCGTACCCGGGAAAGATCGTCGAGCCAGATCGCCACACCGGCGGCCTGGAGCTCGCTCAGCCTGTCCGTCATGCTGCCCACGCTCCCTCAGTTGCCGGTCGTGAAACCGGTGATGTCGCCCACCCGGGTCAGCGCCGCGTGCGCGGCGGCGACGATCCGGTCGGGGGTGAACCCGAACTGCTCGAAGAGCACGGTGTGCGGCGCGCTCGCCCCGTAGTGCTCCAGGCTCACGCACTCGCCGCTGTCCCCGACGATCGCCCGCCAGGACATGGCGATGCCCGCCTCCACGCTCACCCGTGCCTTTACCCCGCGCGGCAGCACCGACTCCCGGTAGGCCTCGTCCTGCTCGAAGAACCACTCCTGGCAGGGCATTGAGACGACCCGGGTGGGGGTGCCGTCGGCCTCCAGCCGCTCCCGGGCGGTGAGGCAGAGCTGCACCTCGGAACCGGTGCCGACGATGATCACCTGGGGCTTGCCGCCGGACGCCTCGGCCAGCACGTAGCCGCCCTTGGCGGTGCCCTCGGCGCCGGCCAGGTCGGTGCGGTCGACGGTCGGCAGCGCCTGCCGGCTGAGCGCCAGCGCGGTGGGGCGGTCGGTGTGCTCCAGGGCCTGCCGCCACGCCCAGGCGGTCTCGTTGGCGTCGGCCGGGCGGACCACGTCGAGGCCGGGGATGGCGCGCAGCGCGGTCAGGTGCTCCACCGGCTGGTGGGTCGGGCCGTCCTCGCCGAGGCCGATCGAGTCGTGCGTCCACACGTAGACCACGGGCAGCTTCATCAGCGCGGCGAGCCGCACCGAGGGGCGCATGTAGTCGCTGAACACCAGGAACGTGCCGCCGTACGGGCGGGTGCCGCCGTGCAGGGCGATGCCGTTGAGGATCGCGCCCATGGCGTGCTCGCGGATGCCGAAGTGCAGGGTGCGGCCGTACTCGTCGCCCGGGAAGTCCTTGGTGGCGTGCACCGCCGGGATGAAGGACGGCTCGCCCTTCATCGTGGTGTTGTTGCTCTCCGCCAGGTCGGCGGAGCCGCCCCACAGCTCGGGGAGCACCGGGGCGAGCGCCTCCAGGACCTTGCCGGAGGCGGCCCGGGTGGCGACGCCCTTGGCGTCGGCCGGGAAGGTCGGCACCGCGTCCGCCCAGCCGGTCGGGAGCGTGCGGGTGGACATCCGCTCCCACAGCGCCTTGCGCTCCGGGTTGGCCTGCGACCAGGCGTCGAACGCGGTGGTCCACGCCGCCTGCGCCTCGGCGCCCCGCTCCATCACCTGACGGGCGTGCTTGAGCACCTCGTCGTCGACCTCGAAGGTGCGCTCCGGGTCGAAGCCGAGGATCTGCTTGGTGGCCTTCACCTCGTCGCCGCCGAGCGCCGAGCCGTGGATCTTGCCGGTGTTCTGCTTGTTCGGGGCGGGCCAGCCGATGATGGTGCGCAGCGCGATGAAGGAGGGGCGGCCGGTCTCCGCCTTGGCGGCCAGCAGCGCCTCGTAGAGGGCTTCCACGTCCTCGTGGTAGTCGCCCTGGTCGGCGTCGCCGCGGCGCCAGTCGACCGTCTGGACGTGCCAGCCGTACGCCTCGTAGCGGGCCGCCACGTCCTCGCTCTTGGCGATCCGGGTGTCGTCCTCGATCGAGATCTCGTTGTCGTCGTAGATCACGCAGAGGTTGCCGAGCTGCTGGTGGCCGGCGAGGGCGCTGACCTCGTGGCTGATGCCCTCCTCGATGTCGCCGTCCGAGGCGATGCACCAGATGTCGTGGCGGAACGGGGAATCGGCCCGATCCGGGTCGGGGTCGAACAGGCCGCGCTCGCGGCGGGCCGCCATCGCCATGCCGACCGCGTTGCCGAGGCCCTGGCCGAGCGGGCCGGTGGTGGTCTCCACGCCCGGAGTGTGGCCGTGCTCCGGGTGCCCCGGGGTGAGCGAGCCCCACTGGCGCAGCGCCTTGAGGTCCTGCAGGGCCAGCGGGTAGCCGGAGAGGAAGAGCTGGATGTAGAGGGTCAGGCTGGAGTGCCCGGCGGAGAGCACGAACCGGTCCCGGCCGGGCCAGTTCGGGTCGGCCGGGTTGTGCCGCATGACCCGGTTGAAGAGCAGGTACGCCGCCGGGGCGAGGCTCATGGCCGTGCCCGGGTGGCCGTTGCCGGATTTCTCCACGGCGTCCATGGCCAGCACGCGGACCGTGTCGACGGCCCTGCGGTCGAGGTCGGACCAGTTGAGAGCGGGAAGCTCGGGTCGGTTGGCAGCCACGATGGTTGTGCTCCTCGGCAGATGGGCGGAACCCTCACTGATGACCCTATCGAGCGGCCCTAAACGTCCGCCCGGGGATCTCTGCATGCTGGTCTGTACGTCTCCGACCGGATCAGCCGTTCAACCGGGGATGTGACGGCCCGCACCGTTGCCGGGTCTGCGGGGCAGCCAAAACGACGCCGCGTAGTGTGTGGGGCGGTGTGTGGACCCGGAGGGGTCCGAGCCGACACCGACCTCCCCCGCCGAAGCCGGAAGGTGGCAATCCGTGAGCATGATCACCGAGCGCCCCGTCAGCGACTCTGCCGGGCACCCGCCGGTGAGCACGGTGGCGGAGGGGCCGGCGACCGGCCGGCGGGACGTGCGGGCCGTGGTGGCCGCGTACGTGGCGCTCACGAAGCCGCGGATCGTCGAGCTGCTGCTGGTCACCACCGTGCCGGCGATGATGCTGGCCGACGGCGGCATGCCGGCGCTCTGGCTGGTGGCCGTGGTGCTGGTCGGCGGCTCGCTGGCCGCGGGCGCGGCCAGCGTCCTCAACTGCTACATCGACCGTGACATCGACCAGTTGATGCGGCGCACCAAGCGCCGGCCGCTGCCCGCGCACACGGTGTCGCCGCGCAGCGCGCTGATCTTCGGCCTGGTGCTCGCGGTGATCTCGGTGGCGCTGATGGCCGCCGCCACCAACTGGCTGGCCGCCGGGCTGACCCTCGCGGCGATCGCCTACTACGACCTGGTCTACACGCTCTGGTTGAAGCGCACCACGGCCGCCAACACCTTCTGGGGCGGCGCCTGCGGGGCGGCGCCGGTGCTGATCGGCTGGGCGGCGGTCACCGGCTCCCTGGCACCGGAGGCGTGGGGCCTGTTCGCGGTGGTCTTCTTCTGGCAGATGCCGCACTTCTACGCCCTGGCGATCAAGTACAAGGCGGACTACGCGCGGGCCGGCATCCCGATGCTGCCGGTGGTGGCCTCGGTCCGCCGGGTCAACGCGGAGATCATCCTCTTCTCCTGGCTGACCCTGCTCTCCTCGCTGGCGGTCTGGCCGCTCGGGATGAGCCCGATCTACGGCGTGACCGCGCTGGTGGTCGGCGGGATCTTCGTCGTCGAGGCACACAAGCTCTGCCGGCGCGCGGCGCGCGGCGAGGCGGTCAAGCCGATGCGGCTCTTCCACTGGTCCACCACCTACCTCACCATCCTGTTCGCGGCCGTCGCCCTCGACGCCCTGCTCTAGTCGCTTTCCGGCGCTCACCGGGGTGGATGAGTTCCCCGTGTCGCGGATTTCATCAGAATTTTTTTCGGCCTGAGCCGGACGGGCTCAACCCGGACAGACTGTGACGATCTCCCCCGCCCGTTTTGGGCCGGCATAAGCGACATGTACGGGCGAATTACCTGTGGTCTTCCTTAAACCAGTAGGTAATTGGCATCACATTCAGTTCATCGTTCTCGCACATCCGAGTGGATGTCTGCTTAGGCTTCGCGTCATGGCAGATGGTTCCGATACGACGCTGACGGCTGACAAGACCGGCGAACAGGCCCCCAACGGCCTGGTCGCGGGCATCAAGTCGTTCGCCGCCGAACACGGCGGGGCGAAGGCGGTCATCGAGTACGTCGGCAAGCGCGGCGCACGAATCGTCCTCGTGGGTTCCGACGGGGCGTGGGCCGACCAGTTCGCCGACGGCACCGACACCGCGCGGCAGGCCTGCTCCAAGGCAGGAGTGACCGTCGAGAACGCCTGGGAGCGTGAGCTGATGGACCAGATGCGTCCGAGCAACGACCTCTGGCGGTCGATGGCCCGGCGCACGATGGCCCGTTGACATAAATTGACCAACCACCACCAGCCGACCCGGGGGAAACCCCGGGTCGCTCTCGTCACCTGCACCGCCCTTCCCGACCTCGACCCGGACGACCGGCTCGTGCTCGACCCGCTCGCCGCCCGCGGCGTCGCCGCCGAGGCGGTCGTCTGGGACGACCCGGCCGTGGACTGGTCCGGCTACGACCTGGTCGTGCTCCGCTCGCCCTGGGACTACGCGCTGCGCCGCGACGAGTTCGTCGCCTGGGCGCGCACGGTGCCCACCCTGGTCAACCCGGCCGACGTGGTCGCCTGGAACACCGACAAGCGCTACCTGGCCGAGCTGTCCGCGGCCGGCGTGCCCACCGTGCCGACCGCCTGGGTCGAGCCCGGGGCGGACTGGACCCCGCCGGCCGACACCGGGGAGTACGTGCTCAAGCCGGCGGTCAGCGCCGGCAGCCAGGACACCGGCCGGTACGACCTGGCCGACCCGGAGCACCGGGAGCTGGCCGTGGCGCACGTGCGGCGGCTGTCCGCCGCCGGCCGGGTCACCATGGTCCAGCCGTACCTGGAGGCGGTGGACACCGCCGGGGAGACCGCGCTGCTCTTCCTGGCCGGGCCGGACGGCCTGGCGTTCAGCCACGCGATCCGCAAGGGGCCGATGCTGACCGGCCCCGACCGCGGCGTGGCCGAGCTGTACAAGGAGGAGCGGATCGACGCCCGGGCGGCCACCCCGGAGCAGCTCGACACGGCGGAGAAGACCCTGGCCGTCGTGCCCGGCGGCACCGAGCGGCTGCTCTACGCCCGGGTGGACCTGATCCCCGGCCCGGACTCCTCGCCCGTCCTGGTCGAGTTGGAGCTGACCGAGCCGAGCCTGTTCGTCGGTTACGCCGACGGCGCCCCGGACCGGCTCGCCGCGGCGATCGCCACCCACCTGGCCCGGCGGTCCTGACCTCGCGCCCGGCCCGCGCCGAGCGGGCCGGGCCCGACCTCACTCCCCGTCGCAGTGGTTGCGTTCCCAGCGGCCGCCGATCGGTGGGGTGTCCAGCCGGACCGCCGCCTCGTTCCCGGCGAGGTCGTTGTCCTCCACCCGGCAGGACACGCAGCTGCCCGCCTCGGTGATCCACAGCCCGTAGGTCTGGGTGTGCTCCTCCCGGTGCCAGATCCGGTTGCCCCGCACGGTGGCCGAGTCGAACGGGGCGTTGATCGCGATCCCGGCGCGCTCCGGCGGCCCGGCGGGCAGCTCGTACGGCGTGCCCGGCGCCGGCGTGGCCTCGTTCCAGCCGGTAGCCCCGTCGGGCCGCACCTCGGCCAGGGACAGCTCGTCGCCGGTGTTGTCCGCGACGACCGCGGTCCGCGAGTCGACCCGCAGGACCTTGCCCCGGTGCCCGCCGGGCGGCCAGTCCGCCGTCCCGTCGGTGACCCGGCGCTGGGCGTAGCGCACCGTCGCGCCGGCGCCGTGGCACGCCGGCGCGGACCGGCGCCCGTTGTCCCGGATCCGGTTGTCCACCACCGCGGCGTCGGTCATCGGCCGGTCGATCCGGATCCCGTCCAGCGCGTTGTCCCAGATGTGGTTCCCCTGGATCACCACGTCCTCGGCGGGGCCCCGGTAGCCGTGGCCCAGGTCGTGCTCGTGGTAGCCGTAGCCGCCGTTGCGGCTGATCCGGTTGCCCCGGATCACGTACGGACCGGGGGTGTTGCCCATGCTGATCCCGTCGCCGACGTTGCGGTCGATCACGCAGTCGGTCAGCAGCCCGCCGCGGCCGGCGATCCCGGCCGTGCCGTTGGCGGAGACGTCGAAACCCGCCTCCAGGTTGTTCGTCAGGGTGCAGGCCGAGACGATCAGCCCGTCGGCCCCCCAGTCGGAGATGCCGAACCGGTTCGCCTGGCTGTGGCACCCGACGATGCGGAAACCGCGCGGGGGCGGCCAGTAGTCCTTCTGCAGCTCCAGGAAGATCCCGTTGGTCCCGTTGCCCACCGTGGTGCAGTTGGCGATGGTGAGCCGCTCCACGTCGCCCCAGCCGCCGATGCCGACGCCGATGCCCGCGCCGCCCATCTGCTCGCCGTTGTCCAGCCGGCCGCAGCCCACCACGACCACCCCGTCGATCAGGCCGTCCTGGAGGAAGTCGCAGCCCAGCCCGGTCGCCCCGGTGTGGTGGATGTAGAGGTTCCGGAAGACGCCACGCACCACGTACTGGAGGCCGAGGCCCTTGGCCAGGTAGTTGTACTGGGTCATGCCGACACCGGAGCCGTCGATCTCGAAGTCGGTGAAGGAGCAGTCGGCGATGTGCCGGTCCCGGTCCGCGCCGTGCTGCACCGTGGTCCAGAACGCCAGCGGGACGGGATCGTTCCGGTTGCCCTCGTTGCTGAGCAGGAACCGGGTCGCGGCGGGCCCCGCGCCGATTAGCGACACGCCGCTGCGCCAGACGGTGCCGGCGTCCCGGATCGAGTAGATGCCCGGCGGGCAGTAGATGACCCGCGCCCGGCCGTCGGCGGCGTACCCGTCACCCAGCCGTTCCACCAGGGCGGCCAGCGCCGGCTGGTCGTTGGTCACGCCGTCACCGGTGAGCCCGAAGTCGAGGGCGTCGCACCACAGCGGCGCGCCGGCCACCGGCGTCAGCCGCTGCGGGACGGTCGTGGTCAGGCCCTTGCGCGACACCGGCGGGCTCCCCTCGGGCGGACGATCCGTGGCGCGGACCGCATTCCCGCTGCCGCCCGGGGGTAACGCCGGGGGGAGCGCCGCGGGCGGCGCTCAGGCGGCGGCGGTGACCGGCTGGCCGGCCGGCGCGGCGGCGGCCGGGGCGGGCGGGGCGGCCGGACGCCGCTCCCGGGTGGCCCAGAGCACGCCCAGGGTCGCCAGCAGCACCAGGCAGGAGCCGAGCATGTGCGCGGCGACCAGCAGGGCGGGCAGGTGGGTGAAGTACTGCACGAAGCCGATCAGGCCCTGGCCCAACTCGACCGCGACCAGCAGCCCGGCGGCCCGGGCGGCCCGGGCGGCGCCCACCGCGCGGAACGCGAAGAGCAGCGCCACCGAGAGGCCGATCAGCAGGAACACCCCGTCGGCGTGCACCTGGGAGATCGCCTCCGGGTCCAGGCCGTTGCGGGCCGCGCCCTGGTCGCCCGCGTGCGGCCCGCTGCCGGTCACCCAGGTGCCGATCACCAGCACGGCCGCGCTGACCACGGTGGTGAGCAGAGCGAGGGTACGCAGCGGCGCAGGCACGGACGGGACGACCGGCCCGTCGGGCTCGACGGTGCGCCGCCAGAGCGCGTACGCGGCGGCGATCACCACCATCGAGGCGAGGAAGTGCAGCCCGACCACCCACGGGTTGAGGTTCGTGAGCACGGTGATGCCGCCGATCACGGCCTGGGCGGGGATGCCGAACAGCACGCCGATCGCCAGCGGCAGCACCCCGCGCGGGCGGGTCCGCTGGGCCAGCACGGCGAGCACCACGGCCAGCGCGATGACACCCACGGCGAAGGTGAGCAGCCGGTTGCCGAACTCGATCGCCCCGTTGACGCCCATCTCCGGGGTGGCGATGTACGACTCGTCGGTGCACCGGGGCCAGGTGGGGCAGCCGAGCCCCGAGCGGGTGAGCCGGACACCCCCGCCGGTGACCACGATCGCCACGTTCGCGATGATCGAGGTGTACGCGAGGCGGCGCAGCAGCGTGGGGGAGACCGGGAACCGGGCGAAAGCCTTCACGGAGCGAATCCTACGCACCGTAGTGGAACCCGATCGGGTGACTCCGGCACACCGGTGGTCGGGATCACCGGACCCCGGGTTTGCGGGCCTCCGGCGAATTACGTAACGTTGTCGTTGTGAAAAACGCGGCGGCGCTCTCCGGGCAGCAGCCGGCGACCGCACCGGTCGCCGGGTCGCGGCGCGGCGCCAGGCGCGCCGAGCCGGAGCTGTCGCAGGCCGCGTCCACCGACCTCTCCACCCGTGACCGGGTCACCCAGCTGCTGCTGGAGCAGGGCGCGACGACCGCCGCGCAGCTCGGCTCGGCGCTCGGGCTCAGCCCGGCCGCGATCCGCCGGCACCTCGACGCCATGCTCGCCGACGGCGACGTGGAGGCCCGCGAGCAGGTCGTGCGGGGCAGCCGGGGGCGGGGCCGGCCGGCCAAGGTCTTCGTGCTGACCGAGGCGGCCCGGGTGCGCTGCGGCACCCACCACTACGACAACATCGCCACCGCCGCCCTGCGCTGGATCGCCCGCACCGGCGGCTCGCCGGCCGTCGAGGCGTTCGCCGCCGAGCAGGTGACCGCGCTGGAGGAGCGCTGCCGCGCCGCCATGGAGGACGCCGGCGACGAACCGCTCGCCCGGGCGGAGGCGCTCGCCGGGGCGCTGACCGCCGAGGGCTACGCTGCCAACGCGTCCACGATCGCCTCCGGCGGCCAGCTGTGCCAGCACCACTGCCCGGTGGCGCACGTGGCCGCCGAGTTCCCCCAGCTGTGCGAGGCCGAGACCGCGGTGATCTCCCGTCTGGTCGGCACCCACGTGCAGCGCCTGGCCACCATCGCGCACGGCGACGGGGTGTGCACCACGCACATCCCCACCCAGCCGCGTGCCCAGTCCGGTAACACCGTCACCACTGTGAGGACAGATAGATGACCGAGCAGATCGTCCAGCCCCTGACCCAGGAGGAGCAGCTCGCCGCTCTGGGTCGCTACGAGTACGGCTGGGCCGACCCCGACGTCGCGGGGGCGTCCGCCCAGCGCGGCCTCAACGAGGCGGTGGTGCGGGACATCTCGGCCAAGAAGAACGAGCCGGCCTGGATGCTCGACCTGCGCCTCAAGGGCCTGCGGCTGTTCGGCCGCAAGCCGATGCCGGCGTGGGGCGCGGACCTCACCGGGATCGACTTCGACAACATCAAGTACTTCGTGCGGTCCACCGAGAAGCAGGCCACCAGCTGGGAGGACCTGCCGGAGGACATCAAGAACACCTACGACCGGCTGGGCATCCCCGAGGCGGAGAAGCAGCGGCTGGTCGCCGGCGTCGCGGCGCAGTACGAGTCCGAGGTCGTCTACCACAAGATCCGTGAGGACCTTGAGGAGCAGGGTGTCATCTTCCTGGACACCGACACCGCGCTGCGCGAGCACGAGGACATCTTCAAGGAGTACTTCGGCACGGTGATCCCGGTCGGCGACAACAAGTTCGCCGCGCTGAACACCTCCGTCTGGTCCGGTGGCTCGTTCATCTACGTGCCGAAGGGCGTGCACGTGGAGATCCCGCTGCAGGCCTACTTCCGGATCAACACGGAGAACATGGGCCAGTTCGAGCGGACGCTGATCATCGTCGACGAGGGTGCGTACGTGCACTACGTCGAGGGCTGCACCGCGCCGCTCTACTCCTCGGACTCGCTGCACAGCGCGGTCGTGGAGATCATCGTCAAGAAGAACGCCCGGTGCCGTTACACGACCATCCAGAACTGGTCGAACAACGTCTACAACCTGGTGACCAAGCGCGCCGTCTGCCACGAGGGCGCGACCATGGAGTGGGTCGACGGCAACATCGGCTCCAAGGTCACCATGAAGTACCCGGCGGTCTACATGACCGGCGAGCACGCCAAGGGCGAGGTGCTCTCGGTGGCCATGGCCGGCGAGGGCCAGCACCAGGACGCGGGCGCCAAGATGGTGCACGCCGCGCCGCACACCTCCTCGACCATCGTGTCGAAGTCGATCGCCCGGGGCGGCGGCCGCACCTCCTACCGGGGCCTGGTGCAGGTGCTGGAGGGCTCGCACAGCAGCCGGAGCACGGTCAAGTGCGACGCGCTGCTGGTCGACACCATCTCCCGCTCCGACACCTACCCCTACGTCGACATCCGTGAGGACGACGTGTCGATGGGGCACGAGGCGACCGTCTCCAAGATCAGCGACGACCAGCTCTTCTACCTGATGAGCCGGGGCCTGAGCGAGGACGAGGCGATGGCCATGATCGTGCGCGGCTTCATCGAGCCGATCGCCAAGGAGCTCCCGATGGAGTACGCCCTGGAGCTCAACCGCCTGATCGAGCTCCAGATGGAGGGGGCGGTGGGCTGACCGCCGCGCGGCCCGGACTCGTCCCGCCGCGTCGCGACCAGCGCGACCGACCCTCCGATCAATCGCAGAACAGACCAAGGAAGAGATGACTACCCAGGCTTCCGCGCCGCCCGCGACCAAGTCGCAGGCGCTCCGCTCGTACGACGTCGCCGACTTCCCGGCCCTCACCGGCCTGGAGGAGGAGTGGCGCTTCACCCCGCTCAAGCGCCTGCGCGGCCTGCTCGACGGCGCCGTGACGGACGAGTCGGCGCACTGGCCGGCCTACGAGTACGGGCAGCTCCCCGAGGGGGTCACGGTCGGCACGCTGGCCAAGGACGACCCGCGCCGGGGCAGCGTGCTGGTCCCGTTCGACCGGATCAGCGCCCGCGCCTACGGCGAGTCGGACCTCGGCCAGCTGGTGCAGGTGGCCCGGGAGGCGGTGGTCGCCGAGCCGGTGATCGTCACCGTGCACGGCGGGCCCTCCGACGTGGTGGCCTTCGCGCACACCTTCGTCGAGATCGGCGCGCTCTCCGAGTCGGTCCTGGTCCTGCGGCACGTCGGCTCCGGCACGCTGGCCGACAACGTCGAGGTGTCGGTGGGCGACGGCGCGAAGCTGACGCTGGTCACGATCGCGGACTGGGCCGACGACGCCGTGCAGGCGCAGCACCTCAAGGTCAAGCTGGGCCGCGACGCCAAGGTGATCCACGTCCAGGTGAGCCTCGGTGGCGACCTGGTCCGGCAGTACACCTCGGTGGAATACGCCCAGCGCGGCGGCGAGGCCGAGCTGTACGGCGTCTACTTCGCCGACTCCGGGCAGCACCTGGAGCACCGGCAGCTGGTCGACCACACCGTGCCGGACTGCCGCAGCTACGTCGGCTACCGGGGCGCCCTGCAGGGCGACAGCGCGCACACGGTCTGGGTCGGTGACGTGCTGATCCGGGCCGAGGCGACCGGCACCGACACGTACGAGATCAACCGGAACCTGCTGCTCACCGACGGCGCCCGGGCGGACTCGGTGCCCAACCTGGAGATCGAGACCGGCGAGATCGCCGGCGCCGGGCATGCCAGCGCGACCGGCCGCTTCGACGACGAGCAGCTCTTCTACCTCATGGCCCGGGGCATCCCGGAGGGCGAGGCCCGCCGCCTGGTGGTCCGCGGCTTCTTCGCCGAGCTGATCAACAAGATCCCGGTCGACGACCTGCGCGAGCGGCTCGGCGACGCGATCGAGGCCCGCCTCGCCAAGGCCGGCGCCTGATGATCAAGATCTGCTCGACCGAGGACGTGCCGAAGGGCACCGCGATCAGCGCCGACGTCGACGGCACGCAGATCGCGATCGTGCACGGCGAGGACGACGCGTTCTACGCCGTGTACGACGAGTGCTCGCACGCCGCGGTGGCCCTCTCCGAGGGTGAGGTCGACGGGTGCACGCTGGAATGCTGGCTGCACGGATCCCGTTTCGACCTACGGACCGGTGAGCCCACCGGGCTGCCCGCCACCGAACCCGTTCCCGTCTATCCCGTCGAAGTCCGCGAGGGCGACATCTACGTCAGCCTGACGCCGAGCAATGGAGTGACCCGCTGATGAGCACCCTGGAGATCCGCGACCTGAAGGTGTCGGTCAAGCTGCCCGAGGGTGAGCTCAAGCCGATCCTGGCCGGTGTCGACCTGACCGTGAAGTCGGGCGAGACCCACGCCATCATGGGCCCGAACGGCTCCGGCAAGTCGACGCTGGCGTACTCGATCGCCGGCCACCCCAAGTACGAGATCACCGGCGGTTCGGTGACCCTCGACGGCGAGGACGTGCTGGCCATGTCCGTCGACGAGCGGGCCCGCGCCGGCCTCTTCCTGGCCATGCAGTACCCGGTCGAGGTCCCCGGCGTCTCGGTGGCCAACTTCCTGCGCACCGCCAAGACGGCCATCGACGGCGAGGCGCCGAAGCTGCGCACCTGGGCCGGCGAGCTGCGCGGCGCCATGGAGAAGCTCCAGATGGACCCGGCGTTCGCCCAGCGCAACGTCAACGAGGGCTTCTCCGGCGGCGAGAAGAAGCGGCACGAGATCGTGCAGCTGGAGCTGCTCAAGCCGAAGATCGCCATCCTCGACGAGACCGACTCCGGTCTCGACGTGGACGCGCTGCGCGTGGTCAGCGAGGGCGTCAACCGGGTGCGCGACACCGGCGACACCGGCCTGCTGCTGATCACCCACTACACGCGGATCCTGCGCTACATCAAGCCCGACTTCGTGCACGTCTTCGTGGCCGGCCGGATCGTCGAGCAGGGCGGCCCGGAGCTGGCCGACAAGCTCGAGGAAGAGGGCTACGAGCGGTACGTCGCCGGGGCCGGCTCGGCGCGGGCCTGAGCTCCGATGACCTCCATCGCGATCCCGTCGGGCATGCCGCAGTACGACGACGTGCCCCGCTACGACGTGGCACGGGTGCGGGCCGACTTCCCGATCCTGGACCGGGAGGTCAACGGGCACCCGCTGGTCTACCTCGACAGCGCCAACACCTCGCACAAGCCGCGGCAGGTGCTCGACGTGCTCGCCGAGCACTACGCGCGGCACAACGCCAACGTGTCCCGCTCGGTGCACACGCTGGGCACCGAGGCGACCGAGGCGTACGAGGGGGCCCGGGCGAAGATCGCCGCGTTCATCAACGCGCCGAGCGTGGACGAGGTGGTCTTCACCAAGAACTCCACCGAGGCGATCAACCTGGTGGCGTACGCGTTCTCCAACGCCTCGCTGCGCCCGGACGCCGACCCCCGGTTCCGGCTCGGGCCCGGTGACGAGATCGTGATCTCCGAGATGGAGCACCACTCGAACATCGTCCCGTGGCAGCTCCTCGCCGAGCGGACCGGCGCGACCCTGCGCTGGTTCCCGGTCACCGACCACGGCCGGCTCGACGAGTCCGGCCTGGACGACCTGGTCACCGAGCGGACGAAGATCGTCTCGCTGGTGCACATGTCCAACATCCTCGGCACGGTCAACGCCACCTCGCGGATCACCCAGCGGGTCCGCGAGGTGGGCGCCCTGCTGCTGCTCGACTGCTCGCAGTCGGTGCCGCACATGCCCATGGACGTGGTCGACTACGACGCGGACTTCATCGTGTTCACGGGTCACAAGATGTGCGGCCCGACCGGCATCGGTGTGCTGTGGGGCCGGGGCGAGCTGCTCGCCGCGATGCCCCCGGTGTTCGGCGGCGGCTCGATGATCGAGACCGTGTCGATGGCGCGTTCGACGTTCGCCGCGCCGCCGGCCCGGTTCGAGGCGGGCACCCCGCCGATCGCCGAGGCGGTCGCGCTCGGCGCGGCGGTCGACTACCTCACCGGGATCGGGATGCCGGCCATCCAGTGGCACGAGAAGGAGCTGACGGCGTACGCGCTGGACGCCCTCTCCACCGTGCCCGGGCTGCGGATCTTCGGCCCGAACGTGCCGGTCGGCCGGGGCGGGACGATCTCCTTCGCGCTCGGCGACGTGCACCCGCACGACGTCGGGCAGGTGCTCGACTCGCTCGGTGTGCAGGTCCGGGTCGGGCACCACTGCGCCAAGCCGGTGTGCAACCGGTTCGGCGTGCCGGCCACCACCCGGGCGTCGTTCTACCTGTACACCACGACCGAGGAGATCGACGCGCTGGTGGCCGGTCTCGAGCAGGTGCGGAAGGTGTTCGACTGATGCAGCTCGACCAGCTCTACCAGGAGATCATCCTGGACCACTACAAGCACCCGCACGGCCGCGGCCTGCGGGACGCGACGGACCCGGCCGCCCGGGTCGGGGAGGCGCACCACGTCAACCCGACCTGCGGCGACGAGATCACCGTGCGGGTGACCACCGACGGCAAGGTGTTCACCGACATCTCGTACGACGGGATGGGCTGCTCGATCAGCCAGGCGTCGGCCAGCGTGCTGCACGAGCTGCTGCGCGGCCGGGCCGCCGACGACGCCGGCGTGGTGCATGAGGCGTTCGTCGAGTTGATGTCCGGGCGTGGCCAGGTCACGCCCGACGAGGACGTGCTCGGAGACGGGGTGGCGTTCGCGGGTGTCGCGCGCTACCCGGCCCGGGTGAAGTGCGCGCTGCTGTCGTGGATGGCGTTCAAGGACGCCGCGGCACGCGCCGGGGTGGGCGTGAGCCCGGAGGTGAAGGCATGAGCAGCGAAGAGACCACCTCGACGCCGGAGACCGGCGCGGTGGCGACCGACGGCGCGGCCCCGGCCGGCGACGTTCCGGCCAACGGTGCCGCGGCGGCCGACGGTGCGGCGGGTGGCGGCAAGCCCGCGATCGACGACATCGAAGAGGCGATGAAGGACGTCGTCGACCCGGAGCTGGGCATCAACGTGGTCGACCTCGGCCTGGTGTACGGCATCCACGTCGACGATCAGAACGTCGCCACCCTGGACATGACGCTGACCTCGGCGGCGTGCCCGCTCACCGACGTGATCGAGGACCAGGCCCGGCAGGCGCTGACCACCGGCCCGGGCGGCGGCCTGGTCGACGACATCCGGATCAACTGGGTCTGGCTGCCGCCGTGGGGCCCCGACAAGATCACCGACGAGGGCCGGGACCAGCTCCGCTCCCTCGGCTTCAACGTCTGACCGGTTCCCCCGGTCCCCGTCGAGCGCGACACCCCCTGCGGGTGCCGCGCTCGACCCGTTCCACCCCGCGTGGGCAGAGCCCGGATCAGCGGTTGTCGCCGCTGCCACCCAGCACGCCACGGCCCTGGCGGCTGGCCAGCTTGGCCAGGTTGGCCGCCGCGACGTCGTCCAGCGACAGATCGAGGTAGTCGGCGAGCACCGCCACGTACCAGAGCACGTCACCGAGCTCCTTCGCGATGTCGGCCCGGTCGATCCGCGACTCGTCGCTGTCGAGGTCCCGGACCCACTTCTTGAACTTCTCGGCGATCTCACCGGATTCGCCGACCAGCCCGAGCACCAGGTGGAGCAGCTCGTTCGGCTTGTCCCGTGGAGCGGCGGTACGCAGGGCGCCGCGCTGATAGTCGTCCAGGTCCAATTCGGCGCTCCACCGGATCTTGGTAGCGAACGGCCCCCTACCGGGCCGGTTCCGTCCATGATCCCAGAGGGACCGGGCTCGGGAAAACGGGTGGCGGCGTCGGGGAGGTGCGGGCACGATGGGCGCGTGATCGAGGCGTACCCGAAGCAGGCTCCTGTCCGTGCGGCCACTGCCGCGCGTCGACAGCGCACCCTGCCGCCGGCCGCCTCGACCCGCCGCCCACCGTCGTGACCGGGGCGTTCCTCGCCGGTCTGGTGGCCGGCTACGGCGTCGCCGTGCCGGTCGGCGCGATCGCGATCCTCATCCTCGGGCTCAGCGCCCGCACCTCGTTCCGGGTCGGCGCGGCCGCGGCGCTCGGGGTCGCCACCGCCGACGGCCTCTACGCGGCGGTGGCCGTGCTGGGCGGCGCGGCCGTCGCGTCCGTGATCACGCCGATCGCCGGGCCGCTGCGGCTGGTGGCCGCGGCAGTGCTGTTTGCCCTTGCCGCGCACGGCGCGTGGCGGGCGCTGCGCTCCCGCTCCGAGGCCAGGGCCGCCACCGTCAACCGCGGCCTGGACACGGCCGGGCGGGCGTTCGCCGGCATCCTGGCCCTGACCCTGCTCAACCCGGCCACCGTCATCTACTTCGCCGCGCTCGTCCTCGGGCGCAACGACGCGACCGGCCGGGACCCCGTGGGCGCGGCGCTCTTCGTGCTCGGCGCCTTCCTCGCCTCGGCCAGCTGGCAGTTGCTGATCGCCGGCGGCGGCACCCTGGTGGGCCGGGTCCTCACCGGACCCCGGGGCCGCCTGGTGACCGCGCTGGCGTCCAGCGCGATCATCGCCGCGCTCGCCGTCGCCACGCTGCTGGGCTGACCCGCGGCGACCGCCGTCCTGTCAGGAGTGTCAGCTGTCCGGCTGATGTGAAGAATTCCCTGGTCCGCCTAGGGTCTGTGACCATCTGTGGATCATCCGCGTACGCCCCGTCGATCCGGGCGCGTGCGCGGCTCCACCCACTCCTCACCGAGCAGGGGGACGACGACTGATGATCACTCTGGTACGACGACCGCACCGGTCGACAGACCGTCGGGCGCGACGCGGGCGGATGGCAGGTCTCCTGGTCGCCGCGCTGGCGGCGGCGGTGCTGCCGGCGCTGGCGGCACCGGCCCCGGCCGGCGCGGCCCCGCCCTCCGGGGGCCCGTGGCACAAGGTGGACGGCAAGCCCGCGCCGACCAAGGCCGGCCGGAAGGCGACCGTGCACGCCGACCGGCTGACCACCTACACGCTGGACCGGCAGAGCATGAAGGGCGTGCTCGACAAGGCGCCGCCGGAGCGGAGCCCGTCCCTCCGCCCATCGGCCCAGGTCGTGACGCTGCCGGCGCCGAACGGGACGTTCCAGCGCTTCGAGCTGGTGGACTCGCCCGTCATGGAAGCGGGCCTGGCCGCGGCGCACCCCGAGATCAGCACGTACGCCGGTCGTGGCCTGGACGACCCGACCGCGACCGTGCGCGCGGACCTGACTCCGCTCGGCTTCCACGCCTCGGTCCGCTCGGCGGCCGGGAACTGGTACGTCGACCCCTACTACCACCTGGACCAGAGCCTCTACGCGAGCTACTTCGTCCGCGACCTGGCGAACCCGCACGGCGACCTCGTCGAACGGGAGGACGTCATGGCGGCCGCCCAGGCCCTCGAGGGCGAGGTGGGTGTGGCACCCACCGAGGTCCCCACCGGACCGTCGGTGACGCTGCGCACCTACCGGGTGGCGCTGGTGACCGACCCCTCCTACGCCACCTTCTTCGGCGGCGCGGAGAACGTCACCGCGGCCAAGGTCACCCTGATGAACCGGGTCACCCAGATCTACGAGGACGAGACCGCGATCCGGCTCGTGCTGATCAACGACACCGAGAAGACCAACCTCAACACCCCGGCGCTCGCCACCGAGCCCAACGGCCCGTGCGGCGCGGCGGCCTGCTTCACCCCGGCACAGCTCAGCTCCTGCGGTAGCGGGACGCTCAGCCGTAACCGCATCGTCCTCGGTCAGCTCGTCGGCGCCGGCAACTACGACGTGGGCCACATCGGCCTCGGCGTCAACGGCGGCGGCGTGGCCAGCCTCGGCGTCATCGGCGGCAACGGCAAGGCCCAGGGCTGCACCGGCCTGCCGACACCGGTCGGTGACTTCTACGCGGTGGACTACGTGGCGCACGAGATGGGCCACCAGTTCGCCGGCAACCACACGTTCAACGGCAACCAGTGGAACTGTTCGGGCGGCAACCGGAGCGCGGCCAACTCGTACGAACCGGGCAGCGGGTCGTCCATCATGGCCTACGCGGGGATCTGCCAGCAGGACAACCTCCAGCCGCACAGCGACCCGTACTGGTCGCACCGCAGCTACACCGAGATCACCAACTACGTCACCTCCACCCGCCCGGCCATCAACGAGGTGCAGACGGTCTCGCTGCGCGACTTCGACACCGACGGCGACACGTTCACGGTGTCCTGGAACGGCGTCGAGTCCGCGCCGATCGTGCGGGGGGTCAACTACAGCACGGCCGGCATCAAGGCGGCCGTCGAGGCGATCACCGGCTGGCCGGCCGGTGCGACGGTCACGGTGGCCGCGTTCGGCGGCAGCGGCGCGCTCAACGACACCGGCTTCCAGGTCACCTTCGGTGGCACGCTGGCCGCCACCAACGTCGCCCCGCTCGCCCTCACGGGCCTCTCCGGCGCGTCCGGGTTCGTCGGCGAGACCGCCAAGGGCGGCGCCATCGACAACGGCGGCTTCCTGGCCGAGGTGACCGCCAACCACGCGCCGGTGGTCACCGTGCCGGACACGGTCACCATTCCGGTGCGTACCCCGTTCGCGCTGTCCGGCAGCGCCACCGACTCGGACGGCGACACCCTGACGTACCTGTGGGAGCAGAACGACCGGGGCGGCGCCGCCGGCACCGCGCTGGTGAACAACACCAAGGTCAACGGCCCGCTGTTCCGGGTGTTCGGCACGGCCGCCAACGTCTCGCCGAGCGACACCCTGGAATACCACTCGCCCGGCCTGAACGCGGTTTCCACCGACCCGACGCGGGTGTTCCCGGACCTGACGCAGATCCTGGCGGGCAACACGAACGCCAGAACCGGCGCCTGCCCGGCCGCGCCGGCGCCGCCGGCCAGCGGTGGCGCCACCAACGTGCCGGCGGACCTCGTCGACTGTTACTCGGAGTTCCTGCCCACCCGGGACTGGGTCGGGTTGGCCAACGACCGGACCATGCACTTCAAGCTCACCGCCCGGGACGGCCGGCCGGGTGGCGGCGGCGTCGGCAGCGCCGACGCCGCCGTGGTGCTGGCGCCGGACGCCGGGCCGTTCCTGGTCACCTCGCAGGGTTCCGCCGCCGTCCTGGACGGCGGCTCGACGCAGGCGGTCACCTGGGACGTGGCCGGAACCGACGCGGCGCCGGTGAACGCCGGCCAGGTGAAGATCACGCTCTCCGCGGACGGCGGGAAGACCTTCCCGTACGTGCTGGCCGAGAGCACCCCGAACACCGGTAGCGCGACGGTGAGCCTGCCGAACGTGGCGACGAAGCAGGCGCGGATCCGGATCGAGGCGGTCGGCAACGTCTTCTTCGACCTGAACGACGCCGACCTCACGATCCGGGCCGTGCCCGTGGTGTCGAACGACGCCCCGGCGGGCGGGGCAGCCGTCCAGTACAGCGACGGTCTCGCGCCGACGGTCCGGGTCACGGCGACCGACGCGGACACCGTCGGGGCGGAGCTGACCGCGTCCGCCGCCGGCCTGCCCGCCGGCCTGTCCCTGGCCGTGTCGGCCACCTCCGGCACCGGGACGCCGGGCACGCGGAGCTGGACGGTGACGGGGACCACCGGCGCGGCGCCGGGCGACTACCCGGTCACCGTCACGGTCACCGACGGCACCGGCCTGGTCGCGGCCACCTCGTTCACGATCCGGGTCGCCGCGGAGGACGCGGCGGCGAGCTGGGCCGGCGACACCCTGGTGACCACGAACGGCGCCACGGGCCGGGCCCTGCTGCGGGCCGTCGTCCGGGACAGCGCGGTGCTGCCCGGCGCGACGGACACCACCGCGGGGGACATCCGCACCGCCACGGTCACCTTCGCCGAGGGCGGCGTGCCGCTCTGCACCGGCGTGCTCGACCTGCTCGGTGCGGACAGCGGCAGCGCATCGGCGTCGTGCGAGGCGACCCTGCCGGCGGGTAGCCACACCGTCACCGCGACGGTCGGCGGCCACTACACGGGCGGCACCAGCGCCCGGGTGACCGTGGCGGCCTCCGACGGGTCGTTCCTCACCGGCGAGGGCGCACTGGCCGCGGGCCGGTCCGCCGGCCGGTATCCGGCGGCCGCCGGATCGCCGGTGACCGTCGACCTGGCCGCGAAGGCGGCCCGGCCCGGTAAGAGCCCGACCGGTTCGGCGACCGTCGGGTTCCGCTCCGGCGGCCGGAGCTACGAGATCCGGGGCACGGCCGTCGAGGGTGTCGGCCTGGCCGGGGACGGCGGGGCCGCGCAGGTGCGTTACCGGGCCGACCTGGTCGACCGCACCGGCACGGTGGTGGCCGGCGGGCTGACCCTGGCCGTGACGGTCACCGACCGGGGTTCCCCCGGCCGGAAGGACAGCGTCGGGATCACCCTGTGGCAGGGGGGTGCGCTGCTCTTCTCGTCCGACTGGACGGGGGCCGGCACCGCCGAGGTGAAACTGACCGGCGGGAACCTCACCGTCCACTGACGGCGGGTAACGCGGGAGGGCGCCGGTCCGGTGTCCTCCCGCGTTCCGTCTCCCCGTGGTGTCCGGGCGCGCCCCGGTGCCGTACCGTCGTCGCATGAGCAGCCGACCCGCGGCCGGGGGCGGCCGGTGGGTCGAGGTCGACCCGACCCGCGTCGCCCGCTGGGTCGAGGGCTTCGCCGAGCGGCACGGCCCGCCCACCACGACCGTCGAGGGGTACGGCCTGCTGCTCAGCGCCCCCGACGGCGCCACGGCCGAGCTGCACACCCCGCCCGGCGCCCCGGCCACCGCCGACGTGCCCGGGTTCGTGGCCGCGGCCGGCGCGCCCCGCCGCCTCGGCCTGCTGCTGGCCCGCAAGGGCGCGGTGGCGGTCGGCGTCGCCGAGGGCCCCGACCTGGTCGTCTCGAAGGTGGACACCCGGTACGTGCAGGGGCGCACCGCCGCGGGCGGCTGGTCCCAGCAGCGCTTCGCCCGGCGGCGGGACAACCAGGCGAAGGCGGCGCTGGGTGACGCGGCCGAGCTGGCCGTACGCCTGCTGTTGCCGGAGGCGGAGCGCCTGACGGCCGTGGTCGGCGGCGGGGACCGGCGGGCCGTGGACACGGTGCTGGCCGACCGGCGGCTGGCCCCGCTGGCCGCCCTGCGCGCGGAGCGGCTGCTCGACGTGCCCGAGCCCCGGCACGCCGTGCTGGTCGGCGCGGTGGCCGCCGCCCGCGCGGTGCGGATCCTGGTCCGCGACCCGGCCCCCGACGGCGCCCGCTGACCCCCCCCGTCGGGGCCGGACATGGCGGGACCCCGGCGCCGGGGTGGTCGCCGGGGTCCGGTGTGTCGGGCGTTACTGGGTGCCGCCGAAGGTGTCGCAGGCCTTCGGGTCGCCGGTGGAGAAGCCCTTGGTGAACCACTGCTTGCGCTGCTCGGAGGTGCCGTGGGTGAACTCGTCCGGGTTCACCGGCCGGCCGGAGCGCTGCTGGATCGCGTCGTCGCCGATCTTCTCGGCCGTGTCGATCGCCTGCTGGATGTCCTGGTCGGTGATGCTCTTGAAGATCTTCTGGCCCTTCTCGTCGGAGGTGCCGGTGGCGTTCTTCGCCCAGGCGCCGGCGTAGCAGTCGGCCTGGAGCTCCAGCTTCACCGACAGCGTGTTGGCGTTCTGCGGGTCGCGCTGCTGCTGGCGGCGCATCTGCGCCTCGGTGCCGAGCAGGTCCTGCACGTGGTGCCCGTACTCGTGGGCCAGCACGTACGGCTGGGCGAACTCGCCCTCGGCGCCGAGCTGGTCGGCGAGCAGGCGGTAGAAGGTGAGGTCGATGTAGACCAGGTCGTCCGCGGGGCAGTAGAACGGGCCGACCCCGGAGTCGGCCGCGCCGCAGCCGGTGCTCACGTTCTGGCTGAAGAACACGGTCTTCGACGGCTTGTACTGGTCACCGAAGACCTGCGGCAGGGCGGTCCGCCAGTACGCCTGGATCGAGTTGACGTAGAGCGTGTTGCGGCAGTCGAGCTGCTCCAGCGCGTCCTGCGCGGAGCACTTCTGCTCCAGCGAGGTGTTGTCGCCCTGCTCGGAGCCGCCGCCGTTGGTGGCCGCGTTCAGCCCGAAGCCGCCGCCCACCAGGGCGACCACGACGGCGATGATGATGCCCACGATCCCGCCCCGGCCGCCGCCGATCGGGATCGGTATGCCCATCCCGCCGCCTCCGCCGGACCCTCGCCGATCCTCCACCTGGCTGGTGTCGACCCGCGCGTTCTCGTTCAGCTCCATGTTGACCCCGATCACCGATTAGTCCGTGTGTGGTGGTTGCGGTACCGGACCGGGTCCGGACGGGGTTTTCGGTACCCGATGATCTTGCGCGGTAATCCGCCGGGCCGCCCGGGGAGCGCCCGGTACAATTGGCGCGTGCTGCGCTGCGAAGGCTGAACGGCCCCGCGCCGACGGGAAATCATGACCCGCCGGCGCTTTCGCGTGCCCTGAGTCAGCCCTTCGCCGAACCCCGAGAGCGAGTACCTCGACATGATCAACGCCACCGGCCTGGAACTGCGCGCCGGTTCCCGGATCCTGCTGTCCGACACCACGCTGCGGGTGCAGCCGGGTGACCGGATCGGCCTGGTCGGCCGCAACGGCGCCGGCAAGACCACCACGCTGAAGGTGCTGGCGGGGGAGGGGCAGCCCTACGCCGGGCAGATCGACCGGCGCAGCGCGATCGGCTACCTGCCGCAGGACCCGCGCACCGGCGACCTGGAGGTCACCGGGCGGGACCGGGTGCTCTCCGCCCGCGGCCTGGACGTCCTCATGGCGCAGATGAAGGAGCTGGAGGAGAAGCTCGCCGAGGGCGCCGACGACGAGCGGCTGGTCCGCCGCTACGGCGCGCTGGAGGACCAGTTCGCCTCCCTGGGCGGCTACGCGGCCGAGGCCGAGGCGGCCCGGATCTGCGCGAACCTCGGGCTGCCCGACCGGGCCCTGGCGCAGACCATCGGCACCCTCTCCGGCGGCCAGCGCCGCCGCATCGAGCTGGCCCGGATCCTGTTCCGCGACGCCGGCGAGAACGGCGGCGGCATCCTGCTGCTCGACGAGCCGACCAACCACCTCGACGCCGACTCGATCACCTGGCTGCGCGGCTTCCTCGGCAACCACAAGGGCGGCCTCATCGTGATCTCCCACGACGCCTCCCTGCTGGAGGCCGTGGTCAACAAGGTCTGGTTCCTGGACGCCACCCGCTCCGTGGTCGACGTCTACAACCTGGGCTGGAAGGCGTACCTGGAGGCGCGGGAGACCGACGAGCGGCGCCGCCGCCGGGAGCGGGCCAACGCCGAGAAGAAGGCCGGCGCGCTGATGGCCCAGGCGGACAAGATGCGGGCCAAGGCCACCAAGACCGTCGCCGCGCAGAACATGGCCCGGCGGGCCGAGAAGCTGCTGTCCGGCCTGGAGGACGTCCGGGTCGCCGACAAGGTGGCGAAGGTGCGCTTCCCCACCCCGGCGCCGTGCGGCAAGACCCCGCTCACCGCCTCCGGCCTGTCGAAGTCGTACGGGTCGCTGGAGATCTTCACCGACGTGAACGTGGCGGTGGACCGCGGCTCCCGGGTGGCGATCCTGGGCCTCAACGGCGCCGGCAAGACCACCCTGCTGCGGATGCTCGGCGGCCTGCTCGAACCGGACACCGGCGAGGTGCGCCCCGGGCACGGCCTGCGGCTCGGCTACTACGCGCAGGAGCACGAGACGCTGGACGTCGAGCGGACCATCCTGGAGCACATGCGCAGCGCCGCGCCGGAGCAGACCGACACCGACCTGCGCCGCATCCTGGGCGCGTTCCTGTTCTCCGGCGAGGACGTCGACAAGCCGGCCGGGGTGCTCTCCGGCGGCGAGAAGACCCGGCTGGCCCTGGCCACCCTGGTCTGCTCCGGCGCCAACGTGCTGCTGCTGGACGAGCCGACGAACAACCTCGACCCGGTCAGCCGCGAGCAGGTGCTGGACGCGATCGCCCGCTACCCGGGCGCCATCGTGCTGGTCACCCACGACCCGGGCGCGGTGCTGGCGCTGAAGCCCGACCGCGCCATCCTCCTCCCCGACGGCGACGAGGACGCCTGGTCCGACGACCTCCTGGAACTGGTCGAACTGGCCTGACCCCCGTCAGGGGAGCAGGTGGGGGAGGACGCCGGAGGTGGTCAGGATGACCACGCCGAGGGCGATGAAGACGGCCGGGACCAACCAGTGGCCGGCGCGGCCGACCAGGGACACCACCCGGGGGTGGTTGCCGAGCAGGGCGGCGGCCGCGCACCAGACGGCCACCAGGGCGGCGAAGACCAGCAGCCAGGCCAGGCCGGTGGCCGGGTCGAGCGAGCGGAACACCGGCACGTAGACGGCGACGTTGTCGGCGCCGTTGGCCACCGTCACCCCGGCCACGCCGAGCAGGCCGCCGACCACGGCCGGCGGCTCGTCGTCGCCGCGGCGGGCCAGCAGGGCGCGGACGCCCAGCGCGATCGGCAGCAACCCGAGCAGGCCGGTCCACGGATCGGGCACCACCAGCAGCCCGGCGGCGACCACCACCGCGACCCCGACCAGCGCGCCGATGCCCGCGTACTGGCCGGCGACGATCTGCCAGGGGAGGGGCCGGCCGGTGCGCCGGGCCGCCACGAAGAACACCGTGAGCACGACGATGTCGTCGATGTTGGTGGCGGCGAAGACGCCCGCGGCGGCGGCCGCCGCGGCCAGCAGGTCGATCACCCGAGGAGCGTACGGCTCGGCCGGCCGGTCGGCCTCTCATGATCCGGCCGGCCGACGCCGGCTGGGCCGGTCAGGAGGATCACTCTATCGGGAAGCTGACATTGCATAGCGTGTCGGTTGGCGAATAGTTGATATCTGGCGCATGATCGTCCGAGGCGGTCTAATAGGTGGGACCGTATCCGAACCGCACAGTCTGGGACGTGAGGAATCAGCATGGCAGCCACCGGCACAGCCACCAGCACTGAGAAGGGTCGCCGGATCGTCGGGGCCGAGCGGCAGACGCTCGCCAAGGACCTGGTAAAGCGGTACACCTCGGGTGAGAGCATCCGTGCGCTCGCGGCCTCGACCGGCCGTTCCTACGGGTTCATCCACCGGGTGCTCACCGAGTCCGGGGTGCAGCTGCGGCAGCGTGGCGGCGCCCGGCGCCGCAAGAAGGCGTGACCCGCCCCCCAGCGTCGTCCATCAGCGCTGTGCTCCGGGCGGTCCGGTGACCGCCGAGACGACCGGAGTACGACTCGACTGCGACGGGCCGGTCGCGACGGTGACGTTGTGCCGGCCCGACGTGCTCAACGCGCAGACCCCGGCCATGTGGCGCGCGATGAGCGACTTCTCCCGGGACCTGCCCGGCGACGTCCGCGTCGTCGTGGTGCGCGGTGAGGGGCGGGCCTTCTCCGCCGGCCTCGACCTGTCGGTCGCCGGCTCCTCCGGCCCGGGTTCCTTCGCCGAGCTGTCCACCCTGTCCGAGCAGGAGTGCGCCGACCGGATCGCCGAGTACCAGGGCGGTTTCACCTGGCTGCACCGGCCCGACGTGATCTCGATCGCCGCCGTGCAGGGCCACGCCATCGGCGCCGGCTTCCAGCTCGCCCTCGCCTGCGACCTGCGGGTGCTCACCGAGGACGCCCGACTCTCCATGGCCGAGGTGACCCTCGGCCTGGTCCCCGACCTGGCCGGCACGAAGCGCCTCGCCGAGCTGGTCGGCTATTCCCGCGCGCTGGAGATCTGCGCCACCGGCCGCCGGATGGACGCCGCCGAGGCGGACCGCATCGGCCTGGCCACGCTCGTGGTGCCGGCCGGTGAGCTCGACGGCGCGGTGCGCGACCTGACGGCGGGCCTGCTGGCCAACAACCGCGACGCGATCGTGGAGATCAAGGCGCTGCTCGCCGGCGCGGGCGGGCGCACCCACGCCGAGCAGCAGCGGGCCGAGCGCGAGGCGCAGACCCGGCGGATCCGCGACCTGGCCGGTCGAGGCGAATAGTAAGGACCATCCGGGAAGATCCGGGTTACTCGCGAGGTTGTCGTAGTCGTCGGGAGAATTGACCCCGACGGTCCACGGCTGCCGACGACCCGGAGGTGACGAGTGTCCAACCCGATGGCCGGTGGCGGCATGGGCGGCTGGAGCATGCTCCGGTCGATGCGCAACCGCGACGAGATCTCCACCCACCAGCTCAAGCGCGGCACCGCCCGGCGGATCGTCGCTTTCGCCCAGCCCTACCGGCGCGACATCATCGTCTTCCTGGTCACCGTGGTGATCGCCGCGGTGATCGGGGTGGCCACCCCGCTGCTCGCCGGTGACGTCATCGACGCGATCGCCGGCGGCGGCTCCGACGCGGGCGCCACCGTGGTCCGCCTCGCCCTGATCATCGCCGTGCTGGCCGTGGCCGACGCGCTCTTCTCGCTGGCCCAGCGGTGGTATTCGGCCCGGATCGGCGAGGGCATCATCCTCGACCTGCGCACCCGGGTCTACGACCACGTGCAGCGGATGCCGCTGCAGTTCTTCACCCGCACCCAGACCGGCGCGCTGGTCAGCCGGCTCAACAACGACGTGCTCGGCGCCCAGCGGGCGTTCACCTCGACGCTGTCCGGCGTGGTCAGCAACGTCATCCAGCTCGTGCTCACGGCCGGCGCGATGCTCATCCTGTCGTGGCAGATCACCGTGCTGGCGCTCGTGCTGCTGCCCATCTTCATCATCCCGGCGCGCCGGGTCGGCCGCCGGCTGGCCGAGATCACCCGCGAGTCGTACAACCTCGACGCCAAGATGAACGCGACGATGACCGAGCGGTTCAACGTCTCGGGCGCCCTGCTGGTCAAGCTCTTCGGCTCGCCCGAGGTGGAGGCGACGCGGTTCGCCGGCCGGGCCGAGCGGGTCCGCGACATCGGCATCCAGTCGGCCATGTACTCGCGCACCTTCTTCGTCGCCATGCTGCTGGTCGCCTCCCTCGCCCAGGCGCTCACCTACGGGCTCGGCGGCTGGCTGGCCGTCACCGGCGCGGTCAGCGCCGGCACCGTGGTCAAGCTGGCGCTGCTGCTCACCCGCCTCTACGGCCCGCTCACCGCGCTCTCCAACGTCCGGGTCGACGTGATGAGCGCGCTGGTCTCCTTCGACCGCGTCTTCGAGGTGCTCGACCTGCGCCCCGGCATCGAGGAGAAGCCCGACGCCCAGCCGGTGCCCCGCGGCAACGGCCGGGTCGAGTTCCGCGACGTGCGGTTCCGCTACCCGAGCGCCGCCGAGGTGTCGCTGGCCTCCCTGGAGGAGGTCGCCGCGCTCGACCGCACGGTCAACGAGCCCGTGCTCAAGGGCGTCTCGTTCGCCGTCGAGCCCGGCCAGATGGTGGCCCTGGTGGGCCCCTCCGGCGCCGGCAAGTCGACGCTCTCCATGCTGATCTCCCGGATCTACGACGTCAGCGACGGCCAGGTGCTGGTCGGCGGGGTCGACGTGCGGGAGGCCACCCTCGCCTCGCTCCGCGACGAGATCGGCGTGGTCACGCAGGACTCGCATCTGTTCCACGAGACGATCCGGGAGAACCTGCGCTACGCCAAGCCGGACGCCACCGACGACGAGATCTGGGCCGCGCTGGCCGGCGCGCAGGTCGCCGACCTGGTCCGCGCCCTGCCCGACGGGCTGGACACCACGGTCGGCGAGCGCGGCTACCGCTTCTCCGGCGGCGAGAAGCAGCGCATCGCCATCGCCCGGCTGCTGCTCAAGGCCCCGTCGATCGTGATCCTCGACGAGGCCACCGCGCACCTCGACTCGGAGAGCGAGGCGGCGGTGCAGCGGGCGCTGTCGGTGGCGCTGACCGGGCGCACCGCGCTGGTGATCGCGCACCGGCTGTCCACGGTCCGCGACGCCGACCAGATCCTCGTCCTCGACGAGGGGCGGATCGTCGAGCGCGGCCGGCACGACGAGCTGGTCGCCGTCGGCGGCCTCTACGCCGAGCTCTACCGCACCCAGTTCGCGGTCACCGACTCGCCGGCCCCCTACGCCGAGCCCGAGCAGCCGGAGAGGGTGGTCACCACCGTGCCGGTCGGCACCTACGTGGCGCAGGAGGCCCTGCCGCCGGCCGCCGCCAACTAGCCCGGCGCCGACCAACCGGCCCGGCGCCGGCCAACTGTCGCCGGACAATCCGCCCCGCGGGCTTGACCCTGACGCTGCGTCAACCCTCCATGCTGCCGTCATGAGCATTCCCCCAACGGAACATCAGGTCGAGCAGCCCGCGATACACGTGCGAGGCCTGGAGAAGTCGTTCAAGCAGCTCAAGGTGCTGCGCGGCGTGGACGTCGACGTGGCACGGGGCAGCATCTTCGCCCTGCTCGGCTCGAACGGAGCGGGCAAGACCACCGTGGTGAAGATCCTGTCCACGCTGCTCAGGGCCGACACCGGGACCGCCCGGGTCAACGGCTTCGACGTCGCGACACAGGCCGCCGACGTACGCGAGTCCATCAGTCTCACCGGGCAGTTCGCGGCGGTCGACCAGATCCTCAGCGGGCGGGAGAACCTTGTCCTGGTCGCCCGGCTGAGGCACCTCAAGAACCCGGGCGCGATCGCGGACGACCTGCTGCGGCGCTTCTCGCTGACCGAGGCGGGCACCCGGAGGGTGGCGACGTACTCCGGTGGCATGCGCCGCCGGCTGGACATCGCGATGAGCCTCATCGGGAACCCACCGGTCATCTTCCTCGACGAGCCGACGACCGGGCTGGACCCGGAGGCGCGCATCGAGGTGTGGCAGGCCGTCCGGGAACTCGCCCAGGGTGGCACGACCGTGCTGCTCACGACCCAGTACCTCGACGAGGCGGAGCAGCTCGCCGACCGGATCGCGATCCTCCACGAGGGCCGGATCATCGTGAACGGCACCCTCGACGAACTCAAGCGGCTGCTCCCACCCGCCGAAATCGAGTACGTCGAGAAGCAGCCGACCCTCGAAGACGTCTTCCTCACCCTCGTCGGCGCCGGAACGGACAAGGAACAGCGATGAACAAGCACTTCCTCGGCGACACCACCGTCCTCCTGGGACGCTCCCTGCGCCACATCGCCCGCAGCCCGGACACCATCATCACGACCGCGATCATGCCGATCGCCTTCCTGCTGCTGTTCGTCTACGTCTTCGGCGGCGCGATCGAGACCGGGACCGACTCGTACGTGAACTACCTGCTGCCCGGCATCCTGCTCATCACGATCGCCTCGGGCATCTCCTACACCGCCTACCGGCTCTTCCTGGACCTGCAGGGCGGCATCTTCGAACGGTTCCAGTCGATGCCGATCGCGCGATCCTCCGTGCTGTGGGCGCACGTCCTGACCTCGTTGGTCGCCAACCTGATCTCGCTCGTGGTCGTCGTCCTCGTCGCCCTCCTCATGGGCTTCCGCTCGGGGGCAGGGGTGCTGGCGTGGCTCGCGGTCGCCGGCATTCTGGTCCTGTTCACCCTGGCGCTGACCTGGATCGCCGTGATCCCCGGGCTCACCGCGAAGTCGGTGGACGGCGCGAGCGCCTTCTCCTACCCGCTCGTCTTCCTGCCGTTCGTCAGCTCGGCCTTCGTGCCCACCGGGTCGATGCCCGGCCCGGTGCGGGCGTTCGCCGAGCACCAGCCGGTGACCTCCATCGTCAACGCGATCCGGGACCTGTTCACCGGGCAGAGCGTCGGCACCGACATCTGGATCGCCCTCGCCTGGTGCGTCGGCATCCTCGTCGTGGCCTTCGTGTTCGCCGACCTCACCTACCGTCGCAGGATCTCCTGAGCCGGCGACGGGCGGGTGGAGGGCAGGATCAGAGCATGCTGACGATCGGTCAACTGGCGGCGTACGCCGGGGTCACGGTGCGGGCGGTGCGGCACTACCACCAGATCGGGCTGCTGCCCGAGCCCGAGCGGGACGCTTCGGGTTACCGGCGGTACGGCGCGACGGCGGTCGTGTCGCTCATCAAGATCCGCACCCTCGCGGACGCCGGCGTTCCGCTGTCGCAGATCAGCCGGATGCTCGACGCCGACGCGGCGGCCTTCGCCGAAGCGGTCCGGCGGATCGACAACCACCTGTGCGGTGAGATCGAACGGCTGGAGACCAGCCGCAAGCAGATCGCCCAGCTCACTGCCGGGGACAGTCTGGCGCTCCCACCGGAGGTGGTCGCCTACCTCGATCGGCTTCGGGACATCGGAGCGTCGAAGCGGATGGTGGAGGCCGAGCGGGACGGCTGGATCCTGGTCGCGGCCCGCTGGCCCGATCGGGTCCGCGAGTGGATCCCCGCGAAGCTCGCGGAGCTGGAGAACCCGCAACTCGTTCGGCTCTACCGGGTGCTGTCCGAGATCTTCGACAGCGACGCGGGCGGCGAACCGCTCCTGGCGGAAGCCGCCGACATCATGGCCGGCCTGGCCGAGCAGGCCGACAGCTCCGGTGACCTGATCGCCGGCGAGGAGGCGCACGACGATCTGCCGTTCGACCTGCTGGACGCACTTGCCGTCGAAACCGACCCGCGGGCGGAGCGACTGCGGGACCTGATGCGCGAACGTGGCTGGACCGGTTGGAACCGCATGGAGCGGCTGGAGCGGCCCGACTGACCTGCGGCTAGCCGGCGACCGCGGCGCGCAGCTCACCGAAGGCGGCACCGAGCGTCTCCGGGGTGAAGTGCGCGTTCAACCCGCTCGGGTTGGGCAGCACCCAGAGCCGGGCCGCCGCGAGCGGTTCCGGCTGCGGCCCGAAGGACGCCTTCGGCCGGGCGAACCCGATCCGGTACGCGGTGACCCCGACCACCGCCACCCAGCGCGGCCGGTAGCGCGCCACCTTGGTGGTCAGCTCCCGCGCCCCCTCGACCAGCTCCTCGGCGGTCAGCTCGTCCGCGCGGGCGCTGGCCCGGGCGACCATGTTGGTGATGCCCAGTCCGAGGCCGGGCAGCTCGTCCTGCTCGCTGGGGTGCAACTGGCGCGGGGTGAAACCGCCCCGGTGCAGCGCCGGCCAGAACCGGTTGCCCGGCCGGGCGAAGTGCCAGCCGGTGGCCGCCGACCACAGGCCCGGGTTGATCCCGACGAACAGGACGTCCAGCCCGGGCGCGATCAGGTCCGGCAGCAGCAGGTCGGCCGCCGCCGCGAGCTGCTCCTTCGTCGGCCGGGGATACCGGCGGGTGGCCGCCGCCCGGCCCGGCTCGGCCGCACCGGCCGGCGTCCGGTCCGGCTCGGCCGGTCCGGGCCGGGAAGCGCCGGGCGCGGCCGCCCCGGGTCGGGTGTCCCCGGGTCGGCGCCGTCGCCCGTTCACCGGCTCGCGGGTCACAGGCCGCGCAGCGCGCCGCCGTCGACCGGCACGGTCACCCCGGTGACGTAGCCGGCGGCGGGGGAGAGCAGGAAGGCGGCCACCCGGCCGAACTCGGCGGGGTCGCCGATGCGGCCCAGCGGGATCGACGCCTCCGCCTCGGTGCGGGCCCGCTCCGCGTCGCCGCTCGCGGCGAGGAGCTCCCGGTTGCGGTCGGTCATGATCCGCCCCGGCAGCAGGCTGACCACCCGTACGCCGCGGGGGCCGTGCTCGTCGGCCAGGTCCTTGGCCACCCCGGCCAGGCCGGGGCGCAGGCCGTTGGAGATGCCGAGCCCGGGCAGCGGGCCGCGGACCGAGGTGGACAGCACCAGCCCGATGGCACCCCCGTCGGTGAGCGCAGCGGCCACCGTGCGCGCGGTGCGGACGGTGCCCAGGAAGACCGTCTCGAAGGACTCCCGCCACTGCTCGTCGGTGACCTGGGCGGCGGTGCCCCGGGGCGGGCCACCCACCGAGATCAGCGCCCCGTCGAGCCGGCCGAACTGCTCCCGCGCCGCCGCGACGAGACGCTCCGGTGTGCCCGCGTCGGTGAGGTTGGCGGTCAGCCCGATCGCCCGCTCCGGACCGCCGAGCGCCTCGACGGCGGCGGCGACCCGCTCCGGGGCGCGGGACGAGATCACCACGCGGGCGCCGTCGGCGACGAGCTGTTCGGCGGTGGCGAAGCCGAGGCCGCCCGAGGCGCCGGTCAGCACGTACACCCGGTCGGCGAGTCCGAGATCCATGCCGCCGATCCTGCCGTACCCCGCGGGCGCCTGCCACCCGCTCTCAGCGTCGCGCGGGCCGGAGCAGGCGTACCCGGCCGGCGAGCTGGGCCGCGACGGCGCCGCCGGCCCGGGCGACGGCCGGCAGCCGCCGGGGCCGGGGGGCGGTGCGGCCGTCGTAGCGGCTCGCCGCCTCGCGGGCGGCCAGCTCCTCCGCGCCCAGCGGCGGCAGCGTGCCCCGGTCGCGCAGCTCCCGGGCCAGGTCCCAGCCGTCGCGCAGCGAGCCGGCCGTGGGGCGGCCGGCCGCCCAGCCGGCGAAGGTGGCCGGCCAGGCGTCGCCGAGACCGGCGGCGAGCAGCGGCCAGTGCCGGGCCACGTCGCCGGCCCGCTTGCGCAGCAGCGCCCGCCGGGCCGCCTCCACCGGCGCGGCGGCGAACCCGGGCGGCAGCGGCCCGCCGGCCACGAGCGCCGCGACCAGCTCCGCCTGCCGCCCGGCCAGGTCCCCGCCGGTCACGTGACCACCGGGTACGCCGACGCGGCGGCCAGGGCGTCCAGCTCGCCGCGCAGCTCGGCGGCGGGCGGGTAGTGGCCGTCGCGTTCCAGCAGCAGCGCCGGTGGCCGGCGCCGCCCGCACAGCTCACGGACCAGGTCGAGCACCTCGGCGGGGACCGGGTCGGTGTGCGTGTCGTGGTAGAAGCCGCCCTGCTCGGCGCCGCCGGCCACGTGCACGTAGGCGATCCGGTCCAGCGGCAGCCGGTCCAGCAGGGCGGCCGGGTCGCCGCCCCGGTTGCGGGCGTTGGCGTGCACGTTGGCGACGTCGAGGAGCAGCAGCGCCCCGGTGGCGTCGAGGATCTCGGTGAGGAAGTCGGCCTCGTCCAGCTCGTCGTCCGGCCAGTCGAAGAGCGCGGCGATCGGCTCCAGGGCCAGCGGCACCGGCAGCTCGGCCTGCGCCCGGCGTACGTTGGCCACCACCGCGGCCACCGCCTCCCGGCTGCGGGGCAGCGGCAGCAGGTGACCGGCCTCCAGACCGCCGGCTCGGACGAACGCGATGTGCTCGCTGACCAGCGGCGCGTCCAGCGCCGCGGCCACAGCGGCCAGGTGCGCGACCCGGGCCGGGTCGACCGGCTCCGCGCCGCCGAGGGAGAGCTTCACCCCGTGGGGTACGACGGTGACGCCCCGCCCGCGCAGCTCGGCCAGGCCGTCGGGGAGCGGCCCGGCCGGGGCGACCGTCTCCGCGACCACCTCGACGAACCGCAGCCCGGGCAGCCCCGCCACGAAGCCGGCGATCTCCGGCCGCCACCCGATGCCCACGCCGGACGGTCCGGCCGTCATCCGCCGCACCCGCCACCGCCGCCGCAGCCGCCACCGCCGCCCCCGCAGGAGCTGCCCCCGCCGCACGAGCTGCCGCCTCCGCAGGAACTGCCCGAGCTGCCGCTCGACCCCATGGCCTGGCGCTGGATCTCGGCCTGCTCGGAGAAGCCCGGGTCCATGCTCCAGAGGGTGGCGGTGCCGAACAGCGCGACGCCCATCGCCGCGGCGGACGGGCCGTAGGTGGCGTACGCCGGTGCGGCGGCGGGACGCAGCCAGGTGTGCTGGCGGCGCAGCTCGCGCAGCTCCCGGTCGGCCGCCCGGGTGCGCCACGGCACCCGGTTGAGCAGCGGGAACGCGATGAAGAGCGGCACGAGGGTGAGCAGCAGCCAGCCGGCGGGCCGGCCGTTGGAGATGCCGACGAAGGCCCGGACGAAACCGACCGCCACCAGGGCCCCGACGAGCAGCGAGCCGCGGCGCAGCGTCGCCCGCCGCTCCTTGTCCAGTGCCAGGCCCCGGCGCACGAGGCCGTCGCGCAGCTCGTCGAGGGCGCGCCGGACCCACTCGTCCTGGCTCAGCTCCCGGGTGCGCAGGCCGCGGTTGGCCGCGTGGTGGATCGCCTGGTCCAGTGGGGTGACTCCGGCCGGCAGCGGACGGCCGGTGGTGAGCCGCCGGTCGGGCCGTACGCCGACCGCGCCGGCATGGCGCAGCCCGCCGAGCGCCGTCCAGACGGCGAGCTGGTCGCCCCCGTTGAGGTACGCGACCTGCTGCGGCCCGAGCGGCCCACCGCCCTGCACGGGGGTGCCGGCCAGCGCGCGCCACCGGTACACCAGGGTGCCGACGACCAGGACGACGGCCGCCACGAGGTACCAGCGGAGGAAGACGGGGCCGGGGATGCCCCAGGTCTCGCCCGCGAGAATGTCGCCCGCGAGGACTGTCATGCTCTGCTCCTGTCGCGAGGGGTCGCGCTCATTGTGGAGCAGGTCCGCCAGCGGTGATCTCCGCGGCCGGTCGAGTTATCGGACCGATATCCGCGGGCCGGTCAGTGCCGGCGGACGGCCTCCTCGACCAGGTCGAGCACCCGGCTGAGGTCACCGGCGGGGCGGCCCATCGCCAGGTGCAGCACGAGACCGTCGTACGCCAGCTCCAGGAACTGGGCCAGCACGTCGATCGGCACGTCGTCGCGGAGCACCCCGGCCTCGCGCTGGCGGAGCAGGCGTTCCCGGGTGGCCTCGGCGATCGCCGCCGAGCGTTCCGCCCAGCGCCGGGCGAACGCGGGGTCGGTGCGCAGGCGCCGGGAGACCTCGAGCTGGCTGCCGAGCCAGCCGGTGGTGTCCGGGGAGACGGCCCGGGCCAGCAGGTCCCGCATCACCTGGACCAGGCCGTTGCGGGCGACGGTCTCCACCATGATCGCGGCGTCGTCCTCGGCCACGGCGAGGAAGAGCGAGTCCTTGTCCCGGAAGTGGTGGAAGATCGCGCCCCGGGAGAGCCCGGTGGCCTCCTCCAGCCGGCGGACGGTGGCACCCTCGTAGCCGTGCCGCGCGAAACACGCCCGCGCGGCGCCGAGGATCTCCTGCCGGCGCGCGTCGAGCTGGTCCTGGCTTACTCTGGGCACGTGTCGATCGTTCCAGGTGGAAGCGGTCGATGCAAACCGTACGTACGGCTTGAGATGCGGTTTCGCATGATCGGCTCGGCCGGCCGCGCCGGTTAGGATCCTCGCGTGACCCAGGCCGTGCCCCTCCCCACCCGCCCGCTGACCGTGGCCACCGTGCAGGCCGAGCCCGTCCCCGGTGACGTCGCCGGCAACGCGGCCCTGGCCGCCCGCCTCGTCGGCCGGGCCGCCGGCGCCCGGGTCGTGGTGCTGCCCGAGCTGTTCCTGCCCGCGTACCACCCGCCGACCCTGGGCGCCGACCCGACCGGCACCGACGTGGCCGCCGACCCGGAGGGCCGGGTGGACGACGCGCGGCTGGACCCGCTGCGCGCGGCCGCCCGTGCCGGCGGGACGAGCGTGGTGATCGGCGCGGCGGTCCGCCAACCCGACCGGCGGCGCACCATCTCCTCGCTCGTGGTCGACCCGGCCGGCACGGTCACCGCCGCGTACGACAAGCAGCAGCTCTGGAGCGGCGAGCGCGAGCTGTTCGACGCCGGCCGGCGAGGCGCCTCGCTGCTGGTCGACGGCTGGCTGTTCGGCCTCGGCATCTGCTACGACGGCTGCTTCCCCGAGCACGGCCGGGCCGCCGCCGTCGACGGCGCGCACGGCTACCTCTGCCCGAGCGGCTACCTGGCCGGTTCCGAGCACCGCCGCGACCTCTACTACGCCGCGCGCGCCCTGGACAACACGATGTACGTGGTCTTCGCCAACGCGGTGGGCGGCGCGGACCCGTGGCGGTTCAACGGCGGCGCCGCCGTCTACGAGCCGGAGGGCCGGCCGCTGGCCCGGGGCGCGGACACCGGCGAGGACGTGCTGGTGGCGACCCTGGACCCGGCCGCCCTCGGCGCCACCCGCGCGGCGCACACCATGCTCACCGACCGCCTGCCCGACCAGGGGCTCGCCCGAACGACGCTCGTCGGCTGACGGACGGCGTGGTGCCCTCGGGCCCTGTCGGTCGCGCGCCCCTGTCCCGTAAGGTTCCCGAGTGCCGTTGCTCCTGCTCGATCTGGACAACACCCTGCTCGACCGCGAGGGGCCGTTCCGCGCCTGGGGTGAGCGGTTCCTGGACAGCATCGGCGCGCCGCCCTCCGACATCGAGTGGTTGCGCTCCGTCGACGCCGACGGCCTGACCGACCGCTGGGACGTCGCGGACGCGATCCGCGACCGGTACGGGGTGCGCATCCCCTCCATCGACCTGGTCGAGGAGCTGCACGACGGCGTGGTGGCGTTCACCCGGCTGGACCCGCTGGTGGCCTGCGCGCTGCGGATCGCCGACGACGCCGGCTGGGTGCCTGTGGTGGTCACCAACGGCACGTCCCGCCAGGAGGACGCCAAGATCCGCAAGACCGGGCTGGACCGCTACATCGCCGACTGGGTGATCTCCGAGGAGGCCGGGGTCAGCAAGCCCAATCCGCGGATCTTCGCGCTGGCCGCCCAGCGGGCCCGGATGCCGCTGCGCGGCGCCTGGGTGATCGGCGACAGCCCGGAGGCGGACATCGGCGGCGCGACCGCGGTCGGCCTGCCGAGCGTCTGGCTGCACCGGGGGCGCCGCTGGTCGGACACCCGGTTCGCGCCCACCCGCACCGTCGACGGGCTGATCGCCGCGGTGGCCGCGGTCCTGGCCGGCTGAGCGGAAATTCGGTTGACCCGCCCGCGGCCGCCCGTGACCATGGTGCGGCGCGAGGGCGCAGCCGGGCGGGGCCCGGTCGAGGAGAGGAGGTCGGTCATGGCCGTCTTTGCAGGGTCCAACCACCTGCCTCCACCAGCCTCGATCGAAGGACCGATCCACCCGTGCGCGATCACGACTTCCCGGCGCCGCAGCGCCGTGGCCGCGGCAAGAGCCGCTTCGACGACGACGAACCCACCTTCCTGAAGCGGGGCCGGCACACCGAGCCGGTCCTCACCGATCCCGACGCCGAGCCGGACGCGGAGGACACCTGGTCCTCCTGGGACCAGGCCGTGCACGGGCCTGAGCCCCACCCGGAGTGGCTGGTCACCGAGCTGGCCGCGAAGGACACCGAGCTGGGGGTGCTGAAGACCGGCAAGGAGGCGGACGTCCACCTGGTCCGCCGGGCCGTGCCGGACACCGGCCGGGGCTGCCTGCTGGCGGCCAAGCGGTACCGGGATCCCCAGCACCGCCTCTTCCACCGCGACGCCGGCTACCTGGAGGGGCGCCGGGTCCGCCGCTCCCGGGAGATGCGGGCGATGGCCGGCCGGACCTCGTTCGGCCGGCAAGTGATCGCCGGGCAGTGGGCGGCGGCCGAGTTCGCCGCGCTCGCCCGGCTCTGGGAGATCGGCGCCGCCTCCGGGCGGATCGCCGTGCCCTACCCGGTGCAGCTGCTCGGCACCGAGCTGATGCTGGAGTTCGTGGGCGACGCCGAGGCGGGCGAGGCGGCGCCCCGGCTGGCCCAGCTCCGGCCCGAGGGGGCCGACCTGCGCGACCTGTGGGAGCAACTGGTCGACGCGCTGGTCGTGCTGGCCCGCGCCGGGTACGCGCACGGGGACCTGTCCCCGTACAACCTGCTGGTGCACGCCGGGCGGCTGGTCATGATCGACCTGCCGCAGGTGGTCGACGTGGTGGCCAACCCGCAGGGGGCGGAGTTCCTGGGCCGGGACGTCCGCGTGGTGGGCACCTGGTTCACCGCCCGCGGCCTGCCCGCCTCGGACACCGATCCGGAGGCGCTGACCGACGTGCTGCTACGGGAGGCGGGCCTCCGCTGAGCGGCCGCGTCCCGGGCGGGCACCGGCCCGCCCGGGACGCGCGGCGACCGGCCGCCGGCCCCGGGTCACTGGAGGTAGCGCTCGACCTCCGTGACGGGGCGCTGGCCCTGGGCGTCCGGGTCGCCGTGCGTCCGGCGCGCCGCCCGGCGGCGGCGGAGCAGGTCCCAGCACTGGTCGAGGGACTCCTCCAGGGCCCGCAGCCGCTCCTTGGCCTCGTCGTCGGTGCCGGCCTCGTGCTCCTGCGCGGCCGCGCGCAGCCGGTGCTCCTCGTCGACGAGTTCGGAGATCCGGCTCAGGATGGTCTTGTCGTCCATGCCCGAAGCTTGGCACAGGGGGCGGGCACGCGCCCGGGTTCTCCCCAGTCGGCCGGGAGGAGTTGATCGCGCCGGTGCGCCCGCCCGGCCGGCGACCGGCTCGGGGCGGTCACGGCCGGCAGGCGGGCGTCGGCGCCGGGCGGACCTGCGCCGGGAGCCGGCTGAAAACTCCACAGTGGAAGGCCGGCTGCGCCGGAAGGCTTCCGGCGTGACGCAAATCCCACCGGCTCCATTGTCGACACCGGGATTGTTGTGCAGTGAGATATTTTCCTGTCCGCCTTTTTATCCGTCGTTCAGGATGGCATGCTCGCGGGCAACGTCACGGGTCATGACGGCGTCGCGACCCTGGGTAGAACAGAGGGAGCCATTCACGTGGACGAGTCGCCGACCGCGCCCCGGCCCACCGGGCGGCCCCACCCCGTCCCCCTGCGGCAGATCCTGCCCGGCCTGCTCCGCGACCCGGCCCGCGCCCTGATCGACGTGGGCAACCGGACCGGGGGCGCGCTCGTCCGGCTGAACCTGGGATCCTTCCGCCCCTACCTGGTCACCCACCCCCGGCACGTCCAGCACGTGCTGCGCGACCGGGCGGACAACTACGAGCGGGCCGGCGACGGGCTGTTCTGGCGCCCGGTCAAGCGGCTGTTCGGCGAGGGCATCCTCGGCGAGGGGCAGATCTGGTCGGCCAGCCGCCGGATGCTCCAGCCGATGTTCACCGCCAAGCGGGTGGAGGCGCTGATCGACGGCATGGCCGACGCCATCCGGGACGCCGTCGACGAGCTGGACGAGCCGTTCCGGGCCGGGCGCCCCGTCGACATCGGCGCCGAGCAGGCCCGGATCGTCAGCCGCGCGATCATGCGGGTGCTCTTCGCCGACAAGATCTCCGTGCCGGACGCGCTGCGGGTGATCGAGGCGCAGGACGTCATCGCCACCGCGGTGATCCCCCGGATCGTGGTGCCGTTCGCCCCGCTCTCCCTGCCGATGCCGGGGGACCGCCCCTTCCGCCGCGCGGTCCGCATCGTCGACGACGTGCTCGTGCCGATCGTCCGGGAGACCCGGGCCGTGGCCGACCAGGGCGACGACATCATCTCCACGCTCTGGCAGGCCCGCACCGACGACGGGCGGCAGCTCGACGAGCGGCAGGTCCGCAACGACACCGTGGCCATGTTCGCGGCCACCACCGAGACCACCATCAACGTGCTCACCTGGGCCTGGCCCCACCTGGAGCAGCGGCCCGACGTGGCCGAGCGGCTCTACGCCGAGATCGACCGGGTCGTGGGCGACGAACCGGTACGCCGCGAGCACCTCGCCGACCTCACCTACACCCGCATGGTCCTGGACGAGCTGCTCCGGCTCTACCCGATCGGCTGGATCATCCCGCGCCGCGCGGTGGCCGACGACGTCATCGACGGCGTGCCCATCGAGGCCGGGGCGACCATGGTGGCCAGCCCGCTGATCACCCAGCGGATGCGCCAGTTCTGGGACCGGCCGGACGAGTTCGACCCGGAACGGTTCCGGCCCGAGCGCGTCCGCGCCCGGCACCGGTACGCCCACTTCCCGTTCGGCGGCGGCCCGCACCAGTGCCTCGGTATGTACCTGTTCTACCTGGAGGCGCAGCTCATCCTCGCCACGATGCTGAGCCGCTACCGCTTCCGGCTGCGCCGGCCCGGCGTACCCGGGTTGCGGCTGGCCGCGGCCCTGCGGCCGCGCGAGCGGGTCGAGCTGACCCTGCTGGCCTCCGGCCGGCGGGCGGAGCCGGCGTGACCGGCGGGGAGGTACCGGATCCGGTCGCCGCGGCGGCCGAGCAGGGGCGGATCTGCGCGCTCGCCGCGAAGGGCCAGCGCGACCTGGCGCGGTGCGCCGCCGGGCACGCCGAGCTGTTCCCCGGCCGGCCGTTCGACGCGGCGCTGTTCAGCAGCATCGCCCTCGCCATGGCGTTCAGCGCGCCGTGGTGCACCGCCGAGGAACTGGCGCTGACCAACCGGGCCGTGCTGTGGGGCTTCGCGGTCGACTGGCAGGTCGACCACCTGGCGGCCTCCCGGTCGGAGGTCGACCGGATCGTCAAGTCCTGCCTCACCGTGGTCGACGGCGCCGCACCCGACGACCCGCTGGGCCGGTTCCTCGCCGAGCTGCGCGACGACCTGGCCGCCACCCCGGCCTACGCCGAGCTGCGCGAGCCGTGGCGGGACGCGATGGCCCGCACCCTCGAGGCGATGGCCCGCGAGTGGGAGTGGAAGCAGGCCGACCACCCCACCCTCGCCGACTACCTGGCGAACGCCGACAACCTCGCCGCCACCGTGGTGAACGTGGCGCACTGGATCCACACGGGGGACGCCGGCACGCACCGGGAGCTGCCCCGGCTGATCGCGGTGAGCGACGAGGTCCAGCGGGCCCTGCGGCTGGTCAACGACCTCGGCACCCATCGGCGGGACCGGGAGTGGGGCGACCTCAACGCGCTCATGCTGGTGGACGACCCGGCGGAGATCGAGCGGCGCCTCGCGGAGCAGGTCGACCACTGCCGGCGGCTGCTGGTCGACCTGGCGCCCGCCTGCCCCCGGCAGGCCGACTTCCTGGCCCGGCAGCTCGGCTTCACCAGCGGCTTCTACCGGCTCACCGACTTCTGGGGCGCCCAGTGAGCCTCACCGCGGGTCGCGCTCCGGTCACCCACCCCGGCGACGCCCGTGCCGGGCAGGCCCGGGAGATCGTCGAGGCCATGGTGGACAACCCGGCCGGGGAGACCTCCGCGTCGGTCTACGAGACCGGCCGGCTGGTCGGCCTGGCGCCCTGGCTGCCCGGCCACGACGTCCGCGTCTCCTGGCTGCTCGACCGGCAGCGCGCCGACGGCGGGTGGGGCGGCCCCGGCGGGTACGCCCTGGTGCCCACCCTGAGCGCCACGGAGGCCCTGCTGACCGTGCTGCGCCGGGGCGAACACGGTCCCGCCGCGTCGCTGGCCGGCGCGGCGCACCGGGGCCTGGCCTTCCTGGCCGGCGCCCTCGACGCCGGCACCCCGCCCGACCTGCCCGCCACCGACCTCATCGTGCCGGCGCTGCGCGAGGCCGTCGAGGCGCACCTCGACCAACCCCCGGCCGGGCTGGCCGACTGGGCCGGGGCCCGCCTGCCGCTGCCGGCCGGTCTCGACCCGGACCGGCTGACCCGGGTACGCGGACTGCTGGCCAGCGGGCGGCCCGTCCCGGAGAAGCTGGCGCACGCCCTGGAGGTGGCCGGCGACCTGGCCCGCCGGGCCGCCGGGGTGCGGCCCGCCGAGGCGGGTGCGGTCGGCGCCTCGCCCGCCGCGACGGCCGCCTGGCTCGGCCGCCCCGATCCGGGCCCCGCCCTGGACTACCTCCGGGCGGTCGGCCGGCGCGGTCCGGTGCCCTGCGCGAGCCCGATCACCGTCTTCGAGCGCGCCTGGGTGCTCGGCATCCTGGCCCGGGCCGGCGTGCCGCTGGCCGTCGCCGGGTCGCTCGTGGCCGAACTGCGGTCGGCCGTGGGCGTGTCCGGCGCGGCCACCGGACCCGGGCTGCCCGCCGACGCCGACACCACCTCGGTGACCCTCTACGCACTTGCCCGGCTCGGCCGGCCGCTCGACGTGTCCCGGCTCGACGCGTACGACACCGGACGGCACTTCTGCACCTGGCCGGGGGAGGACGGGGCGTCGGTGACCACCAACGCGCACGTGCTCGACGCCCTCGGTCAGCACCCGGGGCACCCCGGCGTGGCGGCCACCGTGGATCGGGTCGCCGGCTGGCTGGTCGAGCGGCAGGAACCCGACGGCCGGTGGAGCGACCGGTGGCACGCCTCGGCGTACTACGCGACGTACTCCGTGCTCCTCGCGCTCGCCGACCACGCCGGCGCCACCTCGGCGCGGGCCGCCGTCGAGCGGGGCGTCGGCTGGCTGCTGGACACCCAGCGGGCGGACGGCTCGTGGGGCCGCTGGGGCGGCACGGCGGAGGAGACCGCGTACGCGGTGCTCGCGCTGGCCGGAGCCGGGCGGACGGCAGACACGCGCGTCGATGCGGCGCTCGGTCGGGGGCGGCGGCGACTGTCCGAGTGGGACGGACGCCCTGATGGGCCGGCCCTGTGGCACGACAAGGATCTCTACCGTCCGACGCTGATCGTGCGCGCCGCGGTGCTGGCCGCGTCGTGGTCCACCAGTGGAACTTCCACCGCGGCGGCACAACCATGATCAGGATCGCTTGAATGGAGTTCACGACGGCTGCTAGCGTGCGCCGGAGTCGATCGGATTTCCGACTGATCGGATACCGGGCCAGGACGGTGTGATGCGTTCCCGCAGTACGAATCTCCGTACGAAGATCATCGCCCTTCTGGCGTCCCTGATCGCACTCTGGGCCTTCGCGGCGTGGGTGACGGTCCGGGACGGCTTCAACCTGCTCGGCGTGCAGGCGCTCAACGCGCGGGTCTTCGAGCCCGCCGACCCGCTGCTGCTCCAGCTCCAGAACGAGCGGCGGCTGTCGCTGCTGTACCTCGGACAGTCCGACCCGGACCAGCTCCAGGAACTCGCCGCCCAGCGGGAACGCACCGACGACAGCGCCGCCGCGCTGTGGCGCTCCGCGCAGGACTGGCGCACCGAGATCCCCGCCAGCGACGAGCTGGAGCAGCGGATCACCGACCTGAAGACCCAGGTCGAGCAGCTCGGCGCGGTCCGCGCCGAGGTGGGCCGCAAGACCATCGACCGCACCGAGACGCTGGCCGCGTACAACGAGGCGGTCGACGCCATCTTCGGTGTCTTCGACGCGCTCGGCGGCCTGGACGACGACGAGATCGCCCGGGACACCGCCGCGCTCATCGACCTGAACCGCACCCGGGAGCTGCTGTCCCAGCAGGACGCGCTGCTCACCGGCGCGGTGGCGGCCAACCGGATGACCGTGACGGAGCAGGCCGCCTTCGCCCGGCTGGTCGGCGCCCAGTGGTTCCTCTCCGACCGGACCGCCCGCGACCTCGCCCCGACCGACCGGGCCCGCTATCAGCAGATGACCGAGGGTGAGGCGTTCCGCCAGCTGCGCGCCCTCCAGGACCGGGTGCTCGCCGCCAAGGGCAGCGACGTGCGCCCGCCGGTCACCGCCACGGCCTGGCAGGCCGCCGTCAGCCGGTCGATGGAGGACCTGCGCGGCGTGATCCTCGCCGGCGGCGACGACATCGTGGCCCGGGCCACCCCGGTCGCCGTGGGCGTCATCCTCCGGCTGGTGCTCGCCGCCGGCCTCGGCCTCATCGCGGTCATCGCGTCCATCGTCGTCTCCATCACCACGGCCCGGGCGCTGGTCCAACAGCTCGAACGGCTGCGCGAGGCCGCGTTCCGGCTGGCGAACGAGCGGCTGCCCAGCGTGGTGGAGCGGCTGGGCCACGGCGAGGAGGTCGACGTCGCCCGCGAGGCGCCACCGCTGCAGACCGGTGACGACGAGATCGGGCAGGTCGGCAAGGCGTTCAACGCCGTGCAGGAGACCGCCATCCGCACGGCCGTCGAGCAGGCCGACCTGCGCCGCAACGTCCGCGAGGTCTTCCTCAGCCTGGCCCGGCGCACCCAGGCGCTGGTGCACCGCCAGCTCACCCTCCTCGACGCCATGGAACGCCGGGAGCACGACGCCGAGGAACTGGAGGACCTGTTCCGCGTCGACCACCTGGCCACCCGGATGCGCCGCAACGCGGAGAACCTCATCGTCCTCTCCGGCTCGACGCCGGGCCGGGCGTGGCGGCGCAACGTGCCGATGGTCGACGTGGTGCGCGGCGCGGTCGCCGAGGTCGAGGACTACACCCGGGTGACCGTGCGGCCCCTCGGCCCCGTGTCGCTGACCGGCCGGGCCGTCGGCGACGTCATCCACCTGCTCGCCGAGCTGATCGAGAACGGCCTCTCCTTCTCGCCGCCACACACCACCGTCGAGGTGCGCGGCATGATGGTGTCCAACGGCTTCGCCATCGAGATCGAGGACCGCGGCCTCGGCATGGGCGCGGAGGAGCTGGCCGCCGCGAACCGGCGCATCGTGGATAGGTCCGAGCTGAACCTCGCCAACGCGGCCCGACTCGGCCTCTTCGTGGTCAGCCGGCTCACCGAGCGGCACGGCGTGAAGGTGCAGCTCAAGGAATCCGCGTACGGCGGGACGACCGCCGTGGTGCTGATCCCGCTCGAACTTGTCACGCACGACGGGCCGGACCCGAGCACCTCCGGCGGCTTCCCGGCCGGCGCGGGGCAACCCGCCCTCGCGGCGCCCGCCTCCGCTCTGGCGGAGAGCGCGGCGGCGCAGCCCACCGGGGACCGGCCGGCCACCACCGTGGCGCTGGCCGAGAGCGCGGATCCGGCGGAGTCGGTCGAGGACGGCACGGAACCACCCGCCCCGGCGCGCGAGGACGACCCGGGGGAGCCGCGGCTCACCCCGTCCGGCCTGCCGGCGCGTACCCGGAAACGGCAGCCCTCGCTCGCCGAGCCCACCATGGCGCTGACCCCCGTGGACGCCCGGCCCGCCGACGCCGGCTCCGCCGACGCGGCGGCGGACAGCGCGGCGGTGGACGCTGCGGCGGCGGCGGACGGCGCGGCGGCGGCCCGCACCGACGGCGGGCTGCCCGTCCGGGTCCGGCAGGCCAACCTGGCGCCGGAGCTGCGGCACGACCAGTCCGCCGCGGACGACGGCGGCGACGACGACGACACGGTGCGCCCACCGGAGCAGGTGCGCCGGATGATGAGCTCCTACCAGAGCGGCACCCGACGCGGCCGGACCGACGCGGCCCGGCTGCTCGGCGGGGCGCACGAAGCCGGCGCGCCGGACACCGGCGACGGTCAGGCGACCTAGGGACCGCCGATCCGGCGATCCCGGACGAGCACGGCACACCAGCCGGGGGAGAAGAGGACGACGAGTGGCGCAGAAGACGGCTTCGAGCGCGGACCTGACGTGGTTGCTGGACGACCTGGTCGGCCGGGTCAAGCAGGCGGAACACGCCGTGGCACTCTCCACCGACGGACTGCTGATGGCCTCGTCCCGCGGATTGAGCCGGGACGACGGTGAGCACCTGGCGGCGATGGCGGCAGGCATCCAGAGCCTGGCCCGGGGCGCGGGAAAGCGGTTCGGCGGTGGTCAGGTGCAGCAGACCATCATCGAGATGCAGTCGTCGTTCCTGTTCGTCACCGCGGCCGGCCGCAACGCGTGCCTGGCCGTGCTGGCGTCCGAGGACGCCGACGTGGGCCTGATCGCGTACGAGATGGCCATGCTGGTCACCCGGGTCGGCCGGTTCGTCGCCTCACCGACACGGGAACAGCCCTTCGGCGAGAACCCGGCGCGATGACCGGCCCGGGGGAGCCCGCGGAGCACGAGTGGGTGGACGACCACGCGGGTCCGGTGGTGCGCCCGTACGCGGTGACGGGCGGCCGGGCCCGCCCGGTGACCGGCACGTTCGACCTGATCTCCCTGGTCACGGCGACCCGGGCGGAGGTGGCGTCGGAATCCGGGCTCGGTCCGGAACACGTGGCGATCGTCGGTCTCTGCCAGCGGATCCAGTCCGTGGCCGAGATCGCCGCCCACCTCGACCTGCCGGTGGGCACCGTCCGGGTCCTCCTGGGTGACCTGGCGGCCCGCAGCCTGGTGCAGGTCCGTGAGCCGCGGGCGACCCCCGCCGGCCTTCCCGACGACAGTGTTTTCGAGGCGGTTATCAATGGACTACGGGCGCTCTGAGCGGCCGGCGGGAGCGGCGCCGCTGCCCACCGCGATCAAGATCCTGATCGCCGGCGGTTTCGGCGTCGGCAAGACCACTGTGGTCGGCACGGTCAGCGAGACAAAACCGCTGCGGACGGAAGAGGTGCTGACCGAGACCGGGATCGGCATCGACGACCTGTCCGGTGTGGAGGAGAAGACCACCACCACCGTGGCGATGGACTTCGGCCGGATCACCCTCAGCGACGACCTGGTGCTCTACCTGTTCGGCACCCCCGGGCAGGACCGGTTCTGGTTTGTCTGGGACGAGCTGGCGCTGGGCGCGATCGGGGCGGTGGTGCTCGCCGACACCCGGCGGCTGGCCGACTGCTTCCCGTCGATCGACTACTTCGAGGGGCGCGGCACGCCGTTCGTGGTGGCGGTGAACTGCTTCGAGGGCGCCAAGCAGTACCGGCTCGACGAGGTGCAGGGCGCACTCGACCTGGACCCGGACGTGCCCGTGGTGCTCTGCGACGCGCGGGAGCGGGAGTCGGTCAAGGAGGTGCTGATCACCCTGCTGGAGTACGCCATGAAGCTGCGCGAGGAGCGCCGCCGCGCCGCCGCCGGCGACTGACTCCGGCGGCGGGCGCTGCCATGATGGGGCGATGTCCACCGAATCCCGGCACCTGAGCGTGCGCATCGACCGCCCGGTCGCCGAGGTCTACGCGTTCGCCTCCGACCCCGCCAACCTGCCCCGCTGGGCGCCCGGCCTGGGCGGCTCGGTGGTGCGCGAGGGCGGCCACTGGTACGTCGAGACGCCGGCGGGCCGGGCGCAGCTCACCTTCGCCCCGCGCAACGAGTACGGCGTGCTCGACCACGAGGTGGTGACGCCCTCCGGCGAGACGGTGTACGTGCCGCTGCGGGCCATCGCGGACGGCGACGGCTGCGAGGTGGTCTTCACGCTGCGCCGCTCGCCGGGCATGACCGACGCGGAGTTCGAGCGGGACGCCGGGCTCGTCAGCGCTGACCTCGCCCGGCTCAAGAGAGTGCTGGAAACCGCGTAAGACCTTGCGAACAGGTACCCGGACAGGAGGAGCCGTGGTGGTGCCGTCAACGGCGTTCCTGGGGGACCGTCTGCGCCGGGCCGGGATGCGGGATGTCGTCACGGTGGAGCCGGCGACGGGTGGGCTCGCGGCGCTCGCGGGCATCGCCACCCGACAGGACGCGCCGCCGGTGTTCGTCAAGGCCTTCACCCACGCGCCGGACGACGACGTCTTCCTCGCCGAGGCCGAAGGGCTGGCCGCCCTGCGCGAGCTCGGCGGCGTGGCGACACCCGAGGTGATCCTGGCGGACCGGGAACTCATCGTGTTGTCGGTGCTGCGGCCCCGGCCGCGCAGCGAGGCCTTCTGGGAGCGGTTCGCGCACGCGCTCGCCCACCTGCACACGACCACGACCCATCCCCGCTTCGGCTGGCACCGCGACAACTGGCTGGGCCGCCGCCGGCAGGTCAATGCCTGGGAGGACGACGGCTTCGCCTTCTTCGCGCAGCACCGGCTGCTGCGGTGGCTCGGGGAGCCCCGCGTGGAGGCGGCACTCGACGCCGGGGACCGGGCGGCGCTGGAGCGGTTGTGCCATCGGCTGCCCGACCTGCTGCCGGACCGGCCGGCCTGCCTGACGCACGGCGACCTGTGGGCGCAGAACGTCCTGGCCACCCCGGACGGGCTGCCCGCGCTGATCGACCCGGCCGTGTCCTACCTGTGGGCCGAGGTCGACCTCGCACACGTGTGGTCCACGTCGCCCCCGCCCGAGGCGCACCGGTTCTTCGAGGTCTACGCGGAGCTGACCGCCCTCGACAGCGACTGGCGGGCCCGCATGCCGATCGTCCAGCTGCGGCAACACCTCGCCGTGCTGGCCCAGTTCGACGACGACTGGGGCGCGGCCGACCAGATCCGCGCCACCCTCGCCCCGTTCCGGGCACGCACCTGACCGGTGGCCCGTCAGGCGGCGAAGTCGACGCCGGCGAGGGCGATTGCGCGGTAGGCGGCGAGGCGTTCGGCTTGGTCGACGATGCTGTCGCGCGTCGTGGCGGACAGGGTCCGCCACGGCTGGACGGCGACCTTCAGCGTCTTGCCGGCCTTGCGGGGACGCCAGGTGCCGACCAGTCGACCGTCGACCAGGACGGCGCCGGGGCGGCCCAGCACCGGCCACAGCTCCTTGGCGTGGGCCGCATCCGGCACCAGGGTCGCGCGGTCCTTGGCCTGGAGGAAGAGGTCGAACGGGCCCAGCAGGCGGGTGGCCGTGGTGTCGGCCGATTCCAGCGCCGGTTCGTCGGCGGCCAGGAGCGAGCGGGCCTCCCCGTCGACCAGCACCTCGATCACATCCTCGGGCCAGCGTGCCTTGACCTCCTTGACCGGGGCGTCGAGGTAGTCGGCCACGTGTCTGGGCGTGGCCGGGCCGAGCAGACGAAGATACGCGCGGATGAGGTCAGACCTGTCGCCCGCGGTGGCAGCCTTCCTGAACCCCGCGATGCGGTGCAGGACCGGCGGCGAGGTGTCGAGCCGCAACTCCAGCCCGGCCCGCACGGCGGCCAGCCGGAACGGCATCTCATACAGGTGGGTGGCGTCGCACGGCCGGCAGAACCGCAGATAGGGCTCCGGCATCACCTCGGCCAGGCGGCGGGAGGCGTCCCCCTTGACCGTCGGCCCGGTGACGATGGCGCGCAGCTGCGCGGCCACCTCGTCGAGGGCCGCCAGGTTGCCGATGCCGGCCGCCTTCAACGGCCTGGCGGCGTCGTAGATGCGCTTGCCCGCGTCGGCGTCGGAGAACGGCTCGACCGCGGCCGCCACCTTCCCCACGTCGGCACGGCGGTAGAGGTGGGGCGCACCTCGTACGGTCCACAGCAGGATCAGATCCTCCGCCGACAACGCGGCCACGTCGACACCGCGGACGGCCAACGCCCACCGGCCGCCGTCCGTGCCGGTGTCCTGCACCCCGATATCCAGCACGGCGGTGTCGTCGAGCGTGCCCTCGGCCCGGTCGAGCTGCTGGGCCCGCACGCGGAAGCTCAGCACCTGGCGTTGATCAACCACCCCTGTACGCTACCCAGCGATCCCGACAAACGTCCCGCAGCAGCAGCCCATCCGTGCGGCGTCCGGGCGCTGCCCCGGCCGGGTCATACCCGTTCAGTGGACCCGGGCGGCTCCGCGGCACACAGTGGCGGGCGAGGAACCGCCAATTGGCGAACGGCCATGACTGCGACGACGAGCGAGACGGCGTACAGCACGAACAGAACCGCCACGAAGATCCAGGCCGACGGTCCCCACATGGCCACCATCACGACACACGCGACGGCGGTCACCGTGTTCACCGCGACGTAGAACCGGGCCAGCCACTGCCCCAGCCGGTATGCCCAGGCGCGGTCGCGGCGCAGTCCCACGCAGGCGACGCCCGTCGCGATGGCGAACAGGAACGACCCGACGGCGTCGCCAAGCCAGAATGCCGTGGCGGCGGTGTGTCCCGCTGTTTCGAGAACCAGCAGGTCGACGGACCCGAGGAGCGGCCCGACGCTGAAGAGCGTGAGCAGCCACAGGATGCCCCGAAGGAGCACCGATCCGACCAGGCCGATCAGCAACCAGGTGCCGGCCCACGCGCTTTTGAACACGTTCAGATTCTGCCCGATCCTCGCCCGGCCCGTCAGGCGCCGATCAGCCAGGATCGCGTCCGGATCGCGCTGTGCGCGTGGTCCTCACGGGAGACAGACCGAAGGCGCCCGGCGCGTCGCCGAGGGCCGTCAGAGGGGGTACGGGGTCAGCCGCGCTTGGTCATCGCCACGAAGCGCGTCCAGGCGGCCGGGTCGAAGGTGAGCACCGGGCCGGTCGGGTCCTTGGAGTCCCGCACACCGACGACGCCCACGAGATTGTCCGCGACCTCCACGCAGTCGCCACCGTTGCCGCCGCTCTTCGTGCTCTTGCGCCACCGGGCACCGATCAGGTCCATGCTGCTGCCGCTTCTCTCAGGAGGTCCAGAGATCGCCCGCGGGGAAGAGCCTCGCCCCGGATGCGTTCCCACCGGCGCTCCAGCGTAGCAATTTCGGATATCTGCTCGATGATCTGCGCGCGCGCCTGACTGTCGACGTGCGCGACCCGCGTCCCATCCCGGAGCTCCGCGAGGGTGAAGGGTCCGTCGAGCCCCGGATACGTCGGTGTGTCCCGCGGCACGACGTGAAGTTGGACGCTGGGTAGCTCGGCGCAGGCGAGGAGATGAGCAAGTTGCGCGGCCATGAGTTCTCGGTCGCCGGCGGCGGGGCGGCGCAGCACCTGCTCGTCGACCACCGCGACGAACAGGGGCCCCCGTTCCCGGGACAGGACCGCCTGCCGATCCAGCCGCGCCGCCACCAGATCGGCGACCTCGTTCGGCGTGAGTGGCTGACCGATGAACGTCGCGCGGGCGTAGGCCTCGGTCTGGAGCAGCCCCGGCACCCACGCGAGTTGGAACGCGCGCAGTGCTACCGCCTCACGCTCGATGTCGACCCAGGGCCGGAACCACACGGGCTCGCGGCGCTTCACCACGTCTGGCCACAGTGCATCGACAGGCCGGCCGAGCAGCTTTGCGACGGTGGCCCGGTGCCGGCTCTGCGGAATGTGCCCCGGGTTTGCCCACCGGGCGACTGTCTTCGGATGCACGCCGAGGTGGCCCGCCAGGCTCTCGGCCGTGTGGCCCGCCTCGGCCAGCGCGGCAACAAAGGCGTGATTCATCCATGGTCCTCCCCGGACAAAACAACCGTCCGAAGGAGATTAGACAACGCTGTGTGATTGTCCGGCAACCCTCGGAAAGCTGCTGTGCAGACGACACCGAGGGGGGATGGCGATGCCCGAGGACAAGCCGAAGCCGGTTCCGAAGCCGAAGAGCGATCCGCCGCCGGCCCGGCCGATCGTGCCCGGCCCGATCGGGCCGCTCGTTCCTCCGTACCGTGGCCCGGGCCGGGTGACCAACGGCGTCCCCGAAACGCGCTGGCGGACCCGGGGCGGCCTGGCCGTCGCGCACACCGCCGCCGGCCCGTCCTGGCGGTGCGACGCCTGCGGTCGGGACTGGCCCTGCCCGGCGCTGCGCGCGATCCCGACGGACGCCGCCCGGCGCGCGACCCTGATCCCCGAGTTCTCCCGGATCACCCGGCGCGCGATCCGCGACCTTCGCGGTCGCCCCGGCGGCCCTGACCCGGTCGCCATCGTCCGCCGTTTCCTCTGGTTCCTGCCCCTCACCGACGAGGAGGCGCGCGCCGTCGCGCTGAGGCTGCGGTGAGCGGCGTTCGAGATCTTGGACAGTTTCCGTTCGAGAGGAACGGGGAGTCTCCAAGATCTGACGGGGGAGCCACGCCATCCGCGAGTCGGCCCACGTCGTGCGTCAGGAGCGAGCACCGGGGCGGGAAACGCCGAAGGGCCGCTCCCCGCGAGCGCGGGAAGCGGCCCTTCTCAGCGTGACGACGTCAGCTGGCGATCATGCGACGCAGCACGTACTGCAGGATGCCGCCGTGCCGGTAGTAGTCGGCCTCACCGGGGGTGTCGATGCGGACCACGGCGTCGAACTCCACGCCGGTGTCCGTGGTGACCTTCACGGTGCGCGGGGTGTCGCCGTCGTTGAGCGCGGTGACGCCGCTGATCGAGAAGGTCTCCGTGCCGGTCAGGCCCAGCGACTCGGCGGTGGTGTCGACCGGGAACTGCAGCGGCAGGACGCCCATGCCGATGAGGTTCGAGCGGTGGATCCGCTCGTACGACTCGGCGATGACGGCCTTGACCCCGAGCAGCATGGTGCCCTTGGCCGCCCAGTCGCGGGACGAGCCGGAGCCGTACTCCTTGCCGGCCAGGATGACCAGCGGGACGCCCGCCTCCTGGTAGGCCATCGAGGCGTCGTAGATCGAGGTCTGCTCGCCGGTCAGGTGGTTGACCGTGAAGCCGCCCTCGACACCCGGCACGAGCTGGTTGCGCAGCCGGATGTTGGCGAAGGTGCCCCGGATCATCACCTCGTGGTTGCCGCGGCGGGAGCCGTACGAGTTGAACTCGTGCCGCGCCACACCGTGCTCGGCGAGGTACTTGCCGGCCGGGGAGTCCGCCTTGATCGAGCCGGCGGGGGAGATGTGGTCGGTGGTCACCGAGTCGCCCAGCTTGGCCAGCACCCGGGCGGCGCTGATGTCCTGCACCGGCTGCGGGTCCCGCTCCATGCCCTCGAAGTACGGGGGCTTGCGCACGTAGGTCGACTCGCCCGCCCAGGCGAAGGTGTCGCCGGTCGGGGTCGGCAGCGACTGCCAGCGCTCGTCACCGGCGAACACGTCCGCGTACGCGGAGCTGAAGCCGGTGGCGCCGATCGCCGAGGCGATGACGTCCTGGATCTCGGCGCTGTTCGGCCAGATCTCCCGCAGGAACACCGGGTTGCCCTGCGCGTCCTCGCCGATCGGCTCGTTCGCCAGGTCGATGTCCATGGTGCCGGCGAGCGCGTACGCGACCACCAGCGGCGGGGACGCCAGGTAGTTCATCTTGACGTCCGGGTTGATCCGGCCCTCGAAGTTCCGGTTGCCGGACAGCACCGAGACGACGGCCAGGTCGCCGTCGTTCACCGCGGCGGAGACCTCTTCCGGCAGCGGGCCGGAGTTGCCGATGCAGGTGGTGCAGCCGTAGCCGACCAGGTTGAAGCCGAGCTTCTCCAGGTAGGGCGTGAGGCCGGCGCGGTCGTAGTAGTCCATGACGACCTTGGAGCCCGGTGCCAGGGTGGTCTTCACCCACGGCTTGCGGGCCAGGCCCTTCTCCACGGCGTTCCGGGCCAGCAGCGCGGCGCCGATCATGACCTGCGGGTTCGAGGTGTTGGTGCAGGAGGTGATGGCGGCGATCACCACGGCGCCGTGGTCCAGCTCGTACTCGACGCCGTCCGCGCCGGTCACCCGGACCGGGTTGGTGGCGCGCCCACCGGCGCCGACCGCCGCGGTCTCCAGGTCCCGCGGGGCGTCGGCCGGGTCGTTGATCCCGTTGGCGGGGGAGTCGCTGGCCGGGAAGGACTCGGCGCTGGCCTCGTCGGCCGGGCCGTCGGTGCCGAACGGCTTCTCCAGCTGCGGCACGCCCGGCTTGCGGCCCGGGTCGCCCCCGGTCTCGTCGGCGGCCACGTAGTCGGCGAGCGCCGAGCGGAACAGCGTCTTGGCGGAGCCCAGCGGCACCCGGTCCTGCGGGCGCTTCGGGCCGGCCAGGGACGGCTCGATGGTGCCGAGGTCCAGCTCCAGCCGCTCGGAGTACTCCGGCTCGCGCTCCGGGTCGTGCCAGAGGCCCTGCTCCTTGGCGTACGCCTCGACCAGCGCGACCTGCTGCGGGTCGCGACCGGTCAGCTCCAGGTAGCGGACGGTCTCGGCGTCGATCGGGAAGATCGCGACGGTGGAGCCGTACTCCGGGGACATGTTGCCGATGGTGGCCCGGTTGGCCAGCGGCACCGCGCTCACGCCCGGGCCGTAGAACTCGACGAACTTGCCGACCACGCCGTGCTTGCGGAGCATCTCGGTGATGGTGAGCACCAGGTCGGTGGCGGTGGTGCCGGCCGGCATCTCGCCGGAGAGCTTGAAGCCGACGACCCGCGGGATCAGCATGCTGACCGGCTGGCCGAGCATCGCGGCCTCGGCCTCGATGCCGCCGACGCCCCAACCCAGCACGCCCAGGCCGTTGACCATGGTGGTGTGCGAGTCGGTGCCCACGACGGTGTCCGGGTACGCCTGGCCGTTGCGCTCCATGACCGTGCGGGCCAGGTACTCGATGTTCACCTGGTGCACGATGCCGGTGCCCGGCGGGACGACCTTGAACTCGTTGAAGGCGGTCTGGCCCCAGCGCAGGAACTGGTAGCGCTCCTTGTTGCGCTCGTACTCCAGCTCGACGTTGCGCTCGAAGGCGTCCTCGCGACCGAACAGGTCGGCGATGACCGAGTGGTCGATGACCAGCTCGGCGGGGGCGAGCGGGTTCACCTTGGTGGCGTCGCCGCCCAGGTCGCGCACGGCCTCGCGCATGGTGGCCAGGTCGACGACGCAGGGCACGCCGGTGAAGTCCTGCATCAGCACCCGGGCCGGGGTGAACTGGATCTCCACGCTCGGGTCGGCGGTGGGGTCCCACGCGCCGAGCTGCTGGATGTGGTCGGCGGTGATGTTCGCGCCGTCCTCGGTCCGCAGCAGGTTCTCCAGCAGGATCTTCAAGCTGTAGGGCAGCCGGTCGTGGCCCTCCACCTTGTCGATCCTGAAAATCTCGTAGCTCGCGTCTCCGACGCGTAGCTGGGTCTTCGCACCGAAGGTGTCGAGGCTCGCCACGTCGTACTCCTTCACACCAGCGACCGTGAGTAGTCCTGAGCAGTTTGTCGCACCGGCCGGGGTGCCGCCGTGCTTAGGCGACACTTACCTGCGTCGGTCTCAACAAAACCGTACGTCCGTCTTGCTATTCGCGCAACCTCGTGCCAGGGTTCGGGACGAGGAGGTGCCACCATGATCCATCACGTCCTGCTCGCCTGCCCACGCGGCTCCGAGGAAACCTCCCGGTCGTTCTACACCGGCCTGCTCGGCCTCGTCGAGAAGCCCAAACCGCCGGCCCTCGCCGCCCGCGGTGGTTGCTGGTTCACCGGGTACGGCGTGGAGCTGCACCTGGGCGTCGAGGACGACTTCCGTCCCGCCCGCAAGGCGCACCCGGCCCTGCTCCGCCCCGACCTGGACCGGCTCGCCGCCCGGCTCGACGCCGCCGGCCACCCCGTGACCTGGGGCGACGAGGAGATTCCCGGCATGCGGCGGTTCCACACGTACGACCCGCACGGCAACCGGCTGGAGTTCCTCGCACCCGCCGGCTGAGTTCGCGCGGGTAGGGTTCGGGGGTGGTCGACGTCCAGCACTGGCTCTCCGCGCTGCCCCCGGGCGTGCTCTACCTGATCGTCGCCGGGGTGATCGGCGTGGAGAGCATGGGCATCCCGCTGCCCGGCGAGATCGTGCTGGTCAGTTCCGCGCTGCTCGCCGCCGCCGGGGTGGTCGAGCCGGAGTGGGTGGCCACCGCCGCCGCGGCCGGCGCCATCGTGGGCGACTCGATCGGGTACGCCGTGGGCCGCCGCGGCGGGCGGCCGCTGCTCGCACGGCTGGGCCGGCGCTTCCCGAAACACCTCGGCCCGGCGCAGCTCGCCCGCGCCGAGCAGAGCTTCGCCCGGCACGGTGTCTGGGCGGTCTTCTTCGGGCGGTTCGTCGCCCTGCTCCGCATCCTCGCCGGCCCTCTCGCTGGGGCACTGCACGTGCCCTACCGGCGGTTCCTGGTGGCCAACGCGGCCGGCGGCCTGGTCTGGGCGTTCGGCACCACGTACCTGCTCTTCTCCGTGGGCCGCGCGGCCGAGCACTGGCTCAAGGACATCTCCTGGGCTGGCCTGGTCCTCGCGGTGCTCGCCGGCCTGGCCAGCACCTGGTGGCTGCGCCGCCGCGCCCGGCACCTGGAGCAGGTCGAGGTGCCCGACGAGGCCGACGAGCCGGTGCACGCGGGCGACCGCTGACGAGACGCGCAGAAAGGGCCCGACCCCTGGTGGGGTCGGGCCCTTTCTGGTTGGTGCTGGTGGATCAGGAGGCCGAGTAGCCGCGGGTGGCGATCCAGTCGGCGAGGTTGTCCACGCTCATGCGGTAGGAGGCCATGTTCGGGTCGGCCGAGTCCGCGATGGTCACGGTCTTCCCGCCGTCGCGGTAACCCACGACGCTGATGTAGTGGCCACCCTCGAAGGAGTGGGTGTTGCCGTCGA
>NZ_JBEXYR010000024.1:0-70101 GCF_040631005.1 Micromonospora sp. NPDC005707
TGGGCGCTCGCGGCGGCCGCGGCCGTGCTCGCCGTGGCGGCGGGGATCGGCACCGCGCTGGCGGTCACCCACGACCACGACGGGACGGGCGGCGACCCGCACGGCGAGGCGCAGGGTGATCCGTGGGGACACCCGCCCGGCCGGCCCGGCGGCGGACCGCCGCCCGGCGTACCCCCGCCGCCGTTCCCGTGCGTCCGGCCCGACGCGGCGGGCAACACGGTGCGGGCCGGCTCGCCGCCCGCCGACGCGGCGCTCACGCTCCCGGCCGGCTGGATCTGGTACGCCGACTCCGCCGGCTTCCGCGTCGCGGTGCCGGCCGGTTGGCTGCACCTGCGATCCGGCAGCACCACCTGCTTCCAGGACCCGACCACGCGGCGGATCCTCGGGGTCGAGCCCTATCCGGCCGGCGGTGACCCGCTCAACCAGTTGCGGGCGGCCGAACGGGAGCTGACCACCGACGGCCGGCTGCCCGGCTACCAGCAGGTGCGGCTGGCCGCCGTGGGCGGCGGCGCGGAGTGGGAGTGCCGCTGGACCGCCCCGTACGGGGAACGGATGCACGCGCTGCGGGTGCTGCCCGGCGACGCCGGCGGGTGGACGCTGGGCTGGACCACCTCCGACGCCGACTGGTCCGCCGCGGCCACGCAGTTGGCACTCATCCGGGACAGCTTCCGGCCGGGTCGCTCCACCCACGCGGCCGGCTGACAACCCCGGCGTCTCATCACCGACAGATGCCCCGGCCCGGCGCGGCCGGGCCGACATACTTCCTGGTGATCCGGCGGCGCCCGCCGGCCGTCCAGGGACCCTCTCCCCAGTGGACCGTCCGGGTGATGCCCCGCGGCCCGATGGCTAACTACAGTGGCGTAGTTTTGTCGATCAAGATCTCTGGGGAGGGCGAGCCGAGATGATGGGACCGTCCCACGCGCTGTCCGGCGCGGCGGTGTGGCTGACCGGCTCCTGGGCGCTGGACCAGTTCGCCGACTACCACCAGACACCGCTCGCGCTGGCGGTCGGCACCGCGGTCTGTGCGGGCGGGGCCCTCTTCCCCGACCTCGACCTGTCCGGCAAGGTGACCCGCAACCAGGGCGGCGCCACGGTGGCCCGGACCTTCGGCGTGTTCAGCCTCTTCATCGCCGAGGTGATGGAGAAGATCTCGCTGGGCGTCTACTACGCGACCAAGCTCAGCAAGGATCCGCGCCGCAACAACGGGCACCGGACGCTCACCCACACCATCCCGTTCACCCTGCTGATCGGCTGGGGCACCACCGCGCTCTGCGCCGCGTACGGCAAGTGGGCGGTGGTCAGCATCCTCTTCTTCATGATCGGTCTGGCGCTGCGCGGGCTCTTCGACGAGTGGGCCGAGCGGGCCGGGTGGGTGGTCGTCACCCTGCTGTCGGCGGCCGCGGCCTGGTTCACCTTCGCGAACCTGCCCGGCGACCGGGGCTATCCCCTCATCGGCACGGCGGTCGGGGTGGGCTGCTTCGTGCACATCCTCGGCGACATGATCACCAAGGCGGGCGTGCCGATTCTCTGGCCCATCCCGATCAAACGGCGGATGTGGACGATGATCGGGCTGCCCAACGGCATCGCCCTGCGCACCGGGAGCAAGGCCGAGACGATCGTCCTGCGCGCGGCGCTGACCGTGCTCGCCGTGCTGGCGGCGGTGGGGCTGGTCGCGCCCTCGGTGCTGCAACGCTTCAACATAGAGGTGTGACGGACCTGCCTGACGGCGACGCGGGGCCGGCGGACCACAGCCGGCCGCCGGCGCGGGACGCGGCCGTGCCGGAGTTCTGGCGGCGGCTCGGGTTGCCCGGTCTCGCCGACGTGCACACCCACTTCCTGCCGCCGCGCATGCTGCGCAAGGTGTGGGCGTACTTCGACGCGGCCGGACCGCTGGTCGGCACCGAGTGGCCGATCCGGTACCGGTGGGACGACGAGGCCCGGGTGGCGCACCTGCGGCGGCTCGGCGTGCGGGCGTTCAGCGCGCTGGCGTACCCGCACCGGCCCGGCATGGCCGAGTCGCTGAACGCGTGGACGCTGGACTTCGCGGCGCGTACCCCGGGTTGCCTGCCGTCGGCGACCTTCTTCCCGGAGCCGGCGGCCGCGCGCTATGTGGCGGACGCCCTCGCGGCCGGCGCCCGGGTGTTCAAGGTGCACGTCCAGGTGGGCGGCTTCGCGCCGGACGACCCGGCGCTGGACGCCGTGTGGGGCCTGCTGGCCGAGGCCGGCGTGCCGGTGGTGGTGCACGCCGGGCACGCCCCGGTCGGGACGGCGCACACCGGACCGGCGTCGTTCGCCGCGCTGCTCGCCCGGCATCCCGGGCTGGCCGCGATCGTGGCGCACCTGGGGGCGCCCGACTACGCGGCCTTCCTGGACCTGGCCGAGCGGTACCGGCACGTGCGGCTGGACACGACGATGGCGTTCACCTCGTTCTTCGACCGGTTCATGCCGTTCCCGGCGGCGGAGCTGCCGCGGCTGCGCGAGCTGGGGCTGGCCGGGAAGGTGCTGCTGGGCAGCGACTTCCCGAACATCCCCTACCCGTATGCGGAGCAGCTCGACGCGCTGGCCCGGCTCGACCTGGGCGACGACTGGCTGCGGGCGGTCTGCTGGGGCAACGCCGCCACGCTGTTCGACCTGGCCTGACCCGGCGGGTCAAAGGCCGCGAGCCAGAAGTACCTGGCCACGTCCTCACCGACGGGCCCCGGGCCGACGAAGGACCAGTCCCGCAGGACCGGGCCGCCGTCGCCGAACACCAGGTTCGTCGGCCAGACGTCGTGGTGGCAGAGGGTACGGGGCAGCCGGTCGATTGCCGCCGACACGGCCTGCCGCTGCTCCCGGAGCCGGCGGAGGTCGTTCGGCAGCGGCACCGGCCAGGTCGCGGCGGTGACCGGATGGTCCCGGGGCACCGGGTCGGTCACCGGCCGGCTCAGCGGGTAGTCGCGCATCGGCGTTCGGCGTCACCGGTCGGGTCCACTCGCGCCGCAGCGGGAGCAGCCAGGGTCCGGCGAGGAGCCCGACGGCGACCTGGGCGGCGCCCGCCACGACCAGTGTCGGACCGGCGCCGGCCAGGCCGATGACCGCCCCGCCGGCGAGCAGGCCGATCGAGACGGCGCCGTCGTGCACCAGGCTCTCCACGGCGAAGGCGGCCCGCCGTTCGGGGCCCTTGGTGCGGGTGGTGATCAGGCGGTTGACCGCGCCGATGCCCAGCGGCATGGCGAGGCCGCCCAGCGCGGCCACGACCGCGATCAGCGGGAGCGACGCGCTGACGGCGGGCAGCGTCGCGAAGGTCGCGCCCAGCAGGATCCAGCCGGCCGCCATGGTCGCCAGCGGTGGCAGTCGGGGTACGAGCACCGGGGCGACCAGCGCTCCGGCGAGCGAGCCGGCGCCGTAGCCGGTCATGCCGGCCGAGATGAGCAGCCCGGGCCGGCCCGTCTCGGCGCCCAGGATGGCGAGCCCGAGGGTGAAGGCGAACCAGACGAGGCCGCCGACGCCGGCCATGGTCACGGCACGGCGTACCTCGGGGTGCCGGGCCAGCACGTGCCGGAGGGCCGGAGCGGCGCTGGCCCCCTCGGCGGCGGGCGCGGCGGTGCCACGGACGACCAGCAGCAGGGCCGCGCCGAGGGCGACGCCGGCCGCCTCCGCCCAGAGCAGCCGGAGCGGCCCGCCGGCGGTGACCGCCCAGCCGGCCAGCGGCGGCGCCAGGATCATGGTGCTGCGGTGTGCGAGGTCCTGCCAGGCCAGCATCCGGGCGGCCACGTCGGCGTCGGCGCAGAGGTCGGCGAGCAGGGCCCGCTGGCCCGGCCCGCCCAGCGCGGTGGCGGCCCCGGTGATCAGCCCGGCGGCGGCCAGGTGCAGCGGGCCGACGGTGCCGACCGCCGCACCGACCGGGACGACGAGCAAGCCGAGCACCTGGATCGCGAGCACCCCGGCGAGGGCCCGTCCGGTGGTCAGCCGCTGCCGCAGGCCGCGCGCCCACCAGGCGGAGGTGAGCATGGGCAGCCCGACCGCACCGCCGACCAGGCCGGTGGTCCAGGCCGACCCGGTCTCGGCGAGCGCGACCAGGGGCAGCGCGACGGCGGTGGTGCGCTGCCCCAGCCAGCTGACGAAGGTGGTGGTGAGCATGGCGGCGATGTCCCGGCGGGTGTTCACGGGTTCGATCCTCTGGTCCCGGCCGCTCGCCCGGTAGCTGGCGGTTCCATCGGCGGGCTCATAACCTGGACCTATGAGCTCCCTACCCACGGTCGAGGACCTGCGGCTCGTGGCGGCGCTGGCGAGGCACGGCTCCCTCGGCGCGGCGGGGCGCGAGATGCGGATCAGCCAGCCCGCCGCGAGCAACCGGCTGGCGGCGCTGGAGCGGCGGATCGGCGAGCGGCTCTTCGACCGGGACACCACGGGGGCGCGACCGACCCCGGCCGGGCGGGCCCTGGCCGCGGAGGCGGTCCACGTGCTCGGCCACCTGGAGGCGATCTTCGACCGGACGCGCGCGGCGGCGCGCGGCGAGGTGCTGAGCGTCGGCACCTTTCCGAGCCTGGCCGCGTGGCTGTTTCCCGCGCTGGCCGACCTGCTCCGGGAGGCGACGCTGCACCAGGTCACCGACCACGGTGACCGCCTGGTGGAGTGGGTGGGCGAGGGGTCGCTCGACGCCGCCTTCGTGACGGTCGCCAACCAGATGCGGCTGCCGGCCACGGCCACCGCGACACCGGTGGCCGCCGACCGGCTGGCCCTGCTCACCCCTCCCGAGGTACGCCTCGGGCGCGGCCGCCGGCCGTTCGCCGGGCTCGACGTGGTGGCGCACAGCTACGACCCGTCCGCCGACGCCCTGCACCGGCGGCTCTCCGCGCTGGGCGCCCGGCCGAAGCCGGCGGCCACCGGCGAGACCGCGGTGCGGATGGGCCGGCTGCTCGGCTGCCCGGTCGTGCTGCCGCACGGGCTCGCGCTCGCGTACGCGGCACCGGACGAGCGGGTCGCCCCCGCGCCGGTGCCGGGCCGCTTCACCCTCTTCCTGGTCACCCGGCGGCCGGTGCCGGCCGCGCTGGCGGCCGTGGTGGGCGAACTGCCCGACCGGCTCGGTCTCGACCGGCCGCCCGGCGACCGGCCCTGACCGCCCTACTTCGCGGGCAGCGTCCCGGCGTAGCCGACGCCGCGATGGACCCAGCGGGACAGATCGGCGTCACGCGCGCAGGCCGCGGGATCCACCGTGATCCAGCCCCGCATCGGCCGCCCCCGCATCACCGTCGCCTGCGCGCCGGGCTCCGCCTCCAGCCGCTCGGACTCCGCCGGGTCGACGCGGACCATGAGCCCGCCGGCGCCGCGCACGACCACCGCCATGTTGCCCTTCACCATCATCGCCAGGCCGCCGAACATACGCTTCTCGGCGAACCCGGCCTCCCGCTCGACCAGCTCCCGTACCCGGTCCGCGAGGTCCTCGTCATACGCCATACCCCGCATCCTGGCACCCGGGGGCACCGCAGGCGGGTCACGGCGTGGGCAGGTCGGCGCACAGCTTTCTCGGGAACGCCGGCTCCACGGTGCGGACGTCTCCGCAGCCGGCCTTCGTCGAACCGGCGATCGTGGCCCAGCCGCGCTCGCCGGCCCAGCGCAGGAAATAGCGCCGTACGTTGACCGACGCGTCGCAGCCCGGCCTCGCCTCGGCGCCGCACGGCACCGGATCGAATGGCACGGTCATGACGAGCCACCTGCCGTCGCAGCCCTCGGGTGAGCCGACGGAGTGCCGGGACACGTCCATGCCCCGCACGGCGACGCTGATCCAGGCGGGGTCACAGCGGTCCGTCGGCATCGGGTCGCAGCCGAAGGTCTCGTCGCAGCGGCGGTACTCGTCACCGTCACGTTTCCACGGCTCCTGGTTGAGCACGACGGTCCGGCCGGCAATCGGCCCCGGCGCTGTCAACGTCACCTCGCCCGGGGTGTGGGTGGGGCAGGCACCGACCGTCCCCGACAGGCGCGAGTCCTGCACCACGTTGGCGTAGATGCGGTTGTTCTCCTCGGTGAAGTAGGTGACCCGCGGATTCCGGGAGCATCCGTCGGCGTCACCGAGCAGCGCCACGGTCAGCGCGAGCGAGCGCGGGTCGGCGCTGAGCCGAACGGCGGTCACGTCGGCCTGGTAGGTGACCCAGCCGGTGTCCGTGGGCAGGCCGTCCGACGAGGGCACCTGGCCTGGGTCGGCGCAGCCGACGAGGACGGCCAGGCACAGCAGGGCGGTGGCGAGTCGACGCATGGCACCGAGTCTGGCCGGACGGCCCAGCCGGCACATCCGTACGGATACTCAGCCCACTTCGGAGGCGACCCGCTGTTCGGGGATGCTCAGGCCGTAGAGGGCCATCAGTTCCGGGCTGTCGATCCGGCTGCCGTCGGCCACCGAGTCGCAGGCGATGTCGACGATCTGGTCCTTGTGCGCCAGCAGGTAGGGCCGGGCGCCCACGTCGGCGCTGGCCAGGGTGGCGATGCCGGACCAGTGCCGGCGGCCGAAGAGCATCGGGTAGCCGCGCAGCCCGTCGTAGGTGGCGCACACCAGCACGTCCGGGTACGGCAGGGCGGCGACTCGGCGGACCGCCGCGGCGGTGAGGCCCGGCATGTCCACCGGCACCACGACCACGGCCTCGATGGTCTCGTCGGTCAGCGCGGCCAGCCCGGCGCGGATCGAGGAGCCGACCCCGGTCCCCCAGGCCCGGTTGACCACCACGGTGGCGGCGGTCAGGTCGGTGGCCTGCCGCACCTGGTCCGCCGCCGCGCCCAGCACGACGACGACCTCCGCGCAGCCCGCGTCGGCCATCGTGTCGATCATCCGGCTGACCAGGGGCTTCTCCCCCTGGTGCAGCAGCGCCTCGGGTCCGCCGATCCGGCGGCCCCCGCCAGCGGCGATGATCATTCCTGCGATCCGATTCAGCGGTGCCCCCTCGACCTGGGGGACGGACCGGAGGCAGCAGCGCCCGGTCCGTCCCGTCGTACGCACACCGGGCCCAACGAGCGCGCCGGGGGGCGGGTAGCGGGGCAAAACGGAAAATTGCGTGACTATGCCGCGTCGGCGTAGCAGTCCACGACCGAGAGATCGAGCGGGAAGCGGACCGGGGTCTCGCCGAAGAGCAGCCGGGTGGCCCGCGCCCCGGCGTCGGTCACCGCCGCGACGACCGCCTCGGACGTCTCGGCCGGGCAGTGCACCATCACCTCGTCGTGCTGGAAGAAGACCAGCTCGGCCCGGGTGCCGGCCAGCTCGGTGCGGAGGGTGGCCAGCAGCGTGGACGCCCACTCGGCGGCCGTGGCCTGGATGACGAAGTTGCGGGTGAACCGCCCCCGCGAGCGGGCCGCCCGGGCCCGCGGGCTCTGCGGATCGGCCCCGGCGTCGACCACCGCCTCGTCGCCGTCACCGAAGCCGACCGACCCCGGCGGGCAGGTGCGCCCCAGCCACGACCGGACCAGCCCGCCCGCCTCGCCGGTGCGGGCCGCCGCCTCGACGTGGCCGAACGCGGTCGGGTAGTTCTTCTTCAACACCGCGAGGGCGGGCACCGCGGCGCCACCGGTCTGCCCGTACATGGCGCCGAGCAGGGCCACCTTGGCGCGGGCCCGGTCACCGGCGAAGGCGTCCCGGGCCAGCGCCGCGTAGAGGTCACCGGCGCCACCGGCGGCCGCCAGCCGCTCGTCGCCGGAGACCGCGGCGAGCACCCGCGGTTCGAGCTGGCCCGCGTCGGCGACCACGAAGGTCCAGCCCGGGTCGGCCACGACGGCGCGCCGGATCACCTTCGGGATCTGCAAGGCCCCGCCGCCCCGGGTGGCCCAGCGGCCGGAGACCACGCCGCCGGGCACGTACTCCGCGTGGAAGCGGCCGCCGGAGACCCAGGCGTCGCGCCAGGCCCAGCCGTGCGCCGTCCAGATCCGGTAGAGCTCCTTGTATTCCAGGACCAGCGGCACCGCCGGGTGCTCCACCCCGCGCAGCGACCAGGCCCGCGTGTTCGGCAGCTCCACGCCGGCGCGCGCGAACGCCTTGAGCAGCTCGGCCGGGGAGTCGGCGTGCAGCTGGCGGACGCCGAACGCCTCGGCGATCCGCGCGGCCAGCTCGGCCAGCCGGCGGGGTGGCCCGCCGACCGGGGACGCCTCGCCGAGCAGGTCGGCCAGGATCGCGTCGTGCACGTCGGCGCGCCAGGGCAGGCCGGCCACGCCCATCTCGGCGGCGATCAGCGCGCCCGCCGACTCGGCGGCCACCAGCAACCGGAACCGGCCGGGGTGACCGGTCCGCGCAATCCGGGCGAGCTGGTCCGCGTACACCCTGGTCAACGCCTCGATGCCCGGACCGGGCGGGCCGGACGGCGCGTCGAAGAGCGCGCCCTGGCCGTGGCCGGGCGGCTCCGGCGGGCGGGGTGCCGGGTCCGGCGGGACCGGCGCCCCGGTGAGCCGGGCCCAGGCGGCGGCGAGCGAGCGCGGCTCGCCCCAGCGGCCGGCGTGGCCGAGCAGCAGCGCCTCGGTCAGCTCGACGTCGTGGCACCGGTCGAGCCGGACGCCGGCGCGCAGCAGCGCCGGGTAGAGGGTCGCGCCGGAGGCCCAGACCCAGCGTGGCCGGTCGGCGGCCTCCCGGGCGGCCACCGCGGCGGCCAGGTCGGCCACCGGCTCGGCCGGACCGGTCGGGCGCCCAGCGTCGTCGAGCGGTTGCAGCACACCGCCGCCCCGCTCGTCCGCCACCACCGCCACCAGCACGGACGCGATTCTGCCCGGCCCCTCCGACAGATGGCGGAGGGACCGGGCAGCGGGACGCGAAGGTTACTTGCCGACGCCGGCCGTCAGGCCGGACTGCACCTGGCGCTGGAACACGATGTACACGATCAGCACCGGCAGCATCGCCATGGTGACCCCGGCGAAGAGGCCGGACCAGTCGGACTTGTAGCCCTGGTTGACCGACAGCTCGATCAGCCCCTGGGCGATCACCTGGTGCTTCGGCTCACCCGACACCGACTGCATGAGCAGGGTCGGCAGGTACCACTGGTTCCACTGGCCGAGCACGTTGAAGATGCCGATGCTGATCAGGCCGGGCCGGGCCATCGGCAGCATGACGCTGAAGAAGGTCCGGGTGTGCGAGGCGCCGTCGACCTGGGCCGCCTCGGCGATCGTGTCGGGCAACGTCCGGAAGAACGAGTGCATGAAGAAGACGGTGAACGACAGCGACCAGGCCACGTAGACCAGAATCAGCGTGAGGTGCTTGTTCGGGCCGAGCAGCGGGAACACCACGTTCATGTTGTAGACGCCCTTGAACAGGGGCACCGCGGCGAGGTAGATCGGCAGGGTCAGCCCCGACAGGAACATCCAGTAGATCAGGCGGTTGCCGCGGAACTCGTAGCGGGCCAGCGCGTACGCCGCCATCGAGCCCAGCAGCATCGTCAGGGTCACGCTGAACACGAGCACGAGCAGCGTGTTCAGGAAGAAGCTGTCGATCCCGGCCGTCCAGGCCCGGGCGAAGTTGTCCCACTGCAGCGACTCGGGGATCAGCGACAGCGGCTCGCGGATCACCTCCGAGTCGGTCTTGAGTGAGGACATCACCACCCACAGCAGCGGGTAGATCACCATCAGGGCCCACACCACCAGGAAAAGGTGTGAGAAGCCGTTGAAAATCCGGCCGCCGATGCTGGTGGCGGCTTTCGCCCGTCGGCCCGCTGCCGGGCCGGCCGGCGCCGCGTCGGGTCGCCTCTGGTCGGAGGTGTGGGTCACCGTGCTCATCGTCCAGGCCTCCTCAGAACTCGATCCGCTCACGACGGGTGATCCTCAGCTGGACGGCGGCCAGCAGGATGGTGAAGATGGCCAGCGCCACGGCGATCGCGCAGGCGTAGCCGAACTGGCCCTTCTGGAACGCGTTGAACTGGATCACCGAGGCGAAGATCTCGCTGGCGTGGTTCGGGCCACCCTGGCTCGGCGTCATGACGAAGACCAGGGCGTACATGTCCAGGGCGATGAAGCCCAGGTAGACCCAGGCGACCGAGATGGTGTCCCGCAGCAGCGGCAGGGTGACCCGGAAGAACGTGTGGAACCGGCCCGCCCCGTCCAGGATCGCGGCCTCGTAGATGTCCTTCGGGATCGACTGCATGGCCGCCGAGAACAGCACCATGTAGAAGCCGGCGCCGCTCCACACCGCGATGAGCAGCAGCCACCACAGCACCGCGGGAATGCCGAGGAACGGCTCCGGGTCGGCGGTGAAGGCGATCGGGTTGTCGGCGTCGACCAGCCCGATCTTGATGAGCAGGCCGTTGATGAGGCCCTGCTGGTCGGTCCGGTAGATCTGCTGCCACATGACGGCGATGACCACCAGCGACAGGACCTGCGGGAAGAAGAAGATGACCTTGTAGAGGGCGGAGCCGAACACCCCGCGGATGCCGGCCCTGTCCTCGCGTCCGCCCACGTTGAGCAGGAACGCGAGGAACAGGGCCAGCGCGATGGTGAACAGCGGCACGGTGACCAGGAAGAAAACGTTGTGCCAGAACGCCTTCCGGATCAGCTCGTCGGAGAGCAGCCGGACGTAGTTGTCCAGCCCGACGAAGCGCTGGGAGTCCGAGTACCCACCCCAGTCGGTCAGCGAATATCCCGCCGCCTGCACGAACGGCCACACCACGTAGAACAGGTACAGCGCGACGGGCAGGGCCAGGAAGCCCGTGACGAAACGCGCGACTCCGTGCCGCATAGGACTCACTCTCTCCGTCGGATCAGGCGGTGCGGGTCTGCTTCTTGATCGACGAGTCCTTGGCGACCTTGTCGGCGGCCGCCTGCATCTTGTCGACGAACTGCTGCGCGGTGAGCCGGCCGGCCATCAGCTCCTCGGAGAGGTTCTGGCTCTCCTTGTCCAGGTCGGCGTAGAAGTCCTGGAACTTGACCGAGATGAGCTCGCTGCCGCCGTTCTTCATCAGGGTGTTGGCGCTGGCGAGCGCCGTGTCCTGCACGTTGTCGCCGGAGCCCTTGGTCGAGGCGAGCGACTTGGTCAGCTCGGCGAACTTGGCCGAGCCCGCCTTGGACAGCATCGCCCGCAGGAACTCCTTCGCGGCCTCCTTGTTCGGGGCCTTGCTCGGCACGACGAAGCCCTCACCGGACGCGGCGAACACGTCCTTCGGCGCCTTGTCGTCCGCGTTGTGCCAGTAGTCGGACAGGGTCAGCTCGAAGCCCGGCGGGATGGTGGCGGTCATCTCGTTCTTGAGCCACGTGCCGACCTGGATGAACGCCGCCTTGCCGTCGAGCCAGGCCTGCTGCGACTGGGTGTGGTCGAGCTTGCCCGGGAGCAGCAGCTTGTCCTTGACCAGCTTCTCCCACGGCGCCAGCGCCTTGAGCACGCCGTCGGCCTTCCAGGCGTTCTCCTTCAGGTTGTCGATGTCGACGACGACCTGCTTGCCGGCGGTCTTCCAGATGCTCGCCATGAGCGCCCAGCGCGGGTAGTAGCCGTGCACGGCGTCGTGCACGTACGGCGCCATGCCCTTGGCCTTGATCTTCGGGGCCAGGGCGAAGAACTCGTCCCAGGTGGTCGGCGCCTGCCAACCCTCCTTCTTGAACAGCGCCGCGTTGTACCAGTTGCCCCACACCGTGTACGCCACGTTCACGACGTAGAACTTGCCGTTCTGGGTGCCGTCGCCGACCGTGCCCGGCAGCAGCGAGTCCGCCACGGTGCCCTCGCTGTCCCAGGCGGGCGCGGTGAGCAGGTCGTCGAGCGGCTCGATGGCGCCCTCGTTGATCAGCGTGCTGCGGTCCATCATGTCGGCGCCCGAGTTCATGACCAGGTCACTCGGCTGCGTCGCCATCTTCGGCTGCTCTTCGGTCTTGATCTTCTGGGTGGAAGACATGTTGACCGTGATGTTCGCGTGCTTGGCGTTGAAGATGACCTTGTCTTCCTTGGCCCACTGGTCGCCCAGCCCGCCGTTGAAGATGACCACCTTGACGGCGCTGCCGTCCTTGGCACCGAACGGGTTGTCCTTGCTCTTGGCCGCGCCGCCGGTGTCCTTCTTCTCCGGCTCGCTGCCCGCACAGGCGCTGAGCAGGCCCATCGCCGGGGTGGCGAGGAGGCCGGCCGCGGCGGCCCGCTGGAGCAGGGTCCGGCGACTGAGGTCACCGAGGTTCTCGGGGGTAACCGACATCTTTGTCTCTCCTTGTGGTGTCGGGTCAGGCGGTCCGCCGGAGGCGCCCGGCGTACCGCGACTCGAGGGCGAGGTTGTGCTCGTCCCCACCGGGGACGTTGGCGGAGAGGTAGATAGGGGGTACCTCCCCGGCCTGGTGGAACCGTCGTACGACCTCGGCGGTCAGCAGCTGCGCCAGCAGCGCCGCGGTGACCGACGAGACCGCACAGACCGCGCCGCCGCCCTCGAGCGGCAGCAGTGCGTCACCGTACGGCGCGCCGTTGTCCAGCACGACGTCGGCGAGGTCGGCGAGCCGGTGGCCGCTCGGGTGCCGCGGGGCGACCCGTGCGGTGTGCTCGACCGAGGTGACCGCGATCAAGGGGTGGCCGTGCTCCCGGACCAGCGTCGCCAGCTCGACCACCGAGCCGTTGATGCCGGACTGGGAGGCGACCACGAACACGTCCTCCGGCTGCGGCGCCGCCAGGGCGTAGAGCTGGTGCGCCACGGCCGGGTCGCGTTCCAGCTTGGGGTCGGCGAGCACGTCGCGGGGCGCGTCGCCGTGCAGCACGAGGTCGTGCAGGGAGAGTCGGTTGGTCGGGACCAGGCCGCCGGCCCGGGCCACCAGCTCGGCGGCGAACGCCTCCGAGTGGCCGGCGCCGAAGGCCTGGAGCACCCCGCCGGCACGCAGGCCGCCGGCGATCACGTCGGCCGCCCGGTCGACCGCATCCGCCTGGCTGTCGACCAGCCGGTCGAGCACCGGGCGGACGGCGTCCGCGTACCGCTGGGCACTGATCATGAGATGGCCCCCTTCTCGGCCTTGTGCCCGTCGACGGCCTGGGCGGTACGCCGGAAGGCCGCGTGGGCGCGGTCGTGGGTGCGCTGCGCCACCGCGATGTAAAGCAGGTCGAGCACGACGAGCTGGGGGTGCCGCGCGGAGAGCGCGTCGGGCCGGAAGGTGGTGGCCTGGCTGGCGGTGACCAGCACGATGTCGGCCAGCTCGGCCAGCGGCGAGCGGGGGAAGCCGGTCAGCGCGACCGTGGTCGCCCCCCGGCTGCCCGCCTCCGCGAGCATCTCGATGGTCTCCCGGGTCTGCCCGGTGTGCGAGATGCCGAGCGCGACGTCGCCCACGCCGAGCAGCGCGGCGCTGGCCAGCCCCTCGTGCACGTCGCTCCAGGCCCAGGCGGCCACCCCGATGCGGTGCAGGCTGAACTGCATCTCCTCGCCGACCAGGGCGCTGCCGCTGGCGCCGAAGATGTTCACCCGGCTGGCCCCGGCGATCGCCACGGCCGCCCGCTCCACCTCGGCGAGGTCGAGCAGCGCGGCGGTGTCGTGCATGGCCCGCGTGTCGGCGGCCATGATCTGGTCGAGCACCCGGGACAGCGGGTCGCTCGGCTGGATCTCCCGGCCGATGTCGACCGTCCAGCCCGCCGAGCGGGCCCGGCCGGTCTCCGCGGCGATGCCGAGCCGCAGGTCGGCGTAGCCCTCGAAGCCCATGGCCCGGCAGAACCGGGTGATGGTGGCCGGTGAGGTGCCGCTACGCTCGGCCAACTCGACGATGGTGGCCCGGGCGGCCGCCTCCGGATCACTGAGCACGTGCTCGGCGACCCGGCGCAACGCCCCCGTCAGCTCCCCCGCCCCGGCCCGGACCCTGGCCAGCACACCGTCCGAGGAGACGGCCACGGCACCCCGCCGGTCGACCGCGTCGGCGTCGACCACCGCGGTCCCCGCGGGGGTGTCCACCTCGTGATCAACCATGGGAGGCCTTTCCGAAAAGAGTGTTAACTGTTAGTGGTAAAAGTTCTTACTGAAGGCCCCTCCGTGTCAAGGCCGTGGGCGAAGTTTTCAAACTGTTACCTGGCGCACAGCCCGGATCTTGCGCCCCGGAGCCCGGCCGACCAGCATGGAGGGATGTCGGACACCGTCGTGGTCGGCCTCGACGTCGGGGGTACGTCCACCCGCGCCGCCGCCCTCACCCTCGACGGGGTACGCCTCGGCGTCGGCCGCGCCGGCGGGGGCAACCCGACCAGCCACGGCGCCGACCGGGCCGCCGCCGAACTCCTCGCCGCCCTGCGCGCCGCGCTCACCGACGTCGATCCGACCCGGGTCCGCGGCGGCGTCATCGGGCTGGCCGGGGCCGGTCGGCTCCTCGCCGACCCGCAGGGCCGGGCCGCCTTCGACCGCGCCTGGGCCGACGCGGGCCTGCGCTGCCCCTACACGGTCCACGGCGACGCCCTCGTCGCGTACGCCTCCGGCACGGCGGCCCCGGACGGCACCGTGCTCATCGCCGGCACCGGAGCCATCGCCGCCCAGGTGCACGACCTGCGCCTCGACCGCACCGCCGACGGCCACGGCTGGCTGCTGGGTGACGCCGGCTCCGGATTCTGGCTGGGCCGCGAGGCGGTCCGCAGGCTCCTCACCGACCTGGACCGCGCCCAGCCGCCCGGCGACCTGGCCCGCCAGGTCCTCGCCGACCTGACCGGCAGCACCGAGGTCGCCGCCCGCCCCCGCGCGACCGCCGACACGGTGGTGCAGGCGGTGACCCGCCGATCACCGGTCGAGCTGGCGCGACTCGCGCCGCTGGTCGTCGCCGCGGCCCGGGACGGCGAGCCGACCGGCCTGGCCCTGGTCGCGGAGGCGGCCGCGCTGCTGGCCGAAAGCGTCTCCCGCATCCGGCCACCCGACGTGACCGACCCGGTGGTGCTCGGCGGCGGCCTGCTCACCGGGGACACCCCGCTGGCCGCCGCGGTCCGCCTGGAACTCGCCCGCTGGTGGCCGGACGCCCCTCTGGACAGCGCCGGCGACGGAGCGGCGGCAGCCGCCTGGCTGGCCGCCCGCGACCTGCCCGAGGTCGCCGACCCGGCCACACTGCACGCCCTGCTCGTCCCGCCGCCCTGACCCTCCTGGGCCTGCCGCCCTGACCCCTGGTCCCGCCGCCCGGACCGCCTCGTCCCCCCGCCCTGTCCCCCTCGGCCCGCCGCCCTGCCCTGCTGGGCCCGACGCCCTGCCCCGCTGGACCCGCATCGCACCCCGGGTCCGCACCTGCACCCGGCGGCCTGCGCCGCTACTTGGCGGCAGCGACGCGCCTGTGGGGGAACCGCCCCACCGTCCCGCCGCCCTGACCCCTGGCCCGGCGCCCTGCCCCCCTGGGCCCGCACCGCACACCGCGGGTCCGCACCTGCACCCGGCGGCCTGCGCCACTACTTCGCGGCAGTGACGCGCCTGCGGGGAACCGCCCGACCGTCCCGCCGTGGACGCGGGAGTGCGACCTGGATGTCGACCAGTGCGGCGGCCGGAGCTCGTGCCGTCGATGAACCGGCACGAGGAGGGTCCTGCCGGGCGCCCCCGGCCAGCGCACCCGCGTCGTTGCCGATGTCGGCTGAACGGCGCTCGGGAGGCACCTGCGGGTCGGCCGCCTTCTGCTCAGCGCCTAGCAACTTGATGTCGTAAGTGACTCATCCCAGCGCCGCTTGGGCGAGCCCGGTGAATCGCCCGCGTCGTCAGTTCAGGTGAGTCACCCACGTCATCAAGTTCCTAGCGGCTCGTGAGCTATCCCCGACCCGCCTCGGGCGCCGCGAATCGCGTCTCGGGCGTCGAGGTCCGCCGATCTTGGCGAGTTGCTGTTCGCCGCTGACGGAAAGTCGCCAAGATCTGGTGGGCGGCCGGGCGGGCGCTCCGCCGGCCCGTGTCGCGCTGGCCCGTGTCGCGCCGGCCCGTGTCGCGGCGGCGGGGGCGCTGTCGGACGGTGACACCACGGACGACTCAGCTCGTCAGCACGCGGCGCAGGGATCAGCGGCCGGCGGGAAGTGCGGGGCCTGGCCGCGAGAAAGGAACGCGATGCCCGCGACCGCGACGAGAACCTCTGCGAATCGATGGTCAAAATCGGTCAGCTACGCCAGCCGGGCCCGCCGGCTCGGCGCCGAGCCGGCGCCCCAGGACCGCGCGACGGCGACGGCCTCGACGGCGAACGCGACCTAGCCGCGGTGGGCGGGAGCGGGAACGAAACAGCGGGCCGGTCGACAGCGCGTCGACCAGCCCGCTGCCGCGGTGCGAGGTTCAGGCGTTCGGGTAGCCAGGCTGCGCCTGCGGCTGGCCGTACTGACCCTGGGGCTGGCCGTACTGACCCTGGGGCTGGCCGTACTGACCCTGGGGGGCCGGCTGGCCGTAGGGCGCCTGCGGCGCCGGGTGGCCGGGCTGGTGCGGGGCCTGGCCGGCGTGTCCCTGCGGCGCCTGGCCGTAGGGGGCGGGCTGACCCTGCGGGGCCGGCCAACCCTGGCCGGGCTGGGCCGGGGCCGACGGGGCGAACTGGCCGGGCTGGGGCGCGCCGGCGAACTGGTGCGCGGCGGCCTGCTCGCGGGCCTCCTTGCGGGCCTTCACGGCCCGCACGATCAGCAGGATCGGCAGGATGAAGGCGTAGAAGAAGATCGTGTACCTACTGCCCACGGGCGCGAGGAACATCAGGTAGAAGCCGTAGCCGAAGAAGCCGAGGCCCACGACGACATTCAGAATCCGAGAGCCCGTGCTCTGCTCTTTGATGGCGATGCCGATCGCGACCATCGCGATGCCGCCGAGAATAAGCAGGAGCTCGTAGACAAGTTCAAACATGTGATTCCTGTCGATCGGTGAAGGTGCCGGCCCACGATAGAGGAGCCCTCAGCGGTCGCGCTGCCCCGTTGCCTGTGGCAACGACCTCACTTGAGCTGCCCGGCGGTGAGGCCGGTCTGGATCTGCCGCTGGAACGCGACGTACACCGCCAGCACCGGCAGGGTGGCGATGGTCAGACCCGCGAACAGGCCGCTGAAGTCACCCTGGTAGCCCTGGCTGACGGCAAGCGCGGTGAGGCCCTGCGCCAGCACCCACTTGGAGTCGTCGCCCTGCATGAGCACCTGCGGCAGGATGAACTGGTTCCAGTGGCTGAGGAAATTGAAGATGGCGACGCTGATCAATCCTGGACGCGCCATCGGCAGCATCACCCGGAAGAAGAGTCCGAAGTGCCCGCAGCCGTCGATGAGCGCCGCCTCGGCGATCGATGTCGGAAGCGTCCGGAAGAAGGCGGTCAGGAAGAAGACCGTGAAGGGCAGCGAGTAGGCGGCGTAGACCAGGATCAGTCCGGTCCAGCTGCCGAACAGGCCGGCGTTGCGTACCACGAAGAAGAGCGGCACGAGGGCGAGGAACACCGGGAACATCATCCCGCCGACGAACAGGTAGTAGACGACCTGCCGGCCGCGGAAATCGTACCGGGCGAAGACGTACGCCGCCGCGGCGCCGAGCAGCATGGTGAGGGTGAGCGAGCCGGCCACCACGATGCCGCTGTTCAGGAAGTAGCGGCCGATGTGCGCCTCGGTCCAGGCCCGGGACCAGTTCTCGAAACGCAGCGCCCCCGGCAGCCCCCACGGGTCGGAGAGGATCTCGCCGTCGCTCTTGAACGAGCTGACGAACATCCACAGCAGCGGCAGCGCGGTCAGCGCCGCCCAGAGCAGCAGGAAGCCGTGCGAGAAGAGGTTGGCGACGCCCAGTTCCCGGCGCAGCCGCCGGTCCTCGCCGCGGGCGGCTCCGGGCTTCTCCGCCTCCGTCGTGGTGGGCCGATCCAGCGTGGTCACGAGTATTCGATCCGATCGCGACGGGCGGTACGCAGCGCCAGCACCGCGACCGACAGGGTCAGGAACAGCATCACCACGCCGATCGCGGAGGCGTACCCGAACTTGCTCTCGCTGCCGAACGCGGTCTCGTACATCCGCAGGCCGATCACGTCGGACGAGAAGTTGGGGCCGCCGTTGGTCATCTGCTGGACCAGGATGAAGCCGTCCAGCGCGGCGATGGCCAGATAGATCCAGGCGACCTGCACGGTGTCCCAGAGCAGCGGCACGGTGATCCGGCGCAGGGTCGTCCACCGTGACGCCCCGTCGAGCATCACCGCCTCGTAGATGTCGCGCGGGACGGCGGACATGGCGGCGCCGAAGAGGACCACGTAGAACCCCACGTTGCTCCAGACCATCACCGCCAGCACGGCCCAGAACGCCGTACGCGGGTCACCCAACCAGGTGGGCGCTGGCAGGCCCAGTGCCCGCAACGCGCCGTTGAGCAGGCCGTTGTTGGGGTGGTAGACCTCCTTCCAGAGGAGGGCGATGATCACCACCGAGAGCACCTGCGGGAAGAAGTAGACCATCCGGTAGACGGAGGTGCCCCGGACGCCGGTGACCCCGGCCCGTCCCTTGCGGCCACCCATGTTGAGCATGGTGGCGAAGAACAGTCCGAGCCCGATGGTGAGCACCGGCACCACGGCGAGCATGATCGCGTTGTTCTTGATCGCGTTCCACACCTGGCCGTCGTGCAGCAGGGTCCGGAAGTTGGCCATCCCCACCGAGTCGGCGTGCGCGGAGTAGCCGAGCCAGTTGGTCGTGGAGATCTGGAACGCCTGCAGGTACGGCGACAGCACGAAGATGCCGTAGAGCAGCAGCGGTGGCACCAGAAAGGTGATGATCAGCGGGTACTTGCCGTGTCTCACGAGATGGACCTACTCCCCCAGCGGCGGAACGGTGGGGGCGGACGGGCCGCCCCCACCGGCCGGATGTTACGCAGCCCGCTTGTACTTCTTGATCGAGCTGTCCTGGGCGATCGAGTCGGCGCCCTTCTGGCACTGGTCGAGGAACTCGGCCGGGGTGCTGCGGCCGCTGAAGAACTCGCCGCACGCGGCGTCGACCAGTTCGCGCTCGAGCTTGCGGTAGTAGTTGTTGTAGACCCAGTTGAAGCCGTTGCTGCCGGACGCCTCCAGCCCCTTGACCACGGTGCTCAGGCCGAACGGCAGCTCGATCCCGTCGGTCGCGCCGGCCACCACGGTGAGGCTGGAGACCTTCTTCGTGAAGTCCTGCGCGCCCTTCTTGGAGAGCATCATCCGGAAGTACTCCAGGCCGCCGGCGACGTTCTTCGCCTTCGACGGCACCATGAACGGCTCACCCGCGGTGCCCCGGATCGCCTCGAACGGCAGCTTGTCCCCGCTGCCCAGGCTCGGCGTCGGCGCGATCGTCATGTTGAAGCCGGACGGGGTGACCTTCGCCTGCTCGCTCTCCAGCCAGGAACCGCAGGAGATGAAGGCGGCCTTGCCCTGGCACCAGGCGGTCTGCGACTGGATGTGGTCCAGGCCCGGCGAACCGTCCAGGATGTACTTGTCCTTGACGATCTGGTACCAGGCGTCGGCCGCCGCCTTCATGGCGTCGGACTTCCAGGCGTTCGGCTCGAGGTTGTCGATCGCGACCGCCACCGACGGCCCGCCGAACTTGATCGCGGTGGCGATCAAGGGCCAGCTCATGTAGCGGGGGTGCTTGCCGGCGTACGTCCAGGGGGCGATCCCGGCGGCCTTGATCTGCTTGCAGAGCGCGATGTGCTCGTCCCAGGTCTTCGCGTACTGCCAGTTGCGCTCGGTGAAGGTCTTGGTGGAGTACCAGATGCCGTAGGCGGTGTACGTGTAGTTGAGGACCAGGAACTTCCCGTCGTACGAGCCGACCTCGACGGCGCCGGGGAGCAGGGTGTCCTTCACCGACTTGCCGGGGACGTCCAGGCTGGGCGCGGCGAGCAGGTCGCCCAGGTCGGCGATGGCGTTCTGGCTGACCAGACCGTTGAAGTCGATCTGACCGGCGCCGGAGTTGTTCACCACGTCCGGCGGGGTGCCGTCGACGAACCGCGGCTGGAGGGTCTTGTTGATCTCCTGGGTGGCCGAGTGGTTGATCTTTGCCTTCGGGTACTTCTCCTTGTACATGGCCTCGTGGGCCTTGGCGTACTCCTCGCCGAAGCCGCCGTTGAAGATCACCACCTCGAGCGGGGCGTCCTCCTTGACGCCGAGCGGGTTCTGCTCGCTCTTGGTGCCCTTGTAGGCGCCGGAGTTGCCCTTGTCGTCGTCGCCACCGGAGGTGGCGCAGCCGGCGAGCAGGCCGGCGGCGGGGGTGGCCAGCAGGCCGGCGGCAGCGCTCCGCCGGAGGATCTCACGCCTGTTCATCGCATCTCCTCGGTTCGGGTGCGCGCGGCCCGCCGAAGTCTGGGGGAACGGCGGCCGCGACGTCGAGGCTCTGGGTGTCAGCTGTCGCTTGTCTTCACTTAATGTGATGTTGCTGAAGAATTTCTACGGCAGCGGGGCGCGGACCACAAGACCTCTGGACCGAACCGTTATCCATACCGGTCGGTTGCGGCTGGCATAGCCTGGGCCCATGCGCCGCCTGCGGCAGCTCGCCGAGCGCACGCCGGCCACTCGGGAGCGCTACGTCGACCTGCTCCGGGCGCTCGCCATCACCATGGTGGTGCTCGGCCACTGGGGCGTGACCGTCATCGGCTACGACCGGTCCGGCCGACCCGCCGGCCACTCCGCCCTCGGTGACCTGCCGTGGGCCTGGCCGCTGACCTGGGTGGCCCAGGTGATACCGGTGTTCTTCCTGGTCGGCGGCTACGCCAACGCCGCCTCGCTGGCCGCCCGCCGGAGCCGGGGAGGAACGGCCACGGGGTGGCTGGTCGACCGCAGCGCCCGGCTGGCCCGGCCCACCACCGCGCTGCTCGTGGTGCTGGCGGCCGGCGCCGCCGTGGCCACGCTGCGCGGCGCCGACCCGGCACAGGTCCGCACCGTCGTCTGGTTCGCCACCATCCCGCTGTGGTTCCTGGTGGCCTACCTGGTGGTGGTGCCGCTGACCCCGCCCATGTACGCGCTGCACCGCCGTTTCGGGCTCGTCGTGCCCGTCGTGCTGGTCGGCCTGGTGGCGCTCGGCGACCTGGGCCGGATCTGGGGTCCGCCGGGACTGGCGACGGGCAACTACGTGTTCGGCTGGCTGGCCGTCCACCAGCTCGGCTTCGCCTGGTACGACAGCCGTACCCGGGGCCGCCCCGCCGGCGGGGCGGCCGAACCACGTGGCCTGCGCCGCCGCCGGCTGCCGCTCTCCCGCACCGCCGGGACGGCCCTGCTCACCGGTGGGCTCGTCGCGCTGGTCCTGCTGACGGTGGTCGGGCCGTACCCGGTGGCGATGTTGAACGTGCCGGGCGAGCGGCTGGACAACGCGGCGCCGCCGAGCCTCGCGCTGCTGGCCGTGGCCACCGCCCAGCTCGGGCTGATCCTGCTGCTGCGGGAGCCGGCCGGACGCTGGCTGCGCCGGCCCCACCCCTGGCAGGCGGTGATCGCGGTGAACGCCGTGGTGCTCACCGTCTTCCTCTGGCACCTGACCGCGGCCGTGCTGCTGGTCGGGCTGCTCGACGCGCTCGGCACGCTGCCCACTCCCCCGGTCGGCTCGGCCGCCTGGTGGGGCTGGCGGATCCCCTGGCTGCTCGCCCTCAGCGTGGTGCTGGCCGCGCTGGTCACCGTGTTCGGCCCGATCGAGGCCCGCACCCGCCGCCCGCCCGACACCGGCCCGGCCCGCGAGGGCGCCCGCCGGCTCCGCACCGCGCTGGCCGTCCTCGGGTACGCCGGGCTCGTCGCCGGGCTGCTGCTGAACAGCCTCACCCGCAAGACCGCGCCGGAGCCGCTGGGGCTGCCCGCCCCGGCGCTGGTGGCGTACCTGGCCGGGGCGGGGGTGCTGCGGCTGCTCAGGTCTGGGTGGGGAAGCCGAGGTTGACCCCGCCGTGGCGCGGGTCGAGCCAGCGGCTGGTGACCACCTTGCCCCGGGTGAAGAAGGCGACGCCGTCGGCGCCGTGCGCGTGCAGGTCACCGAAGAGGGACGCCTTCCAGCCGCCGAAGGAGTAGTAGGCCATCGGCACCGGGATCGGCACGTTCACGCCGACCATGCCGACCTCCACCTCGTGCTGGTAGCGCCGGGCGGCCCCGCCGTCGTTGGTGAAGATCGCCGTGCCGTTGCCGTACGGGTTGGCGTTGACCAGCTCGACCGCCTCGTCGTACGAGCCGACCCGGACCACGCTGAGCACGGGGCCGAAGATCTCGTCGGTGTAGATCGACATCTCCGGGGTGACGTGGTCGAAGAGGGTCGGGCCCAGCCAGAACCCGTCGGCGTCCCCGTCCGGGGTGACCTCGCGCCCGTCCACCACCGGCACGGCGCCGGCCGCGATGCCCGACTCCACGTAGGAGCGGACCCGCTCGGCGTGCGCGGCGGTGACCAGTGGGCCCATGTCGCAGCCGCGCCGGCCGTCCCCGGTGCGCAGCCGGCCCATCCGCTCGGCGATGCGGGCGACCAGGGCGTCGGCCACCGGCTCAACCGCGACCAGGGCGGAGATCGCCATGCACCGCTCCCCCGCCGAGCCGAAGCCGGCGTTGACCGCCGCGTCGGCGGCCAGGTCCAGGTCGGCGTCGGGGAGCACCACCATGTGGTTCTTCGCCCCGCCGAGCGCCTGCACCCGCTTGCCGGCCAGCGAGCCGCGCTGGTGCACGTACCGGGCCACCGGGGTGGAGCCGACGAACGACACGGCCTTGACGCCGGGGTGGTCGAGCAGCGCGTCGACCGCCTCCTTGTCGCCGTTGACGACGTTCAGCACGCCGTCCGGCAGGCCGGCCTCGGTGAACCACTCGGCCAGCAGCAGCGCCGCGCTGGGGTCCTTCTCGCTGGGCTTGAGCACCACGGCGTTGCCGCAGGCGACGGCGACCGGGACGAACCAGAGCGGCACCATCACCGGGAAGTTGAACGGGGAGATCACCGCCACCACGCCCAGCGGCTGCCGCAGGCTGTACGAGTCGACCTCGGTGGAGACGTTCTCGCTGAAGCCGCCGCGTAGCGCCGAGGGGATGCCGCAGGCGTACTCGATCACCTCCAGGCCGCGCTGCACCTCGCCGGCGGCGTCCGCGAGCACCTTGCCGTGCTCGGCGGTGATCACCTCGGCGAGCCGGTCGCGCCGGGCGCTCACCAGCTCGCGGAAGGCGAACATGACCGCCGTCCGCTTGGCCAGCGAGGCGTCCCGCCAGGTCCGGGCGGCCCGCTCGGCGGCCTCGACCGCGCCCGCCACGTCGGCGGCGGAGGCCAGCGCCACCTGCCCGGTACGCCGCCCGGTGGCCGGGTCGAAGACGTCCCCGCGCCGCTCGGAGTCCCCGCTGACCCGCTTCCCGTCGACGAAGTGCCCGATGGTGGTCATGCGGCAACCTCCGCCGCGACGGCGGAACGGATGGCGTCGACCAGGATGGCCAGGCCCTCGCGGGCCTCGTCCTCGGTGAGGGTCAGCGGTGGACCCATCCGCACCACGTTGCCGTGCAGGCCGCCCTTGCCCACGAGCAGCCCGCCCTCCCGGCACGCCTCGAAGACCCGGGTGGTGACCGCCGGGTCCGGCTCGGTGGTGCCCGGCCGGACGAACTCGACGCCGAGCATGAGGCCCTTGCCGCGGACCTCGGCGACGGCGTCGAGGCCGGCGGTGGCGGCGCGCAGGCCGTCGCCGAGGATCGCGCCGACCCGTGCCGCGTTGGCCTGCAGGTCGTGGTCGAGCAGGTAGTCCAGGACCGCGTTGCCGGCCGCCGTGGAGACCGGGTTGCCGCCGAAGGTGGAGAAGCTGATCGCCGGCACCGCCTCCAGCACGTCGGCACGGCCGACCACGCCGGCCAGGGCGAAGCCGTTGCCGATGCCCTTGGCGAAGGTGAGCAGGTCCGGGGTGACGCCGTGCGCCTGGTAGCCCCAGAAGTGCTCGCCGGTGCGGCCCCAGCCGGTCTGCACCTCGTCGGAGACGAGCAGGATGCCGTGCTCGTCGAGCACCTTCTTCCAGGCGGCGAAGAGCCCGTCGGGGCCGTGCACGAAGCCACCGACGCCCTGGATGGGCTCGGCGATGAGGCAGGCCACGTCGCCGGCGGTCTGGGTGGCGAGCACCTCGCGCAGGTCCTCCACGGCGGCGTCGATCCGGTCGCCCTCGTCGAGCCGGGCCAGCAGGCCGCGCAGCCGCTCGCCGGAGTGCAGCCAGGCCACCTGGAGCGGGTTGAGCGCGCTGGCCGACCAGCCCCGGTTGCCGGTGACGCCCATGGCCGCGTACGACCGGCCGTGGTAGCTGTTGCGCACCGCGAGGATCTGGTGCGAGCGGCGGAAGTTGGTGGCGACCAGCAGGGCCGCCTCGTTGGCCTCGGTGCCGGAGTTGGTGAAGAAGACCCGGGCGTCCGGGATGCCGGAGACCCGGGCGATCTTCTCGGCCAGCTCGACCTGCTGCCGGATCAGGTAGAGCGTCGAGCTGTGCACGATGCCGGTGCGCAGCTGCCGTTCGACCGCCTCGCGGATCTCCGGGATGTCGTAGCCGAGCATGTTGGTCAGCACGCCGCCGAAGAAGTCGAGGTAGCTGCGCCCGGCCGCGTCGGTCACCCGGCGGCCGGAGCCGGAGACCAGTTCGAGCGGTTCGGCGTAGTAGAGCGGCATCCAGGACGGGAGCACGGCCCGGTGCCGGGCCAGCAGGTCGTCGGAGGTCATCGGCGCACCCTTCAGCGGCGGTTGGTCCCCGCACGCTCTCATCACCCGGAGGCAGGGACAACTGTCACTGTGTAGCGCAGCGGGGTCACCCGCCTGACACCACGTCAACCGTCCCGCTGCGGTTTCCGGAGCGAAATCCGGCCCGTGCCCACCCTTCCGCTGGCCAGACGGCTCTTGGGCCACTCGATCCGCAGCAGCGCACCGGGGCGGGGCAGGTGCAGCGCGGCGGCGACGAGCGCGAAGGCGGCCCAGCCGGCGGCCAGACCGAGGGCCGCTGAGGTGTCCTGGAAGTAGTGGTAACCGGTGAGGAAGCCGACCAGGGCCAGGCTGTTGCGGGCGAAGTGCCGGCTGAACTCGGCGAGCTGGCGGCGGGCCTCGACGGCGACCAGCACCCCGGAGTACGGGAAGGTGACCACCATGCCCCGCAGCAACTCGCCGAGGAGCCCGGTGAGCAGCGCACCCACGAAGATCACCACCAGCTTGACCGGCGCGGCGAGACCGTCGCGCCGGGCGTCCGCCGGCGCGGGCGGCGGCGCGACCGCGGCCCGGCGGCGCAGCAGCAGCATGGTCAGCGCCCAGAGCGCCACCGTGCCGGCCAGCGCCGCCTCGAACGGCACCGGCACCGCCAGCACGCCGGCGCTGAGCGCCACGTAGACCGCCACGCCGGCCAGGTCGGCCAGCAGGATCGGCCAGCGCAGCCGGCGGTGGGTGACCGCCACCGTGACGAAGAAGAGGTTGAGGCCGACCACGCCGAGCACCTGCGGCCCGTCCACCCGGTGCCCGGTCGTCACCAGGGCCAGGGTCATCGGCAGCGGCAGGCTGTAGACGAAGGCCCGCATCCGCACCGAGCGGATCACGCTGACCGCCCAGACCACAGCGGTCACCAGCAGCACCGCGGCCCACGTCATGACGGTCAGCCCGGGAAGGCGGCGATGTCGGCGCAGAGCCGGAAGACGCGGGTCAGCCGCTCCACGTCGGCCGGGTGGACGGAGAACTCGTGCTCGCTGATCTCGCCGTGCGCGGTCATCTTCCCCTCCCAGCAGCTCGACCCGTCCCAGACGACCAGGTTGACGTGCAGGTGCGGGCTGACTCCGCCGAGCGGCAGCAGGCCCACCCGCACGCCGGCCCGCCGTTGCGTCTCGATCAGCTCGGACAGCTCGGAGGTGAGGGCAGCGTACGTGAAGATCCGGGTGATCCGTACGCCCCGGGCGAGGGCCGCCAGGTTCGCCTCCCAGTAGCGCCGGCCGACGTCCCCGCGCCACCAGCTCAGCTCGCCGCTGACCCGGGGCATCACGTTGGTCAGCGCGACCAGCTCCCGGGTGCAGTCCCGGGTGGCGCCGAGCAGGTCCTCGGCGTCGTCGCCGGGCCGCACGATGCGGCCCGCGGCGAGCTGCTCGGCCTCCCGGCGGAACTCCTCGAAGCGGCGCTGCGCCTCGGCCGCCACCCGCGTCCCGGCGTGCCGCTCGGCCGCCTCGCGCAGCGCGCCGGCGAGCTGCGGGGTGGCGCCGACCAGCCAGGACGGCCCGTCCAGAAGCGTCCGCAGGTGGAACCGGCGCTCGGCGCGCGCCAGCGAGTCGAGCACCAGCGAGATGGTGATGCCCATGAGCCCGGCCAGCAGCGACTCGACCCCGGTGGCCGCGTTGGTCAGGTCGAGCGTCACGGAGAGCAGGATGGAGAGTGCGATGCCGACCAGGGCCACCGGGTCGGCGTGCGTGACCAGCCGCATCAGGTTCTCCGCCGAGCCGGCCCCGCCGCGCGCCCGTCGCCGCACCGCCTCACCCGCCATCGGCCACCCCCGGTCACTCGGTGCGCTCAGGGTAGCCACGATCCACAACGGTGGGTCGACGCGCGCCCGCCGCCGGTAGCATCCGCCGGGTGCGGACGACGGAGGTGGCGCTGCCGGCCGGCGCGGCGGGGACGACCCGGGCGGAACTCGCGGCGGGAATCGGCGCCTGGGTGGGCTCACCCCCGATGCGGGCCCTGGTCGGGCACTTCGGCGGCGACTGGCCGGCCGGTGAGCTGAGCGCGGTGCTGGCCGGGCTGGACGACTTCTCCGCCCGGCACTGGGACTTCCGCGACGGGCGGGAACGCCCCGACGCCCGGGAGCCGGCGTTCGACCCGGCCACGGTCGGGCTGGTGCACGACACGGCGACCGCGCTGGGCCTGGTCCGGCCCGTCCCACCCACCCTGCCCCGGTACGCGCACCTGCTGGTCCTCGGCGGCCTGGCGCACGCCTGCCTGCGGCGCACCGCGTACGCCGCGCACCTGGCCCGGTCGGGTGCCGGGGTGGCCGGCGAGGTGGCGGTGCTGGGCAGCTTCCGGCCCCTCTCCCCGGTCGAGTCGCGGCTGCTCGCCGACGCCGGGGTGCACGGCTGCGCCACCGAGGTCGACGCCCTGGACGCGGGGGTGCGCCTGGCGTTCGGGGTGGACGCGCCGGCCGAGGAGATCGGGGAGGCGGCGGACCACCCGCACCGGGCCTGGTCCTCGCGCACCTACCGGCCCGCCGGGCTGCCCCCGGTCCGGGTGCTCGCCGCCCCCTCCGGCGAGCCGGACCGCCGCCGGGCGCACACCGCCGACACGCAGCGGTTCTGGGCCGGGCACGTCCGGCTGCGCGTCGGCGATCCGGTGCTCATGGTGACCGCCCCGATCTACGTGCCGTTCCAGCACTGCGACGCGCTGCGCACCCTCGCCGTGCCGTTCGGCTGCGGGATCGACACGGTCGGGGTGGACCCGGCGCTGGCCGCGCCGGTCCCGGTGCCGGAGCCCACCCTCACCCCGGGGCGCTACCTCCAGGAGATCCGCTCGGCGATCCGGTCGATGCGCGCCCTGCACGCGGCGCTGGCGGCCGGCTGACGGGCGCACGGCGGGGCCGGCGCACGGCGGATCGCCGCGCACCGGCCCTGGACGGTGGTCAGTTGACGTAGACCCCGGGGCTGCCGGTCCGGCTGGTGTCCCGCACGGGCGAGTACGTCGCGGAGAAGTACGCGGTGCCGAAGCAGAGGCTCGGTCCGGAGAACTTGGTCAGCACCTGGTTGGTGAAGGTGATCGAGTTGGTGGCGTTGGCCGCCGTGCCGGTGAGGCTGTTGGCCCCGGTCCGGTAGACGCAGGTGATGGGGCCGAGCAGGCTGTTCAGCACGACGGTGCTCTGGATCGGCGCGGTCGCCGTGCCGGAGATGGTGACCACGCCGCCGACACTGGTGACCTTGGTGGCGTACGGCAGGTTGTTGACGGTCACGCTCTGGACCCCGGTGGTGCCGAACACGTTGGTGGTGCAGCTCGTGAAGCTCTGCGCCGTGAGGCTCTCGGTGGCGGTGCCCGGGGCGGTCGGGTTGGTCAGCACCTTGGCGCTGAAGCTGGACGCCGCGCACTTCACGCCGGTGGTGCCGGTGGCCGAGGAGTAGAAGGTGGCGTTCGTGCCGGTCTTCAGGCTGGCCTGGATGACGTCGTTGACGCCGACGGCGGTGCCGGCGGGGGTCGGGTAGGTGAGCACGGCGCTGGCGAGCGACGACGTGGGGGCGGCGACGGCGGGGGCGGCGCCGACGACTCCGGTCAGCAGCGCCAGGGCGACGAGGCCCGCGCCGATTCGTCCGTACCTGGACATGGTTCTTCCTTCCGGCGGTGGGACGGGGACGGGTCGGACCGCACAGGCGGTCCCCGCCCGGCGTGGCGGGCCGGGCGGTGAGCGCGGCCGTCCGGGCTGGACGGACGCGGTGGATTGCGCCGGGCGACCCGTCGAGGGTCGCCGGGCGGTGGCGGGAGCTGCCGCGACGTCAGCGGCGGGGCCGGCGTGGTGCACTGCGGCGGAGCCGCGTCACCTGCGCCTTTCCGGTCTTGGGAGGGCACTCGCGCTCGGTGATAATGGCAGCCATCGAGCCCTCCTTCGACGTGCCGGGGTGACCACCCGGGGAGGTCACCAACGGTGACTGGTGCGTCAACTCAGGGTGCAGATAGTTGTAAACCCCGGAGGGTCGTAAAGTCAATGCATCCAGGGAGGTCGATAAGTTGACCACGCAGCACCGTCCGCAACCGGTGCCGGTCCCGCTGCCCGGCGCGCGCCCCGGCCGCGATCCGGAGCGCGCCATCAAGCGCGGCCCACGCCAGGTCTCCGCCGAGGTGGTGGCGGCCACCCAGCGCGACCGCCTCTTCGACGGGTTGGTGCAGGAGGTGGCGACGAGGGGCTACGACAACGCCCGCGTCAGCGACATCTGCCACGCCGCCGGGGTGACCCGGCCGGCCTTCTACGCCCTGTTCACCGGCAAGGAGGACGCGTTCCTCGCTGCCTACCGGCACGGCATCGCGGTGGTGTCGGAGCTGATGGAGAGCGCCTACCGCGAGGCGGGACCGGCCTGGCCGGACGCCGCCCGCGCCGCGCTGCGCACCCTGCTGGAGGTGCTCGCCAGCGTGCCGGCGTTCGCCCGGATGGCGCTCGTCGAGGTGGACGCGGCCGGCCCGGACGCCCGCCGGGAGCGGGACGCGCTGCTGGGCAGCTTCCGCCGCTTCTTCGCCGACGCCGGCCCCGGGCCGGTCGACGCCGGCGTGGACCGGGACGCACTGGTGTCCACGGTGGTCGGCGGCATCCACGCGACCATCCGCGCGCGGGTCGCGCAGGGCCGCGCGGAGGACCTTCCCCTGCTGCTGCCGGTGCTCACCTACGCGGCCGTCGCCCCGTTCCTCGGCACGGACGGCGCGGCCCGGGCCACCCGGCCGGTACGCCCGGACGACGGCCCCAGCGCGGCCGCCCCGTGCGCGCCGACCGTCCACACCTGAGCGTCTACGCGGTCGGAAACCGCAGCGGTTTTTCACTTTGGCCGCAATTCGCACATGCCGCCCAACGAACTGCTACACGCTGTTGACCCACCCTTTACCCAGCGGTAACTTCGGCCCTGCGCCCCGGCGCGAGAAATCCTGCGAACCAATTCAGATCTCATCCCGCATCGTCGTCGATGAATTGATCTCGAAAAGGAGCCGCCATGTCGGAGCAGACCGCACCCCACGAGCCCGAGCCGCCGCGCAGCGGCGTGCGCTGGCGCCGGTTCGCCGTCACGATGGGCACCGTCGTGGCGGGCGCGGCCGGCATGGTCGTGCTGACCGCGCAGGGCGTGCTCGGCGCGCAGTTCGCCATCTCGGGCATGCCGTTCACCGTCACCGCCGACAAGCTCACCGGCACCGGGTTCGAGCAGTTCGCCACGCTCGACCAGATGATTCCCGACAGCCCCAACCAGGGCGACACCGGCGGGCAGGTCGTGGTGATCGTCTCGGCCATCGACAAGGCCGAGCTGACCAACCTCTGCCAGAGCATCAGCCTGGGCGGCATCAACCTGCGGATCACCGCCGGCGGCGCCGGCAAGCCGGTCACCGCCCGGACCCTTGTCGTCGACGGGGACGAGGTCGCCGGCAACGCGTCGTTCAGGAACATCAACGTCGGACAGGACGCCAGCACCGTCGACCAGGTGCCCGGCGTACGCGGCAACCCGGGCGTCTTCGCCCAGCAGGCCGACACGGTGACCATCACCAACCTGCGGCAGAACAACTACGCCACCACGGCAGCCGTCTTCACCCTGCCCAACCTGCACATGGCGTTCAGCTCCGACGGGTGCTGACATGACCGCCGGACGACACGAGGCGGCGCCGGCCGCCGGCCGTTCAGCTCCGACGGGTGCTGACCTGACCGCCGGACGACACGAGGCGGCGGAGGCGGCGGAGGCGGCGCCGGCCGGCGGCCGCTGGCGCCGCTGGCGGCGGGGTCGCCCGTTCACCGCCGGGGTGCTGGTCGCGCTCGGCGGCGCCGAGATGCTCGTGACGCTGCGGGCCCCGCTCGGCGTGCTGCTGCACATCGGGCCGCAGGGGCTGGCCGCGTACCTGGTGCCGGTCGTCCTGGTGCCCTGCGGCGTGCTGCTGATCGCCACCCCGCAGCAGCGGGTCTTCTACGCGCTGCTCACCCTGGTGCTCGGCCTGGTCTCCTGGCTGACCTCGAACCTGGGCGGCTTCCTGGTCGGGATGCTGCTGGCCCTGGTCGGCGGGGCGCTGGCCTTCGCCTGGACACCGGCCAAGCAGCCCCGGGCCGCCCGCTCGGCGCGGGCGCGGCGTGACGAGCAGACGCCGGCGGGCGGGGTCGCGGAGCCCGACCCGGTTGCGGGCCTCCCGGCACAGACCGGCCCGGTGCAGGCGGAGGCCCGGGTGGGCACGCCGGAGGCGGCGCCGGACGATCGGCGCTGAGTCAGCGGAAACGGGCCCGGGCGATCGCCCGGGAGACGTCCGCCGGCTCGTCCACCTCCAGGATGAGCCGGTCGTACCGCTGCCCCTTCAGCTCCACCAGCAGCACCTCGTCGGCGCGGTGGACACACCAGAACGACCGCCCCGTGGACCGGGAGACGTAGCTGCCCGCCATGATCAGCCCGGGCCAGTAGCTGCCCGGCAACCGGAAGCCGGAGCCCCGGGAGTACGCCTCGGCGCGGGAGACCGGGCGGACCGAGGTGACCGCCTCGGTGGGCACCTCGACGCCCAGCGCCAGCGCCCAGAACCGGTCGGCCCCGCTGAGCCGGACCACCAGCCGCTCCGGGTCCACGTCCACCGTCACCGCCACGATCAGGACGGTAGTCCGGCGGACCCGCCGCCGGCCACTGCCGAGCGGCCCCGCCTCAGCGGGCGGTGTCGGCGACCGCCTGCGCGAACACCTCGGAGCGGTGCTCGAAGTTGCGGAACCGGCCGTAGCTCGGCGCGGCCGGCGAGAGCAGCACCACCCCGCCGGCCGGAGTGAGCTTGCGGGCCAGCCCCACCGCGGCGACCAGGTCCTCGGCGATCTCGGTGCGCACCGCGGGCAGCCCGGCCAGGGCCTCCACGATCCGGGGGCCGCTGTCCGGGATGCCGATCACGGTGATGTCCCGCTCGGCCAGGTGGTCGCGGAGCGGCGTGTAGTCCAGGCCCCGGTCCGTCCCGCCGACGATGACGGTCAGCGGGCGCCCCTCGTACGCGTCGATCGCGTGCATGGCCGCGTACGGGCTGGTGGCCAGGGTGTCGTCGACGAAGGTGAGCCCGGACGGGTCGGGGATCTCGGTGAGCCGGTGGGCGAGGCCCTGGAATTCGGCGACCGCGATGGCGAGGCTGTCCTTGCGCGCCACCACGTCGACTCCGAGCGCGTCGAGCACGGCGAGGGCGACGCAGAGGTTGCCCTCGTTGTGCCGGCCGACCAGGGGCAGCACGGCGCGCGGGAAGAGCGGGTTGTCCCGCAGGTGGAACCAGGGGGCGCCGTCCGGGCCGCTGGCCACGTGCGTGGTGTCCGGCGAGCCGGCCCGCACCGCCGCCCGGTCCCCCAGTTCGAGCGCCAGGCGCGGGTCGGCGCCGTTGACCACCACGGTGTGCGGGCCGTGCGCCAGCAGGTTGAGCTTGTCCCGGTAGTACTCCCGCTCGCCGCCGTGCGCGTCGAGGTGCTCGGGGAACAGCGCGGTCACCACGGCGACCCGGGGCGAGTCGGTCAGGTCGGCGCACTGGTAGCTGGAGAGCTCCAGCACGTACAGCTCCGCCTCGGGCAGGTCGAGCAGCGGCACCCCGATGTTGCCGCCGAACACGTTCGGCCGGTCCATCGCGGTGAGCAGGTGGCTGATCAGGCTGGAGGTGGTGCTCTTGCCCTTGCTGCCGGTCACCCCGACGGTCCGGTCCGCGTGGTCGGCCATCCACAGCGCGCTGCCCTGGGTCACCGGGACGGCCCGCCGGCGCAGCTCCACCATCCACGGGTGGGTGTTCGGCACCCCCGGCGACCGCACCACGATGTCTGCGGCGGCCAGCCGGGCGAAGCCGTCCTCACCGGTGACCAGCGGCGCGGCCGCGGCGAGCGGGCCCTCCCAGGGCAGGGTGAGGAAGTTCGCGCTGTCGTCGACGGCCACCAGGTCGGCCGGGCCGTGCGCGGCGATCGCGATCACCGCGGCCCGGCCCTCCCGGCCGGCGCCCCAGACGGCGACATGACGTCCGCGCAGATCAGACAGGCGCACGGGCTCTCCTCGGAGGTCGGGTCGGCGGGTCGTCGGGTGCGGTCCGGCACAGCCGGACACGGCAGGACAGACCAGGGCCTAGTATGGCGTGTGCCCAACGAGCAGCTGCGGCGGATGGACGCCTTCACCTTCCCGTCCTACTCGATCGACTTCGCCACCGGCGAGGTGTTGTTCGACTACGCCCTGACCGGCCCCGACGGTGAGCAGCGGTTCACCGAGGTGGTCACCCTTCCCCTGCCGGCGGAGCCGGTGTCCGACGAGACGGCGGCCACCCTCGCCCGGGTCCTCGAATTGCTGCACGTCGTCGCCGGGGTCAGCTACTACAAGACCGCCGCGCCGGCCCGGCTGGTGCTGCCGGCGCCGCTGGGCGCGGCCGCCGCCGACCTCGTCACCGCCGTCTACACGAAGGGCCTCGCCGAGTACGCGTACCGCAACCAGCTGCCGCACGTGCTGGAGCTGCGCCCGGAGGTGCCGGCCGGCGAGGTCGCCCCGCCCCGGGTGTACGACGACTCGGACCGCCGGCCGCTGTCGGCCGTCGGCGGCGGCAAGGACTCGATCGTCACGCTGGAGGCGCTGCGCCGGGCCGGCTTCGACCCGGTGCCCTTCTCGGTCAACCCGAACCACGTCATCGTCTCGGTCAACGAGGCGTCCGACCTGGTGCCGCTCGCCGCGCGCCGGCGGATCGACCCGGTGCTGTTCGACCTCAACGCGGCCGGCGCGTTGAACGGGCACATCCCGGTCACCGCGATCAACTCGCTGATCGCGGTCGCCACGGCCGTGCTGCACGGGCTCGGGCCGGTGGTCATGTCCAACGAGCGTTCGGCGTCCGACCCGAACCTGGTCTGGCACGGCCACGAGATCAACCACCAGTGGTCCAAGGGCGTCGAGGCGGAGGGGCTGCTGCGCGGCGCCCTGGCCGAGCACGCCGGCCTCACCGAGCCGTACTTCTCCCTGCTGCGGTCGCTGTCCGAGCTGCACATCGCGCGGCTCTTCGCCGAGACCGACCGGTACGACGCGGTGGTGACCAGCTGCAACGCCGCGTTCAAGCTGCGCGACGCGAGCGAGCGCTGGTGCCGCGACTGCCCGAAGTGCCGGTTCGTCTTCCTGGCCATGGCCCCGTTCATGTCCCGCGAACGGATCACCACGATCTTCGGCGGCGACCTGCTGGCCGACGAGTCGCAGATCCCCGGCTACCGGGAACTGCTCGGTGTCGACGGGCACAAGCCCTTCGAGTGCGTCGGCGAGGTGGAGGAGTCGGTGGTCGCGCTGAGCCTGCTCGCCGAGCAGGAGCAGTGGCGCGACGCTCCGGTGGTCCGCGCCCTGGTCGACGCGGTGCCCCCCACGGCCTGGTCGACCGCCGCCACCTCCGACGTCTTCACCCCCGGCGGCCCGACCTACGTCCCCGCCCCCTACGCCAAGGCCCTCACCGCCCTCACCTGACCCGCATCCCGACGTTGATCATGAAGTTGTTGCGCCTGACACCGGCGTGTCGGGGCGATAACTTCATGATCGACCAGGGTCGCGGTCATGACCAGGGTCGCGGTCAGGGGGTGCGGACGGCGTCCAGGGCCAGCAGGGCCACGTGGAGCGACAGGCACTGCTCCACCGAGTCGAGGTCGACGTCCAGGATGCGGCCGATGCGGGCCAGGCGTTCGTAGAAGGCGGGCCGGGACAGGTGCGCGGCGGCGGCCGCCGCGGATTTGTTGCGGCCCTGCTCCAGGTACGCCCGGAGGGTGCCGAGCAGTTGCTCCCTCGGGTGCTGGGCGTCGTACGCCAGCAGCCCACCCAGCTCGCGCTCGACGAAGGTCTGCAACCGCGGCTCGTCCCGGAGCAGGTGCAGCAGGCCGGCGAGCCCGACGTGCGGCAGCCGGAAGTAGGGCAGGTCCCGCCGGTCCCGGCGGGCCGCCTCGGCGATCTGCCGCGCCTCGACCAGCGAGCGGCGCGCCTCCCGCAGGCTGCCCACCCCGGAACCGGCCGCCACGATCACGGCCGGGCCGGCCGGGCGCGGGCGGGACGCCGGATCCGCCGCGCGCAGGGCGCCGACCGCCACGGTCCGGGCGGGCGGGTCGGCGGGGCGGGCGGACCGGGGCGCCGGCGGGCGGGCCGGGTCGGCGTCGAGGCGTACCCGGCGCAGCGCGGCGGCGAACGCGGCGAGCGCCTTCTCCTCGGCGGCCGGGTCGGGCAGCGCCAGCAGCGCGCCCACCGCCTGGTCGTCGACGGCGCTGGTCAGGGCCGTGAGCTTGGCCTCGCGCAGCGCCTGGCCGACCGCCTCGGCGAGGTCGCGCAGCCGGGCCGGACCGGCCTCGGGGCCGGCGTCGGGACCCGGCCCGCCGCCCTCGCCCGGGTCGTCGGCCCGGTGGCGGACCACGACGCCGACCAGGTGGCGGCGGTCCAGGGTCACGCCGAGCGCCTTGGCCCGCAGCGCCACCTCGTCCACCGGGCGGGAATGGTCGATCAGGGCGGTGAGCAGGGTGCGGTGGATCTGCCGTTCCAGCCCCTCGGCGTCACGGCGGATCAGCCGGCCCAGGGCGAGGGTGGAGGCGGCCCGCTCGATCAGGATGGTGAGCCGGGTGGGCGGGGTGGCGCCGGCTCCCCCGCCGGCGCCGGCATCCCGGCGCGGGTGCGGTGGCGTCCAGCCCTCGACCGGCGCGGCGTCGGCCGGCCCGGCGCTGGTGGTCGGCTGGCCGCCGTCGGCACCTCCCGCCCCGCCGTCGGCACCCCCCGCCCCGGCGTCGGGTCCGCCGGCCGGTTCTCCGGTCGCGCCGGCCGGCCACGCCTCGCCGGACCGCGGTCGGTCCTCGAAGGAGGCCGGCGTCCGTTCGGGGTCGCGCGTGGTCAGCTCGGCACCGGCCGGCCAGCGCAGCAGCAGCCGCCCCCAGTCCTGGCCCCGGGCGCCGACGGTGGTGACCAGCCACCCGCTGTCCCGGTCGTACGCGGTCCGCCCGGCCGGCCGGATCCGCCGGGAGTGCTGCTCCCAGCCGTCCAGCAGCAGCTCGGCGCTCTCCCCCGCCGGGTCGTACGCGAGCACCTGCCGGGACAGGTTCTCCAGCACCACCGGGCAGCCGGCCAGCTCGGCGGCCTGCCGGACCACCTCGGCCGGCTCGGCGCCCTCCACGGACAGTTCGGTGAACCGCTGGTGGATCTCCTCGGTGGCGCGCAGCTCGGTGAGCTGGGCGTCCACGATCAGCGCGTGCACCGCCTCGGTGATCCGCACGAACGGGGTGGCCCGGCGCAGCTCGACCAGGGGCAGCCCGCGCCGCTCGGCGGCGGCCGCCATCACCCGGGGCACCCCGCTCACGTAGCGCCGGCCCAGCTCCACGACCAGCCCGGAGACCCCGACGTCGGCCAGGTCGCCGATGAACGCGCGCAGGCCGGCGTCGTCGGCGGGCAGCCCGATCCCGGTGGTGAGCACCAGCTCGCCGCCGCCGAGCAGGGTGGCGATGTCCGGCACCTCGGCCACGTGCACCCAGCGCACCGGCCGGTCCAGGCCCGCGTCCCCGGCGACCAGGCGCGGCGCGCCGTGGCGCACCGGCACCAGGGCGAGCACCTCACGGACGGTAGGGAACACGGGCGACACGCTACCCTGCGTCACCGCCGATTCCGAGCGTGCCGGGCGGCCCCCCACCGGCCGATCACCTCCAGTAGCGTGCCGGTGATCGTGATCAATCGGAAGGGGAGGCATGGACGGGACGACGGTCAGCCGGCGGGCGTTCGCGAAGCTGGTCACCGCCGCGGGGGCGGGGGCGCTCGGCGCGGGCGCGGTGTCGGCGGCGCCGGCGCAGGCCGCGCCGCAAACGTGGACGACCACCGGCACCGCGGTGAGCGCGCTGAGCGCGTTCGACGACACGATGAAGAGCTTCATGCAGGCCCGGCACATCGACGCCGGCCAGCTCGCGGTCACCTACAAGGGCCGGCTGGTGCTGGCCCGGGGCTACGGCAACAACTCCCCGATGCTCATCCAGCCCACCTCGCTGTTCCGGGTGGCCAGCCTCTCCAAGTCGCTGACCGCGGCGGCGGTGGTCCGGCTCGCCCAGGACGGCAAGCTCAGCCTCGGTGACCCGATCACCAAATTCCTCGACCTGACCCCGCCGGCCGGGCAGAGCGCCGACCCCCGCCTCGCCAAGGTCACGCTCTGGCGGCTGCTCCAGCACACCGGCGGCTGGGACCGGGACCTCACCGCGTTCGACCCGGTGTTCAAGGACCGGATCATCGCCAACGCGTTGGACGTGCCGATGGAGCTGACCCACGCCGACGTCATCCGCTTCATGTCCGGCCAGCCGCTGATGCACGACCCCGGCTCGACGGTCTCCTACAGCAACTACGGCTACCTGCTCGCCGGCCGGATCGTCGAGAAGGTCAGCGGCCTGCCCTACGAGACGTACGTGAAGCAGAAGCTGCTCGCGCCCCTCGGCATCACCCGGATGGGGCTGGGCGAGACGGTCAGCCGGCACCCCGGCGAGGTCGGCTACCGCTCGCAGTACACGGGCCCGACCGTGCTGGACAACTCCGGCACCGTGGTCGACGCCCCGTACGGCACGTTCAGCATGCGCGTCCACGACGCCAACGGCGGCTGGCTCGCCTCGGCGATCGACCTGGTCCGCTGGGCGACCGCGTTCGACAGCGGCAGCCCCGTGCTGAACAGCACCTCCACCGGCCGGGTCTTCGCGGTCCCCAGCCCGACCGGGGTCAACGGCGACGGCTGGTACTACGGCCTCGGCTGGGCGGTCCGCCCGGTCACCGGCGGCACCGGCCGCAACACCTGGCACACCGGCAGCTTCGCCGGCACGTACAGCATCCTGGTGCGCACCTACCAGGGGATGAGCTGGGCGGCGGTGTTCAACCAGCGCGACGACGAGTCCGGGCTGAGCTACGCCCCGATCGACTCGGCGCTGTGGACCGCCTCCCGGGCGGTGACCAGCTGGCCGACGCACAACCTCTGGTCGAAGTACTTCGCCTGACCGCGCGGCGCCGGGGGCGGGCCGCGCCGCCCCCGGCGTCACAGCGGGTCGTCGCGACCCAGCTCCCAGCAGGCCACCGCGGTGGCGGCGGCGACGTTGAGCGAGTCCACCCCGCGCCGCATGGGGATCACCACCCGGACGTCGCTGGCGGCCATCGCGGCCCCGGTCAGGCCGGCGCCCTCGGCCCCCATGAGCAGGGCCGCGCGCGCCCGCTGCCCGGCGTCCAGCCGCTGGATCGGCACGGCGTCCGGCGCGGGCGTCATGGCCAGCACCGTGAAACCCGCCGCCCGGACCTGGCCGAGCGCGTCCGGCCAGGGCTCCAGTTTCGCGTACGGGATGGCGAAGACCTCGCCCATGCTGACCCGGACGCTGCGCCGGTAGAGCGGGTCGGCGCAGGTCGGCGAGAGCAGCACGGCGTCCACCCCCAGCGCGGCCACGGCCCGGAAGATCGCGCCCAGGTTGGTGTGGTTGTTGACGTCCTCCAGGATCACCACCCGGCGGGCGCCGGCCAGCACCTCGGCGGCGGACGGCAGCGGCTTGCGGCGGAACGAGGCGAGCACGCCCCGGTGCACATGGAAGCCGGTGGCCCGCTGGAGCACCTCCTGAGTGGCCGCGTAGACGGGCGTCTCCCCCGTGTCGAGGTCGGCGAGCTGGTCCACCCGCTTGGCGTCGACCAGGTACGACCGGGCCGGGTAGCCGGCCCGCAGCGCCCGCCGCAGCACCAGCTCCCCCTCGGCGATGAACAGCCCGTGCGGGGGCTCCCAGCGGGTGCGCAGCTCCACGTCGGTCAGCGCGCGGTAGTCGGCGATCCGGTCGTCGTCGGGGTCGGTGATCTCGTGGACGGGCACCGGACGATTCTGCCTGGTCCGCCCGGCCGGTCCGGCGCGGCCCGGGTTTCCGCCGCCCCGGGCGGGGAACGGAGCCCGGGGAAAGCGGACAGCGACGAAGGGATCACCACGATGAGCGCGGACCCCACCGGCGACGGCCAGCTGCCGCGGCATGCCACGGTCGCCGACTACATCGTGGCCCGACTGGCCGAGTGGGGCGTGCACCGCTACTACGGCTACCCCGGCGACGGCATCAACGGCATGACGTCGGCACTGCAACGCACCGCCGGCCGGGCCGAGTTCATCCAGGTCCGGCACGAGGAGACGGCCGGTTTCGCGGCCAGCGCCCACGTCAAGTACGGCGGCGGCCCGCTGGGCTGTGTGGTGGTGACCAGCGGCCCCGGCGCGATCCACGTGCTCAACGGCCTCTACGACGCCAAGCTCGACCACCAGCCGGTGGTGGCCCTGCTCGGGCACACGGCGCTGCCCGCCGAGGGCGGCGGCTACTACCAGGAGGTCGACCTGCTCGCCCTCTACAAGGACGTGGCGTCGGCCTTCCTGGCCCAGCTCGACGACCCGTCGCAGGCGCGGCACCTGGTCGACCGGGCCTGCCGGACCGCCCTGGCCCGGCGCACGGTCACCGCCCTGGTGCTCCCCTCCGACGTGCAGGACGAGCCGGCGGTGCCGGAGCCGCCGCACGCGCACGGCTACTACCACACGAGCGCGGTGCCGAGCAGCATGCCGACCGTGCCGCCGGAGGAGGAGGTGCGCCGGGCGGCCGAGGTGCTGCGCGGCGGCGAGAAGGTCGCCATGCTGGTCGGGCAGGGCGCCCTCGGCGCGGAGGACGAGGTCCGCCGGGTGGCCGACCGGCTCGGTGCCGGGGTGGCGACCGCCCTGCTCGGCTTCGCCGCCGTCGACCACCGGGCGCCCTGGGTGACCGGCGCGATCGGCCTGCTGGGCAGCCGCCCGAGCTGGCAGCTCATGCAGGAGTGCGACCGGCTGCTGATCGTGGGCAGCAACATGCCGTACTCGGAGTTCTATCCGCCGCAGGGCACGGCCCGGGCCGTGCAGATCGACCTGGACGGCAGCCGGATGGGGCTGCGCTACCCGACCGAGGTGAACCTGACCGGGGACGCCGCGCCGACCCTGCGGGCGCTGCTGCGGGAGCTGGGCACCGGGCCGGTGCCGACCGCCTGGCGGGCCACCCTGGCCGGCGCGACGGCGAAGTGGCGGCAGTCCCAGCGGGAGGTGGCCGAGCAGCCGGCCAATCCGGTGAACCCGCAGCTGCTCTTCGCGACCCTCGACGACGCCCTGCCGGACGACGCCATGCTGGCCGTGGACTGCGGCACGGCCACCGCCTGGTACGCCCGCCACATCCGGGTCCGCCCCGGCATGCTGGCCAGCCTCTCCGGCACCCTGCTCTCCATGGGCGGGGCCATGCCGTACGCCATCGCCGCGAAGTTCGCCCACCCGGACCGCCCGCTGGTCGCGCTGATCGGCGACGGCGCGATGCAGATGAACGGGGTCAACGAGCTGATCACCGTGGCCAAGTACTGGCGGCAGTGGGCGGACCCGCGGTTCGTGGTGCTGGTGCTCAACAACCGCGACCTGTCCTTCGTGAGCTGGGAGCAGCGCTCCGGCGAGGGGACGCCGATGTTCCCGGCGAGCCAGGACCTGCCGGACGTGGCGTACCACAGGTGGGCGGAGGTGCTGGGGCTCGACGGCGTGCTGGTCGACTCCCCCGACCAGGTGCCCGACCTGTGGCAGCGGGCGCTGAGCGCCGACCGGCCCGTGGTGGTGAACGCGGTCGTCGACCCGGCGGAGCTGATGCTGCCCCCGCACTTCACCGCCGAGCAGGCCCGCAAGACGGCCGCCGCGGTGCTGCGCGGGGACAGCGACCGGACGGAGATCCTCCGGCGGGGTCTGCCCTCGGTGCTCGCCACCTACCGTCCCCGCCGCCGGGGGCGGTGAGCTGTCACGCCCGCTCGTAGCGCAGCAGCACCGACCGGCCGTCGAAGCCCCGCGTCCCGGTCAGCCGCAGGTCGAGGCGCTCCTTGCCGGGGAAGACGGGGGTGCCGCCGCCCAGCACGACCGGGTGCACCACCACCTGGCACTCGTCGACCAGCCCCAGCTCGGCCAGCGCCGCCGCCGCGCCGGAGCCGCCGGTGAGCAGCAGGTCCCCACCCGGCTGCGCCTTCAGCTCGGCGACCTCCGCGGCCAGGTCACGGCCGATCACCCGGGCGCCGTACTCGGCGCTCTCCAGCGTGCGGGAGATGACGATCTTCGGGGTACGGGCCCAGATCGGGGCGAAGCGCAGGTCGTGCGGGTCCTGGGACATCTGCTCCGCCCGCGGCCAGTACCAGGACATCAACTCCCACACCTTGCGCCCGTAGAGGAAGGCGTCGGCCCGGTCGGTCGCCTCGAGGGAGTACGCGGACAGCTCCGGCCCCATGGCCGCCCAGTCGAACTCCCCGTTCGGCCCCTCGATGAAGCCGTCGACCGACTGGTGCACCCAGTAGACGAGCTTGCGCATGGTGTCCTCCGCTTCCGGCGGCGCCCCCGGCGGGCGCGCTCACCGGTGGGTCGGAGCCGGCCGACCGGATCCGACAGCCGGCGCGGAGTTTCTTTTCCGGACCGCCGCCCTCGCGCGGTGTCACCCCCTGGTGGCGGGTGACACCGCGGATTGGCGGTCAGCCGCGGTCGCGGCCCTGGAGCCAGCGGAGCAGGTCCGAGGGGAGGTTGTTCCGGTCCTGCCGGCGCTCCTCCTGGGGCTGCGGGGTGGGGCGCGGCCTCGGGCGCTGCGGGTCGCCGGCGAGCTCGCGGCTGGGCGCCGTGAAGTCCTTCACCGGCTTGCCGTCCACCGCCGTCTTGATCACCCGGGCGACCGCGTCGATCACCCGGGCCTGCACGGCCGAGCCGACCAGGTCGGTCGAGTCGTCGGGGTTGGCGGCGATGCCGGCCACGGCCACCTGCGGGGTGAACCCCACGAAGGTCTCGGTGGCGTTCTGCTCGGAGCTACCGGTCTTGCCGGCCACCGGGCGGTCGACGATCCCGTTCACCGAGGTGGCGGTGCCGCCGTTGCACTGCCCGTACGCCGACTGCTGGCCGACGGGGCAGCGGGCCGCGTCGGTGGCCGCCCGGGCCACGTCGGCGTCGAGCACCCGCTTGCAGGAGGGCTGGCCGACGTCGACCTTCTCGCCGTTGGCCGCGGTCACCGAGACCACCGGCAGCGGAGTGCAGTAAGTCCCCTCGGCCGCCACCGTGGCGTACGCGTTGGCCAGGTCGAGCGGGGTGGTGGCCGCGACGCCGAGCGTGAACGCGCCCCAGTTCTGCGCGTCGTCGCGCGCGAAGGCGGCGTCGGAGTCGGCCCGGAACCTGATGCCGAGCCGCTGCGCCATCTCCACCACCTTGTCCTCGCCGACCTGCTCGGCAAGCCAGACGAAGTAGGTGTTCACGGAGCGGCCGAAGCCGTCCCACATCATCCGGTAGCCGTCCATCCACTCCGGGTTGGCGTTGGCCGGGCACCACTTGCCGTCGCAGTTGCCCTCGGCGTCGGAGCCGTACCGGGTGGGCAGCTTCGCCGGGGCGTCGAAGCCGGTGGCCAGGGGCTTGCCGGCCTCCAGCGCGGCGAGCATGGTGAACATCTTGAACGTCGAGCCGGCCTGGTATCCGTCGACGCTCGCGCCCCCGGAGATCAGCGGGTTGACGGTGTTCGGGTGATTGGCCTGCCCGGCCGGGTTGTCGGCGAGGCTGTAGTGCCGGTTGACCGCCATGGCCAGCACCCGGCCGGTGCCCGGCTCGACCGCGGCGATCGGCAGGGCGCGCTTGTTGCCGTAGCCGTAGACGGCGGTGGCCTGCTTCTGGGCGGTCTGCTGGATCTTCGGGTCGAGCGTGGTGACCACGCTGTAGCCGCCCCGGCGCAGCGCCTGCTCGCGCTCCTTCACCGTGTTGCCGAAGGCCGGCTGGGCGAGCCACCACTGGCGCAGGTAGTCGCAGAAGAAGCCCCAGTCGTCGTGGCCCTGGGCGACCGCCGTGCAGCCGTTGGGCTGGGCGGTCGGGCGCAGGGTGAGCGGCTCGGCCCGGGCCGCGGCGGCCTGCTGCGCGGTGATCGCGCCGGTCTCGGCCATCGAGTCGAGCACGTACCCCCGGCGGGCGAGCGCCTGGTCCTTGTCGCCGTCGATCGGGCTGTACTCGTCGGGCGACTGGACCAGGCCGGCGAGCAGCGCCGCCTCGCCCAGGGTCAGGTCGGCCGGGGCCTTGCCGAAGTAGCGCTGGCTGGCCGCCGCGACGCCGTACGCGCCGGAGCCGAAGTACGCGATGTTCAGGTAGCGGTTGAGGATCTCGTCCTTGCTGAGCGTCTCCTCCAGCGCGTTCGCGTACCGGATCTCCTGGAGCTTGCGCCCCACGGTCTGCTCGGTGGCGGCCTGCCGCTCCTCGGCGGTGCGAGTCGGGTCGGTCTTGAGCACGTTCCGGACGTACTGCATGGTCAGCGTGGAGCCGCCCTGCTCGGTGCCGCCGCCCTTGACGTTGGCGACCAGGGCGCGGGCGATGCCGCGCAGGTCGGCGCCGCCGTGCGAGTAGAAACGGCGGTCCTCGGCCGCGATGATCGCCTGCCGCATCACGGGGGCGATCTCGGCGAGGGGGACGTCGGTGCGGTTGACGTCGTAGAACGTGGTGATCAGGGTCTTGCCGTCGTTCGCGTAGAGGTACGAGCGCTGCGGCTGCGCGGGGGTGCGCAGCGCGTCGGGCAGCTCCGCGTACGCGCCGAGGCCGGCCTGGGCCGCGAGCCCGCCGAGCAGGCCGCTGGGGAGCGCGGCGAGCGCGAGGACGAGCCCGGCGAGGACGCCGGCGAGGAGCACGGTGAAGAGCCGCGACAGCGGCGACCGGGGAGACGGCATGGACCCCAGGATTACCGCGAATACGGCGATTCGGCCACCCCGTCAGGCAACTGTCAGTAACCTCACGGCGACCTCCCAGCTCCGGCGGAGCCCCTCCCGACCCCGTCGATCATGAAGTTGACGGCGATGTGGATCTCCGTGACTGCCGCCAACTTCATGATCAACGCGACAAGATCGGGGGGCCGGGGGGCGGGCGGGTCAGGTGGGGCGGGGGCCGGTGGGGGGTGGGGCGGGGGTGGCCGTCATGCTGGCGGCCAGGGCGTCCTGGGCGATCACCGCCGGGACGAGGCGGCCGGAGCGGTAGCCGATGCCGATGCCGGCGACCAGCACGAAGATCGCGCCGAAGGTCTGCAGCGAGCCGATGAGCGCGCCACCCAGGCCCAGCAGCGGGGCGGCGATCATCAGCATGACCCCGTCGCCGTAGGAGAACATCCCGGACCGGGCGACCGACCAGCCGGTGAGGAACCAGCCCAGGCTGTAGAAGGTGGCGCCGACCAGGACGATGCTGCGCGCGGTGGTGCCGAAGACCGGCGCCTGCTCGGCCAGCCCGGCGAAGGGCAGCATGAGCACCATCCCACCGATGCTGGCCAGCAGCCCGACGAGGGCGATCCGCCGGCACCGGGTGGCGGCGAGCAGGCCGGCGAGCGCCAGCAGGGCGAGCAGCCCGAGCCAGACCGAGGCCACCCAGCCGACGAGGTAGACCGGCTGGCCGTCGGCCGGGTAGGGGTCGTTGCCCACCCCGCCGTCGCTGGCCATCGCCACCAGGCCGTAGAGGACCGCGTACGCGGGCAGCAGCCAGACCGCCGCGCGGGCGAACCGGCGGATCGACCAGGCCCAGCTCGCGTCGGTGGCCGGGGCGGCCGGCCCGGGCTCGGAGACGAACGGGAGCACCCCGAACCCGCCGCCGGTACGCCGGGTGCCGAGCGGCCCGGCCGGGTCGTGCGCGCCCGGGACCGGAGTCCTGGAGAAAAGCCGGTTCGCCGGATCCTTCATGCGTCACCTCGCTCACACGCGGGCGGCGGGGGGACGCGCAACGGCGCCCCGGCCCTGGTCACCACCCGTCCTCAGACCGATGGTGGCAGGCGCCGGGGCGCCGTATGAGTGATTCTCGGATTTGCCGGCGGAGCTCCGATCAGCCCCGTTCGCGCTGGTCCGACGGGTCGTTGAGCAGGCTCTGCGGGGAGACCGGCTCGGGCGCCGGGAGCCCCTGCGGGGCGTTGCCGCCGGTGGCCTGGGCCTCGGCGACGCGTACCTCGTCGTGGATCTCCTGGGCCGCGCTGGCGGCGGCGTGCGCGGCCTCGGCGGCCTCGCGCTCCACCTCGCCGGCGCTCTTGGTGGCCTCGGGCGACGGGACGTCACCGACCATGTTGGCCAGCCCGCCCAGCGCGCCACCCATGCCCTCCAGGGCCTTGGTCAGCTCGGTCGGCACGATCCAGACCTTGTTGGCGGTGCCGTTGGCGATCTGCGGCAGGGCCTGGAGGTACTGGTAGGCGAGCACCTTCTGGCTCGGGTTGGCCTGGTGGATCGCGTCGAAGACCGTCCGGATCGCCTTGGCCTGGCCCTCCGCCTGGAGGATGCGGGCCTGCCGGTCACCGTCGGCGCGCAACACGGCGGCCTGCTTCTCACCCTCGGCCGTGAGGATCTGCGACTGCTTGTGCCCCTCGGCGTTGAGGATGGCGGCACGGCGGTCCCGCTCGGCGCGCATCTGCTTCTCCATCGAGTCGCGGATGCTCGGCGGCGGCTCGATGGCCTTGATCTCGACCCGGGTCACCTTGATGCCCCACCGGCCGGTGGTCTCGTCGAGCACACCGGAGAGGTGCCGGTTGATCTCCTCGCGGCTGGTCAACGCGCGCTCCAGATCCAGCGAGCCGATCACGTTGCGCAGCGTGGTGACGGTGAGCTGCTCGATGGCCTGGAGGAAGTTGGAGATCTCGTAGGTGGCGCGGACCGAGTCGACCACCTTGAAGTACAGCACCGTGTCGATCGAGACGACGAGGTTGTCCGAGGTGATCACCGGCTGCGGCGGGAAGCTGACCACCTGCTCGCGCATGTCGACCTTGGTCCGCACCGCGTCGATGTACGGCACCAGCAGGTTCAGCCCCGGGTTCAAGGTCCGCTTGTACTTGCCCAGCCGCTCCACCACGTCCTGGCGCTGCTGCGGCACGATCCGCACCGCCTTCACCAGCGTCACCACGACGATCACGGCGACGGCGATCAACAGGATCGCTGCAAACTCCATATCTTCACCTTTTTCCTTCGGGCATTCCGCCCGGGGTGGAAATCTCGTCCTGCCAGACCAGGGCGGTCGCGCCCCGGACCTTTATCACCTGCACCCGCTCGCCCGCCGCGTAGCTGCGCGTCGCGTCGTACGACCGGGCCGTCCACAGCTCACCGTCGATCTTGACGAGGCCCCGCTCGGCGTCGACCGGCTCCAGCACCACCGCGCTGGACCCCTCGATCGCCTCGACCCCGAACGGCTGGTCGCCGCTCTGCAGCGCCGGCATGGCGTGCCGCTTGATGACCGGCCGGACCAGGGCCACCGACAGCGCGGAGACCACCGCGAAGACCAGCGCCTGGAGCGCGACCGGGGCACCCAGCGCGGCGGCCCCGGCGGCGGCGAAGGCCCCCGCCGCGAACATGATCAGGAAGAGCGTCGTCGTGAAGATCTCGGCGACCGCCAGCAGCACACCCAGCACGATCCAGAACACGGCGTCCACCCTTAGATCGTGACACGCCGACGCACGCAGCGACGACCCGAAATGATCACCTAAGCTCGGCAGCGCGCCGACGACCGCCGAGGAGGACCCATGGCCCTGCTGCCCGAGACCGCCCGACAGGTGGACCTGCTGGTCGCCCGGGCCCAGGCGGAGGGACGCGGCCCGTCGCTCGCCCTCGGCGTGGTCCGGGACGGCGGCCTGGCGCACGTCGCGCTCGCCGGCGAGCAGCCCCGCCCCGACGCGGACCTCCAGTACCGGATCGGCTCGATCAGCAAGACCATGACCGCCGTGCTGGTGATGCAGCAGCGCGACGCCGGCCGGTTGGACCTGGACGACCCGCTGGACAAGCACCTGCCCGGCACCCCGGTCGGCGCGCTCACCCTGCGCCAGCTGCTCGGGCACGCCAGCGGCCTGCAACGGGAGCCGGACGGGCAGTGGTGGGAGCGGGCCGCGGGCGCCGACCTGGCGACCCTGCTCGCCGGGCTCACCCCGGCGAAGATCGCCCACCCGCCGCACCACGTCTACCACTACTCGAACCTGGCGTACGGGCTGCTCGGCGGGGTGCTGGAACGGATCACCGGCACGCCCTGGGCCGACCTGCTGCGCGAGCGGCTGCTCGAACCGCTGGGCATGCGCCGCACCACCTACCACCCCACCGAGCCGTACGCCCGCGGCTACGTGGTGCACCCCTGGCACGACACCCTGCGGGAGGAGCCGCGCACCGACACCGGGGCGATGGCCCCGGCCGGCCAGCTCTGGTCGACCGTCGAGGACCTGGCCCGCTGGGCGGCCTTCCTGGCCGACCCGGCCCCGGACCTGCTCGCCCCCGCGACGCTCACCGAGATGTGCGCGCCCGTGGTGATCAGCGACCTGGACGCCTGGACCGGCGGGCACGGCCTCGGCGTGGAGCTCTACCGGGTCGGCGACCGCGTGTACGTGGGCCACGGCGGCTCGATGCCCGGCTACGTCGCCGGCCTGGCCGTGCACCGCCCGACCCGCACCGCCGTGGTCGACTACGCCAACTCGTACGGGCTGCGCGGCCACCACGTCGTCGGCCTGGCCCGCGAGGTGCTGACCCTGGTGCTCGACGCCGAGCCGGCCGCGCCCGCCCCGTGGCGCCCGGCCGAGGCGCCGCCCGCCGACCTTGCCGAGCTGACCGGCCGCTGGTGGTGGATGGGCAACGAGTACGAGTTCCGCATCGACCCGGCCGGCGACCTGGTGGGCGGCCTAGTGGGTAACCCGCGGCTCCGCTTCACCCCGGAGGCCCCCGACCGCTGGCGCGGCCGCTCCGGCTCCCAGGACGGCGAACTCCTCACCGTCATCCGCGACGAGGCGGGCCACCCCGTCGCCCTCGACATCGCCACCTTCGTCTTCACAAGAACCCCCGACCAGGAACCCTGACCACCCGCGCCGCTACAAACTTGATGACACAGGTGGCTCACCCCGACCGCCCCTGACCACCCGCGCCGCTAGAAGCTTGATGACGCAGATGGATCACCCCGACCGCCCCTGACCCTGCCGCGCCTACAAACGCGACGACACGGCTAACTCACCCCGCGATCCGTTCACGTCATCAAGTTCGTAGCACCCGCAAGGCCATCCCCACCCTCGCTGCCGGAACCGACCCCCGCACCCGGCACACGACGGGCCGGGGGCGACCGTGCCCGGCGGAGGGATCAAGCCTGACCGCCCGGAGCCGGGCACGGTCGCCCCCGGCCTGAACAGCAACCACGACTCAGGGCGAAGTCACGAAATCGATCAACCGCTCCATGGCGTTGATCAACGGCGTCTCCACGTCGGCGAAACTGTCCACCCGCGACAGGATGTGCCGCCACATGTCCGCCGGCTCGGCCACCCCGAGCGCCGCGCAGACGCCTTCCTTCCAGGGCCGCCCCGGCGGCACCACGGGCCAGGCCGGGATGCCCAGCGCCCGGGGTTTCACCGCCTGCCACACGTCGACGTACGGGTGCCCGGTGACCAGCACGTGCGGGGAGGTGACCCGTGCCACGATCCGGCTCTCCTTCGAGCCGGGCACCAGGTGGTCGACCAGCACGCCGAGCCGGCGGCCCGGGCCGGGGTCGAAGGCGCGCACCTCGGCGGCGAGTTCGTCGATGCCGTCGAGGGGTTCCACCACCACACCCTCGATCCGCAGGTCGTCGCCCCAGATCCGCTCGACCAGCGCCGCGTCGTGCACACCCTCGACCCAGATCCGGCTGGCCTTGGCAACCTGCGCCCGGACGTTGTCGACAGCGATCGAGCCGGAGGCGGTGCGCCGCCGGGCGGCGGGCACCGGGGCGCGGGCCGGGCGGCGCAGGGTGACCGGCTGGCCGTCGAGCAGGAACGCGGCGGGCAGCAGCGGGAAGTTCCGCCGTTTGCCGTGCCGGTCCTCCAGCACCACCGCGCCGGACTCGAACCCCACCACCGCGCCGCAGAAGCCGGAGTCGGCGTCCTCGACCACCAGGTCCGGTTCGGCGTCGACCTCCGGGATCGCCTTCCGCCGCCGCCAGTCGCCCGCCAGCACGTCGCCGTCGTATCGCCCCGCCATGTGGATCACGCTAGCCACCGGCCCGGCGCGTCGCCCGGCGACGCGCCGACCAGGTGCCCCACCGGCGGCACAGAAAGGGGCGAAGGGGGTAGTTGGGGGCAGGTCACGCCGCCGGAGCGGCAGCCGAGACAGCGACGGCGGCGAGCACGTACCCTTTCGGCATGTCCTCCCCCGCAACGGGCGCGGCCACGCTGGCTCCGCGCCGGTCGAGCCGGTTCGTCGCCTGGGTACGCGCCTGGCGCGCCGGCCTGGTGCCCTTCGACGAGGTCGCCGACGAGATCGCCGGCGACGAGGAGCACCTGGTCGCCGACGCCCCCGGCACCTGGACCGACGTGTCCCTGCGGGACGCGCTGCCCAGCCTGGCCAAGCTCTCCCCGGACGAGATCCGGCTGGTGCTGCCCGCACCGGGCGACCCGCGCGGGCTGCCCGGCCCCGGCGACTTCGCGGGGGCGGCGCTGCTGGCCGGCGAGGCCGTGGTGGCCAGCGGGCTCGGGTTCGTGCCCGAGGTGCGCACGCACACCTCGGGCTCGGGAATGACCTGGGAAACCGTGCTCTGGCGGGTCTACCCGCTGCCGGCCGACGCGCCGAAGGCGTCGCTGATCGCGCCCGGCGCCGCCGAGGCGGAGGCCGAGCTGGCCGCCGCGCTGGCCGAGACGACCGCCGCGCTGACCCGGCTCGACGTGGCCCAGTGGCGGCCGGAGCTGGCCGGCGCGCTCGCCGCGCTGCGCCGGCCGGACGGCGGGACCGACCTGCCGCCCGGCTTCGACCCGCGGTCCCGCCGGCTGTTCGCCCGCGCGGCCGTGCTGGACCGGGTGCTCGCCCTTGCCGGGGAGAGCGCACCGGGCGGGGCGGTGAACACCTTCGAGGCGCAGCAGCGGGACGCGGCGCTGCGGCCGTTGACCACCGCCTGCCGGCAGGCCCTGGTGGCCGCCTGCAACGCCCCGCTGCGCCCCTGAGGTCCTGGGCCCCTGCTCAGACCTCGTCAATCAGGTCGGCCACCGAGTTGACGATCCGGGACGGCCGGTAGGGGTAGCGCTCGGTCTCGGCCCGGCTGCTGATCCCGGTGAGCACCAGGATCGTTTCCAGCCCGGCCTCCAGGCCGCAGAGGATGTCGGTGTCCATCCGGTCGCCGATCATCGCGGTCGACTCGGAGTGCGCGTCGATGGTGTTCAACGCCGAGCGCATCATCATCGGGTTGGGCTTGCCGACGAAGTACGGCTCCACCCCGGTCGCCTTGGAGATCATGGCGGCCACCGAACCGGCGGCCGGCAACGCGCCCTCCACCGACGGGCCCGTCGCGTCCGGGTTGGTGCAGATGAACCGGGCCCCGTCGTTGATCAGCCGGATCGCCTTGGTGATCGCCTCGAAGCTGTAGGTGCGGGTCTCCCCCAGCACCACGTAGTCGGGGGCGAAGTCGCTGAGCACGTAGCCCACCGCGTGCAGCGCCGTGGTGAGACCGGCCTCGCCGATCACGTACGCGGTGCCGCCCGGCCGCTGGTCGGCCAGGAACTGGGCGGTGGCCAGCGCGGACGACCAGATCGCCTCCTCCGGCACGTCCAGCCCCATCCGGGCCAGCCGGGCCCGCAGGTCCCGTGGCGTGTAGATCGAGTTGTTGGTGAGCACCAGGAAGGGCTTGCCGGAGGCGCGCAGCTTCTTGACGAACTCGGGTGCGCCGGGCACCGGCTGGCCCTCGTGCACCAGCACGCCGTCCATGTCGGTGAGCCAGCTCTGCACCGGCTTGCGGTCATGCATGTGTCGTCCCCACTGGGTGTCGGAGGTGGCCGGGCTCAGGGCCGGCGGGAGGGGGGCACGCAGCACAGCGCCGGGCAGGTGTCCCAGGTGGGCAGCTCGCCGAGGCGGCGGAAGTACCGCTCGCCGTCCGGGGCGTTCCGTTCCAGCACCAGCTCGCGGACCATCGCCACGAACCGCGGGTCGGTGCCGGGCGTGCCCGCGCGGACGAAGTCCAGGCCGTGCTGTTTGGCCGTGTCGAGGGCCTCGGTGTCCAGGTCCCAGACCACCTCGAGGTGGTCGGAGACGAACCCGATCGGGCTGACCACCACGCCGGTCACGCCCTCGCCGGCGAGCGCGGCCAGGTGGTCGTTGATGTCCGGCTCCAGCCACGGCACCTGCGGCGGCCCGGAGCGGCTCTGCCAGACCAGGTCGTACGGCAGGTCGGGCGCGGCGGCGGCGTGCACCAGCCGGGCGGTCTCGGCGAGCTGGGCGGTGTACCGGCCGCCGTGCGGGCCGGCGCTGGCGGCCGCCGACACCGGGACGGAGTGCGCCGTGAACACGAGCCGGGTGCTGTCCCGCCGGGCCGGGTCGAGCTGCGCGAGCGCGGCCCGGACGGCGTCGGCGTGCGGCTCGACGAAACCTGGGTGGTCCCAGAACTGGCGCAGCTTCTCGATCAGTGGGGCGTCCGGGCCGACCGCGGCCCGGGCCGTGGCGATGTCCTCCTGGTACTGCCGGCAGGACGAGTAGCCGCCGTAGGCGCTGGTGACGAAGGCCAGGGCCCGCTGGACGCCGTCGTCGCGCATCTGCGCCACCGTGTCGGCGAGCATCGGGTCCCAGTTGCGGTTGCCCCAGTAGACCGGCAGGTCGACGCCGTTGGCGGCGAAGTCCTCGCGGATCGCCGCGAGGAGGTCGCGGCACTGCTGGTTGATCGGGGACACCCCGCCGAAGTGCAGGTAGTGCTCGGCCACCTCGGCGAGCCGCTCCGGCGGCACGCCCCGCCCCCGGGTCACGTTCTGCAGGAAGGGCAGCACGTCCTCGGGCCGCTCCGGGCCGCCGAAGGAGACCAGCACCAACGCGTCGTACGCCATGGTGGCATTCTCCCCCGACGGCCGGGACGGTCCGGCGGCTACCCCGGGACGTGCGGTCCGGGTCTCAGGCGCCGATCGCGTGGTAGCCGCCGTCGACGTGGACGATCTCGCCGGTGGTGGCCGGGAACCAGTCGGACAGCAGCGCCAGGCAGGCGCGGGCGGCCGGCTCCTGGTCGGTGAGGTCCCAGCCCAGCGGGGCGCGCTCGGTCCAGGCGTCCTCGAACTGGTCGAAGCCGGGGATGGACTTGGCGGCGATGGTGCGCAGCGGCCCGGCGGCGACCAGGTTGCTGCGGATGCCCTGCTTGCCCAGGTGCAGGGCCAGGTAGCGGGAGGCGGACTCCAGCCCGGCCTTGGCCACGCCCATCCAGTCGTAGACCGGCCACGCCTTGGTGGCGTCGAAGGTGAGGCCCACCACGGCGCCGCCCGCCGACATGAGCGGCAGCGCCGCCATGGCCAGGGACTTGTAGGAGTAGGTGGAGACCTGGAGCGCGGTCGCCACGTCCTCCCAGGGCGCGTCGAGGAAGCCGCCGCCGAGGCAGCTCTGCGGGGCGAAGCCGATCGAGTGCACCACGCCGTCGAGGCCGTCGACGTGCTCGCGCACCTTGTCGGCCAGGCCGGCCAGGTGCTCGGCGTTGGTGACGTCCAGCTCGATCACCGGCGCCGGCTCGGGCAGCCGCTTGGCGATCCGCTCCACCAGGGAGAGCCGGCCGTAGCCGGTGAGCACGACCTGCGCGCCGTTCTCCTGGGCGAGCTTCGCCACCGAGAAGGCGATCGAGGCGTCGGTGATGACGCCGGTGACCAGCAGCCGCTTACCGGCCAGGAGTCCGGACATTGTGCAATCTCCTCCGTACTTTTCTCAGTGGCCCATGCCCAGGCCGCCGTCGACCGGGACGACGGCGCCGGAGATGTAGCCGGCCGCGTCCGAGGCGAGCCAGGTGACGGCGGCGGCGACCTCCTCCGGGCTGGCCATCCGGCCCGCCGGGATCTGCTTGCGGATCTCCGCCCGGCGCTCCTCGGACAGCGCGGCGGTCATGTCGGTGTCGATGAAGCCGGGCGCCACCACGTTGGCGGTGATGTTGCGGCTGCCCAGCTCCCGGGTGATCGAGCGGGCCACGCCGACGAGGCCGGCCTTGCTGGCCGCGTAGTTGACCTGGCCGGCGCCGCCGGCCAGGCCGACCACCGAGGAGATGAAGACCATCCGGCCCCACTTCGCGCGGAGCATCTTCGTCGAGGCCCGCTTGGCGACCCGGAACGCACCGGTCAGGTTGGTGTCGACCACCCGGGTGAACTGCTCCTCGGACATCCGCATGATCAGCGTGTCGTCGGTGATGCCGGCGTTGGCGACGAGCACCTCGACCGGGCCCAGCTCGGCCTCGATCGCGGTGAACGCGGCGTCCACCGACTCGGCGTCGGTCACGTCACACTTCACGCCGAACAGCCCCGCCGGCGCCTCGCCGCCGCGGTAGGTCACCGCCACCCGGTCGCCCTGCTTGGCGAAGGCCTGCGCGATGGCCAGGCCGATCCCCCGGTTTCCGCCGGTCACCAGCACGGTACGGGCCACGGTTCCCCCTCTGCTCAGCTGATCTCTCGGTCGGTGGCGAGCCTAGGGGTTACCGGTAGGTAAGCGCTAACCCGTCCCAGGTCGGCGGGCTGCCCGGCGACCCGGTCGGACGGGCCCGCCGGACCGGTCGGCCGAGTGCGTGCCGCGGGCCCGCCGGGTGTACGATGATCGACGTTTGCGGGCAGTGGATCGCCCGCATCGTCGAGCCCCGCCGACCGCAGGAGGTGATCGCTGTGCGAGATAGCGATCCTCCCAGTCGTGGCCGGGCCGACCGTCAGCCCCGCTGAGCCACGACTCAGTCGGCGCGGCTGACCCCGCTCCCCCGCCCACCGCACCGCCCCGTTCCCCCGGCCGCCCGCCGGGGCGACCGTGCCGCGCGGCCCGGCGGAAGCACCCCGGTCACGACTTCGTGTGCGTACGCCCTGATCCACCCCCGCGGTCCGTCCCGCCGGACCGTCCGTCGCCACGGAGCAGTCCCATGAGCCGTTACGTCGCCCCGCTGGGCTTCACCCTCGCCGCCGTCTGGGTGGCCGTCCTCTTCGTCCTGGCCGGCGGCGGTCACTGACCACCACCGGCCGGGCCCCGGCCGTCCCGCCTCAGATCAGGCGGGACGACCAGAGCAGGCTCAGCCCTCCCGCGCAGAGCGCGAGGAGCAGCGCGACACCCGCGTACCACTGGGTGATCTCCCGCGGCTCGGTCCGGAAACCGATCGAGCTGCCCATGTCCTGGTAGACCTGCTTCAGCTCGCTGACCGAGGCGGCCTCGTAGAAGTAGCCCTGGGTCGTCTCCGCGAGCTGCGACAGCGCCATCCGGTCCACCGGCACCCGCTGGAGCTGGCCGCCGATGTCCACCTGCCCGGAGTCGGTGCCGAACGCGATGGTCGAGACCGGCACGTTGGCCGCCTGCGCCGCCGCGGCCGCCTCCTCCACCGAGCGACCCGAGGTGCGGTAGCCGTCGGAGAGCAGCACGATCCGGGCCGGCGGGATGCCGGCCGCGCCGTCCGCCGGCACCGAGCGGATCGCCTCCAGGCAGGTGAAGACCGCCTCGCCCGTGGCGGTCGCCTCGGCCAGCACCAGCCCGTCGATGGCGGTGGTCACCGCGCCCCGGTCCTTCGTGGGGGGCACCAGCACGTTCGCCGACTTGGCGAACGAGACCAGCCCGAGGTTGTAGCTCTCCGGCAGCTCGCCGACGAACTGCTTGGCCGCCTCCTGCGCCGCCTCGAGGCGGTTCGGCGCCACGTCGTCGGCCTGCATGGACAGCGACACGTCGATGGCGAGCATCACGGTCGCCCGTTCGAGGGGCTCCTTGGTGTCGATCGCCGGCCGGGCCAGCCCGGTGGCGAGCACCAGCAGGCAGAGCAGGAAGGCGGTGGCCGCCGCGTGCCGCCGCCAGCCCAGCCCCTTCGGCGCCAGGGTGCGCAGCAGGTCCACGTTGGTGAACCGCATGGCGTACTGCCGGCGGTGCAGCTGCCGCCAGACGTACGCGGCGGCGAGGGCGAGCACCGGCAGCAGCGCCAGCAGCCACCACGGTTGCAGAAAACGGATCATCGAGTCGTCCCTCGGGTGCGGGCGTGCCGCTGCGCGGCCACGAAACGCACCATGTCCAGCAGCCAGTCTCGGTCGGTACGCAGTCGCAGGTGGGCCGCGCCGGCGGTGCGCAGCTCGGCGGCGATCGCCGCGCGCTGGGCGGCCGCCGACTCGGCGTACCGGCGGCGCAGGCGCGGGTCGGCGGTCTGCACCTCGTGCAGCTCACCCGTCTCCGGGTCGACCACCGGCAGCACCCCCACGTCGGGCAGTTCCAGCTCGCGCGGGTCGACCACCTCGACGGCCAGCACGTCGTGCCGGACCCGCAGCTTACGGATCGGCCGGCCCCACTGCTGCGGCGGCGCGAGGAAGTCGGAGATCACCACCGCCACGCCCCGCCGGCGCGGCGGTCGGTTGAGCATGTCGACGAGGACACCGAGGTCACTGCGGCCGGGTCGGATCTCCGTGTCGGCGATGGCCCGCAGCAGCCCCTGGGCCTCCTTGCGCCCGGCCCGGGCGGGCAGCCGCCGCAGTGCCCCCGGCCCGGCCGGCGGGGAGCCGCCCCGCCACCGCCCCGCCGACGCCGGCCCGCCCGTGCCGACCACCGCGCCGATCCGGTTGCCGCCCCGGACGGTCAGGTGGGCCAGGGCGGCCGCCGCGGCGACCACGACGTCCCGCTTGAGCCACTGCCCGGTGCCGAAGTCCAGGCTGGCCGAGAGGTCGACCGCCAGCCAGGTCTCCAGCTCGCGGTCGGCCACCGTACGCCGGACGTGCGGCATGGTGGTGCGGGCCGTGACCGGCCAGTCCATCCGGCGCACGTCGTCGCCGGGGCGGTACTCGCGGGACTCCCCGGCCTCGCTGCCCGGGCCGGGCAGCAGCCCGGCGTAGTCGCCCTGGAGCAGCCCGTCCAGCTTGCGGGTGACCATGAGCTGCAACCGGGCGAGGACGGCGCCGGAGCGCTCGCCGCTGGCCGGCAGCCGGGTGGGTGGGGTCACGGCCGCTGCCCGGGCCAGCCGCCGTGCGGGACGGCCGGCGGGGGCGGCGTGGCCTGTTGGCGGGGCGCGACCGCGGGCAGCGGGATGGTGGACATCACCCGGTGCACGATGTGGTCGGCCGGCACGTCGTCGGCGAGCGCGTCGTAGCTGAGCACGAGCCGGTGCCGCAGGATGTCCGGGGCGATGTCCTGCACGTCCTGCGGCAGGGCGTAGTCGCGGCCGCGCAGCAGGGCCAGCGCCCGGGTGGCCCGGACCAGGCCGAGCGAGGCGCGCGGGCTCGCGCCGTACTGGATGAGCTGCGCCACGTCGGGCATGCCGTGCTCGGCGGGCGCCCGGGTGGCGAGGACCAGCCGGACCGCGTAGTCGACCAGCGCGTTGTGCACGAAGACCTGGTCGGCCTTGTGCTGGAGCGCGATCAGGTCGGGGGTGTCGAAGACCCGGGCCGGCTCGGGCGGCGCGACGCCCATCCGGTAGACGATCTCCCGTTCCTCGGCGTCGGTCGGGTAGCCCACCACGATCTTCATGAGGAACCGGTCCCGCTGCGCCTCCGGCAGTGGGTAGACGCCCTCCTGCTCGATCGGGTTCTGGGTGGCCATCACCAGGAACGGGTCGGGCACCCGGTGGGTCTCGCCGCCGATGGACACCTGCCGCTCGCTCATCACCTCCAGCAGCGCCGACTGCACCTTGGCCGGAGCCCGGTTGATCTCGTCGGCGAGCAGGAAGTTGACGAAGACCGGCCCCAGCTCGACGTCGAACTTCTCGCTGGACTGCCGGTAGATCCGGGTGCCCATGATGTCGGCCGGCACCAGGTCGGGGGTGAACTGGACCCGGGCGAACGACCCGCCGACCACCTTGGCCAGGGTCTCCACGGCGAGGGTCTTGGCGACGCCGGGCACCCCCTCCAGCAGGCAGTGGCCCCGGGCGAGCAGGGCCACGAACATCCGCTCGACCATCCGGTCCTGGCCGACGATCACCCGCTTGATCTCGAACAGCGCCCGCTCCAGCAGGGTGGCGTCCTGCGCCGGGGTGGTTGCGGCCGGGGGCGGCGCGTCCGGCGCGGCCTCGGTCGGTGTCGGGGCGTCGGGCGTGGTCGGCTGGGCCACCGGTCCTCCACAGCATGGTCGTCGTCGGCGTGGTGCGTATCAAGACTGTCATGCCTTGCTGAGAGCCGAGGGTGGGAGAGCGACGATTTTCGCCGTGCCGTCCCCCGGCACGGAAAACCCTGAACACGGGTGGACAACAAGGGGTCCGGCGTGTGTACGATTCACCCCGTCGCCGGGCGGCTCCCCCCGTGGCCGCCCGGCGCTAAAGCTCCCGGCGCGCGGCCCTAGACTCGCCCCGGTGACCACTCCCACTCCCCCCGACGACGCGCTCGTCTGCTCGGCGCGCGGGTGTCGCGCGCCCGCCGTGTGGGAGCTGCGCTGGAACAATCCCCGCCTGCACCCGCCCGAGCGGCGCAAGACCTGGCTGGCCTGCCCCGCACATCGCGGGTCGCTGGGCGACTTCCTCGACGCGCGCGGCTTCCTGCGCGAGGTCGTACCGGTGCCCGGATCGCCTACGCTCGAATCGTGAGCGAGCGCAGCGGGATCAGCCGGTGAACGGTGACGACCTCGCCGGCCGGCCGCCGGCCCCGACCGGACCCCTCGAGCCCTGGCCGGACACCGTCCGGTGGCAGCCGATCTCCCGCGACCTGATCTGGGTGGAGCTGATCCGGCTCGGCATCGGTCTCGCCGTGGCGCTGGTGGTGCTCGGCGTGGCCTGGGCGGTCGCCGGCCACTGGCTGCTCGGCGCCGCCCTGGGCGTGGCGCTGCTGCTGGCCGCCTGGCGGGCGGTCACCATCGTCCGCGCAGTGCGCGCCTGGGGCTACGCCGAGCGGGCCGACGACCTGCTGGTCCGGCACGGCCTGCTGGTGCGGCGGCTGTCCATCGTGCCGTACTCCCGGATGCAGTTCGTCGACGTGAGCGCGGGGCCGCTGGAGCGCGCCTTCGACCTGGCCACCGTGCAGCTGCACACCGCCGCGGCGGCGAGCGACGCCCGCGTGCCGGGCCTGCGTCCGGCGGAGGCGTCCCGGCTGCGGGACCGGCTCACCGCGCTGGGCGAGGACCGGGCGGAGGGACTGTGAGCGACGGCCCGGCCGAGCCGGAGCCCGGCGCCCCGCCGCCGCACCCGCCACCCGCCGCACCGCCGCCGGCCGCCGCCGAGCCGCCCCGCAACGGCCACCCGTGGCCACCGCAACCGGGGTACGCCCACCCGCCCGGCCCCGCCGCCCCGCCCGGCCCCGCCGCCCCGCCCGGCCCCGCCGCCCCGGCCGGTCCGTGGCCCGGGTACGGCCACCCCGTGCCGCCTTCCGGCTACGGTCCGCCCGCGCCGCCGCCCGGGTACGGCCCGCCCGCACCGCCACCCGGCTACGGTCCGCCCGCACCGCCACCCGGCTACGGTCCGCCCCCGCCCGGGTACGGTCCGCCCGTGCCGCCCTGGCCCGGGGCGGGTCAGCCCGCGCCACCGGGCGCCGGGCCGTGGGGGCCGGGGGCGCCTCCGCCGGCCGGTGAGGAGCCACGGCAGCGGCTGCACCCGCTGAGCCCGGCGCTGCACGGCGCGAAGTCACTCGTCGTGGTGATCGCCGGCCTCTCCTGGTCGACGCTGTCCCGGGTCGGCTTCGGCTGGTTCGCCCTGCTGGTCGCGATCTTCGTCCTCGGGGCCACCGTGCTGTCGGTGATCAGCTGGTGGAACACCGGCTACCACGTGGTGGGCCGCGAGCTGCGGGTGCACGAGGGGCTGCTCTGGCGGCGTACCCGGGCGATCCCGCTGGAGCGGCTGCAGGCGGTGGAGGTGGTCCGGCCGCTGCTCGCGCAGCTCACCGGGCTGGCCGAGCTGCGGCTGGAGGTGGTCGGCGGGGGCAAGACCGAGGCGCCGCTGGCGTACCTGAGCGTGGCCGAGGCGACCGCGCTGCGGCACCGGCTGCTCGCCGTGGCCGGCCGCGCCCCCGAGGCCGCCCTGCCCGCCGCCGCCGGCGCGCCGCCCGCGCCCGCCCCGGCCGGGCGGCGGCTGCACCACGTCCGCAACCGGGACCTGCTGGTCAGCCAGCTGCTCACCCCGCAGGCGTTCCTGCTTCCCTTCGGTCTGGCGTTCGTGGCGGCGCAGTTCGTCTCCGAGGGGTCCTGGTCGTTCATCGCGGTGGCCAGCACGCTGACCGCGATGGCCGGCGTGTTGCTGCAACCGGTCCGCCGGGTGCTCGACGACTGGCGCTTCCGGCTCGACCGGGACGGCGACGCGTTGCGGGTGCGCAACGGGCTGCTGGAGACCCGCGTGCAGACCGTGCCGCTGCACCGGGTGCAGACCGTGGGGGTGACCTGGCCGCTGCTCTGGCGGATGAAGGGGTGGCTGCGGCTGCGGCTGGAGGTGGCCGGCTACTCGGCCGCCGAGCCGGACGATCGCAACCGCCCGGACCGGCTGCTGCCGGTCGGCGACGCGCGCACCGGCGAGCTGGTGGTCGCCGAGGTGCTGCCCGGTGTCCGGCTGGGCGCGCTGCCCGCCACGCTGCCGCCCCGGCGGGCCCGCTGGCTGCGCCCGCTGAGCCGGGCGCGGGTCGGCGCGGGCCTCGACGAGCAGGTCTTCGTGGCCCGGTCCGGGCTGCTGACCCGCCGGTTGACGCTGGTGCCGTACGCCCGGATCCAGAGCGTGCGGGTGACCCAGGGCCCGGCGCAGCGGCGGCTTCGGCTGGCCACCGTGCACGCGGACACCGCCGGTGGCTCGGGCGCGGCGGCCCTGGACCGGGACCTGGGCGAGGCGTGGGAGCTGGCGGCGGAGCTGACCGCGCGGGCGCACGCCGCCCGCCGCACCGACCGGGGACGCGCGGGCTGAGCCGACCGGGCGGTCAGCGCTCGGCCGGTGCCGACGCCCGGCCGACGGTCAGCGGTCGGCCGGGACGGTGGCCGGGTCGGTGGCAGGCGTGGGGCCGGCCGGATCGGCCGTGGGCGTAGGGCCGGCCGGATCGGCCGTGGGCGTGGGGCCGGCCGGGTTCGCCGCGGGCGTGGCCGCGTCGGCGGGCGTGGCGTCGGCCGCCCGGGCCGGCCCGGCCGCGGTCGCCGCCTCCCCGGCCGGGGCGAGCGCGGCGCGGCGGGCCCGGCGGGCCGCCCACCAGTGCTCGGCGAGCCCGACCACCAGGAAGGTCAGGCCGACGTACGCCCAGCCGACCAGCACGTCGATCAGGTAGTGCTCGCCGCTGTAGATCAGCGTGAAGGTCATGGCCAGCGGGTACGCCAGCAGCAGCGGCCACCAGCGCTTCCGGGTCACGCGCAGGAAGAACAGGACCACGAACAGGGCGAACGCCGTGTGCAGCGACGGCATGGCGGCCACCGGGTTGGAGGCGATCTGCCCGGCGTTGAGCAGGTTGCCCGCGCCGTGCATGCCGATCTCCTTCCACCCCCGGGTGGAGATCCGCGCGACGTCGGAGAGCAGCCCGTTCTGGGCTGCCCACCACGGCGGGGCGGCCGGGTAGAGGAAGTAGGTGGCCAGCCCGGCCGCGCAGAGGAACCCCCACCGCCGCATGTACGCGCCCCAGCGCGCGCGGTCGCGCAGCCAGAGCACCGCGGCGGCGGCGAGCGTCGCCACGAAGTGCGAGAAGTAGATCCAGCTGACCGCCACGTCCCACCAGTGCACCTGGTCGGGCCGGTAGAGGTGCTGCTGGAGCCAGATCGTGGGCACCTCCCCGCCGGTGGCCCACCCGGTCAGGAACCGGTCGGCGACGATCAGCTCCATGGCGTGCGGCGTCGCGCCGTTGTCGGCGAACCCCCGGGACAGGTTGTACGCGGCCAGCAGCAGCACCACCGGGATCCAGTCCCGGGCGAAGCGCAGGTGGCTGCGCCACGGGCGGGACGAGTGCCACGCGATGGTGCCCGCCCAGATCCAGAGGAACGCGTACGCCGGGTCGGTCGGCAGGCCGATGGCGAACCAGGCCGCCACGAAGGCGATCCCCCAGATGGCCATCGCCACCACGCGACGGCGCCCGCCGTCGGGGGACGCGGTCGGTCCGGCGGGGGCGGGGGGCGGGGAGTCAGTCAGCACGGCCATCGCGGACAAGGTTAACGGCGTGCGACGGGGGCGCCGACGCCGACCGCCCGCCGCGGGGGCCGGTCGCCCCCGTCCGGGCCGTCGGGAGGGGCCGGGGGCGGGGGTCCGGACGCCGCCCGGGCCCGGGGCCGCTGCACTAGGCTCGGCCCATGCAGGAGCAGCCGGAGTCGCCCTTCGCCCCGGGCCTGACCGCCCGGGTCGAGCTGACCGTCACCGACACGGACACCGCGCAGGCGGTGGGCTCGGGTGACGTGCCGGTGCTCGGCACGCCCCGGGTGCTGGCGCTGGCCGAGGCGGCCACCGTGGCGGCGACCGCGGCCCGGCTGCCGTCCGGGTCGACGACGGTCGGCACCCGCGTCGAGCTGGAACACCGCGCGGCCACGCCGGTCGGGCGGACGGTGGCCGCCCGGGCCGAGCTGGTCAAGGTCGACGGCCGGCGGCTGGCCTTCGAGGTGATCGTCACCGACGGCAACGAGGTGGTGGCCACCGGGCGGGTCGAGCGGGCCCTGGTCGACCGGCAGCGCTTCGTCGAGCGCGCCGCGCGGGCGTCATGACCGCCCGGTTCGTCGAGGTCGCCGACCGCGTGCACGTGCTGCGTGACCCGCTGCTGCACGTCAACGTGACGCTGGTGGTGGGCGACGGCGCGGCGCTGCTGGTGGACACCCTCTCCACCGCCGGGCAGGCCCGGGAGCTGGCCGAGGCGGCCCGCGCGGTCACCCCGCACCCGTGGACGATCGTCAACACCCACCACCACTTCGACCACTGCTTCGGCAACGCCACGCTGGCCGCCGACCCGCCCCGCCCGGTCTACGCGCACGCGCAGGCCGCCGCGGTGCTCCGGGACCACCCGGACGAGCTGCGCCGGGCCGCGTCCGAGGAGATGCGCGCCGAGCAGCCGGAACTCGCCGCGGAGCTGGCCCGCACCGAGCTGCTGGCGCCGACCCACCCGGTGCACGGCGAGGCGGTGCTCGACGTGGGCGGCCGGCGGGTGGTGCTGCACCACCCCGGGCACGGGCACACCGACGCCGACCTGGTGGTGCACGTGCCGGACGCGGACGTGCTGGTCGCCGGCGACCTGGTGGAGCAGAGCGGGCCGCCGGCCTTCGAGGAGTCGTACCCGGTGCAGTGGCCGGACGCGGTGGCCGCGGTGCTCCGGCTGACCACGCCGGCCACGGTGGTGGTGCCGGGGCACGGCGCGCCGGTCGACGTGGAGTTCGTGCGGGCCCAGCACGCCCAGCTCGCCCAGCAGGCCTGGCTCATCCGGGCCGGCCACACGGGCAGCGCCCCGCCGGAGCGGGTGGCCGCCGAGTCGCCGTTCGGCGCCCGCCCGGGTCTCATCGCCGCCCGCCGCGGCTACGCCGAGCTCGACGGCGCCGCCTGACGGCGCGCGCCGGCTCAGGGGCGGGCGCGCAGGGCGCCGAGCAGGGCGTCGAGGTGCGGGGCGGCGGCGAGGATCGCGTCGCGGGCCGGCGGGTCGAGGGTGGCCAGGGCCTCGGTGAGCAGGGCGCTGCGGTGGGTCGCGTAGTCGTCCATGCGGGCGCGGGCGGCCTCGGTGAGGGCGAGCCGCACCACCCGGCGGTCCTCCGGGTCGCGGTCGCGCGCCAGCAGCCCGGCGTCGGTGAGGTCGCGGACCAGGGTGCTGACCGTGTTCGGCGCGGTGCCCAGCCGCCGGGCGATCTCCTTGCCGCTGATCCCCGGCTCGGCCCGGACCAGGTGGAGCACCTCCACCTGCGCCTCGGGCAGGGCGTCCCGGTTGGCCCGGGCGACGACCTTGCGGCGGAGCAGCCGGTGCACCTCCCCCAGCACGGCCCCGAAGCGCGCGGTGGCCTCGTCCCTCGGCACGGAGTCACCTTCTTCACATCGCAACAGTTCTGACTACAGAGCTAAGGTTACCCGGATTCGTCGACCTCCAGGGGGAACCTTCGTGAGCCAGACCGTGCGGACCGCCGCGCGCCCGACCATCGACCCGCGAGCCGCACGGGGCGGCGCGACCCTGCTGGTGCTGCTCGGCACGCTCACCGCGATCGGCCCGCTCTCGCTGGACATGTACCTCCCGGCGTTTCCGGCGATGACCCGCGAACTCGGCGCCGACCAGGCCGGCATCCAACTCTCGCTGACCACCTGCCTCATCGGCCTCGCGGTCGGCCAGTTCGTCACCGGCCCGCTCAGCGACCGGTGGGGGCGGCGCCGCCCGGTGGTGATCGGCGTCGTCGCGTACACCGTGCTCGCGCTCGTCTGCGCCGTGGCGCCGAACGCGCCCATGCTGGCCGCCGCGCGGTTCGCCCAGGGCCTGGCCGGCGGCATGGGGGTGGTGGTCGCCCGCGCGGTGGTCCGCGACCTCTACGCCGGCCGCGAGGCCGCGAAGTACTTCTCCCGGCTCACCCTGGTCTTCGGCGTCGCGCCGGTGGCCGCGCCGAGCGTCGGCAGCCTGGTGCTGCGGTTCGGCGACTGGCGGGCGGTCTTCCTCACCCTGGCCGCCATCGGGCTGCTGCTCTCCGTGGCGGTCGCCCTGCGCCTGCCGGAGACGCTGCCGGTCGAGCGCCGCAGCACCGGCGGCCTGGCCGCCACCGCCCGGACCATGCGGTCGCTGGTCGCCGACCGGGTCTACCTCGGGTACGCGCTGACCCAGGGCTTCGCCTTCGCCGGGCTGTTCGCGTACATCTCCGGGTCGTCGTTCGTGTTCCAGGACGTCTTCGGCGTCTCGGCGGCCGCGTTCAGCCTGATCTTCGGGCTCAACGCGCTCGCTCTGGTGGCCATGGGGCAGGCGAACGCGCGGCTGCTCGACCGGTTCAGCCCGCGCCGGCTGCTGGTCACCACGCTCGTGGTGGGCGTGGTCGCGGCGGCCGGCGTGCTCACCGGCGCGCTCGCCGGCAGCCTCGCCGTGGTCGCGGTGACGCTGTTCGCGTTCGTGGGCTCGCTGGGCATGGTGATGCCGAACAGCACGGCGCTCGCGCTGGACGCGCACGCCCGGCACGCGGGCACCGCCGCCGCGCTGATGGGCGGGGTCCAGTCGGTGGTCGGCGCGCTCGCCGCGCCCCTGGTCGGTCTCGGCGGCGAGGGCAGCGCCACGCCGATGGCCGTCGTGCTGGCCGCCGCCGCCGCGCTCTCCCTCACCGCCGTGCTCACCCTCGCCCGACCGCGCTGACCTCAGCGGAAGCGCTCGGCCACCGCCTCCCGGGTGGGCATGGCGGTGGCCCCGCCGGGCGACTCGCAGACCAGGCCGGCCACCCGCAGGGCGAAGGCCACCCGGTCGCGCCAGCCGGTCGGGTCCGCCGGCTCGCCGGCGTGCAGCAGGTCGGCGATGAGCGCGCCCATCACCGAGTCGCCCGCGCCGGTCGCGTCCACCGCGTCGACCTTCGGCGCGGGCACGCGTACCACGTCGGCGGCGGCGGCGACCAGCGCGCCGTCCGCGCCAAGGGTGACCACCACGGTCCCCGCGCCCAGTTCCCGCAGGTACGCGGCGACGCCCTCGACCGGCTCACGCGGGTAGAGGTGGCGCGCGTCGGCGGCGCTCAGCTTGACCAGGTGGGCGCTCGCCGCGAACTCGGCGACCACGGCGCGCAGGTCGTCCAGCGCGCCCGGGCCGGTGAGCAGGCTCGGGCGCACGTTCGGGTCGAACACCCGCAGCGCACCGGCCATCGCCCAGGCCCGGCGGGCGGCGGCCAGCACCGGCGGGTCGAGCAGCACGATCGAGCCGCAGTAGAGCACCTGCGCGCCCTCGACCAGGGCGACGTCCAGGTCGTCGGCGGTGAGCAGCGCGTATGAGCGGGGCTCGCCGTAGAAGCGGAAGTCCGGTTCCGGGCCGGCGAAGGTGGCCACCGCCAGCGCGGTCGGCGCCGGCACGGTGACCGCACCGTCCACGCCGACGCCGGCGGCGCCCAGGAAGGCGCGGATCCGGGTGGCGAGCGGGTCGTCGCCGAGCGACCCGACGAACTGGACGTCGCCGCCGAGCCGGGCCACCGCCACGGCCACGTTCAGCGGCCCTCCGCCGATCGCCTGCCGGAAGACGGGCTCCCCGTCGTGCTCGGTTTCGAGCAGGTCGACCAGCGCCTCGCCGAGCACCACCGCGTAACCCATCCTGGCTCCCTCCGCCGTCGTACCCCCGATCCTGGCGCATGGCGGGGGCCCGGCGCGACGAGACGCCCGCATCGACGGACGGCTATTGCGCGGGATGACCGGACGTGATGGGATTGCGCGTGCCGGGAGGGCGCGGGGGCTGCCGCGCCGCCGGCCGCCGGGTCGAGCCGACGCGAGGGCACTCACCGGTCCGTGGCACGGACCGCAGGCGGTGCGCGTCCCCCTACGGCCCCGGCCGCACTCCGACCGCCGGGCGTGGCACCGCGATCGTCGCATCCGCTCGTCGCAGCGGGGCGGGCCGTTGCGGTCGCGCCCCGCGAGTCAGGAGATCCCGTGCACCGATCCCGTACGGCCGCGCTGCTCACCGCGGCCGCCACCCTGGCCCTGGGCGCGTTCGCCCTGGCCACCGGCTCCGACCCGGCCGCCGCGCATGGCGCGGCCATGACGCCGGGCGCCCGGACCTACCTGTGCTGGAAGGACGGTCTCACCGCGACCGGGGAGATCAGGCCGAACAACCCCGCCTGCTCGGCGGCGGTCGCCCAGAGCGGCGCCAACTCGCTCTACAACTGGTTCAGCGTGCTGCGCTCCGACGCGGGCGGCCGGACCGTCGGGTTCATCCCCGACGGCAAGCTGTGCAGCGGCGGCAACGCGAACTTCAGCGGCTACGACCTGGCCCGCACCGACTGGCCGGTCACCCACCTGACGGCCGGGCGGTCGATGGAGTTCCGCTACAGCAACTGGGCCCACCACCCGGGCACCTTCTACTTCTACGTGACCAAGGACAGCTGGAGCCCGACCCGGCCGCTGGCCTGGAGCGACCTGGAGGAGCAGCCGTTCCTCCAGGTGACCAACCCGCCGCAGCGCGGCTCGGTGGGCACCAACGACGGGCACTACTACTTCACCGGTTCGCTGCCGTCGAACAAGAGCGGCCGGCACATCATCTACTCCCGCTGGGTCCGCTCGGACAGCCAGGAGAACTTCTTCGGCTGCTCGGACGTGACCTTCGACGGCGGCAACGGGGAGGTGACCGGGATCGGCTCCGGCGGCACGCCGTCGCCGAACCCCACCACGCCGACGCCGACGCCGACGCCGACCAGCCCGACGCCCACCCCGACCTCGCCGAGCCCGACGCCGACCCCGACCATGCCGTCGGGCGCCTGCATGGCGGTGTACAAGGTGGTCAGCGCCTGGCAGGGCGGCTTCCAGGGTGAGGTCATGATCATGAACCACAGCACCCGGACCTACGCGGGCTGGACGGCGAACTGGACCTGGCCCAGCGGCCAGAGCATCACCCAGCTCTGGAACGGCACGGTGAGCACCAGCGGGGCCGCCGTGACGGTCACCAACGCCGCCTACAACGGGAGCGTCCCACCGGAGGGCACCACCACGTTCGGCTTCACCGCGAACTTCTCCGGCACGAACACCCTGCCCACGGTCACCTGCACGGGCCGGTGACCCCGACGTGAGAAGGGGCCCCCGGGGGTACGTCCCCGGGGGCCCCGCCGCACACCCGCGTCAGCGGACCATGCTGCCGACCACCGGCTTGGTGAGCAGGGCGGACTGGTTGCGCTGGATGCCCGGGTCGAGCGTCTTCGCCACGAAGATGGCGTGCCAGATGCAGAAGATCAGCACGGTCCACACCTTGCGGGAGTGGTCCGCCTCCTCCCGCTTGTGCTCGTCCAGCAGCCGCATGGCGTACGACAGGTCAATGAGGTCGCCCGCGCCCGAGGTCGCCAGCACGTGCCGGGCCCACTCGTACATCTCGCCGCGCAGCCAGACCCGGGTCGGGGTCGGGAAGCCCAGCTTCTTGCGGTTGACGATGGCCGGCGGCACCACGCCCTGCAACGCCTGGCGCATCGCGTACTTGGTGGCGTCGGAGCGGGGCGGCAGCTTCAGGTCGACGGGGATGCCGGCCGCCACGTTGAACACCTCGCGGTCGAGGAAGGGCACCCGCACCTCCAGCGAGTGCGCCATCGAGATCCGGTCGGCCTTGACCAGGATGTCGCCGCGCAGCCAGGTGTAGAGGTCGACGTACTGCATCTTGGTGACGTCGTCCAGCTCGGTGGCCTCGGCATAGATGGGCGCCGTGACGTCGGTGTAGCGGACCGAGGGGTCGTAGCGGCGCAGCAGGTGCTGCTTCTCCTCCTCGGTGAACATCCGGGCGTTGCCGTAGTAGCGCTCCTCGATCGGGGTGGTGCCCCGCTCCAGGAAGCTCTTGCCCTTCACGCCCTGCGGGATGGCCTTGGAGACCGCCCGCAGGCCCTTCTGCACCCCGCCCGGCAGGTTGTTCACCGCGTTGAGCGAGAGCGGCTCCCGGTAGATCGTGTAGCCGCCGAAGAACTCGTCCGCGCCCTCGCCGGAGAGCACCACCGTGACGTGCTCGGCGGCCTTCTTCGCCACGAAGTAGAGCGGCACGAGGGCCGGGTCGGCGACCGGGTCGTCCAGGTGCCAGACGATCTTCGGCAGCGCCTCGATCATGTCCTGCGGCCCGATCTTGGTCGGGATCGTGGTCACGTCGAGGTGCCGGGCCGAGTCCTGCGCCACGTCGATCTCGGAGTAGCCCGGCACGTCGTAGCCGACCGTGAAGGTGAGGATGTTCGGGTTGAACTCCCGGGCCAGGGCCACCACCGCGGTGGAGTCGATGCCGCTGGAGAGGAACGAGCCGACCGGCACGTCCGAGCGCATGTGCATCCGGACGCTCTCCCGCAGCGTCTCCCGGATCTCGTGGTAGAGCTTCTGCTCGTCGGAGACCGGGGCCGGCCGGAACACCGGCCGGTACCAGCGGCGCACCTCGATCCGGCCGCCCGGCGTCCAGGTCAGGTACTCCCCCGACCCGATCCGGCTGATCCCCCGGTGCAACGTGCCCGGCTCCGGGACGTACTGCAGGGTCAGGTAGTGGCTCAGGTTGGCGGCGTCGATCCCCGCGTCGCCCTGGTAGGCCGAGTGCGCGAAGGGCAGCAGCGCCTTCTTCTCGGAGGCGAGGTAGAGCCCGTCCTGGGTTTCCAGGTAGTGCAGCGGCTTGATGCCGAAGTAGTCCCGCGCGCCGAAGGCCCGCCGCTCCTGCCGGTCCCAGATCACGAAGGCGAACATGCCGCGCAGCTTGGTGAGCACCTGCTCACCCCAGTAGTGGTAGCCGGCGACGATCACCTCGCCGTCGCCGTTGGTGGCGAACTGGGCGCCGTGGTCGCGGATCAACTCGTCCCGCAGCTCGATGTAGTTGTAGATCTCGCCGTTGAAGGTGAGCAGGTAGCGCTCGTTCGCGTAGGGCAGCGGCTCGTGGCTGAGCGCCACGTCGATGATCGCCAGCCGCTTGTGCGCGAACACCCCGTCCGCGTACCGGCCGGAGGCGTCGCCGACCACCTCGACCCCGGTCTCGTCCGGGCCGCGGTGGTGCAGGCACTCCAGTGCTCCGGCGATGTGGTCGCGGTGAGCGGCGGCGTCACCGCGCGCGCTGAAAAAGGCCAGGAGTCCGCACATGGTCGCCATCTTTCCACGCGCCGGAAGCCGCCGTCGCGGCACCGCAGGCACTCCCCGCTCCCGCCCGCGCGGTACCGTCTGGACCAGCGGCGAGGCGCAAGGAGGCGGCAGCATGGCCGAGGAGCGGGCACAGCAGCAGGGCAAGCCGGCGGACGGCACCGAATCCCACGACCCGGACTTCCCGGAGGCGTTCCTGTCCTTCATGCGGGAAGGCTGGCGGGACACGGAGCTGCCGGTCGGTCCCCGACCGGAGGTGCCCAACCACGCCAAGCGGCGGGCCGCGCTGGCCGAGGCCTTCCCGGGCGAGACGCTGGTCATCCCGACCGGCACCGAGAAGGTACGCGCCAACGACACCGACCACCGGTTCCGGCCGGGCAGCGACTTCGCGTACCTGACCGGCGACCTGGAGCCGGACAGCGTGCTCGTGCTCCGGCCGGGCGGCGAGGCCACCCTGTTCATGCGGCCCCGGTCGTCCCGCGCGACCGACGAGTTCTTCCGCAGCCGCCACGGCGAGCTGTGGGTGGGCCGGCGGCCGACGCTGAAGGAGAAGTCGACCGAGCTGGGCCTGCCCACCGCCGACCTCACCGAGCTGGACGCGGCGCTGGCCGGGCTGGCGCCGGGCCGGACCCGGGTGCTGCGCGGCTTCGACGCCCGGGTGGACGCCGCCGTGCGGCCCTACGACGGGGCGCGGGCCGAGGGCCAGCCGGGCCGCGACCGCGAGCTGGCCATCGCGATCTCGGAGCTGAAGCTGGTCAAGGACGAGTGGGAGATCGCCCAGCTCCAGGAGGCGTGCGACGCCACCGTCCGCGGCTTCGAGGACGTGGCCCGGGCGCTCCCGGCCGACCGGGCGGTCTCCGAGCGGCTACTGGAGGGCGTCTTCGCGCTGCGCGCCCGGCACGACGGCAACGACGTCGGCTACGGCTCGATCGTCGGCGCCGGCGAGCACGCCACGATCCTGCACTGGGTGCACAACCACGGCGCGACCCGCCCCGGCGAGCTGCTGCTCATGGACATGGGCGTGGAGAACCGCAACCTCTACACCGCCGACGTCACCCGGGTGCTCCCGGTCGACGGCCGGTTCACTCCGCTCCAGCGCCAGGTCTACGACGCCGTCTACGCCGCCCAGCAGGCCGGCATCGACGTGATCAAGCCGGGCGTGGCGTTCCGCGAGGTGCACCTGACCGCCATGCGGGTGCTCGCCGAGGCGCTGAAGGACCTCGGCCTGCTGCCGGTGAGCGTCGACGAGGCGATGGACCCTGCGTCGACGGTCTACCGCCGCTGGACGCTGCACGGCACCAGCCACATGCTCGGCATCGACGTGCACGACTGCGCCAACGCCCGCAAGGAGACCTACCGGGACGGGCCGCTCGGCGAGGGCTACGTGCTCACCGTCGAGCCGGGGCTCTACTTCCAGCCCGAGGACGAGCTGGTCCCCGAGGAGCTGCGCGGCATCGGCGTCCGCATCGAGGACGACATCCTGGTCACCGCCGACGGTTCGGTGAACCTTTCGGCCGGCCTGCCGCGCCGCTCCGACGAGGTGGAGACCTGGCTGGCCGAGCAGCGCGAGGCCGGCCCCCGCCTGCCCGGCTGACCGACCGGCACGACCCCCGGCGGGCCCGCCGCCGGCGTCTGCGAGGTTTCTCGCGGTAACGACGCCGGTGCCGGGCCCGTCGTCGTATGCGCTGCCCACGGCCACTCGGTGCGCGCTACGACCCGGCTGACGCCGCAGGGCCGAACGTGAGCCAAATGCGCGATTTCTTCGGATACGTCCGCGTCGCGAGGATCCTTCTCATACGGTGGCGATCAGAGGCTGCAACCGATTTGTAGCTGGTCGCTCGACCTGGGGCGGTGCGACCCCTTTAGGTAGACCGAAAGGGCGGAAGGCTCTGATGTCCAACGACGTAACGAAAAGCGACGGCGGGGCCCCGATGACCCCGTCGGGAGGCAGGCGGCGGGCGCTCCTGGTCGCCACCGGCGTGGCCGGCCTGACCGGCGTCGTCGGGCTGGCGGCGCTCGGCGGCCTCGCGGCTCGGGACAACGACAAGTCCGGCAGCCCGGAGCGCGTGGCCGAGAACCGCGTGGCCGCACCGCAGAACGCTGCCGGCGACGACAAGCGCGACCACGAGGACGGCAAGGACAAGGACAAGGACAAGGGTGAGGACGCCCGCAACCGTGGTGAGTGGGACGCGGACGGGGCGGATCACGGCAAGGTCCGGGAG
>NZ_JBEXYR010000025.1:0-63798 GCF_040631005.1 Micromonospora sp. NPDC005707
CCGCGCTAAGTCGACCCCCCGCGGCCGGGGGGGGGGGGGGGGCGGGGGGGGGGCAGTTGGGGCTCCGCGGGGGGGGCGCCCCCCGGTTGTGGCGGCGCCCCCCCGCCGGCGCACTTGGGGGATGGGGTCAGTAGCGCGAGACGCCGCGGCGGCGCCCCACACCGGCCACCAGGGCCACGCCGATGGCGGCGAACAGGACCTGCAGCAGCAGCTCCCGCCAGTCGATGCCGGCCGTGTCGGCGAAGCCCGACGCCCGGGCGACGATCGTGCCCAGCAGCGCGGCGCCGACGCCGATCAGCATGTGCAGCCACATCGGCATGTTCTGGCGGCCCGGGACGACCAGGCGGCCCAGAGCGCCGACGATCAGACCAACGATGAGCGCGGTGATGATGCCCCAAACGGTGAGCTCCACGGTCGCCCTCCTTCTTCTGAATGAGTCACACGATGTCGTGTGGTTCCTGTCGTGACCGCTAAGTTCCCGACCCGCCGAAAATCCAAACCGACTCCGGTGACGAATTGCTCGCAACGGCTCTGAGCTGGCATTTCCTGGCCGGATCCGGGCGCGGGGAAAGGGTTTTGCCGACCCTTGGCGGCTGACCGCGTTCAATGCCCGAACGCCAGCGGGCGCCCGACCTGTCGGTCGGGCGCCCGCTGAGGCGCTTGGCGAGGTGCGTCAGTAGCGCGAGACGCTGCGGCGGCGACCCACGCCGGCCACCAGGGCCACGGCGATGGCGGCCAGCACGACCTGGACCAGCAGCTCCATCCAGTCGATGCCGGAGGTCTCGGTGGCGATGCCCATGGCGCGGGCCAGGACGGTGCCCAGCAGCGCGGCGCCGACGCCGATCAGCATGTGCAGCCACATCGGCATGTTCTGGCGGCCCGGCACGACCAGGCGGCCCAGCGCGCCCACGATCAGACCAACGACGAGCGCGGTGATGATGCCCCAGACGGTGAGGTCCACGGTCTTCTCCTTCTAAGAAGTTTCACACGGTCTGTGTGGTTCCTGTCGTGACCGCTAAGTTCCCGACCCGCCAAAAAACGAAACCGGCCCACCCTCGGGCCGCCGCGCGCCGTTTCGCGCCCCCCACGGTGATCGCGCAGGTGGGAGCGGTCCCGGGCCGCCCGCCCGGAAGAAAAAAATCTCCGGGTACGCGGAACGGCCGGCCCCCCGCCCGTGCGGGGAGCCGGCCGTCGTCGGCGCGGAGGCGTTACTTCTTGCCGGCGGCCTTGCCGTCGCCGGAGTCCGAGGAGAGCGCGGCGATGAAGGCCTCCTGGGGAACCTCGACCCGGCCCACCATCTTCATCCGCTTCTTGCCCTCCTTCTGCTTCTCCAGCAGCTTGCGCTTCCGGCTGATGTCACCGCCGTAGCACTTGGCGAGCACGTCCTTGCGGATGGCGCGGATGGTCTCCCGGGCGATCACCCGGCTGCCGATGGCCGCCTGGATGGGCACCTCGAACTGCTGGCGCGGGATCAGCGTGCGCAGCTTCGCCGCGATCGTCGTGCCGTAGTTGTACGCCTTGTCCTTGTGCACGATCGCGCTGAACGCGTCCACCGGCTCGCCGTGCAGCAGGATGTCGACCTTGACCAGGTCGGACGCCTGCTCGCCGGAGGGCTCGTAGTCCAGCGACGCGTAGCCCTTGGTGCGGCTCTTGAGCTGGTCGAAGAAGTCGAAGATGATCTCGGCCAGCGGCAGGGTGTAGCGCAGCTCCACCCGGTCGGCGGAGAGGTAGTCCATGCCCATCAGGCTGCCCCGGCGGCCCTGGCACAGCTCCATCACCGCGCCGACGTAGTCGTTCGGGGTGAGCACGGTGGCCCGCACCGTCGGCTCGTACACCTCGGCGATCTTGCCGGTCGGGTACTCGCTCGGGTTGGTCACCACGATCTCCTCGCCGTCCTCCTGCATGGCGCGGTAGACCACGTTCGGCGCGGTGGAGATGAGGTCGAGGTTGAACTCCCGCTCCAGCCGCTCGCGGATGATCTCCAGGTGCAGCAGGCCGAGGAAGCCGCAGCGGAAGCCGAAGCCGAGCGCGCCCGAGGTCTCCGGCTCGTAGACCAGGGCGGCGTCGTTGAGCTTGAGCTTGTCCAGCGCCTCACGGAGGTTCGGGTAGTCGGACCCGTCGATCGGGTAGAGGCCGGAGTAGACCATCGGCTTCGGGTCCTTGTAGCCGCCGAGGGCCTCCTTCGCCGGGTTGGCGTTGATGGTGACCGTGTCACCGACCCGGGACTGGCGGACATCCTTCACGCCGGTGATCAGGTAGCCCACCTCGCCGACGCCGAGCGCGTCGGCCTTCACCATCTCCGGGGAGATGACGCCGATCTCCAGCAGCTCGTGGACGGCGCCCGTGGACATCATCTTGATCCGGTCCCGGGCGCTGATCAGCCCGTCGATCACCCGGACGTAGGTGACCACGCCGCGGTAGACGTCGTAGACCGAGTCGAAGATCATGGCGCGGGCCGGGGCGTCGGCCTTGCCGACCGGCGGCACGAACTGCCGGACGATCTCGTCGAGCAGGTGCGGCACGCCCTCACCGGTCTTGCCGGAGACCCGGATGCAGTCCGCCGGGTCGCCGCCGATCAGGTGGGCCAGCTCCTCGGCGTACTTCTCCGGCTGGGCGGCCGGCAGGTCGATCTTGTTGAGCACCGGGATGATGTGCAGGTCGTTCTCGAGCGCCAGGTAGAGGTTGGCCAGCGTCTGCGCCTCGATGCCCTGGGCGGCGTCGACCAGCAGGATGGCGCCCTCGCAGGCCGCCAGCGACCGGGACACCTCGTAGGTGAAGTCCACGTGGCCCGGGGTGTCGATCATGTTGAGCACGGCGGACTCGCCCGCCCGGTCACCCTCCCGGATGGTCCACGGCATCCGGACGGCCTGGCTCTTGATGGTGATGCCGCGCTCGCGCTCGATGTCCATCCGGTCGAGATACTGGGCGCGCATCTGCCGGGGGTCGACCACGCCGGTGAGCTGCAGCATCCGGTCGGCCAGGGTCGACTTCCCGTGGTCGATGTGAGCGATGATGCAGAAGTTCCGGATGCGCGCCGGGTCGGTGGCACCAGGAGCGTTCGCGCCGGGATCGAGCGTCGGTGGCACAGCGGTCCGTTCTGGTCGGCTGACGTGAGCGGGCCGGCGCGCCGCCGGCCCCCTCTATGCTCCCACGTCGCCCGGGGCGCGCCGGTGCTCCCCCGGCACTCCTCCGGCGTCACTCCTCCGGCGTCACTCCTCGGGCGGCTCGACGAAGAGCGCGGCGAGCTTCGGCAGGTGGCGTCGCGCCTCGTCCTCGTCGTCGAAGTCCCAGAAGTCGTTCAGGTCCGGCGCCCGGACCGGCTCGCGGTCCGCCGGCAGGTCGGCCGCGGTGGCCTTCCGGTACGCCTCCCACGGCACCGCCAGCATGTCCTCGCACTCGAACTCCTCGCCGCTGAGCGCGGCGGCCCGGACCTGCGGCAGCTCCGCGAGGGAGTCCGGCTCGGCGACCGCCCGGGCGAACACGGCCCGGCCCTGGGTCATCAGCCAGCCCCGGAAGTGTTCGAAGCCGTCGTCCGAGGCGCCGCCGTTGATCAGGTACGCCGCGCCCCACAGGTCGACCTTGTACGACGCGGCGAGCACCCGCTGCTGGTGGTGGGCGTACCCGACGATCTCCTCCGGGTCCCGCTCGGCCAGCAGGGCGACCGCGCGGGCGGCGACCGCCGCGGGCTCGCCCCCGCCCCCGGCCCGGGCGCTGTCGATCAACTGCCAGAACTCGTCGGTCCTCATGGCCTCGCAGTCTGGCAGAGCGCACCGACGTCCCGGTGCGGCAACATGGGCGGGTGCCCGCCATGTCCCTGCCCCCGGTGCCGTACGACGCCACGGCCGACCGGCCGGACTGGGCCGAACTGCCGGCCGGGCTGCGTGCCGCGCTGGCCGCCCGGCTCGGCGGCACCCCGGTGACGGTCCGCCCGGCCGGGGCGGGCTTCACCCGCGGCTTCGCCGCCGTGCTCGCCGGCCCGTCCGGCGAGCCGGTCTTCGTCAAGGCGGCGGCCCTGGCCGCACAGCGGCACCTGGTCGACTGGTACGCCCACGAGGCCGCCGTCCTGGCCCGGCTGCCCGCCGGCCTGCCCGTCCCCCGCCCGCGCTGGGCGCTCACCGAGGCCGGCTGGTACGCGCTCGCCCTGGACGCGGTCGACGGGCACACCCCCCGGCTGCCCTGGGACCCGACGGAGCTGGACGCCACCCTCACCGCGTACGCCGAGGTGGCCACCGCGCTCGCCGCGCCGCCCGCGGACCTCGTCGCGCTCCGGCTGCCGCGCCTCGCCGACCTGGCCCGCGACGACATCCTCTGGTGGGGCGAGGTGGCCGCCGGCCGGGAACCCGCGCCGGCGCTGCCGCCCTGGGCCCCGCTGCCCGGGCTGGTCGCGCTGGAGTCCCGCCTCCCGGGGTACGCCGACGCCGCCCCCGGCCTGGCCCACTGCGACCTGCGGGTGGACAACGTGCTGCTGGACGCCGCCGGCCGGGCGTGGATCTGCGACTGGAACTGGCTCTGCCACGGGCCGGCCTGGTTCGACCTGGTCAGCCTGCTGATCACCGCACACGCCAGCGGCCTCGACGCGGACGCCGCCTTCGCCGGCCACCCGGCCGCCGCGGGCGCCCCGACCGACGCGCTGGACGTGACCCTCGCCGCACTCGCCGGCTACTTCCTCACCGGCGCCGCCGCCGGCCCGTCCACCGCCTCGCCGCACATCCGCGCACACCAACGCTGGAGCGGCGAGCAGGCGCTGTCCTGGCTCGGCGCCCGCCAGGGCTGGACGTGAGCGTGTTCCCAACCAGGGTGCCGGGCCGGGTTGAGCAGGGCGGACGCCCCGGGGCACCGGAGGCGTTTTGGCTCGCCGCCGGGCGACCTGGTAACCTGGCTTTTCGCGCGGCGATGACGCATGTCCGTCGTGCACGAAAGCAGACCAACCCGAGCTATCAAGACGAGGCTGTCGCGTGGCGAACATCAAGTCCCAGATCAAGCGCAACCGGCAGAACGAGAAGCGCCGGCTGCGTAACAAGTCGGTCAAGTCGTCGCTGAAGACCGCCATCCGGAAGTTCAACGAGGCTGCCGAGGCGGGCGACACCGAGAAGGCCACCACCCTGATGCGTGAGGCCACCCGCAAGCTGGACAAGGCTGCCAGCAAGGGTGTCATCCACGCCAACCAGGCGGCCAACCGGAAGTCGGCGATCGCCCAGCGCGTCGCCTCGTTCTCGGCCTGACCAGCGCCTTAGACCTGACCGGAAGCCCCGGGGGACCTCCCCCGGGGCTTCCGGCCGTCTGCGTTCCCCCAGCCGACCGACCCTCGGTCATCCACCGCCGGCCGACCCGGTTGATCATGAAGTTATTGCCCTGCGCCTCGGCGTGTCGCGACAATAACTTCATGATCAACACCCCGAATCGGCGCAGACGCCGGCGCGGCGGTGGGCCGTCGGGGGCGGGTCAGCGGTACGGGTTGTGGTGGGTTGGCCGGGGATCGCCCTTGCCGGGTGGGTCGGTGGGGTGGGTTGCCCGGAGCGTCGGGTCGCCGGCCAGAGTCACTCCGCCCGGCAGGGCCCGGGCTGTGGACGGCACGCTCGCCCGCCCGACGACCGGCTCCATCTGCCGGCGGAAGCGGTCCCGCTCCTGCTCCGGCACCTGCGCCGCGCCGCGGATCACGATCTCGGCGACCAGGTCGTTGAGCTTCACCATGGCCGCCACGGCCGCCGGCAGCACCAGCACGGCCCACCAGGTGACCAGCTCGGCGAGGGCGAGCAGCACGGCCAGCGCCACGGCGCCCTCGAAGAAGAGGAAGCAGAGCACGCCGCCCGGGTTGACGAAACGCAGCCCGAGGACCCGGGCGTAGAGCGGCCGGTACCGCTCCTCGTCCGCCGGGACCGTCGACCACGTTCGGGTCACCGGCCGCCACCCTGCCGCGCCGCGGCCACCGAGAACACCGCCCGCTCCAGCGCGTACGCCCGGTCGTCGGCACCGCCCTTGACCGCGGCGTTGCACTCGGCGGCCGCCCGCATGGCCTCCACGAGGCCCTCCGGCGTCCAGCCCCGGCCCTGCCGCTGGGCCCGCTCGATCTTCCACGCCGGCATGCCCAGGCTGCTCGCCAGCTGGTAGGGGCTGCCCCGCCCCGCCGAGGCGACCCGGGCCACGGTCCGCACGCCGTCGGCGAGCGCGTCGGCGATCGGCACCGGGTCGACACCGACGTGCAGCGCCCAGCGCAGCGCCTCCAGCGCCCCCGGCACGTCGCCGACCATCGTCGCGTCGGCCACGGTGAAGCCGGTCACCTCGACCCGCCCCCGGTAGTAGCGGGACACCGTGTCCGCCCCGATCCGCCCGTCGGTGTCGGCGACGAGCTGGGAGCAGGCGGCGGCCAGCTCACGCAGGTCGGCGCCGACGGCCGCGATCAGCGTCTCGGCCGCGTCCTCGGTGCACTTTCCGCCGAGGCGGCGGATCTCGTCCCGGACGAACGCGACCCGCTCCCGGTGGCCCTTGAGCTTCGCCGCCGGCACCACTGTCGCGCCCGCTGCCCGCAGCCCGTCGGCGAACGCCTTGCCCTTGGCCCCGCCCAGGTGCAGCACCACGAGCTGCACCTCCGGGTCGGGGTTCTTCGCGTACCCGAGCAGGGCGGTGACCAGGTCCTTGCGGGCGTCCTGGCCGGAGCGGAGCACGAGCACCCGGTGCCCGCCGAACAGCGACGGGCTGAGCATCTCGGCGATCTCCCCCACCGCCAGCGAGCCGGCCTGGTATTCCCGCACGTCCACATCCGGGTCGACGCTGCGGGCCCGGGCGACGGCTTCGGAGACGGCTCGCGTGGCGAGCAGCTCCTCGTCGCCGAGAACGAGCAGAATAGGGGGCAGGCTGGCGGGGGTCACGTCGCCCATATTCGCACGGCCCCCGACCGGATCGTGCCTGCTCATCGAGGACTGTGACGGCAGAGCCCGCAGTCAGCGCAAATCCCGACATTCGAGTCGATCTACCAGCTATACCAACAAGCTCCCTCGATCGCCCGGGAGGTTTCCCGAACCGGTCTCACGGCCGCCGCCCCGGACCAATTCCCCGGGCCACCACCGCCAGCCCGGCGGCGCTGTGGACGGCGGCGACGTCGCCGTCGGTGTCGGTGCGCAGCACCCGTGCGCCGGCCCGGGTGAGCCGGTCCAGCAGGCCCGGGTTGGGGTGCCCGTAGTCGTTGCCGGCGCCCACGCAGACCAGCGCGACCGCCGGGCGGACCGCGGCCAGGAACTCCGGATCCTGGTACGCGGACCCGTGGTGGGCGACCTTCAGCACGTCGGCCCGGATCGCGGCGGTCGGCACCGCCTCCAGCAGCGCCCGTTGCTCCTCGGTCTCGGCGTCGCCGGGCAGCAGGATCCGCACCCCGTGCACCGTGGCGGCCAGCACCAGCGAGTTGTTGTTCGGGTCCGACCGGCTGCCGCGCAGCGGGTACGGCGGCCCGACGGCCACCAGCTCGACCGCCCCGGCCCGCCAACGCCAGCCCGCCGGCACCGGCGCCAGCACGCTCCCGCCCCGGCGCGCTGCGTCGCGTACCTGGGCGACCCCGTAGGGCGGCTCGGTCCACTGCGGGGTGGCCACCGCCGCGACCCGCCGGCCGCGGAACACCCCGGCGATCCCGCCCACGTGGTCGGCGTGGAAGTGGCTGACCACCAGCAGCGACACCTCGCGTACGCCGAGCCGGCGCAGGCACCCGTCCACCCCGGACGGATCCGGGCCGGCGTCGATCACCACCGCCCGACCGGCGTCGACCGGCAGCACCACGGCGTCCCCCTGTCCCACCGCGCACGCCACGATCACCCAGCCCGGCGGTGGCCAACCGGCGGCGAGCAGCCGGACGGGCAGCGTGCCGAGCACCACCGCGACCACGACGACCGCGACCAGCCGCCGCACCACGGGACGCCGCACGGCCACCAGCAGCGCCACGCTGACGGCGGCCAGCAGCACGGCGCCGGTCACCCCGCCCGGCCAGGGCAGCGTCCCGGCGGGCATCCCGGCGCCCTGCGCGGCCACCAGCACGAGCCAGCGCGCCGGCCAACTCGCCAGCCAGGCGGCGAACTCGGCGCCGGCCGGCCAGACCGGCGACAGCACCGCCGCCGTCACGCCCAGCACGGTGGCGGGCGCCACCACCGGCACGGCCAGCAGGTTCGCCGGCACCGCGACGAGGCTCACCGTCCCCGAGATCCCCGCGATCACCGGACCGCAGGCGAGCTGCGCGGCCGCCGGCACCGCCAGCGCCTCGGCCAACCCGGGCGGTACGCCCCGCCGGCGCAGCCCGTCCCGCCAGCCGGGGGCGAGCAGCAGGAGCCCACCGGTGGCGCACACCGAGAGCGCGAACCCGGGGTCCCCGGCCAACTCCGGGTCGACGAGCACCAACACGGTGACCGCGGCGGCCAGGGCGGGCAGCGCGGCCCGGGACCGCCCGGTGGCGAGCGCGGCCAACCCGATCGCTCCCATCGCCGCGGCCCGGACCACGCTCGGCGAGGGCCGGACCAGGATCACGAACCCGACCAGGGCGAGTACGCACAGCGCGGCAGCCGTCCGCGGCCCGGCCCGGGCCCAGCGGGCGAGCAGCAGCACCGCCCCGACGACGATGGCCACGTTGGACCCGGACACCGCGTTGAGATGGGTCATGCCGGTGGCCCGGAAGTCCTCCTCCACCTCCGGCGGCAGCCGGCTGGTGTCCCCCACCACGAGGCCGGGCAGCAGCCCACCCGGCGCGTCGGGAAGCGGCGCGCAGGCCCGTTGCAGCCCCGTGCGGAGTGTGCCCGCCGCCCGCTGCGCCCACGGGGCGGCACCGTGCCGGCTCGGCGGCCCGGTGGCCGACAGCACCGCCGCCGTCAGGTCCCCGCCGCGCGGGGCCGACAGCCGACCCCGAGCGGTCGCCCGCTGCCCCGGCAGCAGCGTGCGCCAGGCCGGATCGGTCGCCAGCACCAGGCCGCGCACCGTGCCGGTGACCTGGCGGCCGGTGGGGTCGGTGAGCCGGCTCAGGTCGGCGCGCACCAACAGGGTGGCGGGGCGGCCGGCGGCGCCCCGGATCGGGCGGGGGTCGTCGCGGACCACCAGGTCGGCGGTGACCAGGGTCCGGTCGGCGAGGAGCGCCCGCACAGGGCCGGCGTCGCGGACCGCGACGCGGGCGGCGGTGGCGGTCGCGCCGCAGACCACCCCGAGCAGCACGGCGACCGCGATCCAGCCGTGGCGGCGGACCGGGGCGGCCGGGCGGCCGAGCAGGCCACACAGGTGGGTGGCGGTGAGGAGGGCCAGGACCGCGGCGACGGCGGCCAGGGTGGCGCTCGCCGTCGCGGTGAGGTGCAGGCCGGCCAGCGCGGCGAGCCAGGCGGCCACGGCCAGCCCGGCCAGTCTCAGGTCGGGCACGTCGCCGACCGTCGCGGCGCCGCCTCCGGCCTCCGGTCCGCCTCGACCGCCGAGGTCCCGCTCCGGTTCGGAGATACGCCGGCCGTTCACACCGTCACCAGGTCCTTGAGCTGCTCGTAGCGGGCGTCGCCGATGCCGTCGACCTGGCGCAGGTCCGAGACCGACCGGAAGCCGCCGTGCTGGTCGCGATGGTCGAGGATCCGCTGGGCGAGCACCGGACCCACGCCGGGCAGGGCGTCGAGCTGGGCCAGGGTGGCCGTGTTCAGGTTGACCGGGCCGCCGCCCGGAGCGGCGCCACCGGCGGCGGGTCCACCACCGGCCGCCGGGCCGGCCGGGGCGGCCTGGCCGGGCGCGGCGGCGACGCCGACCAGGATCAGCTCGCCGTCGGTCACCTTGCGGGCCGGGTTGAGCAGGGCGACGTCGACGCCGGGCAGGGCCCCGCCGGCCGCCTCGATGGCGTCGGCCACCCGCGCACCGGCCGGGAGGCGGACCAGGCCGGGGCGGCGGACCTTGCCGGCCAGCGCCACCACCACCTGGCCGGTGGAGGCGGTGGGCGCCGGCGCGGAGGTCTCCGGTGCGCCGGCCGCCGCGACCGGACGGACCGGCTCTGCTTGTGGCCGGGAGCGCCAGGCCCAGACTCCGGCGACCAGCACCACGACGACCGCCACGGCGGCGAGGGCCCGGACACCCCGCCGGCCGGGATCGAAGGCGCCCGGCCCGGGCAGCCGGGACGCCAGAGAAGGCCGCCCGCCGGTCTCGTCGGCAGCGCCCCCAGGTTCGTGCCCGCGTCGACCACCTTCGCCCTCCACCGGCAGGGCCTCGCCGGAAAAGCTTGTCAACGGCCGCCTCCCGCCCGCGTCAGGGTCCGGATTCATCCGGCGCGAATCGGGCGGGCGGCCGGACGGACGCACGGGAACCGAGCCCGCGACCGCCGCGAGTGGCCGAGGATCGGCAGCGAAGGAAGCCTGCGCAGCCCATGGCGGATCAGGGTCGAGATCCCAACCGAGCTGGGAGCCCTCCGCCGGCATGGCGGCACCGGCGGGCGGGGCAAGACCGTCGACCGGCTCGAACAGCCGGGACAGCCGCCGCCGCACCGTCGTCTCCTCGTCGTCTGGCACGGCTGGAAGCTACGGCGCCAACCCGGCCCGGGGCGGACGCCAGCGCTCGCCTGTGGACGACGAACGGCCTTGTGGACGACCCCCCGGACCATCCCCAGCTGTGCTACCCGGGCCCTTGTGGGGCAGGCCGGGACGTCGCGACCGCCCCGGCTCGTTGACAATGGTCGCCATGACGGTCCGATACGCCGAGGTGCTCCGCCCGCTACGAGAGGCGTACGATACGCGCGCGGCATGGCGTGAGGGGCTCACCAAGGAGCCGTGGAAGGTAGCCGAACGGCAGGCGTTCCGTGACCGGCTGGCGGCGGGCGCGCGGCTGCTGGAGATCGGTGCCGGCACCGGACAGGACAGCGCCTGGTTCCAGCGAGAGGGCTTCGGCGTTGTCGCGGCTGACCTCTCGCCGGCGATGGTCGAGCACTGCCGGGCCAAGGGCATCGAGGCCCACGTCATGGACTTCCTGCGGCTGGATTTCCCGGCCAGCTCGTTCGACGCGGTGTTCGCGATGAACTGCCTGCTGCACGTGCCCAACCAGGACCTGCCCGCGGTCCTGGCGGCGATCCGGGCGATCCTGCGCCCCGGCGGGTTGTTCTTCGTCGGCGTGTACGGGGGCACCGAGAGCGCCGAAGGCCCCATCAGCGACGACGAGCACGAGCCGCCGCGCTTCTTCTCATTCCGCACCGACGAGCAACTGCTCACGTTCGCCGCCGCGTCGTTCGACGTCGTGGACTTCCATCCCGTGGACGTCGGCCGCGGTTACCGGTTCCAGTCGCTGACGCTGCGCCGCCCGGACCTGGACTAGCGGGACCGACGACCTGACCGGCGCACCGCCGGGAACCACCTGCTAGCGGGCCGGGGACAGCTCCCGGGCGAAGCGGCGTACGGCGTCGGTGACCGCGGCCGGGTTGTCGAAGTTGGCCAGGTGCGCGGCGGCCGGGATCAGCTCGATCCGGGTGCCGGGGCGAGCCCTGGCGAACTCCCGCTCCCCCGAGCGGAACAGCCGGTCCCGCTCCCCGTTGAGGATGAGCACCGGGGCGCGCACCGCCGCCAGGCTCGACGCGTCGAACCGGCCCAGGACGTCACGCCAGGCGACCGAGAGGGTGTGGAACGCGTACCCGTCGGCGATGGTGGCGTCGACCACCTCGGGCGGGTAGAGGCGGCGCAGCAGCCGGTCATTCCAGCGGGTGAGCCGGGCGGCCGGCAGGCGGGCGACCAGCGACGCCACCAGCCGGTACGGCACGGTCAGCGGGCCGGTGGTGACCAGGCTGGCGCCCATCAGCACCAGCCCGGCCAGCAGGTCCGGGTGCCGGCGGGCGAAGTGCAGCGACACGTACCCGCCGAGGGAGTGCCCCACCACCAGGGCCGGGCCGGCGTCGAGGTCGCGGACCGCCTCCGCCACGATGTCGGCCGCCCGGTCGAGGCTCCAGGGTTCGGCCGCGCGGCGGCCGTGCCCGGGCAGGTCGACGGCCGCTACCGGAAAGTCGGCGGCGAGGGCGGGCAGTTGCGGCTGCCACTGGCCGCTGGCGAAGCGGGTGCCGTGCACCAGGACGATCGCGGGACGATCCACAGTGCCCAGTCTGCCTCCCGGGACCGGAGCCGGCGCGGGCCGCCCCCGTCCACCACCAGGGTCACCACGCCGACCGTGCCTCCGGGTCCGGGCCGAGCGCCGCGCGGCCCCCGTCGACCGGCAGGGTCACCCCGTTGACGAAGGCCGCTCCCGCCGACAGCAGGAAGGCGACCACCTCGGCCACCTCCCCGGTACGCCCGATCCGACCCGCCGGGTGCAGCCGGGCGAGTTCCGCCTCGACCCGGTCCGCCTCGGCCGGGTCCAGGCCGGCCAGGTACGCGGCGTGCCGCTCGGTGTGGATCGAGCCGAGCGCGACCGCGTTGGTGCGGATCCCCCGGCCGCCGTAGTCCACGGCGAGGGCCCGGGTCAGCCCCTCGACGGCCGCCTTGGCGGTGGCGTACGGCAGGGCGCCCGGCACGGCCCGGCGGGCCTGGTGAGAGGAGACGTTGACGATGGCGCCGCCGGTGCCGGCCGCGAGGAACCGGCGTACGGCGGTGCCGGCGCCGACCACGGCGGGGCGCAGGTTGGCGGCGATCAGGTCGAACACCTCCCCGGCCGGCGCGCGGTGCAGGGCGGCGTCCCGGAACACGGCGGCGTTGTTGACCCAGCCGGCGAGCGGGGCGGCCGCCTCGGCGAGGTCGGCGGCCCGCCCGGTGACGTCCTCGTCGGCGGCGTCGCCGGCCACGGCGCGCAGCCGGTCGGCGGCCGGATGCCCGCCCACCCAGTCCAGCGCGGACTCGTCCCGCTCGACGACGACCACCGTGCCACCACCGGCGGCCAGCCGCTCAACGATGGCCCGCCCGACGCCCCGGCCCCCGCCGGTCACCACGTAGGACAGTGCGCTCATCCGGCCACCCGAGTCCCGGCAATCCTGGCGAGTTGCCGTTCGAGAGGAACAGAAACTCGCCGAGATCCGACCATTCGGGGCGCGGCAGCCAGCCGTCTTCCCCGCCAGGTCGGCGAAGGGGCGGCAAGCCAGGGCCGCGGGCTCGCCCACCCCGCCCAGCTCGCGCCGACCCCACCGAGCACGGCGGCGACCATGGCACCGCCCACGCCGACCAGGGCGGCAGCTGCGGCAGCGGACGCGGTCATGGACGGCGGTGGAGGACGACGCAGGCGAGACCGGGGCCGGCGTGCGCGGCGACCACCGCGCCCGCCTCGGAGACGTACGTGTCGTGCAGCCGGTCGCCCAGCCGTTCGGTCAGCGCCGCCAGCAACTGCTCGGCGCGCTGCGGCGCGGCCAGGTGGTGCACCGCGAGGTCGATGTCGGCGTCGCCGGCCGCCTCGACCGCGAGGTCGACCAGGCGGGCCACGCCCCGGCTGGCGGTCCGGACCTTGTCCCGCACCACGATCGCGCCGTCCGGCATGTGCATGATCGGCTTGACCGAGAGGGCGGTGCCGAGCAGCGCCTCGGCGGCGTTGATCCGGCCGCCCCGGCGGAGGAACTCCAGCGTGTCGACGTAGAAGAAGATGGTGGTGCGGTCGACGGCGTCGAGCGCCGCCCGGCGTACCCCGGACAGGTCCGCGCCCTGCGCGGCGGCCGCGGCGGCGGCGAGCACCGGGAAGCCCAGGCCCATGCCGGTGGAGCGGCTGTCGACCACGGTGACCCGGTCGTCGCCGACCTCGGCGGCGGCCAGCCGGGCCGCCTCGACGGTGCCGGAGAGCTCGGCGGAGAGATGCACGGAGACGACCCCGTCGGCGCCGGCGGCGAGCAGCTCCCGGTAGACCTGGGCGAACTGTTCCGGGGCGGGCCGCGAGGTGCTCACCGTGACCCGCCGGCCGCTGAGCGCGCGGGTGGCGTCCTCCGGGAACGTCTCGACGCCTTCCAAACCTTCGGCGCCGTTGAGCACGACGGTCAGCGGGACGACGGTGAGCCGGTGCGCGCGGACCAGCTCGGGTGGCAGGTAGGCGGTGGAGTCGGTGACGACCGCGACGGGCATGCCCGGCACGCTAGCCGATCTCACGGCGGCGCGCCGGGGCCGAACGGCTCAGACCGCGTCGGTGAGCGCGGGCTGGGTGATCAGCCCGACGTTGTGTGCCCGCAGGTGCCAGCCCCGGACGTCGTCGTGACGCAGCTCGGTCCAGTGGCAGTTGGCCAGCGACCCGAGGCTGCGCAGCACCGTGTGGTCCCAGCCGAGCAGGTGGCCGACGCCCTGCCGGGCGCCGCCGCCGTGCGTGGTGACCACCACGGTGCCGCCGGCGGCCAGGTCGGCCGCCTCCTGGAACGCGGCACCGAGCCGCCGGCCCAGGTCGTCGAGGCTTTCGATGCCCGCGCCGGGGTCGGGGTCGCCGGCCCGCCAGCGGGCGTACTCGTCGGGGAAGCGCTCGGCGACCTCGGTGAGGGCGAGGCCCTGCCACTGGCCGAAGTGCCGCTCGCGCAGCCGGGCGTCGGAGCGGACCGGCAGCCCGGTCAGCGCGGCGAGCGCGGCGGCGGTGTCGGCGGCCCGGCGCAGGTCACTGGCGACGATGGCGTCGGGGCGCAGCGCGGCCAGCACGGGGGCGGCCACCCGGGCCTGCTCCCGGCCGAGGTCGTTGAGCGGCACGTCGGTCTGCCCCTGCACCCGGCTGGCGGCGTTCCAGTCGGTGTTGCCGTGCCGCCAGATGATCAGTCGGGTCATTCCGCGGTGGCGGTGCCGGCTGCCGAGTCGGCGAGGTCCCGGTCCACGAACGGGATCTGCGGGCAGTCCTTCCAGAGCCGGTCGAGGGCGTAGAACTCGCGCTCCTCGGTGTGCTGCACGTGGACCACGATGTCGACGTAGTCGAGCAGCACCCAGCGGCCACCCCGCTCGCCCTCGCGGCGGACCGGCTTGGCCTTCTCCGGCAGCTCCAGCAGGCGCTCCTCGATGGCGTCGACGATGGCGAGCACCTGACGCTCGTTCGGAGCGGCGGCCAGCAGGAACGCGTCGGTGATCGCGAGCTGGTCGCCCACGTCGATGATGACGATGTCCTGCGCCTTCTTGTCGGCCGCGGCCTGGGCGGCGGCCATCGCCAGCTCGTGAGCGCGTTCGGAAACTGTCACCGTTCTCCTTCGATCAACCGTGCGACCCTCCAAGCCTCTCACACCCGGGCGGGCGACGACTTGTGAGTTCTGGTCGATTACGCGGACAAAGGCGCACGTTCCGGGCGGATTCAGCGCTGGTAGAGCCGCCGTTTGGCGATGTACTGCACCACACCGTCGGGCACCAGGTACCAGACCGGCTCACCCCGGGCCACCCGCGCCCGGCAGTCGGTCGAGGAGATCGCCATGGCGGGGACCTGCACCAGGCTCACCGTGTCGGCGGGCAGGTGCTTGTCGGTGAGCTCGAAGCCGGGCCGGGTCACCCCGATGAAGTGGGCCAGCTCGAACATCCGGTCCACCTCCTTCCAGGACAGGATGCGTTCGAGGGCGTCGGCGCCGGTGATGAAGAAGAGCTGCACCTTGGGGCCGTACTCGTCGTGCAGGTCCTGGAGGGTGTCGACCGTGTAGGTGGGGCCGCCCCGGTCGATGTCGACCCGGCTGACCTGGAAGCGGGGGTTCGACGCCGTGGCGATCACCGTCATGAGGTAGCGGTCCTCGGCCGAGCTGACCGGTTCGTCAGCCTTCTGCCAGGGCTGCCCGGTGGGAACGAAGACGACCTCGTCCAGGCCGAACCGGTCCGCCACCTCGCTGGCGGCCACCAGGTGCCCGTGGTGGATGGGGTCGAAGGTGCCGCCCATGATCCCGATTCGCCGGATGTCTTCCTCCACCCAGCGATCGTAGGCCGGGGCCCGCCGGTGGTCCGGCGGGGCCGCCGGGCGTCCCACGGACCGCGCCGGGCGGGGGTCACGCCCCGCCCGGCGCGGTCACCGTGGTCAGGCGCCCGCGGCGGCCACCGCGGTCCGCGCGACCAGGGCGCGACGCAGGTCGTCGTCGAGGTCGACGACCCGCCGGCGCAGCCCCGGCGTGAGGTCGTCGCGGGCCAGCAGCGCCGCGGCCAGCTCCCGGGTGGTCTGGGCCACGGCGTAGCGGGGGAAGGCCAGGGTGGCGACGCGGTCCGCCGTCCAGGGGGTACGCAGCCGCGCGGCGGCCGGCATGTCGGTGAAGTAGCGCTCGACGTAGCCGGCGGTCAGCTCGGCCTGCTCCGGCTGCCAGAAGCCCTCGGCGGTCGCCTCCACGAGGCGGTTGGAGAGGTCGGTGTTGCGGGTGACGATCTCCCAGGCGGCCCGCTTGGCGTCGGCGTCGGGCAGCGCCCCGCGGCAGCTCGCGGCCCGCTCGGCCCCGGTGGCGCTGCGGTCGGTGGCCGCCTCGGCGGCGATCTCGGGCTCGCCGGCCGCACCGAGCACCACGAGGCGGTGCAGCAGCGCCCAGCGCAGGTCGGCGTCGACCGCCAGCCCGGCCGGCACGCCCTCGCCGGCCAGCCAGCCCGCGAGCAGCCCGGTGTCGGTGGTCGCGCCGATCAGCCCCCGGGCCGCGGCGAGTTGCAGCGAGCCGCCGGCCGGGGCGCCGGCCAGCAGGGTGGCGCAGGCCCCGGCGACGCGGAGCAGGGCCGCGTCGCGGGCCAGCGGGTCGAGGTAGCGGTCGACCAGGTTGCGGCTGAGGCTGAGCACATCCTCCGCGATGATCACCTCGGTCTCGGCCGGCAGCGCCGCCTCGATCAGCGCGACCACCGAGGTCACCGGTCGCTCGCCGTCGGTGGCCGCGTCCAGCGCCTCGCCCCAGAGCAGCGCCCGGGACAGCGGGTCGGCCAGCCCCGGGAGCACCATGGGCACCGCGTCCGCCGAGGCGGGGTCGAGCCGGATCTTGGCGAAGGTCAGGTCACCGGCGTTGGGCAGCAGCAGGCCGGTGGCGGGCTGCCCGACCAGCTCGGCCAGCACGGTGCGGCCCCGCTCGGCGGCCGGATCGAGGTCGACCTCGAAGCGGCGCACCGGGGCGTCGGGGGCGTGCCGGGCCACGCCGATGCGGTGCGGGCGCAGCACCGGGTGGGTCTCCGGCGCGGTCTGCACCACCGCCGCCTCGCTCCACCGGCCGTCGGCGTCGACCGCGGTCTCCATCCGCAACGTGTTGACCTGCGGACGGCGCAGCCAGCGCTCGGCCCAGTCGGCCAGGTCGCGCCCGCTGGCGGCGCTGAGGCTCTCCAGCAGGTCGGCGAGGGTGGCGTTGCCGAACCGGTGCTTGGCGAAGTGCGCGTTCAGGCCGGCCAGGAACGGCTCGTCGCCCACCCAGGCCACCAGCTGGCGCAGCACGCTGGCGCCCTTGGCGTAGGAGATGCCGTCGAAGTTGAGCAGCGCCTGGGCGGCGTCGGCCACCTCCTCCGGGGCCACCGGGTGGGTGGAGGGGCGCTGGTCGGCCGCGTAGCCCCAGGCCTTGCGGCGCATGGCGAAGGTCGTCCACGCCCCGGTGAAGCGGGTGGCCTCGGCCGTGACCCGGGTGCCCAGGTATTCCGCGAAGGACTCGTTGAGCCAGAGGTCGTCCCACCAGCGCATGGTGACCAGGTCGCCGAACCACATGTGCGCCATCTCGTGCGCGATGGTGGTGGCCCGCAGCTCCCGCTGGCTGTCGGTCACGGCCGAGCGGAAGATGTAGTCGTCGCGCAGGGTCACCAGGCCCGGGTTCTCCATGGCGCCGGCGTTGAACTCGGGGACGAACGCCTGGTCGTACTTGCCGAACGGGTAGCGCTCGGCGAAGAGCTGGTGGAACCGGTCGAGGCACTGCTTCGTGACGGTGAAGATCTCGTCGGCGTCGGCGTCCAGGTGCGCGCCGAGGGACCTGCGGCAGTAGACGGCGAGCGGGATGCCGTCGTGCTCGTCCTGCCGGACGTGCCAGGGGCCGGCGATCAGCGTGACGAAGTACGTCGCCAGCGGCGCGGTGGGCGCGAACTCCCAGCGCCCCGGCGCCGGCCGGTCGGCGACCTGGCCGTTGGCGGCCACCGTCCACTCCGGCGGCGCGGTCACCGCGAGGGTCACCGGGGCCTTGAGGTCGGGCTGGTCGAACGCGGCGAAGATGCGCTGCACGTCGTCGAGAAAGGACATGGCGTAGAGGTAGGTCTCGCCGTCGGCCGGGTCGACGAACCGGTGCATCCCCTCGCCGGTGTTCGAGTAGGCCATCTCGGCGCCGACGGTCAGCGTGTTGGTCGCGGCCAGCCCGGTCAGCGGCAGGCGGTTGTCGTCGAGCAGGGCCGGGTCGAGGTCCCGGTCGTTGAGGCGTGCCCCGAGCAGTCGCAGGGGTTTGACCTCGGCGAAGGTCTCGGTGCCGGGGGTCGCCCGGAACCGGATGGTGACGGTGGAGCGGAACCGCTCGGCGTCGCCGGTCAGGTCGAGGTCCACGTGGTAGGACTCGACGGTAATCGACGCGCCACGCGCGGTCGCCTCTACACGGGTCAGGCTCGGCATCCGCTTATCCTGCCCGATGGGGTCCGAGCGGGCTCCCCCGATACGCGTGGCGATGGAGGAACAACGATGGGTCAGCACCCCAAGGGCGATTTCGACCTGTCTCGGGCGGTCTGGCAGCGGGCCGAGGGCGACACGTCCGAGAGTGCGGTCGAGGTGGCCTTCGTCGGCGACCTGATCGGGATGCGGAACTCGGCCGAGCCGGACGGGCCGGTGCTGGTGTTCACCCAGGACGAGTGGGACGCCTTCGTGGCGGGCGCCCAGGACGGCGAGTTCGACCTGGACTGAGCCCGCGCGCTCAGTCACCGTCGCCCCAGCCGAGCCCGCCGGGGCCGGGCGCGTGGTGGAAGCCCGGGTGGCCCGCCACGTCCGCGCAGCGCTCGCCGTCGGGCCCGACCGCCCCGCAGAACAGCCGCTCGGCGCGGTGCCAGGCGTCGGCCGGGGAGAGCGCCGCCGCGCCGAGCACCAGCTCCGGGCGGAGCAGGCCGAGCGCCTCCGCGTAGGCGACCGCCAGCTCCCGCGCCGTGCCCGGGTCGGCCGCCTCGAAGCCGAGGTGCACGGTGAAGTGCCGGGGTGGCCGGGCCGTGGCACGCCGCGGCGGCCCGACCAGCGGCTCCTCCCGGTCGCCGGGCCGCAGCCCGGTCACCGCCCGCCGGTGCCGCCGGTGGATTGCCCTGTTGTCCCGCATCCGTCCTCCCCCGTCGCCGGTGGCCGCCCCGCCGGGAGTCCCGCCGGCGGGTGCGGGGCCGGCCGCCGCCGGCCCCGTTCCGAAGCGAACCAGCTTTTCCGCGTCCTGGGAGGGGCCAGCGTGCGCGCTCGCCGCCGGCCCCCCCACGGCGCCCCGCCGGCCGGACCCGGGCCCGGGCGGCACGGGCCGATCGCGGGTCGTGGGGGCACGGATTCCCCGGTCACGAGGTCGCGGGCGAGGATTTGCGCACGCCGGCACGGGTAGGTAGCGCAGCGACCGCACAGGGCCGCCGAGCCGCGTCAGGAGCAGCCGATGAGCACCATCCCCAGCGACCGCAGCCCGGAGAGCACATTGGCGTTCCTCCGCGAGGGCTACCGGTTCGTGGGCACGCGGTGCGACCGGCTCGGCAGCGACATCTTCCAGACCCGGCTGCTGCTGGAACCGACGATCTGCCTGCGGGGCCGCCCGGCGGCGGAGCTGTTCTACGACAACGAGCGCTTCGTCCGGCGCGGGGCCATGCCGATGCGCGGGCAGCGCACCCTGACCGGCGTGGGCGGCGTCCAGGGCCTCGACGGCGCCGAGCACCGGAACCGCAAGGCCATGTTCATGTCGATCATGACGCCGGCGGCGGTCCGCCACCTCGGGCAGCTCTTCGACGACGAGTGGCGGGCCCGGATCCCGGTCTGGGCGGAGTCCGGGCCGGTGGTGCTCTACGACGAGGTGGGCCGGATGCTGACCCGGGCGGTCTGGGCCTGGGCCGGGGTCCCGCTGGCCGACGCCGACGTGCCCCGCCGGACCGCCGAGATGCACGCGATGATCGAGGGACCGGCCGTGCTCGGTCCGGGGCACTGGCGGGGCCGGCTCGCCCGCCGCCGGGCCGAGCGGTGGGCCGGCGAGGTCATCGAGCGGGTGCGCTCCGGCACGCTGCCGGCGCCGGAGGGCAGCGCGCTGCGGGTCGTCGCCGAGCAGCGCGACGAGCGGGGCACCCCGCTGCCCCGCCGGATCGCCGCGGTGGAGCTGCTCAACGTTCTCCGCCCGACCGTCGCGGTGGACCGCTTCGTGGTCTTCGCGGCGCTGGCGCTGCACGACCACCCGCACTGGTGCGACCGGGTCCGCGACGACGACGCGGCCACCGAGAGCTTCGTGCAGGAGGTACGCCGGTACTACCCGTTCTTCCCGCTCGCCGCGGCCCGCGTCCGGCGCTCGTTCGAGTGGCAGGGGTACGTCTTCCCGCAGGGCCGGCGGGTGCTGCTCGACCTCTACGGCACCAACCACCACCCGCGGCTCTGGCCGGAGCCGGAGCGGTTCCGGCCGGAACGGTTCGACGGCTGGCGGGATGACCCGTTCCGGCTGATCCCGCAGGGCGGCGGCGACCACCTCACCGGCCACCGGTGCGCCGGCGAGTGGATCACGATCGAGCTGATGAAGCGGGCGGTCGGCAACCTCACCGGCGCGATGAGCTACCGACTGCCGCCGCAGGACCTGGCCCTGGACCTCGGGCGGATGCCCGCCCTGCCACCCAGCGGCCTGGTCCTCGACGGCGTCCGCCGTACCGCTTGATCAGCCCGTCACGACGCCACCACGAGCGCCTGCGGGGCGGCCTGCTTCATCCGGGTGCGCAGCCACTTGAGCTGGATCGCGGTCTCCTGCTCGCAGGCCCGCACCACCCCGAGCAGGTCCTCGTCCCGGGCCCCGTACGCGGCCTGCCCGACGACGGTCCAGCAGATGTCGCACTCGGCGGCCATGAGGTAGAGGTCCTGGAGGTCGCGGAGCAGCCCGATCGGCCCGGTACGCGTGCCGGCGAACAGCTCGGAGTGCAGCCGGTCCGGCTCGGCCGGGGCCTCCTCGGCGTACCGGCGGGCGAAGGGGGCCAGCTTCTCCGCATGGGCACGGCACTGGGTGGCCAGCTTCTCGCAGGTGTGGAAGACGTCCGGCTCGTCCCCATGCGCCTCGCCCACCTCGGTGAACGCGTCCCCGAGCCGTTCCTGGGCCTTGTGCAGCAGGCCGAGATAGTGCGCCAGGTGCATGTCACTCCCCCCTCGACGACGCCTCGGCGGCGGGCCCGCCGACCGTGGCCGGGATCCCCGAACCCTCCGGCGGGGCGGAGCCGCCCACCGTGGGGGCGGGCGAGGGCCGGCCGCCCGAGTCGGCCTCCTTCACCACCCGCACCGCCGCCACCTTGAAGATCGGCTGCTTGGAGACCGGGTCCCACGCGGTGATGGTCAGCTCGTTGGCCGCCCGGTCGTGGCGCCCCGCACCCGGTGCGGCACCGTCGGCCGCGTCCCAGTAGCCGTAGTGGAAGGGAAGGAAGACCACGCCGGGGCGTACCCCGCAGATGCGGGCCCGGGCGCGGACGACGCCGCGCGGCGACTCGATCCGGACCAGGTCCCCCTCGCCGACGCCGAGCCCCTCGGCGTCGGCCGGGTTGAGCTCCACCCACGACTCGGGGGCGGCGTGCACGAGCTGGGTGGCCCGGCCGGTCTTGGTCCGGGTGTGGAACTGGTAGACGGTCCGCCCGGTGGTCAGCAGCAGGGGGAAGTCCCCGCTCGGCACCTCCGGCGACGGCTGGTACGGGGTGGCGTGCAGGAACGCCCGCCCGGCGGGCTGCTTGGCCCGGTACTCCTCCGGCAGCAGCTCGGCGCCGGTGGCGAGGTCGTGACCGTACGACTCGCAGTAGTCCGGGTCGGTGTTGAACACCCCGTCGGTGTAGAGCCGCTCGGTGCCGTCCGGGTGCTCGTCGGTGCACGGCCACTGGACACCGCCGGTGCGCAGCTTGTCGTAGGTCATCGCCGTGTAGTCGCAGGGCCGGCCGCGGGAGCACTCCTTCCAGGCCTCGAAGACCTCCTCCGGCCCGGTCCAGGTGATCAGCGGGTTGCCGTCGGCGTCGCGGAAGTCCATCCGGCGCGCGTAGTCGAGGAAGATGTCCAGGTCGGGGCGGGCCTCGCCGGGCGGCTCGACGGCCTTGTCGGAGATGTGCACGGTCCGGTCGACGCTGGTGAACGTGCCGGTCTTCTCGCCCCAGGTGGCCGCCGGCAGCACCACGTCGGCCAGCTCGGCGGTCTCGGTCAGGAAGAGGTCCTGCACCACCACGAACAGCTCCGGGTTGGCGAGGATCCGGCGGATGCGGGCCAGGTCGGGCAGGGAGACCGCCGGGTTGGTGGCCGAGATCCACAGCAGCTTGATCGAGCCCTGCTCGGCGTACCGGAAGATCTGCATGGCGTGCGTCGGCGGCGCCCAGTGCGGGATCTTGTCGACCTCGACGTTCCACAGCCGGGCCAGCTCGGCGATGTGCTCCTCGTTGGCCCAGTTGCGCAGGCCGGGCAGGTCGCCGTCGGCGCCGCACTCGCGGTTGTTCTGCGCGGTGGGCTGGCCGTTCATCTGGTAGAGCCCGGCGCCGGGCCGCCCGAGCATGCCCCGGATCAGGTGCAGGTTGTTCACCTGGCAGGAGGCCGCGGTGGCCTGGTTGGACTGGTAGAAGCCCTGGAGGACGGTGGAGAGCAGGCGCTCCGACCGCCCGAGCAGTTCGGCGGCGCGCTCGATGTCCGCGGCCCGCAGGTCGCAGATGTCGGCGACCTTCGCGACCGGGTAGTCCTCCACCACCTGGCACAGCTCCTCGAAGCCGAGCGTGTGTTCCCGGACGTACGCCTCGTCGTACCAGCCGCGGTGGATCACCTCGCGGAGCAGGCCGTTGAGCAGCGCCTGGTTGGTGCCGTTGCGCAGCGCCAGGTGCACGTCGGCCTCCCGGGCCACCGGGGTGGCGCGCGGGTCGACCGCGAGCATGGCCGGCGGGTTCGGACCGCGCCGCCGGTCCAGCATCCGCATCCAGAGCACGGTCTGGGTCTCCGCGACGTTGTGTCCCCACAGCGCGATGGCGTCGCAGTGGTCCACATCGGTGTACGACCCGGGCTGCCCGTCGGTGCCGAAGGACGCCTTGAGCGCCGCGGCGGCCGTGGCCGTGCAGAGCCGGGTGTTGCCGTCCATGTGCGGGGTGCCGATCCCGGCCTTCCCGATCACCCCGAGCGTGTAGTACTCCTCCAGGAAGAGCTGCCCGCTGGTGTAGAAGCCGAAGTGCCCCCAGCCCCCCGGGCCGTCCAGCAGCTCCTTCGACCGGGCCACGATCCGGCCCATGGCGGTGTCCCAGTCGGTCTCGACCAGCCGGTCCCCCTCTCGGACCAGGGGCCGGCGCAGCCGGTCCGCGCTGTGGTTGGCCTGCCAGCCGTAGAGGTCCTTCGGGTCGACCCGGCCGTGGTTGATCCGGTCCCCGGCGCGGCCCCGGACCCCGACGATCCGGTCGTCGACCACGGCGATGTCCATGGCGTCGCCGTTGGAGTGCAGGATCGAGGCGCTGGGCACCCAGCGCCGCACGTCGGCCTCGGTGTGCCCGTCGGCCAGGAAGGTGTCCACCCGCACCGGCCAGCGCTCCCCCGGCCCGTACGGCGTGCGCGGCCCCCAGGGGTCGGCGATCCGGTCCACCACGGCTCATCCCTCCTTCGGCGCCGCCCACAGCGGCATCGGCCGGCCGGTCGCCCGGTTGACCAGCAGGTCCACCGCGGTCACCAGCAGCACGGCGGCGAGCGCCACGACGAGCTGGACCGGAGTGTGCAACAGCCCGAGGCTCACGATCAGTGTGGTCGCGCCGGCCGGCGGATGCGCGGCCTTCAGCAGCACCAGCACCGCGGCGGTGACCGCGAGCGAGCCGGCCGCGGCCACGATCCGCGCCCCGGACACCCCCTCCTGGAGGGCGGACGGGTGGTCGGCCAGCCCGGTGACCACCAGGAGCGCGTACCCGGCGAGCAGCGCCACCAGGTGCCCGATCACGGTGTTGCGCGGCGAGGACTCCGGCTTGCCGGGCTGCTCGATGTGCAGCATGATCGCCGGTCCGAGGCTCGGGAACAGCCACGGCTGCCGGGTCAGCAGGGCCACCGCGCCGGCAACCACCACGGCGACCGCGCTGCCGGCGAAGGCCCGCGCGGCGGGCCGGGACGGCGTCTCATCGATCTCGGCGGGCATGTGGTTGCTGTACCCCGCCGTGGAACTTCGAATCGACGCGCGTCCCGGCCGTTGCGCGTCCGGTCAGGCCGGCTGCGGGTGCAGCACGGTCCGCAGGCAGCCGTCCTCCTTCTTCTGGAAGATCTCGTAGCCCCGGGCCCCCTCCTCCAGCGACATCGGGTGGGTGGCCAGGTAGGCCGGGTCGATCTCGCCGATCGCGACCCGGTCCAGCAGCATCGGGATGTAGCGCTGGGCGTGCATCTGCCCCATCCGCAGCACGAGCGCCTTGTTCATGGCCGCACCGAGCGGGAACTTGTCCACCAGGCCGCCGTACACCCCCACGATGCTCACCGTGCCGCCCTTGCGGCACGCCATGATCGCCTGCCGGATCGAGGTGGGCCGGTCGCTCTGCAGCCGGGCGCTCTGCTTGGCCTTGTCGTACGCGTAGACCGGCCCGACGTCGTGGGCCTCCATGCCGACCGCCTCGATGCAGGCGTCGGGCCCGCGCCCGGCGGTCAGCTCGCGCAGCGCCTCCAACACGTCGGTCTCCGCGTAGTTGATCGTCTCGACGCCGAGCCGCTGCGTGGCCGTGGCCAGCCGCTCCGGCAGCCGGTCGATGACGATCACCCGCTCGGCGCCGAGGATCTGCGCGGACCGGGCGGCCATCTGACCCACCCCGCCGGCGCCCCACACGGCCACCACCTCGCCGCCCTTGAGTCCGCAGAAGTCGGCCGCCATCCAGCCGGTCGGCATGGCGTCGGAGGCGAACACCACCGAGTCGTCCGGCACACCGTCCGGCACGGTGAACGCGCCGACGTCGCCGAACGGCACCCGGATGTATTCGGCGTGGCTGCCCGAGTAGCCGCCGGCCGCGTGCGAGTAGCCGAGGATGCCGGCCGGCGAGTGGCCCCAGAGCTTCTCGGTGAAGACCGGCTGCGGGTTCGAGTTGTCGCAGAGCGAGTACTGCTCGGTGCGGCAGTACCAGCAGCCGCCGCAGGCCACCACGGAGCCGACCACCACCCGGTCGCCGACCCTGATCCGCCGCACGTCGGGGCCGGTCTCCACCACCTCGCCCATGAACTCGTGGCCGAGGATGTCACCCTCGCGCATCGCCGGCAGGTACCCGTTGATCAGGTGCAGGTCGGAGCCGCACACGCTGCTGGCCCGCACCTTGACGATGATGTCGCCGCCGGACCGGATGGTCGGCTCCGGCACGTCGCGCACGGCCAGCTTGCCGACGCCCTCCCAGCACAGCGCCCTCACGGCCGGCCTCCCGCCATCAGCTTCTCCCGAACCCGGTCGGTCGCCTGCTCCTGCTTCGGGCTGCGCCCCGACGGGTCGTGCCGGGTGTCCAGCACCTGGCCGGTCTCGATGAGGGACTTGATCCGGCGCAGGCCGCTGCGCAGCGCGACGTCCGGGTCGTCCCCACCCGTCAGGCCGAGCGCCCGGCGTACCGGGCCGGACCGCCAGCGCATCTCGGCACGGATCTCGGTGCCCCGGTCCTGCGGTGCCGGCACCAGCTCGACCCGCCCCTCCTGGGCCACCGGTCCCTCGGTGACCCGCCAGCTCAGCCGGCCCGGGCCGGCCACGGTGATCTCGGCCCGCCATTCGGTGCCGCCGCCGGCCGGGTCCCTCGCCACGCAGCTCCACCGGTTGTCGTCGAGCTGCTCCAGCGTCGCCCACTCGGCGAGACCCCGGTCCAGCCGTTCCCGGTCGGTCCAGAAGCCGATCACCGCCTCCAGCGGCCGGTCCACGGTGATGCCGCGGTGGACGACGTACCAGCCGTCCGCCCGGTCGGGTTGATGCCGGCGCCGGCGCCGGGCCACCACCCGGCCGACCCCGAGCGCGGTCACCGTGGCCGCGCCGGCCAGCGCCCACCTCGTCGCGTTGCTGCTGCTCATCACGTCTCCTCCGCCGGGGCGCCTCGGACCGCCCGCATCCCGGTGCGCTACCCGGCCCGGCGGCGTCGAAACGGCGAAACGGTTTGATCACCGAAATTTCGGGCACGCTGCCGTCCCTGCCCGACCGAGAGGGGCGCACCCGTGGTCATCGACCCCCGCCAGTCCGGCCGGCACCGTCCGGCCGGCGGCATCCAGGAGGCGCCCGCCCGCCTCGACCCCGGCGCGGCGTCCACGCCGGACCGGCTACCGCTGGCGTACGTCCTGCCGCTGCGGGCGGACTCCGACAGCGGCGGCGGGCTGACCGGGTACCTGCGCGAGCTGAGCCGGTGGGTGGACGTCATCGTGGTCGACGGGTCGCCGCCGGAGGTGTTCGCCCGGCACGCCGCCGCGTGGCGGGGCCTGGTCCGGCACGTCCCGCCCGATCCCGCGCTGCGCGGTCGCAACCCCACGGCGCTCGGCGTGCTGACCGGCGTCGGCCTGGCCCGTCACGAGCACGTGGTGATCGCCGGCGACGACGTCCGCTACGACCTCGCGGGGCTGCGCGCCGTGCACGGGCTGCTCGACCGGGTGGACCTGGTCCGGCCGCAGCACCACGTCGACCCGCTGCCCTGGCACGCCTGGCGGGACACCGGCGGGACGCTGCTGCGCCGGGCGGTCGGCGGCGACCGGCCGGGAACCCTCGCGGTGCGCCGGAGCACCTTCCTGGCCATGGGCGGCTACGACCCGGACGTGCTCGCCGGGAACCTGGAGCTGGTCCGGACGGTCCGGGCGTACGGGGGTGCCACGCGTGCCCCCGCCTGGCTGTACGTCCGCCGGCTCCCGCCGGCCGCCGCGCGCCGCCAGTCGTACGACGAGGTGGCCCGGCCGGGATGGCTGCTGGCCGCGCTGGCGGTGCTGCCGGCCGCGGCGGCCGCGCTCGCCGCCCGCCGGCCGGGGCTGCTGCTGCGGGCCGGGGTGGCGACGGTGGCCGTGGCGGAGCTGGGCCGGCGACGGGCCGGCGGCGCCCGCGTCTTCCCGGCGCACACCTCGCTCGCGGCGCCGCTGTGGCTGCTGGAACGCGGGGTCGGCGCCTGGCTCGCCGTGGGCCGGCGCCTGCGCGGCGGCGCGCCCGGCCCCGACGCCGGTCAGGCCGCGCACTCCATCCGGGCGCTGCGCCGGCGGCTCGCCGAGCGCCGCCCCGACGACCTGGTGCTCTGGGTGGAGACCGGCGCCGCGCCGGCCCCGGCCCGGTCGGACCGGCTGCCGCGCTGAACCGGCGACCCCGCACACGACAGCTCGCGGCCACTCCCCGGCGTGCTGCCGGGAGTGGCCGCGAGCTGCGGCGTACGGATGTCGGCGGTCAGTACCGCACCTGGTCGCGGGACTGCTGCGCGGTGTCCTTGACGTCCTGCGCGGCGGACTTCGTGTCGTCCTTGACGGCGTGCACGGCGTCCTGCGCGGTGGACTTCACCGACTCGGTGGCCTGCTGCGCCGGCTCGCGCAGCTCCTCCTTCAGCTCCCCGGCGACCTCGCTGAGCTTCTCCTTCACCACGCCGCCGTGCTCGGCGGCCTTCTCCTTGACCTGCGCGGCGACCTGCTGCTCGCGGCGGGTGGCCGGGATCAGCGAGGACACCAGCATGCCGACGCCGAAGGCGATCACGCCGGCCGCGATCGGGTTGCCCTCGGACTTCTCCAGCAGCACCTGCGGGGCCCGGTGGGCGGCGTCGCCGACGGTCGAGGCGGCGGCGTGCGCCTTGTCGCCGACCGTGGACGCCGCCGAGGAGGCGTGGTCGCCGACCGAGTGGGCGGCGTGGCCGGTGCTGTGGCCGAGGTCCGATGCGGTTCCCATCACCTTGTCCTTCACGTTCGTCAGCGCGCTGCGGACGCGCTGCTTGCGGTCGTCGACGATCCGGCCCGGGCTGACCTTGTACGCCAGGGCGTCCACGTCCGAGCTCAGGTTGCTGCGAGTGGCTTCGATCTCCCGGCGGATCTGGTCGGGATCGGTGCTCATCGGGTGACTCCCTCCGGGTGCGGCTTCAGCGCGTCGGGGATGCGCTGCACGCTGTCGTTGGTCTGCTTGAGGCCGCGGATCCGCTCGGCGTTCTTCTTGGCCATCGAGTAGAGGACCGCGGCGATCACGGCCCAGATCACGGCCACGATCAGCGCGGCCAGGCCCGAATCCATCACGTTGTCCAGGAACTGCCACAGCGCGATGGAGACGAAGAGCGCCACCATGTAGCCGCCGAAGCCGGCGCCGCCGAAGAGGCCGGCGGCCTTGCCCGCCTTCTTCCCCTCCTGGCGGATCTCGGCCTTGGCCAGCTCGACCTCCTGGCGCATCAGCGTGGAGAGGTCGGTGGTGACCTGGCGCATCAGCTCACCGAGGGAGCTGCCGCGGACCTCGTCCGCGCTGTGCGGCGCGCCCGCCGCGTCGTAGCCGGAGTCCAGCCCGGACCCCTGCGTCGGCATGCTCATGCCGTCGCCTCCCTTCTGCCGCTTCGGCCGTTCACGGACGGTTGACGCCGCTCGACGGCACGCCCGGCAGCGGGTCGGTCCGGCTCGGCGGGGGCAGCGGCTGGCCGGTGCCACCCTCCGGGTCGGCCCAGGTGTTCGGGGCGCCGCCGCCCGGGTAGGTCGCACCCGGCGCGGAGTAGCCCGGGTCCGGCTCGGCGTACGTGCCGGGCGTCGGGTCGAGGTAGCCGCCCGACGGCACCTGCTCCGGCACCGCCCGGGAGGTCGGGATGACCGCGGTCCGGTCCGGGTCGTACGACGGCTGCACGGCGTTGCCGTCGCCGACCGCCGCGATGTTCCGGGTCAGCCGGCCGGCGACCACACCCAGCAGGGCGGCGCCCACCAGGAAGGTCCCCGGGTTGCGGCGGGCGTAGTTCTTCACCTCGTGGAGCAGGTCGCCCGGCTCGCGCTGCTCCAGCCAGCCGGCCACGCCGTGCACCCGGTCGGCGGCCTGGTGGGCCAGCTCGGTGACCGGGCCCGCGCCGCCGCCGTTCTGCGCCATCGAGCGCATCTCCTCGGCCAGCGACCGCAGCCCGCTGGCCGCGCGCTGCTGCTGCTGGCTGGTCTGGGCGGTGACCTGGTTCCGGGCCTCGCCGTAGAGGTTGCGGGCCTGGCGCTTGGCCTCGCCCACGACCTCCTGGCCCTGCTCCTTGGCGGTCTGGGCGACCGCGCCGCCCGCGTCGGCGGCCTCGCTGCCGACCTGGCGGGCCTGGTCGCGGACCCCGCCGCCGTTGGTCGACTGGTACGTGCCGGACGTGGATGAGAGATCGTAAGTCATGATGTCCCTTCCGCTCGGAATTCGTAGCGGTTGTGCTGGGGGGATCACGCCGGCGTTGCTGCCGGCGTGTCGGAATCCCTACCCCCGGTCGCCGGGTCCATGCCTGATTCGTCATTTCTCTGCGGAGCCGCCCCGCGCCGGTCACACAATGGAGGGTCTGCCCGCCCGGGTGGTGGTGTGCTCCACGGAGGTGACAGCGATGGCACGTGACGTGCGCGGACGCGCCGCGGCCCGGTCCCGGCCGCCGATCCAGAAGGTCGCCCTCGCGGTGGCCGCCGTCTTCGTGCTGATCGGTGTGCTCGGCTTCGTCCCCGGCTTCACCACCCACTACGGCGACCTCCGGTTCGCCGGCCACCACTCCGAGGCCAAGCTCATCGGCCTGTTCCAGGTGTCGATCCTGCACAACCTGCTGCACCTGCTCTTCGGCCTGGCCGGCCTCGTGCTGGCCCGGCGGGTCGCCGGGGCGCGGCTGTTCCTGGCCGGCGGGGGCGCCGCCTACCTGGGCCTCTGGCTGTACGGCTTCGCCATCGACCGGGAGACCGCGGCGAACTTCGTGCCGTTCAACGACGCCGACAACTGGCTGCACCTCTTCCTCGGCTTCGGCATGCTCGCGCTGGGCCTGCTGCTCAACAACGACGTCGGCAGCGGCGGGCGGCCGGACACGCCCCTCGACCGGCCCTGACCAGCGCGTCACCCGTTCGGGCGGCACCGGCCGCGACACACCGGCCCGCGTTTGCCCGCGCGGCGGCGGGGGCACAGGACCACCACGGGGAGTGACCCCGGCGGGACGAGGAGGTCCGGCGATGCCACGGTTGTTGCGGGACAACGCGCTCACGGTCGCCATGCTCGGCGCGTTCGTGGTCTTCCTGGTGTTGCAGAGCGTGTTCGGCTGGCAGGTGCACAACGAGGAGTTGGCCGAGTACGGCGCCGCGCCGCTGAGCTGGTGGACGTACCTGGGCACCGGGCACTTCGCCGAGGCGGTCTTCGAGAACTGGGAGTCGGAGTTCCTCCAGATGGGCGGCTACGTGCTGCTCACCGCGTACCTCGTGCAGAAGGGCTCGGCCGAGTCGAAGCCGGAGGGCCAGACGGACCGCCCCGAGGACGACCCGCGGCACGGGACCCCGGACTCCCCCTGGCCGGTGCGGGCCGGCGGCCTGCCGCTGGCGATCTACCGGAACAGCCTCTCCATCGCGCTGTTCATGATCTTCGCGGGCTCGTTCCTCGGTCACCTGTTCGGCGGCGTGGCCGCCTACAACCAGGAGCAGGCGTTGCAGAGCGGCGCCGCACCCATCAGCGCCTCGCAGTTCCTCGGCACCAGCGACTTCTGGTTCCAGTCCATGCAGAACTGGCAGAGCGAGTTCCTCGCCGTGGGCGTGCTGATCCTGCTCAGCATCGTGCTTCGCCAGCACGCCAGCCCCGAGTCCAAGCCGGTCACCGCGGCCCACGCCGAGACCGGCGCGTAGCTGTCCGCCTCAGGCGGCGACCGGGAGCCGCTTGGCGAAGCACACGCTGTACGGGTTGTGGACGTACTCCCCGTACACCGGGATGGGCCGGTAGCCGCAGGACCGGTAGAGGCCGATGGCGGCCGGCAGGTAGCTCCCGGTCTCCAGGCACACGGTGGTGTGCCCCTGCTGGAAGGCCAGCTCCTCCAGGGCGGCCAGCAACTGCCGGGCGATCCCCCGCCCCCGGTACGCCGGCCGGACGTACATCCGCTTCAACTCGCCGGTGCGAGCGTCGAGGGCCTGGAGGCCGCCGCAGGCGACCGCCCGGCCGCCCTCGACCACCGCCAGGTAGCGGATGTCGTCGTGGGTGATCGTCGCCTGCCCGTCCAGGCCGCCGTCGGCCTCGCGCAGCTCCCGCTGCTGCGCGACGACCAGGGCGGCGACCTCGGGATCGGTGGCGGGACGGGATTCGATCAGCATCCCGTCACGGTAGGTCGGCCGGATTTCGCGGAGGTTTCCGACGAACATCCCGAACGCGGACGGAGCGGAACTAGTCCCAGTCCTCGTCGTCGGCGTCGTCCTGCGGGGCGGCCGCCTCCAGCTCGTCCTCCGGGCGCACCCGGCGCGCCTTGCGCGCGGCCAGCCGCTCCGCGGCGGAGACCCGGGTCGACTTGTCCTCCAGCCGGACGTCGGTGCCCCGGTTGCCGGGAACGAAGTCCACCCCGGCGTAGAGGGTCGGCTGCCAGTCGAACTCCCGGTCGCCGATCCGGACCAGGTCGCCCGCCTGGGCGCCGGCCTTGGCCAGCTTCTCCTCCACGCCGAGGCGGGCCAGCCGGTCGGCCAGGAAGCCCACCGCCTCGTCGTTGTCGAAGTTCGTCTGCTTGACCCAGCGCTCCGGGCGGCTGCCCCGGACGGTGAAGGACCCGTCGTCCTCCGCCTCGATGGTGAAGCCGGCGTCGTCGACCGCCCTCGGGCGGAGCACGATCCGGGTCGGCTCGGCCGGCGGCGCGGCACGGCGCGACTGGTCGACCAGCTCGGCCATCGCGTACGTCAGCTCCCGCAGCCCCTCGCGGGTGGCGGTGGAGACGTCGAACACCCGGAAGCCACGGGCCTCCAGGTCGGGCCGGACGATGTCGGCGAGGTCCCGCCCGTCCGGCACGTCGATCTTGTTCAGCGCCACGAGGCGGGGGCGGTCGGTCAGACCGCCGTACTGGGTCAGCTCCGACTCGATGGCGTCGATGTCGGCGAGCGGGTCCCGGCCCGGCTCCAGCGTCGCCGTGTCGACCACGTGCACCAGCACGGCGCACCGCTCGACGTGGCGGAGGAACTCCAGGCCCAGCCCCCTGCCGGTGGCCGCACCCGGGATGAGCCCCGGCACGTCGGCGACCGTGAAGGTGTGGTTGTCCACCCGGACGACGCCCAGATTGGGCACGAGCGTGGTGAACGGGTAGTCGGCGATCTTCGGCTTGGCGGCGGAGATCACCGAGATCAGGGAGGACTTGCCGGCGGAGGGGAAGCCCACGAGGCCGACGTCCGCGACGCTCTTCAGCTCCAGCACCACGTCGAGCCGGTCGCCGGGCTCGCCCAGCTCGGCGAAGCCGGGGGCCTTGCGCCGCGCGTTCGCCAGCGAGGCGTTGCCCCGGCCACCGCGACCGCCCCGGGCCGCCTCGAACGTGGTGCCCACACCCACCAGGTCGGCCAGCACCTCACCGTCGAGGGTCTGCACCACGGTGCCGTTCGGCACCTTGATCACCAGGTCGCGGCCGTTGGCCCCGTCCCGGTTCGAACCGGCACCGCCCTTGCCGTTCTCGGCCTTCATGTGCGGCCGGAAGTGGAAGTCGAGCAGCGTGGTCACCTGCGGGTCGACGACCAGCGAGACGCTGCCGCCGTGCCCGCCGTTGCCGCCGTCGGGGCCGCCGAAGGGCTTGAACTTCTCCCGGTGGATGGAGACACAGCCGTGCCCGCCGTCGCCGGCCTGCATGTGCAGGACGACCCGGTCAACGAACGTCGTCACGACGCAATCCTTCCAGCGGGGCACGCCCCCGCGTGCGAAAAGACGAAGCGGGCCGGGACACGAGGTCCGCGGCCCGCTTCGCCGGAGAATTACTGCTGCGGCACGATGATGCTGACGGTCTTGCGACCGCGCTTGGTGCCGAACTGGACCGAGCCGGCGGCCAGCGCGAACAGCGTGTCGTCGCCGCCACGGCCGACCAGGTCACCGGGGTGGAACTTGGTGCCACGCTGACGGATGAGGATCTCACCCGCGCTGACGACCTGACCACCGAAGCGCTTCACGCCGAGCCGCTGGGCCGCGGAATCGCGACCGTTACGCGAGCTGGACGCACCCTTTTTGTGAGCCATTGGAGGACGACCTACTTCCCGCTGGAGATGCCGGTCACCTTGACCTGGGTCAGCGGCTGGCGGTGACCCTGGCGCTTGTGGTAGCCGGTCTTGTTCTTGAACTTGTGGATCCGGATCTTCGGGCCCTTGGTGTGCGCGGCGATCTCGCCGGACACCGCGACCGTGGCAAGCTTCGCCGCGTCGGTCACCAGGTCGTCACCGTCGACGAGGAGCACCGCGGTGAGCTTCACCGCGTCGCCGGGGGCACCGGCGAGCTTCTCGACCTCGATCACGTCGCCCTCGGCGACCTTGTACTGCTTGCCGCCGGTCTTGACGATCGCGTACATCGGAGGCGGACTCCCTGTCGTTGAGGCTGCTGGCGTCTTCACCCACCGTTACCGGTCGGTTGTTCCCACGGCGTCTCGCCGGGAGCCGTGACACCGGCGGCGCGGGCACGCGGGAACTCGGCACACCAAAGTGCGCCGCAGGCAAGCGTACGCCATACCCGGCCCGCCACCCAAACCGGGCCGCCCGGTCAGGCCGGACAGAGCTCGTCGAGCCGCCCCTGGAGCCGGTCGAACTCCGTCTCGTCGATCGACTGCACGTCCGTGCCGAGCCTGCCGACCTCCGTGGCCAGGTCCGCCAACAGGGTACGCAGCCGCGGGTCGGCCGCCTGCCCGGACTGCTCCCGCAGCGTGTCCCGCCAGCCCGCCAGGGCCGTCTCCGCGTCCTTCCGGGCGGCGTCCGCGGTCTTGCGGTCGCCGCGGCCCGTGGCGCGCAGCATCTCGGCCAGCTTGAACACGTACGTCTGCACGGCGGCGGACCCGGCCTGCTTGGCGCGGGCGCAGACACCCGGGTCCCCGGTCACCGTCGGGGCCGGTGTGGGGGCGGTGGGCGGTGGGGCCGGTGAGGCGAAGCCCACCGCGAACGGGTCCTGGCCCCGGTCGGCGCAGCCGGCGCCGGCCAGCAGGACCCCGGTCAGCGCGGTGACCACGAACACACGACGCATGTCTCCTCCTCCGGGGCGGCCGTCCCGACCGGGGGTCGACGGAGACGGCAGGGCCCCTGCCCCGGACTCTGTTGCCGGTGCAGGGGCCCTGTCAAACGCCGTGCAGGTCAGCGGCTCACGGCCGGGTACGCCGCCGCGCGCCGCCGCGCCGGGAGCGCCGGCGGCCGGCGCCGGCCTCGGCGCCCTCGTCGTCACCGATGGCGTCCGGGTCGTCCGCGGCGGCCAGCCGGGCCGAGTCGCCCTCCTGGCTGTCCGCGACCGCCGGGGCGGCCGCCGTCTGAGTCTCGAACCGGGACAGGTCGTAGCCCTGGGTGTCGTAGTAGTCGTCGTCCGACACCTCGACCACGGCCTTCTCCGGCGCGGCCGGGGTGGGCTGCTCCGCGGCCTCCGCGGCGGGCTTCTCCGCGGCGGCCTTGCGGCCCCGGCGGCGGCCCTTCTCCTCGGTGGCGGGGCTGGTGACGGCCGAGGCGACCGCCTTGACCTTCTCGCCCGCGCCGCCGCGCGGCTTCTCCGGCACCGGCTCGGTGTGGATGATGACGCCCCGGCCCTTGCAGCACTCGCAGGTCTCGCTGAACGCCTCCAGCAGGCCCGCGCCGATCCGCTTGCGGGTCATCTGCACCAGGCCGAGCGAGGTGATCTCGGTGACCTGGTGCTTGGTGCGGTCCCGGCCGAGGCACTCGGTGAGCCGGCGCAGCACCAGCTCCCGGTTCGACTCCAGCACCATGTCGATGAAGTCGATCACCACGATGCCGCCGAGGTCGCGCAGCCGGAGCTGGCGCACGATCTCCTCGGCCGCCTCCAGGTTGTTCCGGGTGACCGTCTCCTCCAGGTTGCCCCCGGAGCCGGTGTACTTGCCCGTGTTCACGTCGATGACGGTCATCGCCTCGGTCCGGTCGATCACCAGCGAGCCGCCGGACGGGAGGAAGACCTTCCGGTCCAACCCCTTGAGGATCTGCTCGTCGATCCGGTACTCGGCGAACACGTCCGTGGTGCCGGCGTGCCGGCGCAGTCGCGCCACCAGGTCCGGCGAGACGTGCGACAGGTAGGACTCGACCAGGTCGTACGCCGGCTCGCCCTCGATGACCAGCTCGCGGAAGTCCTCGTTGAACAGGTCCCGGACCACCCGGATGACCAGGTCGGGCTCCTCGTAGAGCAGCACCGGGGCGCCACCCTCGGCCGCCTTGGCCTGGATCTCCTCCCACTGCGCCTGGAGCCGCTTGACGTCCCGGGCCAACTCGTCCTCGCTGGCGCCCTCGGCGGCCGTCCGGACGATCACCCCGGCGCCGTCCGGCACCAGCTTCTTGAGGATGTCCCGCAGCCGCTTGCGCTCGGTGTCCGGCAGCTTCCGGCTGATGCCGGAGGCGTTGCCGTTCGGCACATAGACCAGGTGCCGGCCGGAGAGCGCGATGTGGCTGGTCAGCCGGGCGCCCTTGTGCCCGATCGGGTCCTTGGTGACCTGCACCAGCACCGAGTCGCCGGACCTGAGCGCCTGCTCGATCGAGCGGGCCCGGCCCTCCAGGCCGGTGGTGTCCCAGTTGACCTCGCCGGCGTAGAGCACGGCGTTGCGGCCACGCCCGATGTCGACGAAGGCCGCCTCCATGCTGGGCAGGACGTTCTGCACCTTGCCCAGGTAGACGTTGCCGGCCATGGTGCCGGACGAGTTGCGGGTCACGTAGTGCTCGACCAGCACGCCGTCCTCGAGGACCGCGATCTGCGTCCGGTCGCCCCGCTGGCGGACGGCCATCACCCGGTCGACCGCCTCCCGGCGGGCCAGGAACTCCGACTCGCTGAGGATCGGCGGGCGGGTACGCCGCTGCTCGCGGCCGTCCCGGCGGCGCTGCCGCTTGGCCTCCAGCCGGGTCGAGCCCGAGACGCCCTGCACCTCGTCGACGGCCTTGCGCGGCTCGCGGATCTTGACGACGGTGGGCACGCCGTCCTCGGCGGCGGTCTCCGCCTCGCCCGCGCCCCGGCGGCGGCGACGACGGCGGCGGCGGGTCATCCCCTCGCCCTCGGCCTCCTCCTCGTCCTCGGCCTCCTCGGCCTCAGCCTCGGCGGACTCGGCCCGGACGGCCTCCTCGGCCTCCTCGTCCTCCGCCTCCTCGGCGCCCCGGCCGCGGCCACGGCCCCGGCGGCCCCGACGGCGACGGCGCCGCATGGCGGCCTCGTCCTCGTCCTCCTCCGCCTCGGCGACCTCGTCGGCCTCGACGGTCGGCTCCTCCTCGACCTCGACCTCGACCTCGGCCTCCACCGGCTCGGCCTCGCGGCGACCCCGGCGGCGGCGCCGGCCGGTCTCCGCCGGCTCCTCGACCGGCTCCTCGGCGACCGGGTAGGTGACCCGGACGACCGGGGCCTCCTCGGGCTGCGGAGGCATGAACAGGACGGTCGGCGCGGAGAGCGCGGCGCGGCGCCGACGGCTGGTCGGCGCGGGCTCCTCGACCGGCTCCTCGACGGGACCCGGCACCGCGGCACCCGGCGACACCTCACCGGTCCGGTCCTCCGGACCGCCGGCGCGGGCCAGGACGGCCTCGTCGGCGGTCGGCTCGTCCTCGGCGTCCTCGCCGACCGCGTCCTCGTCCTCCGGCTCGCCCTCGGCGAGTGCCGGAGCGGCGGGCGGCTCGGTGTCGGCCTGCGGCTCGGCGACCGCGTGCGGCTCGGCCGCCGCCCCGGTGGGCGTGTCGGTCGGCGCCTCGTCCGCGGCGGCCTCGGCCGCCGGCGGGGTGCTCTTGCGGCGGCGGGTGCGGGTCACCTTGACCGGCGGCACCACCTCGTCGGAGGCGGCCTCCGCCCCGGCCGCGACCACCGGCTCCTCGGCCGCCTTGGCGGGCGTCGCCTTGCGCCGCCGCCGGGTCTTCGGCGCGGCCTCCAGGTCCCCCGCGACCGGGGCGAACACCTCGGCCTGCGGCGTCTCGCCGGTGCCGGTCGCCGTGGTGTGCGCCTCGACCGGCGCGTCGGTCTGCTCCGGCTGGTTCAGCGGCGCGGCCTTGCGGCGGCTGGCCCGCTTGCGGGCCGGCGGCTTGACCTCGGCGGTGCTGTCGGTGCTACTGGTGGCGGTTGCCTCGGCCGGCTCTGCGCCGGTCCGTTCGCCGCCCTCGGGCTCGTTCTCGAGCATGGACGTTCTCCAGTTCTGGCTGCCCCGGGCGCGGGTGAGCGCTGCCACGCAGGGTCGCCGCAAAAGGTGTTTCCGCCGGTCGCGCAGGCGCGCGACCGCCGAAGTCTGCCTGCCAGAACACTGACCGACGGTCAGCGTTCTCCGATGGCTGCCCCGTCGCGATCCGCGTCCAACGGATCGACGATCTCGCCCTGCGCGGTCAGCGTGCCCTGTGCCAGCCGGATCACCCTTGGGGAGACCGGCGGCTCCAGGTCGGCCACCACGCGGAGGCCGGAAAGGACGTCATCGGGTCGTACGGAGGGGGTGACCTGCCGCACGACCAGTTCGAGTATCGCACACGGTACGGCCGTCGCCCCGGAAGGCGTCTCGGATGGCGGCAGCGTATCGATGGTCATGACGGCGGCGCGGGCGTCGAACGTGCGCCGCCCCTGCTTGGTCATCCGCTCGACCTGGATCTCCTCGGCGGCCGTGAAGGCGCTCACGGCCCGCTCCAGGGCGGCCGGGTCGACCTCGGGCAGCTCGATCCGCCAGCGGGAGGCCTCGATCCGGTCGGCCAGGCTCCCGCCGGTGGCCTCCACGGCGTCCAGCACGTCGAGCCCGGGCGACAGGGCGGCGTCCAGGGCCGCCCGCAGCTGCCCCGGGTCGACCGGCTCGCGCAGGCCGATCTCCAGGTACTCGGCCTCGCTGGCCACGCCGGTCGGCGCGGCCGACGCGTACGAGATCTTCGGGTGGGGGGTGAAACCCTGGGAGAAGGCGATCGGTACGCCGGCCCGGCGCAACGCGCGCTCGAAGGCCCGGGCGAAGTCCCGGTGCGAGGTGAACCGCAGCGGTCCACGCTTGGCGTACCGGATCCGGACCCGCTGGACGACCGGCGCCTGGCCGCCCTCGGGTTGAGGCTTTCTGGCGATCGTGAGCTCCTCGGCTGTGCCTGCGTGTCGGTTCCATCCTGGCGCAGCGGCCGGCACGGCCCGCAGCCGGGGCGGCGGAAGCGGCCGGACGAACCGCCCCGAACCGGTCGGCGAGGGGCTGCCCGCCCCGCCCGGAGACGCCGGTGGCCGGCCGGCGACGCACAGGTCGCCCGGCCGGCCACCGGCGTTCAGGACCGGTTGCCGCCGCCCGGTGGCGGGTACGACCCCGGCGGCGGCACGTGGCCGGGCGGCGGAGCGTAGGGGCTGGCGCCGGGCGGGGCCTGGCCACCACCCGGCGCGCCCGGCGGGGCGTGGTAGCCGGCCGGGACCGGCGGGGTGCCGTAGCCACCACCGGCGCCCTGGTCGAGCAGGTGATCCGGCACGGCCGCCGCCCGGGCCGCCTCCCGGCGGTAGCGGCGCCGGTTCCAGATCAGGAAGACCACCAGCGCCACCAGCACCAGGAGCACCACGCCGATGCCGATGCCGATGACCATGACCTGCTGGTCCGTGGGGCCACCCCGGTCGCCGTGCTCGGTGACGTCGAAGTCGTCGTCCTCGGCCGCCTGCGGCGGTGCCGGGCTGGCCGCGGCCGGGTCCAGCAGCGGGTTCGCCGAGACCGCCGGCACCCTCGCGGTCAGCGCCGCCACCGGGTCGATCCGGCCGAAGCCGTACTGCGGGTCGCGGCCGGGCGGGCCGGCGTCCCGGGCGGTGCGGATGATCCGGTTGATCACGTTGGGCGCGGAGAGGTCCGGGTACTTCGCCCGGATCAGCGCCGCGATGCCGGAGACGATCGCGGTGGCGTCGGAGGTGCCGTCACCCCAGCCGTAGCCGTGGTCCGGGCCGGCGTTGTAGATGGCGTCGCCGGGTGCGGCCACCACCGCCTCGGGCCCCTGGGTGGAGCCGGACCAGAAGCGCCCGCCCCGGGTGGTGCCGGTCACCGCGATCACCCCGCGCACGTTCGCCGGGCTGGTCACGTCGACCTCGCCCTTGGCGGTGTTGCCCGCGGCGGCCACCACCACCACGTCCCGGTCCAGGGCGTACTTGATCGCGGACTCCTCGTCGGCGGAGGCCGCGCCCGCGGCGCCGTAGGACAGGTTGATCACCTTGGCGCCGCCGTCGACGGCCATCCGGATGCCCTGGGCCGACGCCGCCTCGCTGATCTCCCCGTCGCCCGGCTTCGTCTTGATCGGCAGGATCCGCACGCCCGGCGCGATGCCGGTCACCCCGTCCCGGCCGGCGTTGCGCGCCGCGATGATGCCGGCCATGTGGGTGCCGTGGCCGTCCACGTCGGAACGCCCGTCGCCGGGAGCGCCGTAGCTGCGGCCGCCGGGAAGCACCTGGCCGGCGAGCTCCGGGTGCGTGGCGTCGACGCCGCTGTCCACCACGGCGACGGTCACCCCGCGCCCCGTGGAGAGCCGGTGCACCTGGTCGATGCGCAGCTCGTCCAGATACCACTGCTCGGCCCGTCGCGGCGCGGCGGCCGCCGGTTGGGCGGCCCCCAGCACCATGAGCCCGGCCACCAGGCCGGCCGCGACCGGCCGGAGCGCGCCCATGTGCAACCTCATCCGTCCGTCCTCAGCGCAGGATGCCCGGGGACGCGGCGTCACCGCTGCCCCACGGATCGTCGTCCTCAGTCAACCACGACGAGTGCTCGCCACCCGAGCCGCCGTGCCCCGCGCCGCCGTGCCCGCCCATCATCCCGCCGCCCATCATGCCGGCGCCGCCACGGACGCCACCCGCACCCGCGCCCGCGCCGGCCGCGTTGCGCAGCGCGCTGGCCGCGCTGGTCATCGGGGGCACCTTGCCGTTGCCGCCACCGACCATGCCGGGGATGCCGCCCATGCCGACCCCGCCGGCCGCGCCGACACCGCCGCCACCGATGCCGCCGGCCGAGCCGAGGCCGGCCCCGCCACCCCCGAAGCCGCCACCGGCGCCGCCGAGGCCCGCGGAGTTGACGCCGCCACCGAGACCGCCGGTGCCGCCGTAGCCACCGCCGATGCTCGGCCCGCCGGCGCCGGCGAGGCCGCTGCCGTAGTCGTGGTCGCCGGTCCCGCTGCCCGGGTAGCCGGCGCCGGTGGACGGCGGGGTGTAGGTGCCGCCACCGCCCCCGCCACCGAACTCGGGGCCGCCGGTCGTGGGCGGGGGCGTCAGCGACCCGCCCCCGAAGGAGCCACCACCGCCACCACCACCGATGCCGGTGCTGCCCAGGGAGGGCCCGCCGCCGCCGAAGCCACCGCCCGCGCCGCCCCCACCGACGCCGCCACCACCGCCCGGCAGGCCGGACGGCGGCTTGCGGTCGTCGGGACGGTAGCCGTCGGATTCGGTCTTCGGGTTCGGCACGACCAGCTTCGGCCGCTCCGTCTCCACCGCGGCGGGCAGCGGCGACATCGCCGAGTTGGCCGCCTGCTGGTTGTCCCGGTACCAGTTGTCCAGGTGCGACTTGGTGTCCCACCAGCCGCCGCGCTTGCTGTCGCTGGCGTTGCCGTCGACCTTCATGGTCGCCTCGAGGTCGTCGGCCTTGTCGCGGAACGCGCCGTCGGCGTACGAGGCCGGGTTGCTCTGGTAGTCCTTGCGCAGCGCGGCCAGGAAGCCCGACGCGCTCTCACCGTCGCGGGCATCGTCGAGCTCGGTGCCGTTGGGCAGGCTCCACTCGTTCCAGCCGAAGTCGTCCATCAGCGGGATCGGGATGCTCGCGACCGACTTGCGGATGTCACCCTCGATCCGCGACAGCGCCCCGCTGACGTTGCTCGCGTGGGTGATCAGATCCTCGATCTCCTTGCCGATGTCGCCCAGGTGCTCGCGGTACGCGTCGCCGCCGCTGCCCTTCCACCCGCTGAGCAGGCCGGGCAGGCCGCCGCTGTGCGGGCGCTCCTGGCCGGGCGCGATCGGGCCGACGAACGACCGCCCGACGAGCGCGTCCCGCAGGTAGCCCAGGCCGGTGGAGAGGTTGCTCCACCCCACCCCGACCGTACCGACCGTCTCCGGGTCCGCCGACAGCGTCACCTCACGGACGCAGCGCTCCCAGGTTCCTCCAGCCATGACCCTCTCCCCCTCAGGCCGTGTACGGGTAGGTGGGCTGCTCGCCCGTCGCCGGCGGCGGGGCGGCCGATTCCAGCAACCGCTCGATCTCCTTGCCGTTGGCGGCGTTGCGGGCCTCCGTGTCGCGGAACGCCTTCGCGATGTCCTCGGTGCCCTGCCGCAGGGTGGCCAGCTTGGTGGAGAGCGCCTTGAGGTGGGCCTCCATGTTCGCCGTCGACCTGGTCAGCGCCTGCCACTGCATGCGAGCGTCCTCGTACGCGCCGAACGGCGTGCCGTTGGGCACCGTCTGCGCGTTGTTGCTGTCGCCCTTCATCCGCTCCTTGATGCGTTCCATCTCGTAGCTGATGGTGTCGTCGACATACTGCTTGAGGCGCTCGACGTAGTCCGCCGCGGCGTCCAGGTCCTCGACGCTGACGTGCAGATCGCCGGTGTCCGGCGGCCTGATGTCACCCATGCTGCTGCCCTCCCCGCTGCCGGCCCCCGGCCGGTCCAATACGGACGCAGCGTATCGAGAGACGGCCAGTCGGGGCACCCCCACCCCGCGTCACGGGACATCGACGGGCGACGCGTCCCGGAATGTGACGGAGCGCGGAACCCCGAAGGGTTCCGCGCTCCGCTGTGCGTCGGCGGTGCTACTGCTGCGCGCCGGCGGGCAGCTTCAGACCGTTCACCGGGGTCAACGGCAGCAGCTTCCGGCCGGTCGGGCCGATCTGGATCTCCGTGTCCATGGTCGGGCACACGCCGCAGTCGAAGCAGGGCGTCCAGCGGCAGTCGTCCTGCTCGTACTCGGCGAGCGAATCCTGCCAGTCCTGCCACAGCCAGTCCTTGTCCAGGCCCGAGTCGAGGTGGTCCCAGGGCAGGACCTCCAGCTCGTCACGCTCCCGGGTGGTGAACCAGTCCAGGTCCACCCCGAAGGAGGGCAGCACCTCGGCCGCCGCGTCCACCCAGCGCTGGTAGGAGAAGTGCTCGCTCCAGCCGTCGAACCGGCCACCGTTCTCCCAGACCCGGCGGATCACCGCGCCGACCCGGCGGTCACCCCGGGACAGCAGGCCCTCGATCAGCGACGGCTCGCCGTCGTGGTAGCGGAAGCCGATGGCGCGGCCCAGCGAGCGGTCGCTGTTGATGGCCTGCTTGAGCAGCTTCAGCCGGCCGTCGATGACCTCCGGGCGCTCCATGGCGGCCCACTGGAACGGGGTGTGCGGCTTCGGCACGAAGCCGCCGATCGAGACGGTGCAGCGGATGTCCTTGGACCCGGTGGCCGCCCGGCCGGCCCGGATGACCTCGTGCGCCATGTCGGCGATCTCGAGGACGTCCGAGTCGGTCTCGGTGGGCAGGCCGCACATGAAGTAGAGCTTCACCTGCCGCCAGCCGTTGGTGTAGGCGGTCACCACGGTGCGGATGAGGTCGTCCTTCGACACCATCTTGTTGATGACCTTGCGGATCCGCTCCGACCCGCCCTCGGGGGCGAAGGTCAGGCCGGTCCGCCGGCCGTTGCGGGACAGCTCCTGCGCCAGGTCGATGTTGAAGGCGTCCACCCGGGTCGACGGCAGCGAGAGCGAGACGTTGGTGCCCTCGTACTGCTCGGCGAGCCCGGAGCACATGTCGCCGATCTCCGAGTGGTCGGCCGACGACAGCGACAGCAGGCCCACCTCGTGGAAGCCGGAGAACTCCAGACCCTGCTGCACCATCTGGCCGACCGTGGTGATCGAGCGCTCCCGCACCGGGCGGGTGATCATGCCGGCCTGGCAGAACCGGCAGCCCCGCGTGCAGCCGCGGAAGATCTCCACCGCGTACCGCTCGTGGACCGTCTCGGCCAGCGGCACGAGGGGCTTCTTCGGGTACGGCCAGGCGTCCAGGTCCATGGTCGTGCGCTTGTGCACCCGGAACGGCACGTCGGGGCGGTTCGGCACGACCCGCTGGATCCGGCCGTCGGGCAGGTAGTCCACGTCGTAGAAACGCGGCACGTAGATGCTCTCGGTGCGGGCCAGCCGCAGCAGCAGCTCGTCCCGGCCGCCCGGGCAGCCCTCGGCCTTCCAGTCCCGGACGATCGCGGTGATCTCCAGCACCGCCTCCTCGCCGTCGCCGAGCACGGCGGCGTCGACGAAGTCGGCGATCGGCTCCGGGTTGAACGCGGCGTGGCCGCCGGCCACGATCACCGGGTCGGCCTCGGTGCGGTCGGCGGCGAGCAGCGGGATGCCGGCCAGGTCGATCGCGGTGAGCAGGTTGGTGTAGCCCAGCTCGGTGGAGAAGGAGACGCCGAACACGTCGAAGTCGCGCACCGCACGGTGCGCGTCGACGGTGAACTGCGGCACGCCGTGGGCGCGCATCAGCTTCTCCAGGTCCGGCCAGACCGCGTACGTCCGCTCGGCGAGCACGTCGGGCAGCTCGTTGAGCACCTCGTAGAGGATCTGCACACCCTGGTTGGGCAGGCCCACCTCGTACGCGTCGGGATACATCAGCGCCCACCGGACGGTCGCCGCGTCCCAGTCCTTGACCACCGCACCCAGCTCGCCACCGACGTACTGGATGGGCTTGGTCACCTGGGGCAGCAGCGGCTCCAGCCGGGGCCACACGGAATTGGCCGCGGTCGGGCGCGGAGTCGTCGACGGGGCACTCATGATGCCCAAGGGTACGCGGTCCCCGACCACCGACCACGCCGCACCGCCACCCACCCCACCACCCCCTGCCTGGGTTGATCAAGAGGTTTGCGTCGGGATCCGGGCCGACCCCGACGCAAACCTCTTGATCGACGAGCGGGGTGGGTGGCGCTGGGGATTCGTCGGGGGTGGCGGGGCGGTACTAACCTCGCAACGGGCGCGAGAGGAGATTGCCGCGATGTCGCAGCCGCAGCCCGGCGCGGACCGGCCGGCCGACGGGGGCACCCCGGCCACCGGCCGGAACGGGGATCCGGCGGTCACCGAGCCTCCGGCCGACGTTCCACCGCAGGCCGACGCCGCGCTCCCGCCCACGACGGACGCGTCGTCCGCGCCGGAATCCGCGGCGCCCGACACCGAGGCGCGGGCCGGCGCACCGGCCGAGCCGGCGCCGGAGGGTGAGATCACCGCGCGGGCCGAGGCCGCACCACAACCCGAGCCCGCCCCGCAGGACGAGCCCGCCCCGCAGGACGAGGCCGCGCCGCAGGACGAGGCCGCGCCGCAGGACGAACCGGCGCACGCCGAATCCGGCGCGCGGCCGGAACCGGCCGTGGAGTCCGACTCGGACGCGGACGCCGACTCGGCCGCGCAGACCGACCCCGACACCCAGGCCGCGACCGAGGAGCAGGCCGCGCCGGACGCCGAAGCCGCGCCCCGGCCCCCGGCCGCCCCGGACCCCGACACCACTCCGGTCTCGCCGGCCCGGCCCGCCCGAGGTTCCGCCGCCGTGCCCGGCCCCGCCCGCGCCGCCGGGTCCGCCCCGGTCGCGCCCCGCCCCGACCCGACCCGGGTGGAGCGGCGGCCGGACCCCACCCGGGTCGAGAACCAGGCCGGCGTGGAGACGCCGGCCCAGCCGCCCGCGCCCCGCTGGAGCGGCTCCGCCGCGGTACCGCCCCCGCCGCCGCGCAAGCGCGCCTGGGGCGAGTCGGCCGAGCCCACCCCGGTGCCGCCGGTCGACTCGCCGGAGCACCAGGTGCCGGTCGACCCGTGGGCGGGCGTGGACACCACCGGCTGGGACCTGCACTCCGCCGACTTCCCGGCGCTGCCGCCGACCCTGCCCTACACGGCGCCCTACCCGGTGCCCCACCCCGCCCCGCCGGTCGCCGCGGCGCCGCCGCTCGGCCCGCCGGCCGTCCCCGCCCGGCCGCCGGCGGTCGCGCCGCCCCGGCCGGTGTCGCCGCCGCCGGGCCCGCCGCCCGCGCCGCCGAAGCAGCGCCGCGCGAGGAAGACCCCGCCGCCGGTGGCCGCGCCGCCCGGGTGGGGGCCACCCAAGGGGTACGTGGCCGTGCCGGTCCGCCGCCGGCGCCGCTGGCCGTGGGTGCTGCTGCTCAGCGTGGCCTGCTGCTGCGGCGTGCCGCTCTGGTGGGCCCAGCCGCTCTCCGCCCAGTACCCGGCCAGCGCGAGCCTGCCCGACCAGCTCGGCTCGATGCGGCTGCGCCAGGACGAGCGCAGCCAGGCCGCCGCCGCCGAGTTGCAGCAGCAGGTACGCCAGGCGCATCTGCTCGCCGAGGACACCTTCGCCGGCATCTACACGACGGGCGACGGCAAGCGGGTGACGCTCTTCGGCGGCACCGGGTTCCGGCTGAGTCCGGAGTCGGACGCGAAGGCCGAGCTGGTGCGGCTCACCGACCGGTACGCCCTCGACCCCTCGGTGGCGGTGGAGACCGGTGTCCGCGGCCGGTACGAGCGCTGCGCGGTGGGCCGGTCCGACGGCGACTCGGTGGTGGTGTGCACCTCGGTCGACCACGGGAGCCTGGCCACCGGCGTCTTCACTCGACTGTCCGTGGAGGACAGCGGCCGGCTGCTGGACGACCTGCGCCAGAAGGTGGTCACCCCCGAGCAGTCCTGAGCGATCGTCACCGTTCGCAACGTATCGAACACGTAAAGGTTCCGTCTTCCTCCCGGGTCGGATCGGTCCGAGGGGTGACAATCAGGACATGTCGCGGCGTTGGCTCTTCGCTGACCAGCTGGGGCCGCACTTCCTCGACGAGCGGAAGCAGCCGGTTCTCCTCATCGAGTCCAAGGCGGTCTTCCGGCGGCGGGTCTTCCACCGGCAGAAGGCCCACCTGGTCCTCTCCGCGCTCCGGCACCGCGCCGCCGAGCTGGGCGACCAGGCGATCTTCCTGCGCGGGGAGACGTACGGGCAGGCGCTGGAGCAGGTCCGCGAGCCGTTGGAGGTGTGTCATCCCACCTCGCGGCGGGCGCTGGAGTTCGTCCGGAAGCAGGATGCGGTCACCGTGCTGCCGGCCCGCGGCTACGTGACCAGCCTGGCGGACTTCGCCGACTGGGCCGACGGCCGGCGGGGCGCGCTGCGGATGGAGGCGTTCTACCGGTTCGCCCGGGAGCAGCACGGGGTGCTCATGGACGGCCACGAGCCGGCCGGCGGCCGGTGGAGCTTCGCCACCGAGAACCGGGATCCGCCGCCGAGGGACGGCCGGCTCGACGTCCCGGCCCCGTCCATGCCGAAGGAGGACGACATCGACGCGGAGGTCCGGGCCGACCTGGACCGCTGGGCGCGGGAGGGCATCCGGTTCGCCGGGCGGGACGGGCCGCGCCGCTTCCCGGCCACCACCACCGAGGCGAGGTCGCGGCTGCGGCACTTCCTCCGGCACCGGCTCGCCGCGTTCGGCCGGTACGAGGACGCCATGCTCTCCACCGACCCCTGGCTGGCGCACAGCGTGCTGTCGTCCTCGTTCAACCTGGGCCTGCTGGACCCGGTGGCGGCGGTCCGGGACGCCGAGCGGGCGTACCGGCGGCGGGAGGCGCCGCTGGCCGCCGTGGAGGGGTTCGTCCGGCAGGTGATGGGCTGGCGGGACTACATCTGGCACACCTACTGGTATTTCGAGAAGGGCTGGCGGAACAGCAACGAGTTGGGCGCCCGCGGCTCCCTGCCGGAGTGGTGGCGCGACCTGGACGCGGACTCGGTCGACGCGCGCTGCCTGCAGGACGTGCTCACCGGCGTCCGCGACCGCGGGTGGGTGCACCACATCCCGCGGCTCATGGTGCTCGGCAACTACGCCCTCCAGCGCGGCTGGCGCCCGTCGGAGCTGGTCGAGTGGTTCCACACCCGGTTCGTGGACGGATACGAGTGGGTGATGACCGGCAACGTGGTCGGCATGAGCCAGTACGCCGACCTGGGCCGGATGACCACCAAGCCGTACGTCGCCGGCGGCGCGTACATCAACCGGATGAGCGACTACTGCGGCGGCTGCCGTTACGACCCGCGCCAGCGGCTCGGCGCGGACGCGTGCCCGTTCACCGCCGGCTACTGGGCGTTCCTGGCGGGCAACCGCGACCGGATCCCCGCGAACGCGCGGATGGCGCGGGCCATGAAGCAGCTGGCGCTCCTCGGCGACCTGGACGCGGTGGTCGCGCAGGAGGGGCGGCGCGGCGGCGACCCGCCGTGACGGCTCAGGCGGCCGGGTCGGCGGGGGGCTCGGCGGGGGGCTCGGCGCGCTTGGGCGCGTAGCGCGGCACGTACTCCTGGCCGGTGAGCTTCTGGATCTCGGCCATCATCTCGTCGGTCATCGCCCGCAGCGACGTGCGGTCGTCCGAGCGGCCGGTGAAGTCCAGCGGCTTGCCGAACCGGATGGTGATCTCCGCCCGGCCGGGCCGGGGCACCCGCGTGCCGATGGGCTGCGCCTTGTCGGTGCCGGTCACGCCCACCGGGATGATCGGCACGCCGGCCGCCACCGCCAGGCGGGCCGCGCCGGTGCGCCCCCGGTAGAGCCGGCCGTCGGGCGAGCGGGTCCCCTCCGGGTAGACGGCCACCAGGTCGCCGGCCTTGAGCACCGGGATGGCGGCGTCGAACGCGGACAGCGCCGCCCGCCCGCCGGCCCGCTCGACCGGGATGGCGCCCAGCCCGGTGAGCACGAACTTCGAGAACGCGCCCTTCACGCCGGTGCCCTTGAAGTACTCCGACTTGGCCCAGAAGGCCAGGTGCCGGGGCACCACGGTGCCGAGCAGCAGCTCGTCGGCCACGGAGAGGTGGTTGCCCGCGAAGATCGCGCCGCCGGTCGCCGGGATGTGCTCCAACCCCTCCACGTGCGGACGGAAGGCCAACCGCAGCGTGGGCGCCACGGTGAGCTTGCCGATGGTGTAGAGCAGGGGCACGGGTCCTCCGGCGGTCGTACGTGAGCAGGCGCTGTCACGGTAGCGGACGGGTCGGCATCCGGCGGATCGGGTGGTCAGCCGTCCGCGGGGTGGTCCGGCGGCGCGGACGCCGCCGGACCTGCCACGACCTCATACCCGCCGGACCGCCACCGTCACCCGCTCGCCCTCGCCGACCTCGCCGGCGAAGCCGTCGACGCCCTCGGCGAAGTCGACCGTGTCGGCCAGCACCTCCCGGGCCACGAACTCGGTGTACGCGGCGACCGCCGCGCGGACCTCCTCCGAGGCGGAGACGGCCACCACGATCCGGTCCGAGACGTCCAGGTCGGCGTCCCGGCGGGCCTGCTGGACCACCCGGACCACGTCCCGGGCCAGCCCCTCGGCGGCCAGCTCCGGGGTGACCTCGGTGTCCAGCACGACCACGCCCTCGCCGCCGGGCAGCGGCGCGGAGTGCTCGGCGTCGGCCGCGACCAGGCGCAGCTCGTACTCGCCCTCGGCGAGGGTGACCCCGGCGGCGACCGGGGCGCCGTCCACCAGCTCCCACTCCCCCGCCTTGACCGCCTTGATCACCTGCTGGACCGCCTTGCCGACGCGCGGGCCGAGCGCCCGGGGCACCACGGTCAGCACCTGCTGGCAGTAGGCGGACACCTCGTCGGTGAACTCCACCGCCTTCACGTTGACCTCGTCGGCGACCAGGTCGGCGAAGGGCCGCAGCTGGGCCGCGACCGGCGAGGCCACGGTCAGCTTCGACAGCGGCAGCCGCACCCGCAGCCCCTTGGCCTTGCGCAGCGACAGCGCCGCCGAGGCGACCGCCCGCACGTTGTCCATGGCGGCCACCAGCTCGTGGTCGGCCGGGAACTCCTCCGCCGACGGGAAGTCGGTCAGGTGCACCGACCGCTCGCCGGTGAGCCCGCGCCAGATCTCCTCCGCAGTCAGCGGCGCCAGCGGCGCCACCACCCGGCAGAGCGTCTCCAGCACCGTCCACAGAGTGTCGAACGCGTCGGCGTCGCCCGCCCAGAACCGGTCCCGCGAGCGGCGCACGTACCAGTTGGTCAGCGCGTCCAGGTAGGACCGGACGGTGGCGCAGGCGCCCGAGATGTCGTACGCGTCGAGCTGACCCTGGACCGTCGACACCAGCTCGTTCGTCTTCGCCAGCACGTACCGGTCGAGCAGGTGCGTCGAGTCGGTGCGCCGCTTCGCGGTGTAGCCGTCCGCGTTGGCGTAGAGCGAGAAGAAGTACCAGACGTTCCACAGCGGCAGCAGCACCTGACGCACGGCGTCCCGGATGAGCGTCTCGGTGACCGCCATGTCGCCGCCGCGCAGCACCGGCGAGGACATCAGCATCCAGCGCATCGCGTCCGACCCGTACGCGTCGAACACGTGGTAGACGTCCGGGTAGTTGCGCAGGCTCTTGGACATCTTGCGCCCGTCGGAGCCGAGCAGGATGCCGTGGCTGAGGCAGTTGCGGAACGCCGGCCGGTCGAACAGCGCGGTGGCCAGCACGTGCATGGTGTAGAACCAGCCGCGGGTCTGCCCGATGTACTCGACGATGAAGTCGCCCGGGTAGTGGTGCTCGAACCACTCGCGGTTCTCGAACGGGTAGTGCACCTGGGCGAACGGCATCGAGCCGGACTCGAACCAGCAGTCCAGCACCTCCGGCACCCGGCGCATCATCGACTTCCCGGTCGGGTCGTCCGGGTTGGGGCGGACGAGGTCGTCCACCGCCGGCCGGTGCAGGTCGGTCAGGCGTACGCCGAAGTCCCGCTCGATGTCGGCGAGCGAGCCGTACACGTCGACCCGCGGGTAGTTCGGGTCGTCGGACTTCCACACCGGGATCGGCGAGCCCCAGAACCGGTTCCGGCTGATCGACCAGTCCCGGGCGTTGGCCAGCCACTTGCCGAACGAGCCGTCCTTGATGTGCGCCGGCGTCCAGTTGATCTGCTGGTTGAGCTCGACCATCCGGTCCTTGACCCGGGTGACCGCGACGAACCACGAGGACACCGCCTTGTAGACCAGCGGGGTGTCGCAGCGCCAGCAGTGCGGGTAGGAGTGGGTGTAGGTGTCCTGCCGGAGCACCACCCCCCGCTCCTTCAGCTCCCGGATCACGGGCTTGTTCACGTCGAAGACCTGCTCGCCCTGGTACGGCGGGACCAGCCCGGTGAACCGGGTGTGGTCGTCGACCGTGACGACGGTCGGGATGCCGGCCGCGTTGCAGGTGTTCTGGTCGTCCTCACCGAAGGCCGGGGCCAGGTGGACGATCCCGGTGCCGTCCTCGGTGGTGACGAACTCGGCGCCGAGCACCTGGTAGGCGTTCTCGCCGGCCTGCTCGACCAGGAAGTCGTAGAGCGGGGTGTAGCGGCGCCCGACCAGGTCGCGGCCGTGCACGGTGCCGACCTGCTCGTACCCCTCCAGCTCCTTGGCGTACGCGCCGAGCCGCGCGGCGCCGACCAGGTAGCGGTCGCCGTCGCGTTCCAGCACCGCGTACTCGATGTCGGGGCCGACGGCGAGCGCCAGGTTCGACGGCAGGGTCCACGGCGTGGTGGTCCAGACGCCGAGCCGCACCGGGCCGCGCACCAGCTCGGGGGCGGACGCGTCGGCGGTCAGCTCGAACCAGACGGTCAGCGTCGGGTCGTGCCGGTCCTTGTAGACGTCGTCCATCCGGGTCTCGGTGTTCGACAGCGGGGTCTCGCACCGCCAGCAGTACGCCAGCACCCGGAAGCCCTCGTAGACCAGACCCTTGTCGTGCAGGGTCCGGAAGGCCCACATGACGCTTTCCATGTAGTCCAGGTCGAGCGTCTTGTAGTCGTTGGCGAAGTCGACCCAGCGGGCCTGCCGGGTGACGTACCGCTCCCAGTCCTGGGTGAACTCCAGCACCGACGTGCGGCAGGCCTCGTTGAACCGGGCCACGCCGAGGTCGAGGATCTCCGCCTTGGTGGTGATGCCGAGCTGCTTCTCGGCGACCACCTCGGCCGGCAGGCCGTGGCAGTCCCAGCCGAACCGGCGCTCGACGTGCCGGCCGCGCATGGTCTGGTAGCGCGGCACCACGTCCTTGACGTACCCGGTGAAGAGGTGGCCGTAGTGCGGCAGGCCGTTGGCGAACGGCGGGCCGTCGTAGAAGACGAACTCGTTCTTCCCGTCCTCGCCGGCGGGGCGGGCCTCGACCGACGCCTCGAAGGTCTTGTCGGCCGTCCAGTGCTCCAGGACCCGGCGCTCGACCGCGGGCAGGTCCGGGCTCGCCGGGACGCCGGCGGCGGTCGGGTCGTGCAACGGATAGGCCATCGGGGGTCGCTCTCCTCAGCAGCTCACATGTCCGTGTGGGTCTGCGAGGACGAACCCGTTCCCGGTGCGCCGTGCCGGCGCGCCCGGGGCAAGGCCCGCGGTACCACCCCGCTTGGCGGTCAGAGGTGCGACCGCCCGCTCGTTGGCCGGCTGTGACGGGCCGTCCCGTCCGGTTCTACTGAGCCGGTCGCCCGGCCGTTCTTCCGGAGGCTCACCGGTGATGGCCGGGTCGTCGCCTGTGTGGCGTCAAGCGTACTCGACCGGACGGGTGCCCCGCCGCCGAGTATCCGCGGGACAGGAGGGGTTCCTCCGGACACCTGGCGGCCCGGCCGGCACGGCCACGCCCCCGACTAGGCTGCCCGGGTGATCCGGATCGAGTTGGACGAGCCCACGCTGACCCGCACCCGGATCGCCACCAGCCCGCTGTGGGAGGTCAAGTGCAGCCTCTACCTCCTGCAGCGCTACCGGGACGAGGCGCCCTGGCCGTACACCGGCTGGGCCCGGCACGCCTGGCGGGTGCTCGCCGAGCAGCCCGCGACGGCCCCGGTCCGGCTCTACACCCGGACCGGCCCGTGGTACCCGGACTTCCTCGGTCCGGTGCCGCCCAGCGCCAGCCCGACCATCGAGGAGGAGCTGGCCGCGCTGCGCGCCACCCCGGCCGAGGTGATCGCCGAGCAGATCCCCCGCTACCACGACCCGGACGACCTGCCGGAGTGGCTGCGCCCGTTCGTCACCGACCGGCAGGCGGCGCTGGACCGGCTGGCCGACGGCGTCCAGGCGTACTGGGACGCGGCGCTCGCGCCCTGGTGGCCGGCGATGCGGGCGGCGCTGGACGAGGAGGTGCTGCACCGGGCGCGGGCCCTGGCCGCCGACGGCCCGGACGCGCTCCTGGCCGACCTGCACGAGCGGGTCCGCTGGGAACGGCCGGTGCTGACCCTTGTCAAGCCGTCGGACCGGGCATTTCGGGCGGTCGACCAACGGCTGCTGCTGATCCCGTTGATCTTCTCCCGGGGTGCGCTGACCCACTCCACCGACCACCCCGAGGTCATCGCGGTGTCGTACCAGGCCCGGGGCTCGGCCCTGCTGGCCGAGGGACGGCCCGCCCCGGCGGCGGTCGAGCCCGGCACCGACCGCCTCGCGGTGCTGGTCGGGCGGGGCCGGGCCCAGGTGCTCCGCGCGCTGGCCCGGCCGGCCACCACGGCCGGGCTCGCCGCGACCCTCGGGCTCGCCCCGAGCACCGTCTCCGAACACCTCGCCGCGCTGCTCGCGGCCGGGGTGGTGCACCGCCGCCGGGTGGGCCGACGGGTGCTCTACGGCTTGGAACCGGCGGGTCTGGCGCTGGTCACGCTGATCGGCGCCGGCACGGCGTCCGCCTCCGCCTGAGGATTCGGCGCGCGCCGAATCCGTTTTCCCGCCCCGCCGGCGTCCCTAGATTCGCGGCCATGAGCGAGCGAAGCGAGCGAATCATCCGGCTCAGTGCGGTGGAGCCTCATGACGGCCCGGAGCAAAGCGGAGGGCCGGCATGAGCGATTACGCGATCGAGGCGGTCGGGCTGCGGCGCACCTACCGCAGCCGGACGGGATGGTTACGACCCCAGCGCCGGGAGGTGGAAGCGGTCCGCGGCGTCGACCTGACGGTCGGCAACGGGGAGCTGTTCGGCCTGCTCGGACCGAACGGCGCGGGCAAGACCACCACCATCAAGCTGCTGAACACGCTGCTGATCCCGACCGCCGGCAGCGCGCGGATCCGCGGCCACGACGTGGTCACCGAGACGCGGGAGGTCCGCCGCCGCATCGGGTACGTCTTCGGCGGTGACCGGGGCCTGTACGAACGGCTGTCCGCCCTGGACAACCTGCGCTACTTCGCCGAGCTGTACGGCGTGCCGGGGCGGGAGCAGCAGCGGCGCATCGCCGAGCTGCTGGAGCTGGTCCGGCTGGCCGGCCGGGAGCGCGAGCGGGTGGAGGGCTACTCCCGGGGCATGCGGCAGCGCCTGCACATCGCCCGGGGTCTGCTGCACCGGCCGCAGGTGCTCTTCCTCGACGAGCCGTCGATCGGGGTGGACCCGGTGGCTGCCCGGGAGCTGCGGCAGACCGTCGCCGACCTGGCCGCCACCGGCACCACGGTGCTGTTGACCACCCACTACATGGCCGAGGCGGACGAACTCTGCGACCGGATCGCGGTGATCGCCAACGGCACCATCCAGGCCCTCGGCACGCCGGCCGAGCTGCGACGGCACGCCGACGGCCGGCAGGTGCTGGAGGTCGAGGCGTACGGGGTGACCGACGCTCAGCTCGCCGCCATCCACACCCTGCCCGGGGTACGCGAGGCGAGTGTGACGGTCACCGGCGCCGCGCAGGTGCTGACCGTGCAGTCCGACGCGGGGGTGGACGTGCAGGCCGGCGTGCTGCGCGAGCTGGACGGCGTACGGCTGGGGCGGGTGGCCGCCCGCCAGCCCACCCTCGAGGACGCGTACGTGGCGATCGTCAACCGGGTCGACACCCCGGCCCGCCCGGTCGAGGCGGTGGCCGCGTGAGTCTGCTCCGCATGATCGGGGTGGGGGCCCTGCTGCACACCAGGCAGCTCAGCCGCTCCCCGTTCGAGATCGCGACCGCGCTGATCGTGCCCGTGGTGCAGGCGACCCTTGCGGTGTACCTCTTCCGGGCCGGCGGCGAGCCGGGCCGGCTGCTGGAGGCCGCGGTGGGCGCCGGGCTGATGGGGGTCTGGTCGTCGGTGCTCTTCGGGTCCGGCGGCGCCATCCAGAACCAGCGCTGGCAGGGCACCCTGGAGATGCTCATGCTGGCGCCGCGCCCGCCCGCGCTGGTGATCTTCCCGATCACCCTGTCCACCGCGGTCACCGGCACCTACGCCATGCTCGCCACCCTGCTCTGGGGTTGGCTGCTCTACGGCGTGCCGCTGACCTTCGCGCACCCGCTGCTCTTCCTGGTCGCGGCGCCCGGCTGCGTGCTCGGCCTGGGCATGTTCGGCCTGCTGCTCGCCAGCACGTTCGTGCTGATGCGCAACGCCAACGCGCTGGCCAACACACTGGAGTACCCGATCTGGCTGGTCTCCGGGATGCTGGTGCCGCTCACGGTGCTGCCCGGCTGGACCGGCCCGATCGCCGCCGCGCTGCCCACCACCTGGGGCGCCCGGGCGGTGCACGAGGCGGCCGGCGGCGGCCCGGTCTGGCCGTCCCTGGGCATCTGCCTGGCGATCAGCCTCGGCTGCCTGGCCGCCGGCGCCCTGATGATGACGTACGTCGAGCGACGGGCCCGCGCCGCGGCGACCCTCGCGCTGGCCTGAGGAGGACGACGATGGCACTCTTCCGGCTGATCGGCACCGGCGGCGTGATCGCCTACCGGGCCCTGTTCAACTGGACCACCCCGGCGATGTTCATCGGCTCGCTGCTGGTGGGGCCGATCTTCCAGCTGCTCTTCTTCGCCTATCTGGGCCGGCAGCTCGGGGTCGCCGACGACCGCTTCTACATCGTCGGCAACGCGGTGCTCGCCGCCTCGCTCTCGTGCGTCTTCGGCGGCACCATGGCGGTCGCCAACGAGCGGCGCTTCGGCACCCTCGGGCACGTGCTGCTCTCCCCGCGCAGCCGCACCGCCGTCTTCCTCGGCCGGGTCCTCCCGTACGCCGGCAACGGCCTGCTCATCGCGGTGAGCACGCTGACCGTCGGCGCGCTCCTGCTCGGCCTGCGGGTGCCACCGCAAGCCCTGCCGGGGCTGCTGGCCACCCTGGCGGTGGCGGCGCTGTCCTGCGGCTTCTTCGGCCTCACCCTGGGTGCGCTCGGCCTGCGGTTCCGGGACGTCTGGGTGGTCTCCAACGTCTCGGTGGCGCTGCTGCTCCTGCTCACCGGCGTGAACGTGCCGGCCGCCGGGCTGCCCGGCTGGATGCGTGTGGTGGGCGAGGGCCTGCCGATCACCCACGCCGTCCGGGCCGCCCGCCAACTGGTGGCCGGCGAGGGCTTCGCGGCGGCCGGGCCGGCACTCGCCGCCGAGGTCGCCGTCGGGCTCGGATACGCGGTCCTGGCCGCGGTCCTCCTCAAGGTCTTCGAGGCCGAGTCCCGCCGCCGCGCCTCCCTGGACACCCTCTGACCCACCCACCCCACCGGTCAGGAAGGGCACGGATCACCATGACCACCGTCACAACGCCGCGCCGTCACACCGGGCCGGTCCCGATCCGTCGTGTGGGCGTACCTACCGACATGAAGGAGGCGGCGATGAGCCGGATGGACACGGCGGCGGTGGCGCCGGAGGCGTACCGGGCGGTTCTCGGCCTGGAGAAGTACGTCCAGAAGAACGTGGACCACACCGTGCTGGAGCTGGTCAAGCTCCGGGCGTCGATGTTGAACGGGTGCTCGTTCTGCGTCGACATGCACAGCCGGGACGCGTTGGGGTCGGGCGAGTCCAGCCGGCGGCTGTTCGCCGTCGCGGCGTGGCGGGAGGCGCCCTTCTTCGACGAGCGGGAGCGGGCGGCGCTGGCGCTGACCGACGCGGTGACCCGGCTCGGCGAGCACGGCGTGCCGGACGACGTGTGGGACGCCGCCGCGAAGGTCTGGTCGGAGAAGGAACTCGCCGATCTGTTGGTCGCGATCGCCACAATCAACGTGTGGAACCGGATCTCGGTGAGCACCCGTACCGAGCCGCCGGTCGAGGTGTGACCTCACCCTCGGCGGCGGCGCAGGCGGCCGGTGCGCTCACCGCGCACCGGCCGATGCTGCTCGGGCTGGCGTACCGGCTGCTGGGCAGCCTGCACGACGCCGAGGACGTGCTCCAGGAGGCGTACCTGCGCTGGCTGGACGTCGACCGGGACAGCGTGGCCGAGCCGCGCCGCTACCTGTCCCGGGTGGTCACCCGGCTGGCCCTGGACCGGCTGCGCGCCCGGCAGGCCGCCCGGGAGACGTACGTCGGGCCCTGGCTGCCCGAGCCGGTGCCGACCGACCCGTCGCCGTTCGGCCCGCTCGACACGGTCGAGCAGCGGGAGACGCTCTCCACCGCGCTGCTGCACCTGCTGGAACGGCTCACCCCGCCGGAGCGTGCCGTGTACGTGCTGCACACCGCCTTCGCCCTGCCGTACGCCGAGATCGGCGAGGTGCTGGACCGGTCCGCGGCGGACTGCCGGCAGCTGCACCACCGCGCGGTGGCCCGGATCGCCGAGGGCCGGCCACGGTTCACCGCCGACCCGGCCGAGCAGCGCCGGCTGCTCGACGCGTTCCTGGCCGCGGCGCGCGACGGCGACCTGGCCCGGCTGACCGGCCTGGTCGCGGCCGACGCCACCTCGTGGAACGACGGCGGCGGCCGGGTCTCCGCGGCCCGCAACCCGGTCCACGGGGCGGAGCGGATCGCCCGCTTCTTCGCCGGCCTCTACCACCAGCGCCACCCCGACGTCCGGGGCGTCCCGGTCGAGCTCAACGGCGCGCCCGCGCTGCTGCTGACCTGGCCCGGTGCCCGCTACGTCCTCTCCGTGGCCGCCGCCGAGGGCCGGATCACCGGCGTCTACCTCATCGGCAACCCGGACAAACTGCTCGGCGTGCCGGGCTGAGCACGCGCGACGGCCCCGGCCCGCACGCGCGGAACCGGGGCCGTCGGAAGCCCGGTCAGCCCAGCTCGGGGAACCAGAGGGCGATCTCGCGCTTGGCGCTGTCCACCGAGTCGGAGGCGTGCACCAGGTTCTCCCGGTTGGAGAGGGAGAGGTCGCCGCGGATGGTGCCGGCGGCGGCCTTGCGGCCGTCGGTGCTGCCGATCATCCCGCGGACCACCTCGATCACCTGGTCGCCGGAGAGCACCAGGGCCGCCAGCGGGCCGCCGGTCATGAACGCCTTCAGCGGCGGGTAGAACGGCTTGTCCACGTGCTCGGCGTAGTGCTGGTCGGCGAAGTCGCCGTCCATGGTGCGGATCACCAGCGCGTCGATCCGCAGGCCCTTGCGCTCGAAACGGCCGAGGATCTCCCCGACCAGACCGCGGCGGACCGCGTCGGGCTTGATCAGTACGAGCGTGCGCTCGTCCGGGCTGCTGCTGGACACGCTGGTTTCCTCCTGTGCGCGGAACCGGGTCGGGCTGGGTACGGTCAGCGTAGCGACCCGGTCCCGGCGCCGGCGCGGCGCCTGCTCCTTCCCTGGGTCGCCGCGGCGGCCTAGCCTGGCCCTGGAACCCCTGGGAGGTCCACTGTGGCGAATGGCGGGAACCGACCCATCGCGCCGGTGCGCAAGCTGATCGGCGCGGTGCTGGGCACCCTGGCCACGTTCGTGACCCTGTTCGGGCTGGGCATGACGAGCTGGGCGATCGTGGCGCTCGGGGTCGCCCTGCTGGTGCTGGCGATCGCCCTGGCCACGGTCCGCGGCGGCGGCCGCACCTGGGTGGTCGGGCTGGGCCACGTGCACAGCGCCTCCGAGCCACCCACCCAGTACGCCTTCGGCCGCTGCGAGCTGCAACTGGTGATCGACGCGCCCGGCCTGCCGCCCCGGTCCAAGAAGATCATCGAGCCGCGGGTTCCGGTTGCCAAGTGGCCGTCGCTGGGCCAGGCGCTGCCGGTCCGGGTCGCCCTCGACGACCAGCGGCACGTCCGCGTCCTCTGGGACGAGGTGCCCACCCATGCCGAGACGGCCGCCGCGGTGGCCGACCTCCCGCCCGAGTACGCCGACCCGGATCCGGTCGACGAGGTGCTCATCGGGCAGGAGGCCCCGCCGTGGGCCGACCGGGCCCCGGAGGACGACTTCCGCGACGACTTCCCGCCCGCGCCGGACCCGCTCCTCGACGACCTCGGCGGGCTGCCGGAGGACCGCGAGCCGGTGGTGCTGCACCAGCGCCCCGGCGGTGGGGTCGTGCTGGAGGGGCAACTGGTCGAGCCGGCCACGGGCGGCCCGCTCCCCCGCCGGGCCCCGACGCCCCGCCCGCCCGCCGAGGAGCGGTTCGACACCATGCCGGTGGACCCGATCGACGTCCCGCTGGACGAGCCGGTCGGCGAGGCGCCGCCCACCCCGGAGGAGCTGGACGAGGCGATCTTCGGCCCCGCCGGCGACGACGAGCCGGCCGAGGCCGCGAGCCCGATCAGCGGCGTCGGCATCACCCTGCTCGTCACCGACCTGGACCGGTCCCTCGACTTCTACCGGGACCTCGGCTTCGCCGAGATGGACCGCGGCGAGGGCAACGCCGTCCTCTCGTCCGGGCCGACCCGCCTGGTGCTGCGCCGGGTGACCGGCGCCGCCCCGATCAGCCGCCGGCTGGTCCACGTCAACCTCGAGGTCGACGACATCCAGGCGGCCTACCAGCGGCTGCGCGGGTCGGGCGTCCGGTTCACGTACGCCCCGCGGGTGGTGAACCGCGGCACCAAGCTGGAGGTGTGGGCGGCCGCCTTCCGCGACCCGGACGGGCACGGCGTGGCGCTCACCCAGTGGCGCACCCTCGCCGACGCCTGACCCCGGCCGCTCACCCGGGCCGGCTCAGCGGAGGATGACCCGCCGCACGTGCAGCGCGTACGCCCACACCAGGGCGAAGATGACGCCGAGCGCGAACAGCGACCAGTGCAGCAGCCCGGACAGCAGCAGCAGGCCCTGGAGGACCGTGCCGGCGTTCCAGGCCCACGCCCGCTTCATCTGGCCGGCGACCACCACGCAGGCGACCGCCAGCGCGACGATCGCGGCGATGGCCGCGCCGCTGAGGTCCCCGCCGACCACCCGGATCGGTTGGATGGCCAGCAGCAGCACCAGCGCCTCCAGCGCGAGGGTGCCGGCACCGAGCCCGCGCACGGCCTTGGCGGGGTCGCGCAGCCCTGAGCGCCGCGGCTGCTCCACCCCGTCCGGCGGGTGCTCGTCCACCGGGCCGGTCATCGCTTGAGCAGCCGGCGGGCGTCGGCCACGGTCACCACCGATCCCGTGATCAGCACACCCACCCCGGACAGCTCGCCCGGCACGTCCGACTCGGCCTCGGCGACGGCCGCCTCGATGGCGTCCGGCATCCCCTCGGTCACCTGCACCCGGTCCGGCCCGAAGACCTCCCGGGCCAGCTCGGCCAACTCGTCGACGGGCATGGCCCGGGGGGAGCTGTTCGCGGTGACCACGATCGAGTCGAGCACCGGTTCGAGCAGCTCCAACAGGCTGGCCGCGTCCTTGTCGCCGAGCACGGCGAGCACGCCGACCAGCTTGCTGAACGCGAACTCCTCCTGGAGCGCGGTGACCGTGGCGGCCATCCCGTGCGGGTTGTGCGCGCCGTCGAGCAGGACCGTCGGGGCGGTACGCACCTTCTCCAGCCGGCCCGGTGAGCTGGCCGCCGCGAAGCCCTCCCGGACCGCCTCGATGTCGAGCTGCCGCCGTGCGCCCGCGCCGAGGAACGCCTCCACCGCGGCGAGCGCCACGGCGGCGTTCTGCGCCTGGTGCGCGCCGTGCAGCGGGAGGAAGATCTCCTCGTACACCCCGCCGAGGCCCTGGATGGTGAGCACCTGGCCGCCGACCGCGACCGCGCGGCGCAGCACGCCGAACTCGGCGCCCTCCCGCGCGACGGTGGCGCCGACCTCGGCGCAGCGCTCCAGGACGGGCCGGGCGGCCTCCTCCTCCTGGGCCGCCGCGATGACGGTGGCGCCGGGGTGGATGATGCCCGCCTTGTGCAGCGCGATGTCCTCGATGGTGTCGCCGAGCCACTCGGTGTGGTCCAGCCCGATCGGGGTGATCACCGCGACCCCGGCCTGGATCACGTTGGTGGCGTCCTCGGCGCCGCCGAGCCCCACCTCCACCACGGCCACGTCCACGGGGGCGTCGGCGAAGGTGGCGAAGGCCAGCGCGGTGGTCAGGTCGAAGTAGGTGAGCGGCTCCTCGGAGCGCTGGTCGACCAGCTCCGCGAGCGGCTCCACCTCCCGGTACGTGGCCACGAAGCGGTCCTCGCTCACCGGCTCGCCGTCCAGGCTGATCCGCTCCCGGACGGTCTCCAGGTGCGGGCTCGTGTAGCGGCCGGTGTGCAGCCCGAAGGCCCGCAGCAGCGCGTCGATCATCCGGGCCGTCGACGTCTTGCCGTTGGTCCCGGTCAGGTGGATCGACGGGTACGCCCGCTGCGGGCTGCCGAGCAGGTCGAGCAGGCTCTCGATCTTTTCCAGCTCGAAGCGGATACGGGTGAAGCCGCGCGCGTTCAGCGCGGCCTCCACCTCGGCGAATTCGGTGCGGTCGGTCACGAGGGAAGCGCCTCCAGGGCGGCGTCGATCCGGATGAGGTCCGCCTCGGCCACCGCCAGCCGCTCGCGGATCTTGGCGACCACCGGCTCCGGCGCCTTGCCGACGAACGCCGGGTTGTCCAGCTTCGCCCGCGCCTGCGCGGCCTCCTTCTCGGCGGCCGCCCGGTCCTTGGTCAGCCGGGCCCGCTCGGCGGCCACGTCGATCGAACCCCGGGTGTCCAGCGCCACGCTGACCTCGCCCGGCATGGCGAGGGTGGCGCTGGCCTGGAAGTCGTCGCCCGGCGCGTCGAGCCGGACCAGCGAGCGGACCAGCGGCTCGTGCGCCGCGATGCCCGCGCCGGTCAGGCCGTCGAGCCGGGCGGCCACCCGCTGCGTCGGGCGCAGCCCCTGGTCCGAACGGAACCGCCGGATCTCGGTCACCACCCGCTGGAGGGTGCCGACCTCGACCTCCGCGGGGTCGTCGACGAGGGTACGGTCGGCCGCCGGCCAGGCGGCGGTCATCACGGTCTCGCCACCGGTCAGCGCGGTCCACAGCTCGTCGGTGACGAACGGGATCACCGGGTGCAGCAGCCGCAGCAGCTGGTCCAGCACGTGCCCCAGCACCCGGCGCGTGGCGTCGGCGGCCGGCCCGCCCTCGGCGAGCACCGGCTTGCTCAGCTCCACGTACCAATCGCAGACGTCGTCCCAGGCGAAGTGGTAGAGCAGGTCACAGACCTTGGCGAACTCGTACGCCTCGAACTGCTCGTCGACCTCGGCGGTGACGTGCGCCAGCCGGGAGAGGATCCACCGGTCGACGGTCGACAGCTCGCTCGCGGCCGGCAGCGGCCCGTCGGTGTGCGCGCCGTTGAGCAGCGCGAACCGGGTGGCGTTCCAGAGCTTGTTGCAGAAGTTGCGGGAGCCCTGGCACCACTCCTCGCTGACCGGCACGTCCTGACCGGGGTTGGCGCCCCGGGCGAGGGTGAACCGGGTGGCGTCGGCGCCGAACCGGTCGATCCAGTCCAGCGGGTCGACCACGTTGCCGAACGACTTCGACATCTTCTTGCCGTGCTCGTCGCGGACCATGCCGTGCAGGGCCACCACGTCGAACGGCTGCACTCCGTCCATGGCGTAGAGGCCGAACATCATCATCCGGGCGACCCAGAAGAAGAGGATGTCATAGCCGGTGACCAGCACGCTGGTCGGGTAGAACTTCGCCAGGTCCGGGGTGCGCTCCGGCCAGCCGAGCGTGGAGAACGGCCACAGGCCGCTGGAGAACCAGGTGTCGAGGACGTCCTCGTCCTGCCGCCAGCCCGCGCCGGTCGGCGGCTCCTCGTCGGGGCCGACGCAGACGATCTCGCCGGCCGGGCCGTACCAGACCGGGATGCGGTGACCCCACCAGAGCTGCCGGGAGATGCACCAGTCGTGCATGTTGTCGACCCAGGCGAAGTAGCGCTTGGCCAGCTCGGCGGGCTCGATCTTCACCCGGCCGTCGCGCACCGCGTCGCCGGCGGCCTTGGCCAGCGGGGCGGTGTTGACGAACCACTGGAGCGACAGCCGCGGCTCGACGGTCGTCTTGCACCGGGAGCAGTGCCCCACGGCGTGCACGTACGGCCGCTTCTCGGCCACGATCAGGCCCTGCTCGCGCAGCGCCGCCACGATCGCCGGGCGGGCCTCGTAGCGGTCCAGGCCCTGGAACGGGCCGGGCGCCGTGATGATGCCGCGCTCGTCCATGATCGTCAGCTGCGGCAGGTCGTGCCGCTGGCCGATCTCGAAGTCGTTCGGGTCGTGCGCCGGGGTCACCTTGACCATGCCGGTGCCGAAGCTGGGGTCGACGTGCTCGTCGGCCACGATGGGGATCCGCCGGTCGGTGAGCGGCAGGTCCACCTCGGTGCCGATGAGGTGCCGGTAGCGCTCGTCGTCCGGGTGCACCGCGACCGCGGTGTCGCCCAGCATGGTCTCGGCCCGGGTGGTGGCCACCACGACCTCGTCGCTGTAGCGGATCGAGATCAGCTCACCCTCGTCGTCGGTGTGCTCGACCTCGATGTCGGAGAGCGCCGTGAGGCAGCGCGGGCACCAGTTGATGATCCGGTTGGCCCGGTAGATGAGCCCGTCGTCGAAGAGCTTCTTGAACATGGTCTGGACGGCCCGGGACAGGCCCTCGTCCATGGTGAAGCGCTCACGGTCCCAGTCGACCGCGTCGCCGAGGCGGCGCATCTGGCCCAGGATGGCGCCGCCGGACTCGGCCTTCCACTGCCAGACCCGCTCCACGAACTTCTCGCGGCCCAGGTCGTGCCGGGACAGGCCCTCGCCGGCGAGCTGCCGCTCGACCAGGTTCTGGGTGGCGATGCCGGCGTGGTCCATGCCGGGCAGCCAGAGCGCCTCGAAGCCCTGCATCCGCTTACGCCGGTTCAGCGCGTCCATGAGGGTGTGCTCGAACGCGTGCCCCATGTGCAGGGAGCCGGTCACGTTCGGCGGCGGGATGACGATGGTGAAGGGCGGCTTGTCGCTGTCCGCCGACGCCCGGAAGTGGCCGGCGGCTACCCACTGCTCGTACCGTCGCTGCTCTACCTCGCCGGGCTGGTACTGGCCGGCAAGGGTCGGGGCGTCGGGGCGTCGGGCATCCAGTCTCTCGGTCACCCTGAAAGTCTACGGAGCGCTTTCGGAGACCCGGCGTGCGCCACCTGTTAGTTCGCGTACGGTGGCGGACATGTCCGACGCGCACCTCACCGAGCGTCCGGTCGACGACGGTCCCGAGCCGGTCGACCTGACCGACGAGCCGATCCGGCTGAGCCGCCGCGACCCTGCCCAGGAGCCCGAGCGCCGCCCCGTTTCCCGGCGGCGGAAGATCGCGCTCGCGGCCGCGCTGGCGGTCGGCCTGGCCGGCGCCGGGGCGCTCGGTCTCGGCGGCTGGCGGGTGCTGGCGGAGAAGGACACCGAGCTGAGCACGCCGGCCACGGTGGCCGGGCTCACCCGGGACGACAGCGACCGGGCCCGCAGCACCGCCGACTACCTGCGCGACGGCTTCGCTGCCGACATCGAGCTGGACCGGAGCTTCGGCACCGTCTACACCGACCCGGCGGACGCCAAGCGGTCGGTCCTCCTCTTCGGGGGCACCACGCTGCTGTGGCAGCCGGAGCGGGACCTGGACAGCCTCTTCGGGCTGATGGCCGACGAGACCGGCAAGGTGACCGGCCTGCGCGAGGTGGACGCGGGCGCCCTGGGCAGCGTGATGAAGTGCGGCACGACCAGCGGCGACGGCGGCGACTTCGCGGTCTGCGGCTGGGCCGACCACGGCAGCGTCGCGATGGGGATGTTTCCGGGCCGGTCCGTGGACGACTCCGCGGTGCTGTTCCGCCAGCTCCGCGAGGGCGTCCAGCACCGCTGACAATGCGGGCCACAAACGCAGTCAGGGCCACCCCGAAGGGTGGCCCTGACTGGAAGATTGTCCGGCGGTGTCCTACTCTCCCACACCCTCCCGAGTGCAGTACCATCGGCGCTGGAGGGCTTAGCTTCCGGGTTCGGAATGTGA
>NZ_JBEXYR010000026.1:0-21819 GCF_040631005.1 Micromonospora sp. NPDC005707
CCCGCATGTCCTCGGCGTCGACCACCTCCACCTGGTGCGTGCCGGAGCGGAAAAGGGCATGCGGTTCGGGCGGCGGCCGCTCTACCGTGCCCGGCGTGACCCTGGACATCGTGAGCCTGGCGGAGCGCCCCGACCTGGCGCCGCTGCTCGACAAGGATTTCGACGGCGCCTGGCCGCAGTTCATGCTCTGGGACCCGATGGGCTCGGTGTACTACAGCGTGGCCGACGACCTCTACCCGGAGTTCGTCTTCGCCGCCGTCGACCCGGCCGATCCGGGCCGCGCCGTCGCCCGGGCGTACGCCGTCCCGCTGCGCTGGACGGAGGACGAGCTGCCCGACGGCGGCTGGGACCGGATGATCCAGCGGGCCGCGATCAACCGGCTCACCGGCGCCACCCCGAACCTGGTCTCCGCCCTGGAGATCTGCGTGCGGCCGGACCGGCGCGGCGCCGGGGTCTCCGGGCTGATGCTCGCGGCGATGCGCGAGGCGGTCGCCCGGCGGGGCTTCGACACCCTCGTCGCGCCGGTGCGCCCGAACGGCAAGGCCGCCCTCCCCGACCTGCCGATGACCGAGTACGCGGCCCGGGTGCGCCCCGACGGCCTGCCGGTCGACCCGTGGCTGCGGGTGCACGTCCGGGCCGGCGGGGTGATCGAGCGGGTGGCGCCCCGGTCGATGGCGGTCACCGGCACCCTCGCCGACTGGCGGCGGTGGACCGGCCTGCCGTTCGACACCAGCGGGCCGGTGCACGTGCCGGGCGCGCTGGCGCCGGTGCTGGTCGACGTGGCGCACGACCACGCCGCGTACGTCGAGCCGAACGTGTGGGTGCGGCACCGGCTGTGAGGGGCAAGCGGTCAGGCCGGCCAGGCGTGACCGATCCCGTCGAGCAGGAGGACGACGCCCTCGGTGGCCGCCTCCCGGTCCCGGGAGATCTCCCGGTATTCCGGCGAGGTGGACCACCGCTCGAAGTCCTCGCGGTTGTCGAAGGACATGAGCACGACCTTCTCGTGGGGCCAGCTCCCCTCCACCACCCGCGGGGACGCGTCGGCGGCGAGCAGCCGGCCGCCGTGCCGGGCCAGGACGGGCAGGAAGGCGGCGACGTACCGGTCGTAGCGCTGCCGGTCGTGGACGGTGATCTGCGCGAGGGCGTAGACGGTCACCGACCCAGGCTACTCACCGGTACGCGCCGCCGGTGTCCCCCGGCCCGGTGGCGGAGGCCGCCTACCGGCCGACCGTGCGGACGGTGAAGTTGCGGAACGAACCGACCGCGCCCTGGCCGAAGGCCCGTTCCGCGGGCGGGATGGAGACGCTGTAGGGCGCGTACCGCGGGTCGCAGACGCCCGGGCCGGTGGCGTCCGGCGGGGTGCAGCCGTACTGGAACGGGAACGCGTCGAGCAGGCTGAACAGGCCGTGCGCCATGGAGAACGACCGGATCTTCCCGGCCAGCGGCTCGCCGGCGCCCAGCGACGGGTACGTGCCGGTGTAGGCGACGCCCTGCCGGTCCAGCGGCACGCCCACCTGCCCGACCCGCGCGACCTCCACGCCGTCCAGCAGGTACGTCACGCTGGCGTGCCCGCCGGCCTCGCGGTAGCGGATCGCGGCCCGGTGCGGCACGCCCGGCGTGATCGGCACCTCCCGGATGATCTGCGTGTACGCCCGGTCCAGGCCGACCTCACCGGCGTCCGGGCAGTCCGGATTGGTGGTGTTGCCGGTGACCGTGCTGGGCAGCCGCTCGATCAGCGGGAACGCGCGGGTGCCGGAGACGAACCAGTCGAACAGCTGCCCGGTGCAGAAGTCGATCATGTTGAGCACGACGGCCGCCTGCTGCCCCTCCAGGACCGCGCCGGCGTAGGGGCGGTCGGCCGAGCCGGCGACGGCGGCGGAGCCGGGCGGCCCGTACCGGCCGTGCACCACGTGCCCGCCGGTCGCGCCCGGGGTGCGCGCCGTGATGTCCACGGAGAACTCGACCGATCCCTGCCGGGGCACCGGGAAGGTGCGGTTGCTGACCGCCATGTACTTGAGATGGTCGTAGACGCTGTAGTCCACACCGGTCTTGAACGGCACGTCGCTGACCGTGAGCACCCCGCCGTCGACGGCGCGGGTCGCCCCGTCCAGCGGGTCGTAGATGTTCGACCACTTCCGCTCGTACTCGGCCAGGTCCGCCGAGTCGTAGTGCACGACCCTCGGCCTCGACCCCGGCGACGCCGCGACGGCCGGCGACGCCACTCCCGGACCCCCCACCACCAGCACGACCGTTGCCGCGCCCAGCAACCGGCGGAACCCGTCCTGTCTGCGCACGTCGTCCTCCCTGCGTTGATGCTCGGGAGCCGCGCCGGCAGTGGCGGCCCCCACCTCGAACCATCGTCCGAGGTGGATGCCGTCGCGACATCCACCGCACGGCGCGGCCGGCCGGCCTGGACGGCGGGCCGCCCTGCCAGGGCGGTGTCGTCCGGACGACGCCAGGATCCGCCACCGTGGACCGTCGGATCGCGAGCCGCCCCGGCCCGGGAGCTGTCAACTACCCGAACCGCCCTGGCCATACCGCCGCTGAGCTGCGGATACTGGACGCAGAGGCCAGCGGTCGCGCTGTGCCGGTTGGGGGGCAGCCACCATGATCGACGAGCAGACCCAACCCGAGAGCACACCGCCACTCCCGCCGCCGCCACCACCCGGCGGCGGGAGCGGCGGGAGCGGCGGGAGCGGCGGGAACGGCGGGTCCACCGTGCCCACCGCGGTGTGGCAGGTCCGGGTGCGCACCAAGCTCGACGACCTGCACCAGCAGCTGAGCGGCCTGGAGGCCGCCGGCACCGCGAGTCCGGACCGGGTCGCCGGGCTGCGCACCCAGCTGTCCGGGGTGGAGTCCGTGCTCGGCCGCAGCGGGGTGGTCGAGTGGCTGCGCGGCGGCCACCTGGAGTACGCCTGGCAGACCATCCACTCGGTGGAACGCGCCATGGTGGGGCTGCGGACGCCGGCGGAGCTGCTCGGCCTGCTGCCGGCGTACCAGGGCGCGGCCGCGCAGTTCCTCAAGGCCGACGAGAAGGTGCTCACCGACTTCGACGCGTCGACCGACGCCGCGGCGCCGGCGCTGTTCCAGGCCAAGGTGCAGGCGCTGCTGCTGCGCTACCACTCGGTGTCGGACGAGTTCCACGAGTCGGTGCGCCGGTTGCGCAACCGGATGCTGGGGCTGTCGGTCTTCGCGCTGGTCGCCGAGGCGCTGATGGTGCTGGTGCAGTGGCGCAGCCGGGACGTGCAGCTGCTCAAGGCGCCGACCGACGCGGCCGGCGTGCCGGCCTGGCGGCTGCTCGTCTTCGTGCTCATCGCCGGGGCGCTCGGGGCGTTCATCAGCGCCCTGCCCTCGATGATCACCTCGCGCTCCGGCGGCCTGCCCTACAAGCTGCCCTTCCAGCAGGGCCTGCTGAAGCTGGCGATCGGCCCGCTCGTCGCGGTCGTCGGGATCATGCTGGTGATCGGCGGCCTGGTGGAGACCACGGTGAACAGCACCGCCGCCCTGCTGGGCGTCGCCATCGTCTTCGGCGCCGGGCAGCAGGCGGTGACCGCGTTCGCCGACCGTCGGGCGTCGGAGCTGCTCACCCCGGTCACGAAGGGCTGACCGGCGACGGCGGCGAGCCGCCCCCGGCCTGGGTAGCCTGAAGCGCATGATCTTCATTACCGCGAAGTTCCGGGTCCGGCCCGAGGACGCCGACCGCTGGCCGCAGATCGCCGCCGACTTCACCGAGGCCACCCGGGCCGAACCCGGCTGCCTCTGGTTCGACTGGTCCCGCAGCCTCGACGACCCGACGGAATACGTGCTGGTCGAGGCGTTCCGCGACGACGACGCGGGCGCCGCGCACGTGCGGTCCGCGCACTTCCGCGAGGCGCAGCGCACCCTCCCGCCGCACCTGGCCGAGACGCCCCGGATCGTCAACACGACCGTGCCGCAGCAGGACTGGTCCCGGCTCGGCGAGATGGCCGTCCCCGACGGCGACTGACACCGGGACGACCCCTCAGCACACCTGCTCGCCGGCCGCCTCCGCCCGGCCGACGGCCGCCGGCAGCAGGTGGCGCACCACGGGCGCGCCGTCGGACAGCTCCCGCGCCCGGTCCTCCGCCTCCCGGTCGGTCTCGGTCAGCCGGCCGCCGTGCTGGCGCAGGTGCTCGTCCCAGGAGGGCACCAGGTAGACCTCGCTGAACTGGTCGGGCGTCTCGCCGGCGCGGAAGAGCCCCCACCGCATCGCCCCGGTGCGCTGCCGCGACCCGCGGACGTGGTCCATCGCGCCGAGGAACTCCGCCTCCCGCTCGGGCGGGACCGTGTAGGTGACCGTCACCAGCACCGGCCCGACCCGGGGATCCGGTTGGAGCGCGAGCGCCAGGGGCGGTCGGTAGGCGGTCGGGTCCCGGGTCAGACCGCGCAGGTCGGGCAGCGGCCAGATCTGCGACGTCACCGCACCGATCAGCATGAGGGCGGCCGCCACCGCGAAGGCGGCGACCAGCCCGGCGAGGTCGGCCACCACGCCCCAGAGCAGCGCCCCGACGGCCTGTCCGCCGCCCTGGACCACCTGGTAGACGGCCAGGCCGCGGGCGCGTACCCAGCCGGGGAGGAAGAGCTGGACCTCGGCATTGACGTTGGAGAGCACGGTCACCCAGGCCAGCCCGGCCGGCAGCAGGGCGACCAGCACCACCGGGACGCTCCGGACCGTCCCCACCAGGATCAGCGTCACCCCGTACACCGCCCCGGCCAGCAGCAGGAACTGGTTGGGCTTCATCGCGGTGCGGGTCCACGACAGCAGCAGCCCACCGAGGATGGCGCCCACCCCCAGGGCGGCCAGCAGCAGGCCGTACCCGCCGGAACCCAGGCCCAGCCGGCGGCTCGCCACCAGCGGCAGCAGCGCCCACAGGGCGCTGGCGGGGATGATGAACACCAGCGCCCGGCGCAAGAGCCGGCGCACCGTCGGCGAGTGCCGCACGTAGCGGCCGCCGGCGCGCAGCGCGGCGGTGAAGCGCTCGGGCACCTCGACGGCCCGGGCGCTGCCGGAACGCCACCGGAACAGCGCCAGCGCGAAGATCAGGTAGGCCACCGCGTTGAGTCCGAAGACCGGGGCCACGCCCACCCGGGCGATCAGCACGCCGGCGGCGGCCGGCCCGACGGCACGGGCCGCGTTGACGCTGATCGCCCCGAGCGCGGAGGCCGCCCGGAGCTGCTCGCGGGGCACCAGCTCGGGGATGATCGAGGCCCAGGCCGGCAGGGTCAGCGCCTGCCCGACGCCGAAGGCGAAGGTGAGGGTGAGCAGCAGCGCCGGCGGCATGTGCCCCGCCGCCGTGAGCAGCGTCAGCGCCACGGCCACCGCCACCAGGAACAGCTGTACGGAGATCAGCAGGTGCCGGCGGTCGAAGGTGTCCGCGAGCGCACCCGACGGCAGCGCGAGCAGCAGCATCGGCAGCAGGCTGGCGGTCTGCACCAGGGCGACCAGCGTGGAGGCGTTGGCCTGGTGCACCAGCAGCCACTGCGCGCCGACCGTCTGCATCCAGGTGCCGATGTTCGCCGCGAGCAGGGCGAACCACAGGTTGCGGTAGACCGCGGTGCGCAGCGGCGACCAGGCCGAGAACGACTGCTCGGCGGTGGCGTCCGTGGTGGCGGTCACCGTCCCATGCCTCTCCCCCGTGTCGCCGCCCCGCGCGAGTCCGCGCTCCTCTGCCGCCGCCGGGTTCCCGGTGACGGCGGTTCCACACGCCGGCCGACCGTCCGGGTGTGGGGCCGGGATAAGCGGGAAAGGCACGCCGGCCTGTCGGTGCCCGCCCTCCCACTCCACGGGAGCGGTCACCGACACCTTCTCGAACACGGGGTGACGACGTATGACACGAGAGACGACCATGGGGGTCCGCTCGGTGACCGACAATCTCGGGATCCAGCGGGCGACCAAGGACCAGCGGTCGGAGGGACTGGCCCGCTTCCTGGGCTGGTTCAGCCTCGGCCTCGGCGTGACCGCGCTCGCGGCGGGGTCACGGGTGGCCCGGGCAGCCGGCGTGGACGACTCGCGCACGGCCCGGACGGTGTTGCGGGCCGCCGGGGTCCGGGAGATCGGCCACGCGGGGGTGCTCCTGGTGCCGCGGCGGGCGGGGCTGGGGACCTGGACCCGGGTGGCGGGCGACGTGCTGGACCTGGCCGCCACCGGCCGGGCGTACCGCAACCGGTGTGGCGACCGGCGCCGGCGGGCCGGTCTCACCCTCGCCGTCCTGGGTGGGATCACCGCCGTCGACCTCTACGCCTCGGTGCGCGCCATCCGTAACCGGCGGATCAGCCCGGAGGGCTTCGCGCACGGTTCCGTGACGGTCAACCGCACGCGCGAGGAGGCGTACCGCTTCTGGCACGACTTCGAGAACCTGCCGCGATTCATGTACCACCTCCAGTCGGTGACCAGCACCGGCCCGCGACGCTCCCGCTGGTCGGCGAAGGCGCCGGGCGGCCGGACCGTCGAGTGGGAGGCGGAGATCGTCGACGAGCGCCCCGACGAGTTCATCCGGTGGCGCTCCGTCGACGGCTCCCGGGTGCCCAACTCCGGCATCGTCCGGTTCACCCCGGCCGCGGGCGGCAACGGCACCGAGGTGCGGGTGGAGCTGGAGTACGCGGTGCCCGGCCGCCGGGTGGGCACGCTGGTCGCGAAGGCGTTCGGCGAGAGCCCGCAGCAGCAGATCTGCGACGACCTGCGGCGGTTCAAGCAGGTCATCGAGACCGGCGAGCTGACCCGGTCGGACGGGACGCCCGACGGCACGAGCGTCCAGAACCAGGCGAAGCAGCGGCCGGCGCGCCCGCTGGCGAGCTACCGGATCGCGTGAGGGAGGCACCGTGAAGGCCAACTGCTGGATGGCGCCGAACCGGGTGGCCGTCGAGGAGGTACCGGATCCGAAGATCCTCAACCCGCGTGACGCGGTCGTCAAGGTCACCTCGGCCGCGATCTGCGGATCCGACCTGCACCTGCTCGACGGATTCATCCCGGCCATGAAGCGCGGCGACGTGCTGGGCCACGAGTTCATGGGCGAGATCGTCGAACTGGGCTCCGGGGCGCGGGACGGGCTGCGCGTCGGCGACCGGGTGGTCGTCGGCTTCCCCATCGCCTGCGGGGACTGCGCCTCGTGCCAACGCGGCCTCTACTCGGTCTGCGAGAACTCCAACCCGAACGCGGCGATCGCCGAGACCGCCATGGGCCACGCCCCCGCCGGCATCTTCGGCTACTCGCACCTCATGGGCGGGTACGCGGGCGGGCAGGCCGAGTACGTCCGGGTGCCGTACGCCGACGTCGGGGCGCTCAAGATCGAGGACGGCCTGCCGGACGAGCAGGTGCTGTTCCTGTCCGACGTGCTGCCCACCGGTTACATGGCCGCCGAGATGGGCGACGTCAAGCCCGGGGACGTGGTGGCGGTCTGGGGCGCGGGACCGGTCGGCCAGTTCGCCGCGGTGAGCGCCTTCCTGCTCGGCGCCGAACAGGTGGTCGTCATCGACCGGTTCCCGTACCGGCTGCGGATCGCGCGGGACAAGGCCGGCGCGGAGACGATCAACTACGAGGAGACCGACGTCCTGGACACGCTGCGCGAGATGACCGCCGGCCGCGGGCCGGACGTCTGCATCGACGCCGTCGGCATGGAGGGGCACCACGCCTCGGCGGCGTTGCACGCGTACGACCGGGCGAAGCAGGCGGTGAAGGCGGAGACCGACCGGCCGCACGCGCTGCGCGAGGCGATCCTGGCCTGCCGCAACGGCGGCACCGTCTCGGCGATCGGGGCGTACGGCGGGTTCATCGACAAGTTCCCGATGGGTTCGTTCATGAACCGGTCGCTGACTCTGCGCTCCGGGCAGGCCCACGTGCAGCGCTACATGCGCCCCCTGCTGGAGCGCATCTACAAGGGTGAGATCGACCCGAGTTTCATCATCACCCACACCATGCGGCTCGACGACACGCCGCACGGCTACGACATCTTCAAGAACAAGCAGGACGACTGCCTGAAGGTGGTGCTCAAGTCCTGAAAATTTCTGCCGATCATCGCGCTCAATATTGAAGCTTGTTTGCGTCAGCGGTTACCCTCCGAAGAAGTGATCCACTATCCACCTTGGAGGGGTCGGACCATGCGCAAGCTCATGTCGGCGGTCGGTGCGGGGGCGTTGCTGACGGCGGGACTGGTCGTCGGCGCCGCACCGGCGCAGGCGGCGGCCTGCACCCTGGTGCAGTCCGAGATCTACAACGGGGCCAACATCATCGCCTGGGCCCGTGGCCTGGAGGGCTGCTCCGGCGACGTCTACTGGGAGATCCAGTCCGGCGACGGCGGCGGCTGGCAGGTCACCGAGAGCGGCACGACGCACTACGACAACCAGGTCGGCAGCTACTACGGCGACGTCGAGCTGCCGTGTTACCTGCGGCTGTACGCCAAGTTCGGCACGCAGGAGAAGCTCACCCAGCCGGCGCGCAACAACAACTGCGCGGGCTGACCGGCCGGGCCGGGCGGGGGACGCTCCCGGCATCCCCCGCCCGGCGCGCTCAGGGAATGGTCAGGCCGTACGCGGCGAGGACCTCCGTGATCGGCTGGTAGTAGCTGGTGCCCCCGGAGGAGCAGTTGCCGCTGCCGCCGGAGAGGATCCCGATCACCGTGCCGGTCGACGCCACGTAGAGCGGGCCGCCGCTGTCGCCGGGCTCCGCGCAGATGTTGGTGCGGATCAGCCCGGACACGGCGCCCTCGGCGTAGTTGACGGTCTGGTTCAGGCCGGTGACCGAGCCGCACCGCACGCCGGTGGTGGCGCCGCTGCGGCAGACCGCCTGGCCGACGTACGCATTGCCGGCGCCGTTGATGGTGACCTGGCCGGGATAGGTGTACACCGCGCTGGGGTGGGCGATCGTGCCGGTGTAGCGGACCACCCCGTAGTCGTTGCCGGGGAAGCTGGTGCCGGTCCGGCTGCCGAGCACGGTGGTGCGGGCGCTGTCGGCGTACCAGGTGCCGGCCAGGTTGGTGCAGTGCCCCGCGGTGACGAGGTACCAGGTGCTGCCGCTGCGGACGTTCACGCCGAGCGAGCAGCGGCCTCCCCCGCCGTAGATCGCCTGGCCGCCGGCGATCAGGGTGCGCAGCCGGCCGGGTTCGTGCCGGAGCACCGCGCCGGCCCGGGCGGCGGTGCGCCGCAGCGCGGCGAGCTCGGCGCCGGCGACGGTGTCGTCGACGGTGAGCGTCAGCCGGCCGCCGGCCGGGTCGATCCCCCACGCGGTGCCGGCGGTACGCACCGCGGCGAGCCCGGTGGGCGTGGTGTCCGGGGCGGCGCCGGCCCGGGCGGCGGTCGGGCTGCCGGCGAGCAGCGCGGCCAGGGCGAGGACGGCGAGCGATCGGCGCATACGGGATACCTCCATCGTCAGCGATCGATGCATGTCCAGCATCCGCCGCGACCAGCGCCGGTTCAACCCTCCGGTCCGGGCCGCCGCTCCCGCCGGGGGCCGCCGGGCTCCGGAAATTTCGGGCCGTCGGGCGGCACCCGCGCCCGCATGCCGCCACGCGCCACCGACCATTACCCCGCCCATCGAAGGCGTTAAGTTTTCGGAAGGGTTCCGGTAGTCTCGCTCCAGAGATTCGCTTCGATCAACTCACGGTGGCGGGGAGAGCCCTCCCCACCCCGCGCGGCCTCCGGGCGGCCGCGCACCGAGCCGAGCACCGTGGCGGGCAGTGGTCGGAGCGGCTGTTCACACCGATACGGCTAGGAGAGGCTTTCAGATGGACAAGGTGCTCGCCCGCGGCAGTGGGAGCATGAGCGCGGCAGCCCGGTCGCGCCCCCGGACCGCGGTGGTGTCGATGTTGGCCGGCGTCGCGATGATCGCCACGACGGTGGCGGTGGCGACCAGCGCCAGCGCCGGTACGACCCTCGGGGCGTCGGCCGCCGAGAAGGGCCGCTACTTCGGCACCGCGGTGGCCGCGAACAAGCTGTCGGACGCCACGTACGTCGGCATCCTGAACCGCGAGTTCAACATGGTCACCCCCGAGAACGAGATGAAGTGGGACGCCACCGAGCCGTCCCAGGGCCAGTTCAACTACACCAACGCCGACCGGATCGTCAGCCACGCGCAGGCCAACGGCATGCGGGTCCGCGGCCACGCGCTGGCCTGGCACTCGCAGCAGCCGGGCTGGGCGCAGAACCTGTCCGGCAGCGCCCTGCGGCAGGCGATGGTCAACCACATCACCCAGGTCGCCACCCACTACAAGGGCAAGATCTACGCCTGGGACGTGGTGAACGAGGCGTTCGCCGACGGCGGTGGCGGCCGCCGCGACTCCAACCTCCAGCGCACCGGCAACGACTGGATCGAGGTGGCCTTCCGCACCGCCCGCGCCGCCGACCCGGCCGCCAAGCTCTGCTACAACGACTACAACACCGACAACTGGACCTGGGAAAAGACGCAGGCCGTGTACAACATGGTCAAGGACTTCAAGGCACGTGGCGTGCCGATCGACTGCGTCGGCCTCCAGTCGCACTTCAACAGCGGCTCGCCGTACCCGGGCAACTACCGCACCACCCTGCAGAACTTCGCCGCCCTCGGCGTGGACGTGCAGATCACCGAGCTCGACATCGAGGGCTCCGGCAGCACCCAGGCCACCACCTACGGCAACGTCGTCAAGGACTGCCTGGCCGTGTCCCGCTGCACCGGCATCACCGTGTGGGGCATCCGGGACAGCGACTCCTGGCGGGCCAGCGGCACCCCGCTGCTCTTCGACGGCAACGGCAACAAGAAGCCGGCGTACACGGCGGTGCTCGACGCGCTGAACGGGGGCGGCAGCACCCCGCCGCCCACCACCCCGACGAGCACGCCGCCCACCAGCAACCCGCCGACCACGCCGCCGCCGTCGGGCAACGGCTGCACCGCATCGTTCACCACCAACCAGTGGCAGGGCGGCTTCGTCACCACCGTCCGGGTCACCGCCGGCGCCTCCCCGCTCAACGGGTGGGCCGTCGGGCTGACGCTGCCGGCCGGCGCGAGCCTGGTCAACACCTGGAACGCCCAGCCGAGCGGCACCAGCGGCGCGCTGACCTTCCGCAACGTCGCCTACAACGGCCAGGTCGGCGCGGGCGGCAGCACCGAATTCGGTTTCCAGGGCACGGGCACCGCCCCCTCCGGCGCCCCCACCTGCACCGCGGGCTGACCGACCCCGGGCCCGGCGCGGGTGCGGCCGCGCCGGGCCACCGCCGCCCCGGTGGCCGGTGGTCAGTCCTCCGGCTCCGGACCGAGCAGCCGGATCTCCTCGATGTCGATGGCCGCCTGGAGCTGCCGCAGCACCGCGTCGTCGATCTGGTTGCTGTTGCGCAACCGGGTGACCTCCTGCCGCTTGCGGTCCAGCACGCCGAGGCGCAGGCGCCGGGTCATCTCGCGCTCCTCGTCGACCTGGTCGCTGCGTGGGGACCGGACGTCGTCCAGGTGGTCCTGGTAGTCGGCGCGGAGCCGGTCCACGGTGTCCGAGTCGGCGCCCAGTTCGGCGGCGACCTCAGGGAGCGCGTCCAGGGCGGCCTCGGTGGCCCGGATCCGGGCCCAGCGCACCTCGTCCTCCCGCTCCCGATCTCCCATGAGGCCGGCCCAGCTGACCACGGCCGGCAGGGTGGTGCCCTGCACCAGCATGATCAGCACGATCACCACCACGGTGACGAAAATGATCAGGTCGCGTTCGTGCACCGGAGATCCGTCGTGCGCGGTGACCGGCACGGCCAGCGCGGCGGCGAGCGAGACCGCGCCCCGGAACCCGGCCCAGCCCGCGGCGGTGCGGACCCGGACGTCGAAGCGGCGGGCGCGGCGGGACTCCCGGCGGTCCAGGCCCTGCAACCCGCCCACCGACAGCTGCACCCAGATCATGCGGGTGGCGGCCACGACCAGGACGATCAGCACCGCGATGCCGAACGACTCCAGCGGCGAGTGACTGGTGATGCTGCGCAGCGACCGGGGCACCTGCATGCCCAGCAGCACGAAGAGGCTGCCGTTGATCATGAAGGTGGAGAGGTCCCAGAACGCGTACGCGGTGATCCGGGAGCGGGCCCGGATCACCCGGGGCCCCGCGTAGGAGAGCACCAGGCCGGCGACCACGACCCCGAGCACCCCGCTGGCGTGCACCGCGTCGGCGAGCAGGAAGGCGACGAAGGGAGTGAGGATGCTGAGCCCGCCCTCGCGCATCGGGTCGTCGACGTGCTTGCGGATCAGGACGACCACGGCACCCACGAGCAGGCCCGCGAGGACCCCGCCGAGCGCCTTGCCGACGAACTGGCCGCTCAGCTCGAACGCGTTGGGCACCGCCCCACCGGCGATCACCCCGACGGCCACGGCGAAGAGGACCAGCGCCGTGCCGTCGTTGACGAGGCTCTCCGCGCGCAGCGTGGTGAGGATGCCGCGCGGCATCCGCTTGGCCAGGCCGGCCACGGCGGCGGCGTCGGTGGGCGCCAGCACCGCGCCGAGCACCCAGGCGGCGGCCGGCTCGACGCCGAGCGCCTGCGCGGTGTACGCCACGGCGACCATCGTGAGGATCACCAGCGCGACGGCGAGCAGGGAGATCACCAGGAGGTTGGCCCGGATCTCGCGGAGGCTGATGACCAGGCTCTCCCGGTAGAGGATCGCCGGGAGGAAGAGCAGCAGCACCACCTCGGGTTCGAGGATCACGTTGTCGAACATCGGCAGCAGGCCGAGCCCCGCGCCCATGGCGATGAGCAGCACGGGCGGGGCCACGCTGTACCGGCCGCCGATGGTGGTGCCGACGAGCACGGTGGCGCCGAGCACCGTGATCAGCACCAGTGCGCTCACGCCGTACCCCCGTCACCGTCCGCCGGACCCCACGGTGCCGCACGGCCGGACCGCGGCGGGGTGGAACGGCCGATCGCTACTCGAAGCGGGACGGGTCGCCGGCGCCGCGGCGCAGGATCTCCGGCTCCGGCCCGGACAGGTCGACCACGGTGGTCGGCTCCAGGCCGCAGTCCCCCGCGTCGACCACGGCGTCGACCAGGTGGTCGAGCCGTTCCTTGATCTCCCAGCCCTGGGTCAACGGCTCCTCCTCGCCGGGGAGGAGCAGGGTGCTGGAGAGCAGCGGCTCGCCGAGTTCGGCCAGCAGCGCCTGGGTCACCGTGTGCTTCGGTACGCGGACCCCGACGGCCCGCCGCCGCGGGTCCTGCAGGCGCCGGGGCACCTCGGGGGTGGCCGGCAGGATGAACGTGTAACTGCCCGGGATGGCGGCCTTGACCTGCCGGAAGACCGCGTTGCTGAGCTTGACGAACTGGCCGAGCTGGGCGAAGTCGCGGCACACCAGCGTGAAGGGGTGCCGCTCGTCGAGCCGGCGGATCTCCCGGATCCGCTCGACCCCGGCGCGGTTGCCGAGTTGACAGCCGAGGGCGTAGCAGGAGTCCGTCGGGTACGCGATCAGGCCGTCGCCGCGCAGCAGGTCCACGACCTGCCGGAGCACCCGGGGCTGCGGATTGTCGGGGTGCAGGTCGTAATACCTCGCCACGCCGGTCAGCCTATGCCTGTCCACCGGGTGGGTGCGAACGAAGAAGATCGCGTGACCAGGTTTGCCGTGCGGGCGTTCTGGAAACAGAGGGGCGGCTCAACGAGGGGGGACCTGATCATGTCCGAAGCCAGTACAGACCGCGCCGATCGTCCGGCCGAGGTGACCGACCCGCTGCTGTGGGGCCTGTCCGCGGCGGTCGCCGATGCGCACCAGCCCGACGACGACCGGGTCTGCGCCAGCCCGAGCTGCGTCGGCGCGGCCTGGCCGTGCGCCGCCTGGGAGCGCGCGCAGGAGGGGCTGCGCGCCGCCCGGATGCCGCGCCCCGTGCCACCTGCCGCCGGCACGACCGCCGAGCCGGGCCAGGGCCCCTCGACCGGGTGGTCCGGCGGCGGGATGCGGGCCGTCCACGCGGAGCCGCTCGCCGTCACCGCCGCCTGACCGCGCCGCCGCGGCGGGCCGGCGGCGTGATCAGGTCAAACGGCCACCTGCTGTCGGGGACGGACCGTACCGTGAGGTGAGGTGACAGGCGCACCCTCGGGTGCGTCCGTGGCCGACCTGCCCCGCGCGGCATGCCGGCACGCGTCCGCCGCGCCGTGTGCCCGCCGCAACCGGAGGTGAGCCTGTGGCGCCCGTCCCGGCGGTTCGCACGCTTGGTGTGGAGGAGGAGTACCTCCTCCTGGATCCGGTCACCGGGCAGAGCCTGCCGGTGGCCGACCGGGTGCTCGCCGCGCTCTCCGGCCCGAGCCGGGAGCAGAGCCGGCAGGAGTTCCGGCACAGCATGGTCGAGATGGTGACGCCGATCTGCACGGACCTGGCCGAGCTGCGGGACCACCTGGTGATGCTCCGCCGGGCCGCGGCCGAGGCGGCCGCGGCGGCGGGGGCACGGCTGGTGGCGGTCGCGGCGACGCCGGTGTGCGAACCGCACCGCTCGGTGCCGGACAAGGACCGCTACCGCGCCATGTCGCACCGGTTCGGGCCGGTGGCGCACGACCCGGCGGTCTGCGGCTGTCACGTCCACGTCGGGGTGCCGGACCGGGAACTGGCCGTGCAGGTCTGCAACCACCTGCGGCCCTGGCTGCCGGTGGTGCAGGCGCTCACCGCCAACTCTCCCCTGTACGACGGGCGGGACACCGGGCACGCGAGCTGGCGCGCGGTCCAGTTCGACCGCTGGCCGAGCGTCGGGCCGACGCCGCACTTCGAGTCCGCCGCCGACTACGACCGGACGGTGCGGGAGCTCGTCGACGCCGGCATCATGCTGGACCCCCAGATGGTCTACTGGTACGCCCGACCGTCCGTCGCCTACCCCACGGTGGAGGTCCGGGTGGGGGACGTCTGCCCGACCGTGGACGACACCGTGCTTGTCGCGGCCCTGCTGCGGGCCCTGGTCGCCACGACGGCCGAGGACGTGCGGGCCGGCCGGCCCGCGCCGCGGATCCGGGACTGCCTGGTGGCCGCCGCGCACTGGCGCGCCGCCCACGACGGCGTGGACGGAGACCTGGTCGACCTGCGGGCGGGCGGTTCGCGACCGGCCTGGGAGCTGATCGACGACCTGGTCGCCACCGTGACGCCCGCGCTGACCGCGTACGGGGACCTGGATGTGGTGACGCACCAGCTCGACCGGCTGCGCCGCGACGGCAACGGGGCGACCCGGCAGCGGCGGATCCTCACCGACACCGACGGGGACGTCCGGGCGGTCCTGGACGAGTTGGCCGCCCGGACCCTCGACGCCTGAGCGCCGGCGGTCAGACGGGCGGGATGCCGGACCGCCCGATCCGGGCCAGGTCGGGTTCCCCGTCGACCGTCCGGCTGGGCGGCGCCCCGCCCGGCCCGGTCGGCGCGACCGGCTCGGCCGGCTCGGCCCGCTCCTCGATCTCGGCGCTGCCGATCTCGCGCATCATGTCCGCGACGACCGCGAGGGCGGCGGCCTTGTCGGGATACTGCCGCCCGGTGGCGATGACCTGCCCGTCGTCGCCGAGCAGGGTGAACCCGTAGGTGCCGGTGTCGGCCGCGGCGATGAGGAACTTCATCCCCGGCGCTTACCCGGCGGGCGGGCGGCGACACCCGGCGGGTCAGTCCCAGCGGGTGGCCGTCGCGGCGAACAGCTCGGGGTCGCTGGCCACCGGGATCACGCAGAGCAGGTGGCCGCCCGGCGCGCGCAGCACGTGGCAGTCGAGCCAGCGGGCGACCGGGGTGGCGCCGAGGCCGACCAGCCGTGCCACCTCGGCGGCCACGTCGTCGGTCTCGATGTCGAGGTGGTGGCGGGGCGCGTCGTCCACCGACTGCACGGCGGTGACCAGCCCGGGCACCACGTCGACCAGGTTGGTGAACTGGGGTTCGGCCGGGTCGGTGCGGGTCGGCGCGCCGAGCGCCGCGGACCAGAACCCGGTCGCCGACGCGGCGGCGTCGCGGGGCGCGTCGAGGATCAGGGCGTAGAGCCGGGAGCGGTGCATCCGCCGAGCTTAGCCACGACGGGCGTCGATGGCAGGGTCAGGCCGAGGGGCTGACCGCGCGCAGCCAGGCCTGGGCGATCAGGGCGTGGCCGAACGGGGTGGGGTGCACCCCGTCGCGGGTCCACACCCGGCCGTCCACGCCGGCGGCCTGGAACAGCTCGTCGACCGCCACCCGGGTCGCCCCGAACTCGGCGGCCAGTTCGCGGACCACCGCGACCTTCGGGTCGAGGTCCTCCCGCCAGGCGTGCTGCGCGTCGTCCAGCGGAACGACGAAGGGCTCGACGAGGACCAGCCGGGCGCCCAGCGGCCGGGTGGCCTCGAGCACGTGCCGGTAGTCCCGGGCGAAGTCGGCGGCGCTGGTCGGGTCGTCGCGGGTGTAACGCCGCCAGGTGTCGTTGATGCCGATCAGCACCGACACCACCTGCGGGGCGAGGGCCAGGCAGTCGGGCTCCCAGCGGGCGCGCAGGTCACGTACGCGGTCGCCGCTGATCCCGCGGTTGAGGAACGTGGCCCCGTGGCGGGGATGGCGGGCCGTGAACCAGGCGGACGCCATCATGGCGTACCCGGTGCCGAGGTCGTCGCCGCAGGACCGGTCCCGGCCGGCGTCGGTGATGCTGTCGCCGATGAAGAGCACCCGGCCGCCGCGCGGCACCTCCACCGTCATCCGCCCGTCCCCCTCCGCGCCTCGGATTTTCCATGATCATGCCGTACGCCGGTCGCGGCCCGAGCGCCGGCCGACCCGCCGGGAAAAATCCGCCGTCCGGCTGTTGCGTTTCGCGGCCCGGGACCGATCACACATCCGTGGGAGCGCGGCGAACGGTGTGTGACAACCTCCCCAAGTTGGCCTGCAACGTTGCAATCGGCGCACAACCGGTGGTTGACTGCTGCACCATGCCAGAGCCGAAGATCACGGACAGGCCGGTTTTTTCGTGAGAAGCACGGACATCACGCGGCGGACCACCTGGCGGCAGCGCGCGGCCCGTTGGCTGGATCCCACCGTCGCCCGCTGGGACGTCGCGCCGCCGGAGACGCCCGAACCGCCGCCGCGGGAGGAACCCGGGCCCAGCCCGTGGCCCGCCATCTGCGACCAGTTCGCCCTGCGGATCCTGGCCGCGGCGTACCAGATGGGCAGTCACCTGGAGGCCGTGGAGGCCGACGAGCAGGACCCGGAACGCCTGGAGCGGCTCTACCGCATCGACCACGCGAACACCCGGATCCGGCGGCACGCGGAGAACCTCCAGGTGCTGCTGGGCCGCCGGGTCGAGGACGCCGACCCGCAGACCGTCCCCCTGGTCGACGTCGTCCGGGCCGCCGCCTCCGCGGTCGAGCACTACCCGCGCATCCGGGTGGGCCACGTCGTCGAGCTGGCGGTGGTCGAGTTCGCGGCCGACGACGTGATCCGCGTGCTCACCGAACTGCTCGACAACGCCACCCGGTTCTCCCCGCCCACCGCGGCCGTGACCGTGTCGGCGTTCGTCACCGAGGACGGCGGCGTCCTGCTGCGGGTCGAGGACGCCGGGGTGGGCCTGCACCCCGACCACCTCACCCAGCTCAACGCGCTGCTCAGCGGCCAGCCGGCCACCCCCGTCACCCTCGACCCCGCGGCCCACCTCGGGCTCGCCGTGGTGGCCCACCTGGCCGTCGCCCACCAGCTGCGGGTCGCCCTCACCACCCGGCCCTCCGGTGGGACCACCGCGACCGTCGCCGTCCCCGCCGGGCTGCTGTGCGAGATCCCCGCCCCGGAACCGGCCGGGACCGCGCCGCCGCCGGCCTGGCCACCCGCCCGGCCCGGAACCGACCCCTGGAGTACGCCGATGGCCGCACCCCGCGACGGCGCGGACGGGCCGACCGTCCGGCTCACCACCATCGACGGGCCGGCCGGCGACCCGCCGCCCACCACCGGGCTGCCCCGACGGGTGCCCGAGAGCGTCCGGGACCAGACCCCGGCGCCCCGACCCCCGGCCGACCCCGGCGCGGGCTCCCCACCCGAGGCGTGGCCGGACGAGACGGCCGCCTTCGCGGCCGGCGTCAGCGACGCCCACACCCCCACCGACGTTGAAGGACGGCAGTGATGACCCACGCGTACCCGGGAAGCGGCACGAGCAACGGGCTGCCCGACTGCGCCTGGCTGATCCGGCAGTTCGTCGAGGACGTGCCCGGGGTCAACCACGCGATGCTGGTGTCGCTGGACGGCCTCCAGCTGGCCGCCTCGCGCGGCGTCGGCCGCGACCTGGGCGACCAGCTCGCCGCGCTGACCGCCGGCCTGCTCAGCATGGCCGACCGCAGCGCCGCCCTGCTGGAGCTGGGCTCCGCCGAGTACCTGACCGTCCGGCTGCCCCGCGGGCACCTGCTGTTCATGCGGGTGGGCGAGTCCGCGGGCCTGGCGGTGGCCGCCGCGCCCGGCTGCGACCTGCGGGTCGTGTCGTACCGGATGACGCAGTTCGTGAAGGCCGTGTGGCATGCCCTCACGCCGGCCGTGCGGCACGAGCTGCACCGGATGACGGCCGCCCAGGCCCGCTGACCGGCCGGAGGACGAGATCATGCCGATGAGGTACTGGAAGGTCCGGCCGTACGTGCTGACCGCCGGCCGCACCCGCACCCGGCAACCGCTGCTGGTGCACACCCTGGTGTCGGTGCCCTACTACGACGCCGTGTTCGCCGCCGGGCTGCTGCCCGAGGCCCGCTCCCTGTACGAGAACGCCCGCCGGGCGGCGCGTTCGGTGGCCGAACTCTCCGCGGTGTGCGGGATCTCGCTGGGGGTCACCCGGGTCGTCGTCGACGACCTGGCCGCCACCGACCGGCTGCTGGTCCACAGCGACCACGACAACGTCGACTTCCGCCTCCTGGAGAGACTGCGCGATGGCCTCCGCAAACTTGCCTGACAGCCCGCTGCTGACCTCGGCGAAGATCGTCATCGCCGGCGGCTTCGGGGTCGGCAAGACGACCTGCGTCGCGGCGATCTCGGAGATCCCGCCGGTCAACACCGAGGCGTGGATGACGGCGGCCAGCGAGACCGTCGACCGGCTCGACCCCGGCATCGACAAGACGACCACGACCGTGGCCATGGACTTCGGCCGGCTCACCATCGGCCCCGACCTGGTGCTCTACCTGTTCGGCACGCCGGGCCAGCCCCGGTTCTGGCCCATGTGGGACGACCTGTGCCGGGGCGCCGTCGGCGCGCTGGTGCTCGCCGACACCCGCGACCTGGCGGCCTCGTTCCCGGCGGTCAACTACTTCGAACAGGACAGCGACGTGCCCTTCGTGGTCTGCGTGAACCTGTTCGACGGGGTGCTGCAGCACCCGCTCGACGACGTCCGCGCCGCGCTCGCGCTGCCGGCCCACGTACCCCTGACCGCCTGTGATGCCCGCGACCCGTCGTCGGTGGCGCGGGCGCTGCTCACGGTCGTCGAACACGCCATGTCCCGCACCCCCCGGCCCGCCGCGGGCGCGCTCGCGGCGCGGTAGCTCAACCCTGGAGGAACCATGCGCAGAATCCTGATCGTCGGGGCCGGACAGTCCGGGCTCCAGCTCGCCCTGAGCCTGCAGGCCGAGGGGTACGACGTCACGGTGATGTCGGCCCGCACGCCCGACGAGATCCGCCGGGGCTGGGTGATGAGCACCCAGGCCATGTTCGGCCCCGCGCTCGCCACCGAACGCCGGTACGGCCTCGACCGGTGGCAGGACCGGGCGCCCCGGATCGAAGGGCTGCACGTCTCGCTGTCCGCGCCGCCCGGCGAGCGGGCGCTGCGCATCGCGTGCCCGCTCGACGAGCCGGCGCAGAGCACCGACCAGCGGATCAAGATGGCCGACTGGCTGGAACTGTTCGAGCAGCGCGGCGGGACGGTGCTCTACCAGACGGTGACGACCGGCGACCTGGACGGCCTGGCCCGGCTCGGCCGCTACGACCTGACCGTGGTGGCCGCCGGCAAGGGCGACCTGGTCGGCGTCTTCGACCGCGACCCGGCCCGCTCGGTGTACGACGCGCCGCAGCGCGGCCTGGCCGTGGCGTACGTGCACGGGATGACCCCGGACCCGCTGCTGCCCGTGCCGCATGTCAGCTTCAACGCGGTGCCCGGGCTGGGCGAGCTGTTCGTCATCCCCGCCCTGACCCACTCCGGTCCCTGCGAGATCCTGTTCTGGGAGGCGGTGCCCGGTGGGCCCCTGGACCTGTGGACCGAGCGGCGCGACCCGGCGGAGCACCTGAAGCTCACCCTCGACCTGGTTCGCCGCTACACGCCGTGGATCTACGAGCGGTGCGCCGAGGTGGAGCTGACCGATGGGCGGGCCACCCTGTCCGGGCGCTACACCCCGACGGTGCGCCACGCCGTGGCGGAACTGCCCTCGGGCGGGCTGGTGCTGGGCATGGCCGACGTGGTGGTGGCCAACGACCCGATCACCGGCCAGGGCAGCAACACGGCCGCCAAGTGCGCGTACGCGTACCTCGGCGCGATCCTGGAGCACGGCGACCGGCCCTTCGACCGGGACTGGATGACGCGGACGTTCGAGCGTTTCTGGGCCGGGACCGGGGAGGCCGTCACGGGCTGGACGAACGCCATGCTGCAACCGTTGCCGCCGCACGTGCAGCAGATCCTCGGAGCGGCCGCCGGTAACCCGGTGGTGGCCCGCCGGTTCGCCAACGGGTTCGGCGACCCGAACGACTTCCGCGACTGGTTCCTGACCCCGGAGGCGGCCGAGCGCTACCTGGGCTCGGTCGCCGGATGACCGGTCGCCGGCCGGGAGCCGCCGCCCTCGGGTTGGCTCCCGGCCCGGCGCCGGCCGCCTCTGCCTCGCGGGACGGGCGTCGAGGGGCCGGTCAGGCGGTCACGTGCGCGCTGTCGCCGGCCGTGGCGGCGAACGAGGTCCCGCTGACCATCCGGGCGCCGTCCGACGCTAGGAACACCACCAGCGGCGCGACGTCCTCCGGCTGCACCCACGGCACGCCCAGCGGGGTCTTCGCCCGCAGCGCCTCGACCGCGCTCCGCTCGTCGGCGGCCGGGTCCCCGGACGGCGTCTTCCCGCCCTCGACGATGGCCTGCGCGTAGCGGTCCTGGTGGCGGGTCAGGGCGGTGTCGACCAGGCCGGGGATGACCGCGTTCACCGTGATCCCGTGCGCCCCCAGTTCCAGCGCCGCCGACTTGACCAGCCCGATGAGCCCCCACTTCGACGCCGAGTAGGCCGCACCGTTCGTCGTGCCGTGGTGCCCCTGCGTGGAGGAGGTCACCACGATCCGGCCGCCGCCACGGCGGACCAGCAACGGGGCGAAGACCCGCAGCACGTTCGCGGTGCCGGTCAGGTTGACGTCGATCTGGTCGTGCCAGTCCGGGTCGGCCATCTCCAGCAGGGGCTTGAACGCCTGGATGCCGGCATTGGCGAGCAGCACGTCGACACCGCCGTGCTCGCGCTCGACCGCCGCGGCCACCGCGCGTACCGCCCCGATGTCCCGCTGGTCGGCGACGTGCGCGGACCAGCGCGCGCCCGCCGCGGTGACCCGCGTGCCGGTCTCGGCCAGGTCGTCCGGGGTGGCCGGCGGGAAGTCGAGGATCGGGCTCACCGGACCGGCGACGTCCATCCCGGCCACGTCCGCGCCGGCCTCGGCGAGCGCCACGGCGGTGGCCCGGCCGATCCCGCGCGCCGCACCGGTGACCACGGCGACCCGCCCGGACAACGGTCGCGCCGACGGCCCTGCGGACATCCGACCCACCCCCGTTCCGCCGGCACCCACTCCGCTACTCGCACCGTAGACCGGTCCCGCCCCGCCCCGCCCGCGGATCGACACCGTGAGCGCCAGCCGGCCGCGCGAGCGGGGCACCCGGCGAGATCGACGCCAGCTCGGCGAGGTGGCGGCTTCCGCGGGCCCGGACACCGCCACCTCCCGTGAGCCG
>NZ_JBEXYR010000026.1:21916-55340 GCF_040631005.1 Micromonospora sp. NPDC005707
CCGGCGTCGATCCCGCCCGCCCATCCGCCGCGACATCGGCGAGGTGGCCGCTTCCGCGGGCTCGGACACCGCCACCTCCCGCGAGCCGGCGTCGATCCCGCCCGCCCATCCGCCGCGACATCGGCGAGGTGGCCGCTTCCGCGGGCTCGGACACCGCCACCTCCCGCGAGCCGGCGTCGATCTCGGGCGACGGTGGCGCGGTCAGAGGGTGCGGGTCAGGTCCGTGAGGATGTCGGCGACCGGGGCGTCCCGGGCGCCGCGCCAGCCGGTGCCGGCCCACAGGTGCAGGCGGTCGGCGTCACCGGCCCCGGCCGCGGCGACCCGCAGTGGCCGGGTCAGGTGGTGCAGGGCGGGGTAGCCGAGCGGGGCCGCCGCCTCGTGCCGGTCGATGAAGCCGTTGCGCAGCCCGCGCGCCGGGCGGCCGGTGAAGGCGCGGGTGACCACGGTCCGGTCCCGCTGCGGGTCGGCCAGCGCGGCGCGGTGGGTGCGGCCGGTGCCGGCTTCGTCGGCGCGCAGCAGCAGCGTGCCGACCAGCATGCCGGTGGCGCCGGCGGCCAGCGCCGCCCGGACGTCTCCGGGACCGCCGACCCCGCCCGCCCCGAGCACGGGCAGCCCCGTGCGGCCGGCCACCGACGCGAGCAGGTCGGGCAGCGGCCGCGGCGGCGGCGGGGCGTCCGGGGTGAAGGTGCCCAGGTGCCCACCGGCCACGCCGCTCTGCGCGACCAGCCCGTCCACCCCGAGGTCGGCCGCGGCCGCCGCCTCGGCCGGGCCGGTCACCGTGACCAGCACCCGGGTGCCGGCCCGCCGCAGGTCCCGGACCACGGACGCGGGCGGCAGGCCGAAGGTGAAGCTGACCACCGGCACCGGCTCGGCGCGCAGCAGGTCGAGTTTCGCCGCCCAGTGGTCGTCGTCCTCGGTGCGTGCGGCAGCCGCCAGGTCGAGGTCGTAGGGCGCGCCCTCGCCGGCGATCCGGGCCGCGTAGCGGCGGAACTCCGCCTCCGCCACCGGCACCGGGGTGGGCACGAAGACGTTCACCCCGAACGGCTGGCCGGCGGCGCGCCGCTCGGCGATCTCGGCCGCCACCGCCTCGGGCGTCTTGTAGCCGGCGGCCAGGAACGCGAAGGCACCCGCCGCGCCCACCGCCGTCGCCAGCCTCGTGGTGGTCGGCCCGCCGGCCATCGGCGCCACCACCACCGGTACATCCACCCCGAGCAGTTCCCGCAACCCGTCCACGTCCCCAGTCTGCCCGGACACCGCGCGCCCCCACCCCCGCACCTCGAAGGGGCCGAGATCGACACCAGCTCGGCGAGGTGAGGGTGTCCGGGCCGCCCGGATACGCCACCTCCCGCGAGCTGGTGTCGATCTTGAGGCGGGTGGGGGCCGATCCGGTCGCAGGGTCCGGTCAGGCGGGCAGGCGTTCGCGCAGCCAGGCCGGCTCCGGGTTGACCACGGCCTCGCCGGGCAGCACCACGGTCGGGACCGTCTCGTCGCCGCCGGTGACCGCTCGGACCGCCGCCGCCCCGTCGGGGTCGCGCCAGATGTTCACCCAGTACGCCCGCCCGGCCCGGTGACCGAGCCGCAACCGCAGGCGCAGGCAGTAGCGGCAGCCGGGCCGCCAGTAGACGATCGGCCGCCCGTCGCGCGCGCTGCGCTCCCGCGCCTCGGCGGCGGTCAGCGACCGCGGGAACACCAGCGGCGAGAAGAGCGCCGCCAGGACCGCGAAGACCAGGAGCTCGACGGCACCCACCACCGGGCTGTACGCCCGGACCGCGACGATCGCTCCGACCACGAGCATGAGGCCGGCCATCCACCAACTACGCAGCACGTCGCGGGATGCTACCCGCCCCGGTCAGGCCGTGGCGTCGGCCAGCAGTTCGAGCAGGTGGCGGTACGGCTGCCCGGTGGCCCGGGCCATGCCGATCTCGCAGGTGCGGTTCACCGAGGCGTACCCGTCGAAGGAGCGGCCGGCGACGGCGGCGGCCTCGGCGCGGGTGGCCGACGCGGTCAGCTCGGGGTGCAGCAGGCCCCTGTCGCCGGCGAACCCGCAGCACTGCCACCCCTCGGGCACCACCACCTCGTCGGCGACGGCCGAGGCCACGGCGAGCAGCGCGTCGTCCAGTCCGAGCCGCGTGGACGAGCAGGTCGGGTGCAGCGCCAGGGTGCCGAGCCGGCGGCGCACGGTGAGCCGGGGCAGCAGCTCGGTGGCCGCGTACGCGACGGCGTCGACCACCCGCGGGTCGCCGGCGTCCGCGAGCAGCTTCGCGAAGCCCTCGGTGCAGGACGCGGCGTCGCTGACCACCGGCAGGGCGCCGTCGCGGCTGGCCGCCCGCAGCGCCGGCGGCACCCGGTCCCGCACCGCCCGGTAGCCGGCCGTGAGGCCCTTGGACGACCACGGGGTGCCGCAGCACATGCTCCCGATGCCGTCGGGCACGAGCAGGCGCACGCCGGCCCGGTCGGCGAGGGTGAGCAGGGCGGCGGCCACTCCGGAGCCGCCGTCGGCCGGGGCGAAGAGGGTCCCGAGGCAGGAGGGGACGAAGACGGCGTCCGGCTCACCGACCGGGCGGGGCCGGCGCGGCCGGCCGCCCCGGGGCAGGTCCCGCTGCCACTGCGGGACCCGTTCGGCGCCGAGGACCGCGCGGGCGGCCCGGGTTGCCGCCTCAGGCAGCGCGGGCGGCAGCGCGCGGGCCAGGTCCAACCCGCGGGCCATGCCCCGGGTGGTGGCGCCCCAGCGGCGGGCGGCGCCCCGCCAGCCGGCCTGCGCGGCCGCGCCGTTGCGGTCGGCCCGCAGCCGCTTCACCAGGTCACCCGTGTTGATGAGGACCGGGCAGGCGGTGGCGCACATGCCGTCCACGGCGCAGGTGTCGACCGCGTCGTAGTCGTAGGCGCGCTCCAGTTCCTCGGCCAGCGCCGGGTCGCCGGCGGCGCGGGCGGCGGCGATCTCCCGGCGCAGCACGATCCGCTGCCGGGGGGTGGTGGTCAGGTCGCGGCTCGGGCAGACCGGCTCGCAGTAGCCGCACTCGACGCAGCGGTCCACCTCCTCCTCCACCGTCGGCACGGTCTTCAGGTGCCGCATGTGGATCTCCGGGTCGTCGCTGAGCAGCACGCCCGGGTTGAGCACGCCGTCGGGGTCGCAGAGCGTCTTGACCTCGCGCATGACCGCGTACAGCTCGTCGCCGAACTGGCGACGCACGTAGGGGGCCATCACCCGGCCGGTGCCGTGCTCGGCCTTGAGCGTGCCGCCGTGGCCGAGCACCAGGTCGACCATCTCCTCGGTGAAGTCGGCGTAGCGTTCCGGGGCCGCCCCGCCGGCGAACCGCTCGTTGAGCATGAAGTGCAGGTTGCCGTCCTTGGCGTGGCCGAAGATGACGCTCTCCTCGTACCGGTGCCGGTCGAAGAGGCCGGCGAGCGCGGCGCAGGTGTCGGCGAGGGCCTCGACCGGCACGGCGATGTCCTCCAGCAGCGCCGTGGTGCCGGACGGGCGGGCGCCGGCCACCGCCGCGTACAGGCCCTTGCGGATGTGCCAGAGCGCGGCGCGGGCAGGCGCCTCGCCGCTGAGCCGGGCCGGGGTGGTCAGCGGCAGGTCGGCCAGCACCGGCCCGGCGGTGGCCACGCGCTCGGCCAGCGCCTCCGGGTCGGACTCCTGCCACTCGACGAGCAGCGCCGCGTGGTCGCGGACGGCCAGGCCGCGCAGCGCGGCGTCCGCCCGCGGGTCCCGCTGGGCGACCCGCAGGGCGGCCGCGTCGAGCAGCTCGATCGCCGCCGGCCCGGCGGCCACCAGCGCCGGCATGGCGGCCATCGCCGCGGCCAGGGTGTCGAAGACCAGCAGGCCGGTCGCGGCGTGCCGGTGCACGGGTACGGTGCGGAAGGTCGCCGCCGCCACGAAGGCGAGCGTGCCCTCGCTGCCCACCACGAGCCGGGTGAGCAGGTCGGCGGGGTCGTCGTGGTCGAGGAAGGCGTTCACCCCGTACCCCATGGTGTTCTTCATGGCGTACTGGGCGCGGACCCGGCGCACCGAGTCGGGGTTGCCGCGGACCCGGTCGCGCAGCCGCAGCAGGCCGGCGTGCAGGTCCGGTTCGGCGGCGCGCAGCCGGGCGCCGGCGTCGGGGGCGCCGGTGTCGAGCACGGTGCCGCTGGGCAGCACCAGCAGCAGCGACTCCAGGGTCCGGTAGGTGTTGAACTCGGTGCCGCAGGTCATCCCGCTGGAGTTGTTGGCGACCACGCCGCCGACGGTGCAGGCGGACTCGCTGGCCGGGTCCGGGCCGAGCTTGCGGCCGTAGGGGGCGAGCCGGGCGTTGACCTGCCGCAGCACCACCCCGGGCTGCACCCGCACCCGCCGGCCGTCGTCGAGGACGTCCAGGTCACGGAAGTGCCGGCGGGTGTCGACGAGCAGCCGGTCGGTGACCGCCTGCCCGCTGAGGCTGGTGCCGCCGGAGCGGAACGTGAGCGGCGTGCCGGTGCGGCGGCTGTGCCGCAGCAGGGCGGCGACCTGGTCGGCGTCGGCCGGGGTGACCACCGCGCTCGGGTGCAGAAGGTAGTGCGACGCGTCGTGCGCCAGCCGGAGCCGGTCCGCCGCCCGGGTGGCCACCCCGCCGGGCACCACCGCCTCCAGTCCGGCCCGCGCGTCGCCGCTCAGCTCCACCATGTCGCCGCACCTCCCCGAGACCACCCTAGTCAGCATCGGCCGACGCGCCGCCGACCTCTTGTCCCGGCATCGACCCGGGTGGATACTCGCCGCTACAGCGTTCGCCGAGGTCACACCCCGAGCCGATCCCGGCGACACGGCCTGGACGCCGACGCAACCGGCGGCCTTCACCGTCCGAGGAGAAGACCGTGAGAATCCGCCGAAGCCGACTCACCCCCCTGCTCGCCGCGACCGTCGGCCTGGTGGCCGCCGGCGCCTTCGCCGTGCCGGGCGCCGCCTCGGCCGCCCCGAGTTTCACCGCCGACCAACTCGCCCGGGTCGACGCCGCCGTGGCGGCCTCCGGCGTCGAGGGCGTCGCCTGGCACGTGGACGCGGCATCCCGCCGCGTGGTGGTGACCGCCGACGAGAGCGTCTCGGCCGCCGAACTCGCCACGCTCAAGAAGAGCGCCGGAGCCACGGCCGGCGCGATCCGGGTGGACCGGGCCAAGGGGGTCTTCCGCCCGCTGCTCTCGGCCGGCAACGCCATCTACGGCGGCGGCTACCGCTGCTCGCTCGGCTTCAACGTGGTGAAGTCCGGCGTCTACTACTTCCTCACCGCCGGGCACTGCGGCGACGTGGCCAACACCTGGTACACCAACTCCAGCCAGACCACCCTCATCGGCCCGACGGTCAGCTCCAGCTTCCCCGGCAACGACTACGCCCTGGTCCGCTACGACAACGCCGCGCTCAGCCACCCGGGCGGCTACACGGCCGCGAACGCGTTCGTCGGCGAGGCGGTCAAGCGCACCGGATCGACCACCGGCACCCACAGCGGCACCGTGACGGCCTTGAACGTGACGGTCCGCTACCAGGGCAGCGGCACCGTGCGGGGCATGATCCAGACCACGGTCTGCGCCGAGCCGGGCGACTCCGGCGGCGCGCTCTACGACGGCACGAAGGCGCTCGGCATCACCTCCGGCGGCAGCGGCAACTGCCGGACCGGCGGCACCACCTTCTTCCAGCCCGTCACCGAGGCGGCGAGCGCGTACGGCGTGACCGTCTACTGAGCCACCGCGCAACAGGGGACCCGCACCCGCGGCAGGGTGCGGGTCCCCTGCCGTGTGCCCCTAGCGTCCGGTCGTCGGCCGAGCAAGCACCTGTCGGGTCTCCGCCACCGGAAACACCTGAGTGGACGTTCAGCCTGGACGGTCAGGCGGGCCCGCCCGTCGTCGGCCCGATGGTTGTCGTCCGGCAAGGTCGAACCTTCGCGCTGTTGCGAGGGTGGTCGAGCGGTTACGCAGTGACTTCAATCAAGGCCGGAAGGAACACCGGCCGCGGGTGAAGGGACACCGCATGACCGCTCCGACCGGCCTGCCCCTCGTACTCTGCGGCCCGATCGTGCGCCGCGTCGACCCGACCGGCGTCACCGTCTTCGTCGCCCTGCGCGCCGAGTCCACGGTGACGCTGACCGTCTTCGCGCTCGGCGCCGCCCCCGGCTACGCCCGCGGCGCGACCGTCGGCACCGGGAGCCGGGCCACCGTCAAGCTCGCCGACCGGCTGCACGTGGCCGCGGTGACCGTCACCGGGGTGACCCTCGCCCCCGGCACCCTCTACGGCTACGACCTGGCCTTCGCCGGCGGGACGAGCGCGGGCAGCCTCTTCGACCCCGACGTGGTGGCCGCCACCGCCGCGGCCGCCCGCACCGCGCTGACCTACCAGGGCCACCCGCAGGCGCCGGCCGCCGCGCCGGCGGTGCCCACCTTCGTCACCCCGCCGACCGACCCCAACCAGCTGCGGATCTTCCACGGCTCGTGCCGCAAGCCGCACGGCGAGGGCCAGGACGCCTTCCCCGTCCTCGACCCGATCATCGCGGCCGCCGGCGGAGACCCGGCGCTCCGCCCGCACCAGCTCGTCCTCGGCGGCGACCAGATCTACGCCGACGACGTGGCGGATCCGCTGCTCGGCATCATCCACGGCCACGACGCGCTGCCGGCCGTCGGCAGCGACCCGGCGGTCCCCGCCTACCAGGGGGTGGCGGCACGGCTGGGGCTCGCCCCGGAGTCGATGCCGGTCGGCACCAGCTCGCCACCGACCGACCTCACGTACCTGCCGGGCAAGCGGGCCACCGCCATGGCCCGGGACGCGAAGTTCACCTCCGGCGCCGCCGACAGCCACCTGATGTCGCTGCGCGAGTACCTGTGCATGTACCTGCTGGCCTGGTCGGACGTGCTCTGGCCGACGAACTGGCCGACCTTCGAGCACGTGCTGCCCGCGGACACCCGGATCCTCAAGGACCCGCAGGACCGCCGGCCCGGCGAGACGGTCTACGACCTGATGCGCGCCGGCCGGCCGTACTCCCCCAGCGCCCAGCAGAAGGAGATCATCGAGCGCTGGGAGCGGTGGCAGCGGCAGGCCCTCGCGCTCACCGGTTTCCGGGCCGGCCTGGCCGCCGTGCGCCGGCAGCTCGCCAACGTGACGACGTACATGGTCGCCGACGACCACGAGGTCACCGACGACTGGAACATGACCCGGTCCTGGGTGAACGACGCGGTGGTCAACTCGACGCTGGGCCGGCGGATCGTGCGCAACGCGATGGCCGCCTTCGTGGTCTTCCAGGCCTGGGGCAACACCCCGGAGCGGTTCGCCGACAGCGGCCCCGCCGGGGAGGCCGGCCGGGCCGCGCTCACCGCGCTGCGCGGCTGGTCGGCCGCGCCGAACGACGCCGACGACCTGGCCCTGCGTACCCGGGTGGGGTTGCCCACCGGGGTCACCCCGGAGGGGAAGCTGGCCCGCCCGGCCGGCGCGCTGACCTACCACTACACGGTGACCTGGCCGCGGTACCAGCTGATCGCGCTGGACACCCGGACCTGGCGGCAGTATCCGGGCGGGCCCGGCCACCCCGGCGGGCTGCTGCTCGACGACGACCCGCTCGACGCGATGCTCACCGGCGGCGGGGTGCTCGGCGACGACGCCGTCACCGTGGTCGCCCAGCCGGTGGCGCTGTTCGGCGTGCCGATCCTGGAGCAGTTCGCCCAGCCGCTGGCCAGGGCGACCGCGGGACGGTGGACCGCCGACGCCGAGGATGCCTGGGTGGCCAGCGACGCCGCCGTGCACAAGGTACTGGCCCGGCTCTTCGCCGCCGCGCCGCCCGGCCCGGACGGGATACGCCGCCGGCGGCTGGTCCTGCTCGGCGGGGACATCCACTTCGGCTCGGCCGAGCGGATCCGCTACTCGGCGACGCTCCCCTACGCCTGCGGACCCGACCGGGCCAAGCCGTACGAGGGGGTCAACCGCACCGAGGGCGTGCTCGCCGGCTTCGTGGCCAGCGCGTTCCGCAACGAGGACATGGCGACGCGGGCGCTGCACGACGTCGGCTACGTGCCGCTGCTCGACGCGACCGGCCGGATCGACCTGGTCGGCTGGGCCAACGAGCTGCCCGACAAGGAGGGCCAGCGGATGCAGGCCGGCGTACGGGTGACCGTCGGGGCCGACGACACCACCGCCTGGTGGGTCTCCGGCCGGCCGTCGGTCGGCGACTACGACGCCCTGAAGATCCTCGGCCGGCAGCCCGAGTGGAACGTGTACGTGCAGTTCCTCCGGCATGACGAGGCCGACCCGGAGGTCCGCCGCGACGGCACCCCGGAGGCCGTGCTCGACCCGACCGGGCTCCCCCGCGACCAGGCGCTCGCCCAGTACCTGGCGGCGGCCCGCAACCTGGACCACTACAAGGGCTCCTGGGGCAACGGCAAGGAGATCGTCGGCCGCAACAACCTCGGCGAGATCACCTTCGACTGGCCGGCCGGTGAGTGCAAGACCGCCACCCAGCGGCTCTGGTGGCACCTGCCCGGGGAGAACCGGGCCGCCGCGCTCACCACGTACACCGTGGACCTGTCGTTCGGCTGCTCGCTGACCACCCCGGCGCCGTACGGCGGGTTCGTGCTGCGGGCCGGCGACCAGGACGCCACCGGCAGCGCGCTCGCCCGCTACGACGGGGTGGAGCGGCCGGCGAAGCTGGTCACCGAGCGCTGGGTGAGCCGGCTCCAGCACGACCTGGCCACGTTGGGCTTCCACACCCCCGGGGCGACCGACGGCAGCTACGGCCTGATCACCTACTGGGCGGTGCGGGAGTTCCAGGCGTACGCCCGGCGGGAGCGCGCGGCGGTCGAGCCGGCCGGCGCGACCGCGCCCCGCTGGTCGGACCGGCTGCAACCGGTCGACGTGCCGGAGTCCGAGCGCTACCTCGGGCCGGTCAGCGGGGTGGCCGACCTGGCCACCCAGGTCGCGATCAAGCACTGGCTGGACAAACGCTGGCGGTGCCCCGTGGTGGTGGAGTCCTGGCAGGTCGCCGGGGACACCCTCCAGCGGCTGGCGCAGCCGAACGTCTGGCTCTTCGACGAGGTCACCGCGACCGACCAGCGGCTCTACTCGCGGGTGGTGACCGGCCGGCCGGCCGGCGCGGGCAACCCGCCGCCCGGGCACCCGGAGCTGATCCGGCTCGGCGCGTACCGGGGGCACGCCACCGACGCCGAGTGGAGCGGGCCGGTCCTCGACCCGGAGTCGGAGCTGCTGCCGGAGGCGCTGCTGCCCCGGCCGCAGGACCACGGCACCGGGCCCACGCTGACCGCGCTCGCCGCCGCGATCGCGGCCGGCGGCGACCCCGGAGCCCGGGCCGCCCGGCAGCTCTCCACCTTCAAGGTGCTCCGCGCGGTCGCCGAGAACCGGGTGCCCGACGCGGCCGGCGGCTGGTTCGACGCCGTCGCGGCCGACGACCCGGCGGTGCTCCGGTTCGGCCCGTTCGGCTGGCGCGCGGACGGACCGCGGACCGCGCCCACCACGCTGCCCCCGGCGCTGGACATCGGCGCCGAGCCCGGCGAGATGTGGGCGTACCTGGCCTGGCTGCGGGCCGCCGACCGGGACGCCTACGACGCGCTCGGCGGGCTCGGCGGGATCAACGCGGTGCCCGGCTGGGGCAAGGACGGCGGCGGGCTGCTCCACCCGGAGCTGCGGGTGCTGAGGGCCCGCCCAGCGGAGACCGACTCGACCGGCGCGGCCCGCGAATCGGTGGGCACCACGCTGGAACTGCTCGGGCTGCGCTCCTGGCACTGGATGCACCGGTACGCGCTGGCCCTGCGCGGCCACGACGGGGTGCGCCGGGGCCTCTGGACGCTCGCCCGGCAGCGGCTGCACGACCTGCTCGTCACCGACTGGGACTCGCCGGACCCGGCGGCCACCCCGACGGTGCCCGGGGTGACCGGCGCCGACGGGCAGCCCCGCCGGGCCCGGATCGGCGACCTGTTCACCTCCGAGCGGTCGGTCGCGCTGCTCGCGTGCTGGCAGCAGTACCGGGCGCACCAGCTCGTCGCGGTCGGCCCGCCCGCCTCGGTGGGTGAGAAGCCGGAGTTCCGCTCCCGGCCCCGGGCGGCCAGCGAGCTGCACACCGTGCTGACCCGGGCGAAGGCGCTGGGCCCGGACTTCAGCGGCCCGCCCACCGGGTGGACCGACGCGCACGAGACCGCGCTGATCACCGCCATCCGGCAGGTGGTGAACGCGGACGCGCCGGTGGCCACCGCGCTGGCCACGCTGGTCGGCTGGCCCGCCTGGCCGACCGGGCACCGCTACACGCTGCCGGTACCGGCGCTGCCGGCGGGCGAGCGGACCCTCTCGGCCGCCCGCGGCTCGCTGCGGCTGGACCTGAGCGACCTGCCGCGGGTGACGGCATGACCGGCGGCACGCGAGGACGGGAGCTGCGATGACCGAGCCGAAGAACGTGCTCGCCCTGCTGTGGGACGAGATCCGGCTGTTCGCCGAACCGGTGCTGGCCGCGTACGACCCGTGGCGGCGGGCCCGGCTGATGCGGGCGCTCGGCTGGGACCTGGAGGCGGTGAGCGGCTTCGACGCCGCCCGCTTCGAGGAGTGGGCGGACACGGTCGGGAACGCCCTGGAGGCGCTCTCGGCGGTGCGCGACGACGCCAAGCTCGACAGCATCGCCGGCCTCACCAAGCTGGGCGAGGCCGTGGGCGGGGTGGTCGGCAAGATCGGCGACCTGCCGACGGTGAAGAACGGCCTGCCGGACGTGGGCGGGCTCGCCGAGGAGCTGGCCGACGACCTGGTCGACCTGCTGGTGCTGACCTACCTGCTGCGCCGGGCGCCCTGGGTCGTGCCGGTGCTCGACCTGCTCGGCCTGGTCGACCCGGCCGCCGCCAACGCGCCCAGCGCGCCGATGCCGCCGGGCGACTCGCCGGTCCGGCTGCCGAAGCGTCGCGACGAGCTGCACCTGGACCGGGTGGTCGACCTGGTCCGCGACCCCGGCGCGTACTTCACGGACCGCTACGCGCCGCAGGGGTTGGACACCCCCGAGGGGGTGGCCGAGTTCTCCGCGCGGCTGCTGCCCCGGCTGGCCCGGGCGCTGCGGGCCCTGGGCCTCGACGCCGACCAGGGCGTCCGGCCCGACCTCGGTCCCGACCAGGGCGAGGTTGGCCGGCGCCTGGCGGACAGCCTGCTGCGGCTGCGGTTCAGCGGCCTGCGAACCCCCGACGGCACGCCGCCGCCGGGTGCCGGGCTGGCGCCCTGGACCCCCACCTTCGGCCTCGGGGCCACCCTCGGCCTGGCCAGTTGGGACGGCCGGTTCACGGTGATCCTCGCCCCGACCGGCGAGGCACGCCTGGACGGCGCCATCGGCAAGTGGACCGTCGCCACCGAGCTGAGCGGCGCCGGACCGGCACTGGCCGTCAACAGCGCGGGCGTGACCTTCAGCGGCGACGCCGCGGTGGTGAAGTGGGCCGCCGAGGTCGCCCGGATCGCCCCGGCCGGGCAGCCCGGCTGGATCCTCGGCTCCCCCGGCGGCACCCACCTCGCCGTCGAACAGCTCGTCATCGACGGCCGGGCCACCCTCGGCGCCGGCCGCGACGACGTCGAGCTGAGCATCCGCGCCGGCCGGGCGGAACTGGTCGTCCGGGCCGGCGACGGCGACGGCCTGCTGGCCAAGCTGCTCCCCGCCGACGGGCTGCGGGTCGGCCTCGACCTCGGCCTGGCCTGGTCCATGCGGGGCGGGCTGCACCTGTCCGGGGCGGCCGCGCTCGCCGCCGAGTACCCGGTGCACCTGTCCTGGCACGGGTTGGGCATCGAGGGGCTGCGGATAGCGCTGGAGGCGTCGACCGCCACGCGCGCGCTGAGCCTGACCCTGACCACCACGGTCCGGGCCACGTTGGGCCCGCTGCACGCCGTGGTGCAGAACATCGGCGTCGCGGCCGACCTGACCTTCCCGCCGGCGCTGCCCGCCGAGTCCGGTGACCGGGCCACCGGCGGCAACCTGGGCGCCGCGAACCTGCGCCCCCGGTTCAAGGGCCCGGACGGCGTCGGGCTGCGGATGGACAACGGCATCGTCTCCGGCGGCGGTTACCTGTTCGTCGACGAGGCCCGCGGCATGTACGCCGGGGTGCTCCAGCTCGGCATGACCTCCACCACGCCGCTGGCCCCGATGAAGGGCTTCCGGCTCCAGGCCACCGCCATCCTCAACACCCGCAGCCCGGACGGCAGCCGGCTCACCGAGGCCGACGGCGGGCACACCTTCTCGCTGCTGCTGGCCGGCACGTACGAGTGGTTCCCCGGGCTGATGCTGTTCTGGGGCATCTCCATCACCGGTCTCGGCCTGGTCGTCGGCTGGAACCGGCGGACCAACCCGGAGGAGGTGCGCAACGCCGCCCGCGCCGGCACCCTGGACGCGCTGCTCTTCCCGGCGGACCCGGTCGGCAACGCGCCCGCGGTCATCGCCACATTGAGCCGGATCTTCCCGGTGGACACCACCGGCACCGTGCTCGGTGCGATGGTCCGGCTCAACTTCCTCGGCGGCCAGGTCGTGGCCGACCTCGCGGTGCTGGTCGAGTTCCCCGACCCGGTGCGCATCCTGCTGCTCGGCAAGCTGGTCATCGACTTCAAGGACGCCGGGAAGTTCCGGCTCGACTCGGCCGGCATCGTGGACTTCGCCAAGCGGGAGATCAGCGTCGACGCCGCGCTGATCGACTCGAAGCTGTTCGGCCGGCCGGTCTCCGGAGAGATGGCGCTGCGCGCCCGGTGGGGCGCGGGCAGCACCTTCGCGGTCTCCATCGGCGGCTTCCACCCCCGCTACAACCCGCCGCCCGGCTTCCCGCCGGTCAAACGGTTCGCCATCGCCCTGCAGAAGTCCGGCAAGGGGTTGAACCTCAGCGCGTACCTCGCGGTGACCAGCAACACCGCCCAGTTCGGGGCCGAGCTGAAGCTGCACTTCGAGGGCGGCGGGTTCGTCATCGACGGCCGCGCCTGGCTCGACGTGATGTTCCAGTTCAAGCCGTTCTGGTTCACCGCCGAGATCGGCGCCACGGTGTCGCTCAAGTTCAAGGACAAGGAGCTGCTGGCGGTCAACCTGCTGGTCGGGATCAGCGGTCCCGGCCCGTGGAAGGCGTGGGGCGAGGCGCGGATCAAGTTCCTGTTCTGGGAGGTGTCGGCGAAGTTCAACTGGACCGACGGGGACACCGCCGCGGCCGACGAGCCCAGCTACGTGGACGCCGGCGAGGCGCTGCGCGCGGCGCTGTCCACCCCCGAGGCGTGGGAGGTCCGCCCCGCCATCACCGCCGGGGAGCCGGTCACCCTGCGCGACCTGGCCGGCTGGAGCGGCCCGGTGCTGCTGCAACCGGGCGCCCTGCTCTCGGTGCGGGAGAACGTGCTGCCGCTGGACACCGAGCTGTCCCGGATGGGCACCTCGCGGATCAGCGGCCCGAACCGGTTCACCCTGACCGGGGTGAGCGTCGGCGCCGGCGACGACAAGCTGGCCGGCGCGCTGGGCGAGCCGGTCGAGGACGACTTCGCCCCCGGCCAGTTCCGCGACCTGTCGCCCGAGGAGCAGCTCACCACCCCCGGGTTCGTCCGCCTGGCGGCCGGCCGCACGGTGGCGCTGCCCGACGGCACGGCGCTGCCCGACACCGCGCTCACCGCGTTCGCCGCGCTGAGCGACGACTCGGCGTACGACCGGATCGTCATCGACGACCCGGACGCCGCCGGCCGGCCGCTGCCCGCGGCGCGCGGCCTCGTGGCCCGTGGCGGCGGCGACCTGCTGGCCCGGTTCGCGGCCACCGCGCCGGCCGCCTTCGCCGGCACCCGCCGCGCCGGGCCGGCCCGCTTCACCGGCCCGGCCCTCGGCCTGGCCGACGCCGGCCCCGGTGACGCCGGATTCACCGCGCCCGCGCCACGCCGTCCCGCCGCCCGCGGGCCGGTCCCGGCGCCGCGCGCCGCGGCCGGGGCCACCGAACCGTCCCGCCGTGCCGGCACGCTGCGCCGGCCCCGGGTCCGGGTGCCGCGCCCCCGGATCGTCCCCGCCGAACTGGAGGTCCGCTGACATGGGTGGCCTGCGCTTCCTGCCCTGGGTACGCGACGGCGTCGCCCGCGTGGTCGCCGACACCGACCCGCTCGCCGGGGCGCTGCCACGGGCCCGCGCCGCGGTCGACCTGACCGTCACCGCGCTGGGCACCGAGACCGCGACCGGGGCGACCCGGGAAATCACCGGCACCTCGACCGCGCTGCTGCACGGCCCCGGCGACGTGGTCGGCGTCGACCCCGACGAGGTCATCCGCAGCTTCCCGGCCCCCGGCGCGGAGAACGTCGAGGTGTCGATGTTCGCGGCCGTCGAGTTCGACCGCCCCGACCTGCCCTGGCTCTACACCCCGGCCCGGCCGGACGCCAACGGCGGGCTGCGACCCTGGCTGGTGCTGGTCGTCGTGCCGGTGGACGGCGGCGGCGAGCTGCGCACCGAGGCCGGCCAGGCGCTGCCCCGGCTGGCCACCACCGTCCGCCAACTGCCGGCGCTGGCCGAGTCGTGGGCGTGGGCGCACGCCCAGGTGCTGGTCACCACCGAGGACGAGGACGTCGCCGCGGTGATCGCCAACGCGCCGGAGCGGACCCTGTCCCGGCTGGTCTGCCCGCGCCGGCTCGCCGCGGGCGCCGAGTACCTGGCCGCCGTGGTCCCGGCGTTCGAGGCGGGCGTGCGGGCCGGACTCGGCGAGCCCGTGGCGGACAGCGGTCCCCTCGCCCCGGCCTGGGGACCCGGGTCGGCGCAGCCCGGCCCGGACGACGCCGTGCTGCTGCCCGTCTACCACCACTGGACCTTCCGCACCGGGCCGGACGGCGACTTCGAGTCCCTCGCGCGCCGACTGCGGGCCCGGCCGCTGCCGGCGGACGTCGGCCGGCAGCCGGTGGACATCGCCGCGCCCGGCGGTGGCCTGCCGGCGCAGGCGCAGGAGGGCGTCGAGGGCCGCTCGGTGCTCGGCTTCGAGGGCGCGCTGGCCTCGCCCGCGATGGCCCCGACCGCCTGGGCCGACGACGTCCGCGCCGCCTGGCAGGGCGCCCTGACCGGGCTGCTGTGGCACTCCGCCGACCGGCTCACCCCGCCGCTCTACGGCGACCTGCACAGCCAGGAGACCCAGCTTCCCGCGCCCGGCGCGGAACCGCGCTGGCTGGCCGGCCTGAACCTGGACCCGCGGCACCGCGCCGCCGCCGCGCTCGGCACCCAGGTCGTGCAGCGGCACCAGGAGGACCTGGCGGCGGCCGCCTGGCAGCGGGCCGCCGAGATCCGCGAGGCCAACGAGCAGCTGCGCCGCGGCCAGGCCGCCCGCGACACCGCCGAGGCCCTGTACGCCCGCCGGGTCGACCCGGACGCGCCCGGTGCCACGGTCGGCGACGACCGCCTGGTCGCCCTCACCCGGCCGGTGCACGACCTGGTCGAGGTGTCGCAGCCGGGGCTGGCGGCCGACACGGCCGAGCCGCTCGACCGGCGTCTCGCCGGCAACCCGGGCGCGGCGGCGGCCACCTCCGCGCCGGTGCGCCGGCTGCTGCGCCCGCGCGGCCCCCTCGCCCGGCGGGTCGACACCGACGGGGCGGCGACGCTGACCCGGCTGGCCGGCGGCGCCAGCGCGGTCCCCGACGCCCGGGTGCCGGCCGGCGGCGCCGTGCTGGACACGCTGGTCAGCGACGGGCGCGGGGTGGGCGACCTGACCCGGGCGGTGATCGAGGCGGCCGGCGCGAACCCGTGGTGGCACACCGGCGGTACCGGCGTGCGCGGCCTCGCCGCACCGGCCGCCGCACTGGCCGCCGACGACCCGGTCACCCGGGTCGTCACCAACGGCGGTGACCTGCTCGCCGGAGACCGGTTCTTCGTCGGCGCGGCCGACGGCCGGCTGTTCGAACGGCGCCGGCTCGGCCCGGACCGCTGGGTGTGGCGGGACCACGGCGCCCCGCCCGGCACCGCGGTCGCCACCTCCGGCGCCGTCCTGGCCCCCGGCCGGGTGTACGTGCGGACCCGCGACAGCCGGCTGTTCGAGCGCGGTTGGGACGGGGACCGGTGGGTGTGGGCGGACTGCGGCGCCCCGGCCGGCGGCGTGCACAGCCGCCCGGCGGCCGGCGGCGGGCTGATCTACGTACTCGGCGGCGACACCGCGCTGTGGCGGTTCGACCCGACCGCCCGCTCCTGGACCTCCCTGGGCACCCCCGTGGGCAACAACGAGCGGCTCTGGGGCACTCCCCGGCCGTCCTTCGCCGGCGTGCTCGTCGCCACCAGCAGCAATCGGCTGTTCGGGTACGGGACGCAGTGGCGGCTGATCCCCGGCCCGCCGATCTGGGGCTCCCCGGCCGCCGAGCACGTCCACCCCGACAACCGGCGGGCCATCGAGTACGTCACCCCGGCCGGCCAGCTCGTGTCGCTGTACGGCGGCGACGCCACCCAGCAGCACGATCCCGTGCCGGAGGGCCGGCGGGTGATCTCGCTGGCCCAGGACGCGCCCCCGTTCGGCAACGAGGAGGAACCGGGCATCGCCACGCTCACGGCCAGCGCCACCAACCCGGCGGATGTGCGCCTCATGACCCGCTACCTCTGGTACCACGACGGGCAGGAACGATTCCTCTGGGGCTGGCGCACCGAGACCACGCAGGTGCCGGCCGGCGGGTTCGGCGCGCACCGGCCCGGGCCGCTGGTCGGCGACTCGCGCGACGGCGAGCTCTTCGCGGTGACGGGCGACGGCCGGCTCACCTCCTGGCGCTGGGCCTATCCGCGGCCGACCGCCTGGGTCGACCACGGCACCCCGGCCGACCCGCGGGGAAGCGGACCGGCCGACGCGCCCGCGCCGGCGCACGTGCGGTTCGCCCCGAAGGTGGGGCTGCTGTCCTCGCTGGTCTTCACCCACACCGTCACCCAGGGCGCCGGCAGCCGGCCGCGTACCCAGGTCGCGCACAGCCTCACCGAGGACGGCGCGGTGCGCGAGCCGGCGCTCACCGCCGCGGTGGACGGGCCGGCCGTCCCGGCGGTCGCCCTGTCCACCGCCACCACGCTGGGCGCCGTCCTGCCCACCGCCCGGCCCACCCTGGTCACCGCCGCGCTGCTGCCCGGCACGACGGCCGGCACCCGCCGGATCGCGTACTGGATCGGCCGCGAGGCGGACGCGAACGGGGCGGCGGCCGGCGGCTGGACCGGCCCGTACGAGCTGCCCGACCCGGTCAGCGCCGAGGCCGCCGGGCTCGACGTGGCCCTGGCCGACCTGGACGGCGACGGCCGGCCCGAGCTGATCGTGGCCTACGCGGTGAACCGCGCCGGCCGCACCGACAATCAGGTGTTCTACCGGGTCGGCTGGCGGCTGGACGAGACCGGCGCGGTCGCGGACGGCTGGACCGACTCGCTGCCCACTCCGATGCAGCTCGGCAGCGTCAACGCGGTCGGGATCGACGTGGTGGACCTGACCGGCGACCAGACGCCCGACCTGCTGGTCTTCGCCACCGGTGCGGTGGGCGGCGCGCCGGTGGCCCGCTACCTCACCGGGAAGGGCGTCAACCGGCGGGGCCGGGTCGTCGGCGGATGGACCGTCGCGCGGCCGGTGCCGGACGAGGCGGCCTTCGCGACCGCGGACGGGGCCGGCGTGGCGGTCGCCGACATCACGGGCACCCGCCGTCCCGACCTCGTGGTGGCCCGGCGCAAGGGCGCCACCCTCACCTGGCGGGCCGCCTTCGACCTCGACCCGGACGGTGTCCCGGTGAGCTGGACCGCCGCCCTCACAGCGACCGGCGCCGCCGACGCGGGCGCCAAGGGCTGCGCGGTCACCATCGCGGACCTGCGCGCCGACCTGGTCGCCGACCGGGCGAAGATGGGCGACGACTTCATGGCCGCGGCCGCCAACCACCAGGGCCGCCTCGCCCCGGCCCAGGCGCTGGCCCGCGACCACCACCCGGCCCCGGTAGCGCTGGACGAGGCAGCCGCGGCGGTCCGCGAGACGGTCCGCCCGGAGACCGCCGTGGCCGGCGAGGTGCTGGCCGGGCTCACCCTCGGCGACGGCGACCTCGTCGACGCCCTGCCGGACAGCGGCGACCCGCTGCGTCGGCTTCTCGCCGGGGTCACCTTCGACGTACCCGCCTACGAGCTGCTGCGCGGGCTGTCCCAGGAGCACGTGGTGCCGAACCTGCCGGCCGTCGCGCCCGAGACGATGACCGCGCTGGCCGCCAACCCGCGCTTCATCGAGGCGTTCCTGGTCGGGCTCAACCACGAGATGAGCCGGGAGATGCTGTGGCGGGAGTTCCCCGCCGACCCGAAGCAGACCTGGTTCCGGCAGTTCTGGGACGTCCGCGGCGCGGTGTCCGCGGGCGCGCCGCTGACCGACATCCCGCCACTGACCGACCCGGCCTGGCGCAACGGGCCGCTGGGCAGCCACCTCACCGCGGTCGGCGCGCCGGGCGAGCAGTCGCTGGTGCTGGTCATCCGCGGCGAACTGCTGCGCCGCTACCCGTCCACCGTGGTCACCATGCGAGCGGCCACCTGGACCGGCCCCGAGGAGCGCACCCCGACCGGGCCGGACGTGCTGCCCATCTTCAACGCCTGGCTCTCCCCCGACCTGCTGCTGTTCGGCTTCCCGTACACCGCCGAGGTGGCCCGTGGGGCGAGCCGCCAGGCCGACGGGTCGGCCGGGCACTTCTTCGTGCTCCGCGAGCAGCCCGCCGCGCCCCGCTTCGGGGTGGACCTCACCGGTGACCCGCCGCCCCCGGACGCGGTGGTGTTCGCCGCCCGGCAGGGCCGCAACGCCGCCGACACCGCCCGCGCGGTGCTGCAACGCCCCGTCCTCCTGGCCCGCCACGCCAGCGACCTGCTACCGACGCCGGAGAGCCAGTCATGAGCACCTCGACGTACGCCGCCGACCGGCCGCCGCTGTCCGGCGCGCTGACCGCGACCCCGTGGACGCTGACCGCCGCCGCCCCGGCCGTCCTGCTGCCGGTGCGCCTGGAGACCCGCTTCGCCGGCGCCACCCTGAAGATCCGCGTCTACCCGGACCAGATCCACGTGGACGACCACGAGCCCGGGCTGACCGCCGAGGAGATCGCGGCCGGCCGGGCGTACTGGGGGGACGGGCTGCCGGACGGGCCGACCGGGACCCCGGACGAGGCGGCCTGGACCGACCTGGTCCGCCGCTTCGGCGCGCCCCGGGCCGGCTGGATCGCCCGGGTCCTCGAACCGGTCGGCGGGGTCTTCCCCGACCCGCTGACCCGCACCGGCCCCTGGTGCGAGCCGGCGCGGGCCCGGCTGTTGCCCACCCAGTGGTACGCGGTCGGCCGCACCGTCGGCGGCAGGCTGTTCAGCGGCACCTCCGACCCGGTGACCCGGGACCTGGCGGTCGGCCCCAGCCCGGTGCCCGACACCGCGGCCGGCACCATCGACCCCTCGGACGAGGCGCTGCCGATCGACGCCGGGATGCGCTGGACGGTGGACTTCGCCGCCGCCAAGGCCGCCGGGATGGCGTTCACCGTGACCGTGCCGCTCGACGCCAAGGGCGAGCCGGAGCGGGTCGAGCGGCTCGTGGTGTTCGGCCTCGACGCGGCCACCGGCCCGGCCGGGTCGGCCCGGGCGCTGGCCCGGCTGCTGGAGGCGCACGCCGCCACCGACGGGCTGGCCTTCCTCGCGCCCGACAGCCCGACCAACAACACCGGCACGGACGCGCCGGCCGCCGCGCCGACCGCCGGGGCGGTGTCCACCGCGGACAGCGCCGCCGGGGCCGCCGCGCCGGAGGCGGCCGCCGCGCTGGCCGCCGCCGCACTGGGCGTCCCGCTGACCGCCGCGCCGGACGACGCCCTCGCCGCAGCCCGCCGGGCCCCGGCCCGCGCCGGCGCACCCACCGGACTGGCCCGGGGCGGCGGCGCCACCGCCGTCGACCGGCCCGCCGGGCGGCTGGTCCGCCGGCTGCTCTGGCCGGCCAGCTTCGGAAGCCTGCTGCGCCACCTGCTGCCGGTGGCCACTCCGGCCGAGCGCGCCGCGGTCCGCGCGCACTTCGTGGAGCACGTCCACGCCGAGGGTCCGCTGCCGACGCTGCGGATCGGCCGGCAGCCGTACGGGCTGCTGCCGGTGGCCAGCCTGCGGGACTGGCAGCCGGCCGGGCCGGGCGAGGCGAAGGCCGTCGCGCTGCTCACCAACCTGTGGCGCAAGGTCTGGCTCGCCTCCCCGATGCCGCGCATCGTGCCGGGCCTGGCCGACCCGGAGGCCACCCTGCTGGAGATCCTCGGCACCGACGCCCGCGTGCTGGAGGTACGGGCCCGCAGCATGCTCGGCAACGAGTACGTGAGCTGGCTGTGGCGCTTCGCCCGTCTGGGTCTCGGCCCGGACTGGCGCGAGCAGGTGGTCGAACCGGCCCGGGACCTGCTCGCCGCGCTCGGGCTGGGCGGCCCCACCGACCCGCGGCTGTCCCTGGCCGTCTTCGCGAAGCAGGCGTACGCGCTGGGCACCCCGCTGCTGGACGGGCCGGGCGCGCCCCGGGCCGGGCGGGTGCGGGCGTACCTGGACGCGCTGGCCGCGGTCGGGCTGCGCGGCGACGAGGTGCCGGCCATCCCCGGTGACGGGCCGGTGCCGCTGTTCCACCGGCTGCTGCGGGCGGCCCTGATCGCCGAGCACTCGGCCGCCGCGGACGCCTTCGCCGGCGAGGCGAACCTGCCCGGCGCGGTCGAGCTGCCCGAGCCGGAGCTGGTCGACATCCGCCCGCGCGAGCGCACCCCCGTGCTGCGCCGGCGGCTCGCCCTGCCGGTGCCCGGCACCGACCAGACCGTCGCCGCCTACCTGGCCGGCACCTCGGCGGACCCCCGGCAGGTACGGGCGACCGCCGACCTGCGGGACTTCCGCACCGCGCTGACCGGGCTGCGCGACGCCCTCGACGCCGGCCTGCCCGCCGCCGACCTGCACCGGCACGTGGCCGGCACGCTCGGGCTGGCCAGCCACCGTTTGGACGCCTGGATCACCTCGCTGGCCACCCGCCGGCTCGCCCAGGTGACCGCCGGCCCGGCGCCCGGCGTGCACGTCGGCGGCTACGGCTGGGTGGTCGACCTGGCGCCGGCCGGCAAGCCGACCATGGTGGCCCGGCCGGCGGACATTCCGGAGTCGGTGGCCCCGCCGACCCTGCCGCTCGCCCCCGCCGGGGCCGGGCACGTGCACGCGCCCTCCCCCGCGCAGGCGGTGACCGCCGCGGTGCTGCGCAGCGCGTCGCGCAGCCACGGCGGCGACCGGGCCCTCGCGGTGGAACTCTCCTCCCGCCGGGTCCGCCTCGCCGAACAGCTCCTCGACGGCGTCCGCGCCGGGCAGAGCCTCGGCGCGCTGCTCGGCTACCGCTTCGAGCGCGGCCTGCACGACCACCCCGCCGGCCCGTGGGACCAGCTGCTGCCGGCGCTGCGCCGGCTCGCCCCGGTCCGCGCGCACCGGGTGGACCCCGCCGACGACGGCCGCACCCGGGTCGCGGTCACCGTCGAGTCGACGGCCACCGTGGACGGCCTGGAGCTGCACCGGCTGCACACCGCCGGCGGGCTCGACGGATGGCTGGCGGCCCGGTCGGCCGGCGAACGCGCCGCCGTCGGGGACGTGCTCGCCGACCTGGCCGACGCGGTCGACGCGGTCTCCGACACGCTGCTCGCCGAGAGCGTGCACCAGCTCGCCCTGGGCGACACGAACCGGGCCGCCGCGGCCGTGGACGCCGCCTCGGGCGCGGCCACCAACCCACCTGAGCTGCACGTCACCCGCACCCCGGCGACCGGGACGGCACTGACCCACCGGGTGCTGCTGCTGGTCAACGTGGACACCCGCTTCGACCGGCTCCGCCAGGACTGGCCGGCCGCCCGCGGCCACCACCCACGGCTCGCCGGTGCCGCCCTGGACGCCCTCGCCAGCATGCTGCTGCCGCCCTCGTTCCGGGTCTTCTGGCGCTACCGGTGGCACGCCCCGGACGGGGTCACCGCCACCGTCTGGCGGCCGGCCAGCCTGGACCGGATGCAGGTCCCGGCCGTGGACCTGCTGGCCGCACCACCGCACCCCGGCCGGCCCGACGACGCCGAGCTGGACCGGCGGATCGCGCTGGACGCCTGGGGTCCGCTGCGCCCGGCCGAGGTCGGCGACGACTGGACCCTCGAACTGGACTACGACCGGGACCCCGGCTGGCCGCTGGAGCGGATCAGCCTCGCCGAGTTCCTGCACGCGGTCACCGTGCTGCGCGACCTGTTCGGCCGGTCCCGCCCGGCGGTCGCCGCCGACCTCGGCGTCGACCCGTCGGTCCCGCCCCAGATGGACGCCACCACCAGGGCGCAGGCCGACGAGACCTGGCAGGCGGCCCGGCAGACCGCCACCGGGCTGGCCGCGCTGCCGGCGCCCGACGCGGCCGGCTGGGACGAGCCGACCGCCCGGACCCTGCTCACCGTGGCCGCGGGCCTCGGCGTCGTCGGCGCGGTGCCGCCGCCCGCCCGGCCGGGCGCGGCGGGCGCGGTCGCGGACACCGCCGCCACCGCCCGGTTCGAGCTGGACCGCCGGCTCGCCGCGCACTGCCGGGTCGTCGCCGACCTGCACGACCGCATCCCCTGCCCGCCCGGCGGCTGCACCTGCGACCCGGCCACCGACTTCGACCGGCCCGACGTCCCGCCGGCCCGCCGCCTTGAGGCCCAGATCGCCCGGCTGCGCGCCCTGCTCGGCCCCGACCTGCCGGTGCTCCCCAAGACGCTCGCGCCGCAGCCGGCCCAGCTGGCCACCGCCCTGGCCGCCAGCGACGCGCTCCAGGGCGGAACACCCCATCCGGTACGCCGCTGGCTGTCCCGCTACGGGCGGGTCCGCCCCGCCGTCGGCCGGCTCCAGGAGGTGCTCACCAGCGCCGACGCGCTCGACGCCGGGGGCGTCGTGAAGGTGCCCGCCACGGTCACGGTGGCGCAGCTGCCGTACGTCCCGGGCGACCGCTGGGTCGGCGAGGCGGCGCCGAAGGCCGGCACCGAACCGCTGTCGCTCGTGGTGGTCGCCCCCGGCGGGATCGACCCGACCCGACCCGTGCAGGGCGTCGTGGTCGACGAGTGGACCGAGGTGGTGCCGGCCGAGAAGGTGCAGACCGGGCTCACGTTCGAGTACGACGCACCCGGCGCGGCCGCCCCGCAGGCTGTGCTGCTCGGCCTGGCCCCGCAGGGCGCCACGACCTGGCAGCCGGCGGGCCTCGTCCAGGTGCTGGACGAGGCACTGGACCTGGCCCTGGCCCGGGCCGTCGACCTGGATTCGCTCGGCGCGGCCGGGCAGTTCCTGCCCGCTCTCTACTTCCCCACCAACGTGGCCGAGTCCACGACCACCACCGACTTCGTGCCGGACGCGACGTTGACGCCGCAGGGCGGACAGGAGGTTCGATGACGACCGTCGAAGAGCAGCTCACGGTCACCGATCCGCCGTCGGTCACCACCTGGACCCGGCTGGAGCCGCGGACCCGGCGGGCCGACCTGGCACCGGCCGTGGACGCCCGGATCGCCGACCCGCTCTGGCTGCTCGCCCGGCAGTGGCAGCTCGGCGAGTTCACCGGTGAGGACGCCGGCTCCCCGGTCACCGCCCGGGTGCACGCCGAGGTCGCCCCGTTCACCCGCTACCGGCCCGGCCCGTACGCCGGTGCGGTGGGGCTGCCCGCCGGGGTGCCGTGGGAGGCGCTGGTGGAGCGGGAGCCCGCGGCGACCGCCGGGGACCTGCGCCACGCCGTGGAGAGCGGCCAGCAACTGCTGCGGCTGCTGGCCGCCGCCGGGGCCGGCGAACTGGCCGGCCGGGTGTGCGCGGCGTACCCGGTGCCGGCGACCCCGCCCGAGGGGGCCTCGGCGGCCGACCCGGAGACGGTCGGCTACCTGCGCATCGCCGCGGGCCGCGTGCCGCACGGGGACCTGGCGCTGCGGGCCTGCGCCGAGGGTCGGTTCGCCCGCGAGGTCGCGGTGCCAGCGGCGCTAGCCGCCGCCGTGGACCGGGCCGTCGCCGACTGGTACGCCTGGCTGGGCGTCCCCGCGCGGCCCGCCGGTCCCCGCCCCGGCTACCTGCTGCAACTGCCCGCCGTGCTAGCGCCCGGCGGCACCCGGCCGGCCGCGCCGCCGTGGCCGCCGGCCGACTTCACGCCGCTGTACAGCACCCCCGGGCTGGAGGGGCCGGCGTGGCTACGGGAGCGGCTGGAGCACGAGGCGGCCGTCGCCGCCCACGACGGGCGGGCCGAGCTGGTCCTCACCGCCCACGAGTACGACGGGAACCGGCTGGACTGGTACCACTTCGACCACGAGCCGGGCACCACGCTGGAGGCCCGGCCGGCCGTCCAGGACGTGGTGAAGGTGCTGCTGCCCACCCCGGTCGCGTACGCCGGCATGCCGTCCACCCGGTTCTGGGAGCTGGAGGACGCCCGGGTCAACCTGGCCGGCATCGGCGCCGGCGCGGGCGACCTGGCCCGCATGTTCGTGCTGGAGTACGGCCTGGTCTACGCCAACGACCACTTCCTGCTCCCGCTGGAACTGCCGGTCGGCTCGGCCACCCGGGTGCGCTCGCTGCTGGTCACCGACACCTTCGGCACCCAGACGCTGGTGCCGGCCGCCCCCGAGGGCGTCGCCCTGTTCCGCCCGGCCGGGGCCACCGGCGGCGGGACCGCCGACGTGCTCGTCCTGCCGGCCACCGCTGCCGCCACCCTGGACTCGGCGCCCGTGGAGGAGGTCCGGCTCGGCCGGGACGAGACGGCCAACCTGGCCTGGGCGATCGAGCGGACGGTCACCGGCGCCACCGGCCGGCCGATCGACCGGACCGCCCAGGTGGGCCGGGCCGCCGTGCCGCCCCGCCCGCCGGCCGATCCCGACGCGGACGTGCCCGCGCTGTCGTACGCCTTCGCCACCACCGTGCCGGAGAACTGGGTGCCGCTGCTGCCCGGTCCGACGCAGGACCGCCCCGATGTGGTCCGGCTGCGCCGGGTGCCCCTGCAACAGCCGAACCGGGACGGCGCGCCGGTCGCGGTGACCGGCTACAGCCGGCTGCTCGACTGGCGCGAGCGGGACGGCCGTCTCGTCGAGCTGGCCTTCCCCGAGGAGGAGGTGCCCCGCGCCGGCAGCCGGCTGCTGCGTCGCTGGCAGCTGGCCCGGTGGGCCGACGGGTCGGTGCACCTCTGGCTCGGCCGTACCCGGCACACCGGCGCGGGCGAGGTCTCCAGCGGCCTGCGCTACGACACCGTCCAACCGCGCTGACCATTCCGCCCGCGACCGACACAGACAGCGGAGAACTGCTCATGACGATCATCTGGAAGAAGGACCTGCCGCTGCCGATGGCGCGGCCCCGGTACTACGACTACGAATACCTGCGCGCCGACGACCTCACCCAGGCGCTGGACTACCTGCTGGCCCGGCAGAACCTGGCCGCCCGGCTATTGCGCCCGATGGGCGTGGTCAGCGGCCTCGATCTCATCGCCACCGGCAGCGACGTGACGGTCGGCCAGGGCGTGGCGATCGACGGCGACGGCAACGTGATCGTGCTGCCGGACAACCGGCGCAGCGCGCTTCCCGGCGACGGCACCTTCTTCGTCTGGATCGAGTACCACGAGTTCCTGACCGACCGGCGCGACGAGGGCGGCGTGGCCGCGGAGACCCGGTGGACCGAGGAGGGGCTGGTCAAGGTCAGCGCGACCGCCCCCACCGACACGGCGCACGCGGTGCTGCTCGGCAAGGTGACCCGCACCGGCGGGACGGTCACCGTGCAGGGCACCGGCCGGCAGGTCGCCGGGCTGCGGGTGCCGGTCGGCGCGATCGTGCCGGCCGTGGGCGCCGGGTCGCAGGCCGGCATCACGTTCCCCACCGACCCGGGCGGCGGCTCCGGCGACGAGGCGTACGTCCGCTACTGGCCGTACAGCGGGGAGAACACGATCCTGCGGATCGCCAACAACAACGACCCCGACGACCTGATCGCGTTCACCCAGTACGGCGCGGACCGGCTGCGCATCGGCGGCGGAATGCTGCACCTGGGCAGCATGGAGGGCGTCAACGTCGGCGCCGGGCAGGTGGTCAGCGCGCTGGGCTTCTGGGGGCCGGGTGTGCAGCACGCCCAGTTCTCGTTCCGCGCGGGCAAGGGCTTCGAGCTGGTCGACCGGAGCGCCGACGGCCCGAACCTGGCCTACACCGAGGGCAGCAAGCCGTACGCCGACCTGGCCGTCAAGGAGCTGAAGGCGGCCACCCTGCGCGGGCGCGGCGGGCTGTCGGTGGTCGCCGAGGGCGCGCTCGGCCTGCGGGCCACCGGCGGGGTCAGCGTGGTCAAGGACGGCAGCGGCAACGGCGACTTCACCGTCCAGGGCAGCGCGTGGGTGAACGGCCACCTCAACCTGCCCAACTGGAGCTGGATCAACGGCGGCACCCGCCTGCACATCGGCGGCCCGGAACGCCTGCACCTGCTCAACGCCGCCGGCGTCTACGTCGGCTTCGGCGGGGTCGCCGGCAACGACAGCGGCTCCCTCTTCGTCGAGAAGCGCGGCTCCTTCGGCGGCGACGTCCGGGTCACCGGCACGCTCGTGGCGGGCGCCGACACCCCGCCGATCGCCTCGTGGAGCGGCGGCGGCGTCAGCACCTTCGACCTGTTCGCCTCCGCCGCCATCTACCTGGGCCGGGAGTCCACCGGCTACACGATCAGCCTCAACGCCGGCACCGGCGTCATCAAGGGCAAGTCGAAGCAGTTCGCGATCGACCACCCGCTGGACGCGCCGGACGCCGCGCAGCGCCGGCAGCTCATCCACGCCGCGCTGGAGGGGCCGGAGAACGGCGTCTACTACCGGGGCGAGGGCCGGCTGGAGAACGGCACGGCCACGGTGGAGCTGCCCGCGTACTTCGAGGCGCTGACCCGGGCGGAGGGGCGGACCGTGCAGCTCACCCCGGTCTTCGAGGACGACGAGCCGGTCTCGGCGCTGGCCGCCGGCCGGGTCCGGGACGGGGCGTTCCGGGTCCGCACGGTCGACGGCTCCCCCGCCTCGCACGCCTTCTGCTGGCAGGTCACCGCGATCCGCGCCGACCTGGAGCCGCTCGCCGTGGAGGTGCCGGCATGATGCCGACCGGCTGGTGCCCGGGCACCCGCACCGTGACCGCGATGGTCGACACCTACCCGGGGACGAGTTGCGTGCGGATCTTCTTCGGGCCGGGCGACGGGCTGCCCGCGGCGGCGTGGACCGACCAGCGGCAGCGGCTGGCCCAGGCGCCCGCCGACGCCGACGTGATCGTGTCGCACAAGGACCCGGAGGTGGACGCCGCCGCGTTCGTCGCCGCCTGGCAGGCCACCGGCCGCACCGGCCGGCTGATCCTGGTGCCGCACCACGAGCCGGAGCAGCAGACCGGCGGCGACCCGGCCCCGGCCGTGTTCCGCACCTCGTGGACCCGCACCCGCAAGCAGGTGGGCGACCATCCCGCCCGGCTCGACGGCCGGTTGCGGCTCGCGGTCTGCTGGACCCTGCAATGGGTACGCCGGGTCGACGCCGCCGGACGCCGGGTCAACGACTGGCGCACCTGGTGGCCCGAGCACGAGGCCGACGCCGTGGACCTGGTCCTCGCCGACTGGTACCCGTACGACCCGACCGCCCGCAACCCGTTCCGCCCCGCCACCTACGAGGAGCCCGCCTCCGCCCTGGGGATCATGCTGGAGCTGTCCCGGGCCACCGGGAAGCCGTGGGGCATCGCCGAGATCAACCACCCGCGGATCACCACAGCGGGCGGCTACCCGGCCGACCTGGACGCCGACGGCAGCCGGTGCGCCGCCTGGTACCGGCGGATGCACGCCTGGGCGAAGGCGAACGGCTGCCAGGTCTGGTCGCACTACCACCGGGACGAGGGCGACCTCACCGAACGGAAGACCGAGCAGCAGGCGCTGCGGGAGCTGATCGCCGCCGAGGCGGCCGCGCCCCGCCGGCTCGCCCCGGCCCTCGAGACGCTGCGCGCCGAGCTGACCCGGCGCTGGCCGGGCGCCACCCGCACCGTGGTCGACTCGGCCCACCACGCCGACCACCGGCCCAACGCGCGGGGCGCCGTCGACGCGCTCGACGTGGACATCACCGGCGTGGACACCGCGGCGCTGCTGGCCGCGTTCCAGCGGCACCCGTCGGCGGAGCACTGGATCCACGCCGGCGCCACCGCCCGCGCCGACGACGGCTGGACCCGGCGGCCGTACGCCGGCGCCGACCCGGGCCGCGACCGGCTGCACCTGGGCATCCGCTCCACCGAGGCCGCCGAGCGGGACCAGCGGCCGTGGGGCCTGGTCGAGGAGGCCGGGTCCGACGCCGCGCGGTTCCTGGCGCTGCTCAAGGACCCGGCGGTGGCGCCCCAGCTGCGCGCGCTGCCCTGGCAGTACGTCGGCGGGGGCATCCCGAAGGACATGTCCACGCTCAAGGTGCTCAACGAGATCCTGCAGACCGTCCGGGTCATCGGCGAGGCCGTGGCCGGGCAGGCCGGCGACCCGGCCCCGGTCCGGGCGGCGCTGGCCCGGCTGCCCGAGCCGCGACCGGCCGACGTCGCGCCCGCCGGGCTCCCGCGTGCCTTGGGAGAGGTCGACGCGCTCGCCGACGCGGTGGCGGCGCGGGTGCTCGCCGCGCTGCCGGCGCACGCCTCCGGGGTCTCCGGCGAGGAGCTGACCGCCGCGCTGCGGGCCGCGCTGGTCGATCTGGCGGCTCGTCCGATCGGGTGAGCGGGCGGCACGGGCGGCGGAGTGGCCGGCTCCGCCAGTGCTCGGGCCGACCGGCCGGTCGGCGGGCGGCCCACACGATCGGCGGGCCGCGGCAGCCGCCCGGATCGGCGTGGCGCTGATAACCGACTCAGGTGTTGCCCCAGGTGACCTGGGGTTTCGACAGTGGACGCAGACCCCGCCGGTGAGTTCGCGCCGCCGCGCGACGCCGGCCCGAGCAGGAAGCGGAGGCACCGTGATGGACACGTCGACCATCGACCCCGACTACCAGGTGACCGTCTTCGAGGAGGACGACGACCCGGAGGCCCTGATCGGCGACGAGATCGAGTACGACCTCGCCGCGGAAGAGGAGCAGTGACGTGAGCGCTCACCTGGCACCCGCGCTGCGGGTGCTGCGCGAGGAGATCAACACCCGGTGGCCGCACCGGGACCACAGCTCGGACGGCTGGATCGGCGACGCCGCGCACCAGGCACGCCGCTCGGACCACAACCCGGACGGCGACGACGCCTCGGTCAACGCCCTCGACGTGGACGTCGACGGCATCGACCCGCTGCTGGTGGTGCGGCACGCCATCACCCACCCGTCCTGCCAGTACGTGATCTGGAACCGGACGATCTGGAGCCGGACCCGCGGCTTCTCGGCCGCCCGGTACACCGGCAGCAACCCGCACCAGAAGCACCTGCACGTCAGCGTCAGCCACCAGCGGTCGCTGGAGGACAGCCAGCGGCCGTGGGGCATCGCCACCGCGGCGGCGATCCGGCTGGGCGACCGGGTGCTGAAGAACGGGTGCCGGGGCAGCGACGTCCGCGAGTTGCAGACCCTGGCCAACCGCCTGAACGCCCGGCTCACCGTGGACGGCGCCTTCGGCCCGCGCACCACCGCCTGGGCCCGCGCGTTCCAGCAGGCCCGGAAGCTGACCGTGGACGGGATCGTCGGCCCGGCCACCCTGGCCGCCCTGCGGCAGGCCACCGCCCGACCGCAGCCGCAGCCGCAGCCGCAGCCTGGACGGGCGCCCGGGTGCCGCACGCTGAAGCGGGGCAGCACGGGCGAGGATGTGGCGTTCGTCAAGCGGTTCATCGGCACCCGCCGGTGCGGCCCGGCCGGGGTCGACTTCGACCCGCGTACGGAGGACGGGGTCCGCTGGTACCAGCGGATGCGCGGGCTCGACGACGACGGCGTCGTCGGCCGACTCACCTGGGGGCAGATGGGCGTGCGGATCACCTACTGACCGGGCGGGACCCGGTCAGCCCTGCCGCAGCGCCGGCATCGGCACCGGCACGGCGAGCGCCGTCGCCCCGGCACCCGCGCCGCCCTCGCAGGTGTTCGGCGGCACGGTGCCGATGCCCCGGGTGGCCGGGCGTTCCGCCGCCCAGAACATGAAGCCCAGCATCCCGGCCGTGCTGCCCGCGCCGTGCGGCGCGACGCTCTGCACGTACGGGGCGGCGGCCTTCTGCACCGAGGTGGCGTGGTCGACGCACTCGGGCAGCGGCTTGCCGCCGTAGGCCAGGTAGACCGCGCCGGTGAACTTCGCCGGGGCGAGTGGGGGAACCGGCGGGTTGTACTGCGGCTTGCCGTCGACGTGCTCCTGCCAGTTCCCCTGCGCGGTGCCGGCCGCGACGGGCCGGGCGGTGACCATGGCGTTGGCGTAGTCCAGCACCGGGGCGTCGGTGCGCAGCCAGTCGGCGGTGGCCTTGCGGTTGAGGTCGATCAGCCAGCGGTCGCCTGCGGCCACGTCGATGGTGAGCCGGGCCGGCGGGCGGGCGCCCGTCGCGTCGTAGGGGTGGACCGCCCGGTAGGCGTCGATGAAGGACTGGAGGCCGGCCAGGTCCGGGCCGGTGTTCTGCTCGTAGTCGATCTCGATGCCGACGCCGAGCCGGGTGGCCACCGCGGCGGCCCGCTGCCCGAGCAGGGTGGGGTTCTCCGCGAGCGCCGTGTCCCAGTCGTCGGTGTAGGTGATGCCACCGACGGAGAGCGTCACCCGGACGCCCCGGGTCGTGAAGTACTGCACGATCTCGCTGGTCATGCCGCGCGGCACCCCGTCGAGGGTGGTGGCGTCGGTGGTCTGGCGCAGCAGGTCGAGCGGGTTGACGAAGCTCAGCACCACGAGGTTGACCGAGGGCCGGCCGTCGCCGCGGTCGACCAGCCAGTGGTTCTGGCTGTCGAACTGGGCCACCGAGCGGGCCGTGCCCCAGGTGCAGAAGTCGTCGCCGCAGTGCCAGGCGCCGTAGAGCTGGACGGGGGTGGCGGCCAGCGGCGCGGGCGCCGGCTTGGGCGCGGCGACGGCCGGGCCCGTGGTGGCGAGGACGAGCAGGAACGCGGCCAGGAGTACCGAGCGTCGCATGGGGACCTCCCCGACTGTTCAGTACGCCTTCTTTACAGTAGGGCGACGACCTGCGTCAATGCGTACCGGTGATCCGGTCCAGCACCCGCTGCTGGAAGGCGCGGGCCTCGGGTCCGGCCGGCGGGGGGCCGCCCCGGCGGGCCGCGATCGACCGGCGGATCAGCTCGGCGTCCGGGTCGTCGGCTTCGAGCCGCCGCCCCGCGTCCACCTTGCCGAGCCAGACGCCGTCGCGGCAGCGGACCAGCGCGCGGCAGGCGCCGAGCACGGCGTCCTCGGCGCCGGGTGCGGGGGCGTCGCCGGGCGGGGTGGGCAGCGCCAGCCACCAGCGCAGCGCCTCGACCAGCAGCCGCCGCAGCTCCGCCGGCCCCGGGTCGGCGAAGACCTCGGCGGCGGGCGGGCCGAGCAGGGCCAGCCCCGACTGGCGCAGGATGCTGCGGTCCAGCGCGTACCAGAAGCGCCCGTCGGCGGCGGGCCGGTCGGCCGGGTCGTAGGTGGCCCGGAACGGCATGGTGGCGCCCGTGTTCAGCTCGACCTCGAAGCCCGGCTCGGGGTTGCCGGAGGCGGCCACGTCCCGCCGGTAGACCACCAGCTCCAGGCCCCGCGCCGGGCAGGGCAGCGCCTCGTGCCGCAGCCGGTCCACGAGCGCCCGCTTCGCCGGCCCGCCGACCGGCCGGGCCACCACGAGGGCCACGTCCACGTCGCTGCGCCCCGGCTGGTACACGCCCAGCCCCACCGAGCCGGCCGCGTACGCGCCGACCAGGTCGTCGCCCAGCTCGGCCCGGGCACGCCCGACCAGCTCGTCGAGGTAGCGGCGCACGTCTGCGTCCATGGCGGCATCCTGCCGGTCCGGGTCGGGGCGACGCGGGCCGGGGTCAGTCCGGCGGGTCGGGGCAGCAGACGGTCAGCGCGCCCGGGACCGCCTTCACCTTCAGCCGCTTGGCCGTGCCCCGCGCGCCGCCGTCCAGCTCGTACGTCTTCGGCTCGGCGAACCGGACGCTGACCTTGCGACCCCGGGTGATCCGGACGAACGGCGACTCGTCGGAGCGGCCGGCGGCCATCCGGCCCAGCGTGCGGGCCCAGTCCACGGCGCCGCTGGCGGTGGAGACGCCGATCTCCAGCGCGCCGTCGTCGGGCCGGGCGTCGTCGAAGGCGGGGATGCCGCCGGTGATGGTGCCGACGTTGCCGAAGAGCACGCAGCTCGCGTCGCCGTCGAACCAGTCGGCGCCGTCGACCTTGATCCGGGTCCGGACGCACTCGCCGCGGACGTGCCGCAGCCCGGTCCAGACGTACGCGATCCGGCCGAGCCGGCCCTTGAGCTGCCGGTCGGCGTCGCGGATGAGGTCGCCGTCGAATCCCGCGCCGGCCATCACGGCGAAGTGCTCCCCGTTGAGCCGGCCCAGGTCCAGCTGGCGCCGCCGGCCGTGCAGGGCGATCCGGAGCGCCTCGGGCAGGTCGGCGGGGATGCCCAGGTTGGTGGCGAAGAGGTTGGCGGTGCCGGCGGGCAGGATGCCCATGGGCACGTCCGATCCGGCGAGGGTGTCGGCGCACCGCTGCACCATGCCGTCGCCGCCCCACACCAGGATCAGCTCGGCACCCTTGTCGAGCGCCTTGCGGACCTTCTTCGGCGCCTTGCGGCTCTTCGGCACCTCGTACCAGAGGAGTCGCCCGACCCCGGCGGCGACCAGGCCGGCGCGCAGCTCGTCGAGGCCGCCGCCGAAGGTCTTCTTCCGGTGGGCGACGACCGCGACCACGCCGGCCGGCGGCACGCCGGTGTCGGTGGCGGGGCGGTCGGCGGTGCTCGTGCTCATGGCTTCCGTTGGTACCCCGACCGCGGCTGTCCCACGCCTGCCGGGCCGGCGACGCGCCCGATTTCGATCAGCCGCATGCTGTGATCGACCGACCTCGTTCGGTAGAGTACGGCGGTGATCGTCGGCGCTGCCCGGCGATCGGAGGGGTGTCCGGGATGACTCGACGCGGCGGACGGCTGACGCGGGTCGCGCTGCGCCTCGGCCTGCTGCTCGGCGGGGTCGCGGTGGCCTGGGGCGCCCACGAGGCCGCCACCGACAGCGCCGCCCACGCCGCCGATCGCCCGCCGGCCACCCCGCTCACCGCCGTCGTCGATCTGCTCGGCGACACGCTGAGCCCGGTCCTCGACGTGGTGACACCGCACTCCCCCCGCGCCGCCGGGCCACCGCCCGCGGTCGACGCCCGACCCGTTCCGGGCGACCGCGCCGGCGCACGGGCGGACCAGCCGGTCGCCACCCGGCCCGAGGGCCGCCACGCCGCTGCCGCCACCCGTCCCGGACCGGTCCGCGACGGCGGACGGCGACCGGCCGACCGGCGGCCGGGCCCGGACGCCCGGCACGACGGCCGACCGTCCGCCCCGGACGCCCGGCACCACGGTCGACGGTCCGCCCCGGACGCCCGGCACGACGCGCCGCGGTCGGGCGGGGCGGCCCGTGACGACACGCGGCGACCGGC
>NZ_JBEXYR010000027.1:0-50245 GCF_040631005.1 Micromonospora sp. NPDC005707
GGGGGGCCCCGGGGCCGCCCCCGCCGCGCCCACACCGCCCACCGCCTCATCGACCAGGAAAGGACCCGGTGGCATGACGGGTAGCCATCCAGTGCTGACAATGACCGGGATCAGCAAGTCCTTCCCGGGGGTACGGGCGCTCGACGGCGTGGACTTCCGCCTCCTTCCGGGCGAGGTGCACGCCCTCATGGGTGAGAACGGCGCCGGCAAGTCGACCCTCATCAAGGTGTTGACCGGCGTCTACAGCGCCGACCACGGCACGGTCACGCTCGGCGGCGAGCAGGCGTCCTTCACCGGCCCGATGCAGGCCACCGCCGCCGGCGTGAGCACCGTCTACCAGGAGGTCAATCTCTGCACCAACCTCTCCGTGGCGGAGAACATCTTCATCGGCCGGGAACCCCGCCGGCTCGGCGCGGTGCGGTGGGCGGAGATGCGGCGGCGCGCCCGCGCCCTCCTCGCCCGGCTGGACCTCGACATCGACGTCAACGCGCAGCTCGGCAGCTACTCGCTGGCCGTGCAGCAGATGGTGGCGATCGCCCGCGCCATCGACATCGAGGCGCGGGTGCTGGTCCTCGACGAACCCACCTCCAGCCTCGACGCGGGCGAGGTCGCGCAGCTGTTCCGGGTCATGCGGCAGCTGCGCGACGACGGCCTCGCGATCCTGTTCGTCACCCACTTCCTGGACCAGGTCTACGAGATCGCCGACCGGATCACGGTGCTGCGCAACGGCCAGCTCGTCGGCGAGTACCCGACGAGCGAGCTTCCCCAGCTCGGCCTGGTGGAGAAGATGATCGGCAAGGAACTGCGGGTGCTGGAGCGACTCGACGAGCAGTCCCGGCACGACGCCGCGCCGGCGGAGGGCGCACCGCTGCTGGAGGTGCGCGAGCTGGGACGCCGCTCGGCGGTCGCACGGTTCGACCTCACCATCCACGAGGGAGAGGTGGTCGGCCTCGCCGGGCTGCTCGGCTCGGGCCGTACCGAGGTCGCCCGGCTGCTGTTCGGCGCCGACCGCGCCGACCACGGCACCGTCCGGGTGCACGGCACACCCACGTCGCTGCGTACCCCGGTGACCGCCATCGGCCACGGCATCGGCTTCTGTTCGGAGAACCGGCGAGCCGAGGGCATCGTCGCCGAGCTGTCCGTGCGGGAGAACATCATCCTGGCCCTGCAGGCCGCGCGGGGCTGGCTCCGGCCCGTACCCCGCCGCCGGCAGGACGAGCTGGTCGAACGGTACGTGCAGGCCCTGAGCATCCGGCCGGCCGACCCGGACATCCCGGTGGGCAACCTCTCCGGCGGCAACCAGCAGAAGGTCCTGCTCGCGCGCTGGCTCATCACCGAGCCGCGCCTGCTGATCCTCGACGAGCCGACCCGGGGCATCGACATCGGCGCCAAGACCGAGATCCAGCGGCTGGTCGCCCAGCTCTCCGACGGCGGCATGGCGGTGCTGTTCGTCTCCGCCGAGCTGGAGGAGGTGCTCCGCCTCAGCCACACGATCGCCGTGATGCGCGACCGGGAGATGGTCGCGCGACTCACCAACGACCAGAGCATCGACGCCGACCGGATCATGCAGACCATCGCGGCCGGCGCCGGGCACGAAGGGGTGCCGTCATGAGCAACCGAACGGCCGGTTACCGGGCGTTGACGACACACCGGCTCTTCTGGCCGGTCGTCGTCCTCGTCGGCATGCTGGCCGCCAACACCGTCTACCGCCCCGGCTTCCTGTCGGTGCAGATGCGCGACGGTCACCTGTACGGCAGCCTGATCGACATCCTCCGGCTGAGCGCGCCGCTGATCCTGGTCGCGCTCGGCATGACGCTGGTGATCGCCACCGGCGGCATCGACCTGTCGGTGGGCTCGCTCTGCGCCATCAGCGGCGCCATCGCCTGCCTCCACATCAGCCAGCAGCGCGACCAGAACAGCATCGGCGGGGTGCTGACCGCGCTGGCCCTCGGGCTGGGGGTGGCCCTCGTGCTCGGCGCCTGGAACGGCGTGCTGGTCGCGGTCATCGGCATCCAGCCGATCATCGCCACCCTGATCCTCATGGTCGCGGGTCGGGGCCTCGCCCAGCTGATCACGGAGGGGCAGATCCTGACCATCAACTCGGCCCCGTACAAGGCGATCGGCGTCGGTCACCTGCTGACCCTGCCGCTGGCCATCTTCCTCGCCCTCGCCGCGGCTCTCCTGGTCGCCGCGGTGACCCGGCGGACCGCCCTCGGCCTGATCATCGAGTCGGTCGGTGGCAACGCCCAGGCCAGCCGCCTGGCCGGCATCCGGTCCGCGCGGATCACGTTCCTCGTCTACGTGATCAGCGCGGCCTGCGCCGCGGTCGCCGGCTTCATGATGACGGCCAACGTGTCCAGCGCCGACGGCAACGCGGCGGGCCTCTGGGTCGAGCTGGACGCGATCCTCGCCGTGGTCATCGGCGGCACCTCCCTCGCGGGCGGCCGGTTCTCCCTCGGCGGCACCATCCTCGGCGCGCTGCTCATCCAGACCCTCACCACCACGGTGTACGCCATGAACATCTCGCCCCAGACCTCGCTGCTGTTCAAGGCGGTCGTGGTCATCGCGGTCTGCCTCATCCAGGCGCCGGGCTTCCGGGCCCGCTTCACCCGACGCCGGGCCCCGACGGCCGGGCCCACCCCCGCCACCGAGCAGCCGAAGGAGCAGGTGCCGGCATGACGACCCTCTCCCTGCTGGCCGCGCGTACCCGGTCGCGGCTGCCCCGGCGGCACATCCCGGTGCTGGCCACCCTCGCCCTGCTGCTGGTCCTGTACGGCGTCGGCGTGTCCCAGTACCGCGCGTTCTCGAACGTCCAGGTCGTCTTCAACGTCTTCATCGACAACGGCTTCCTGCTCGTCGTCGCCGTCGGGATGACCTTCGTGATCCTCACCGGAGGGATCGACCTCTCCGTCGGCTCGGTCGTCGCGATGACCGCGATGGTGTCGGCGTTCCTGCTGCGCGAGGGGCTGCCCGCGGCGCTGGTGCTGCTCGTCGCGCTGCTCATCGGGCCGACGCTCGGCTTCCTGATGGGCTGTGTGATCCACTTCTTCGACATCCAGCCGTTCATCGTCACCCTCGCCGGGATGTTCTTCGCCCGCGGCATGTGCACCTTCATCAGCGGCTCGTCCATCCCGATCACCGACGGGTTCTGGACCAGGATGTCCCAGCAACGCATCGGCAACCCCAGCGGCAACTTCGTCTCGATCAGCGTGCTCATCGCCTTCGCCGTGGTCGCCGTCGCCGCGTACACGCTGGCCTACACCCGACTGGGCCGCAACGTGTACGCCATCGGCGGCAACTCGCAGTCGGCGCTGCTCATGGGGCTGCCCGTGGGGCGGACCCGGATCGCCGTCTACACCATCAGCGGTCTCTGCGCGGCGATCGGCGGGATCCTGCTGTCCTTCTACACGCTCTCCGGCGCCCCGCTCATCGGCGTCGGCATGGAACTCGACGTCATCGCCGCCGTCGTCATCGGCGGGACCGTGCTGACCGGCGGCGCCGGCTACGTCTTCGGCACCGTGCTCGGGGTGCTGGTCCTCGGGGTCATCCAGACCCTGATCACCTTCGACGGCAGCCTCAACTCGTGGTGGACCAAGATCGTGATCGGCGGCCTCCTCTTCGCGTTCATCCTGCTCCAACGCCTGATCGGAATCCGCTACAAGTGACCGACCAACTCGCGGGAGGCGACCCCATGGCATCGCACGCTGAGCCTGAGATCTGGTTCCTGACCGGCAGCCAGGCCATGTACGGCGAGGACACCCTCCGCCAGGTGGCCGACCAGTCGCGGCAGATCGCGGCGGCGCTCGACGGCTCGGCGCGCATCCCCGCCCGGGTCGTGTGGAAACCGGTCCTGACCACCAGCGGCGACATCCTGCGGGTCTGCCGGGACGCCGCCGCCCACGGGGCCGTCGGCGTGATCGCCTGGATGCACACCTTCTCACCGGCGAAGATGTGGATCGCGGGCCTGGACGCGCTGCGGACGCCGCTGCTGCACCTGCACACCCAGGCCAACGTCCTGCTGCCGTGGGACGAGATCGACATGGACTTCATGAACCTCAACCAGGCCGCGCACGGCGACCGGGAGTTCGGGTTCATCCAGACCCGCCTCGGTGTGGCCCGCAAGACCGTCGCCGGGCACGTCAGCGACCCGCGCGTGGTGGCCCGGGTGGGCGCCTGGGCGCGGGCGGCCATCGGCTGGTCGGCCATGCGCTCGCTGCGGCTGGCCCGCTTCGGCGACAACATGCGCGACGTGGCGGTGACCGAGGGCGACAAGGTGGAGGCGGAGCTGCGCTTCGGGGTCTCCGTGAACACCTACGGGGTCAACGACCTCGTCCAGGTGGTCGACGAGGTCACCGACGCGCGGGTGGACGACCTGGTCAAGGAGTACGACGACAGCTACCGGCTGGTCCCCGAGCTGCGCACCGGCGGCGACCGGCACGAGTCGCTGCGCTACGCCGCCCGGCTGGAACTCGGCCTGCGGACCTTCCTCGACGCTGGTGGCTTCCGCGCCTTCACCACCAACTTCGAGGACCTGGGCGGGCTGCGCCAGCTCCCCGGCATCGCGGTGCAACGCCTGATGGCCGACGGCTACGGCTTCGGCGGTGAGGGCGACTGGAAGACGTCCGTCCTGGTGCACACCCTCAAGGCCATGGCGGTCGGGGTCGACGGCGGCACCTCCTTCATGGAGGACTACACCTACGACCTCACCCCGGGCCGGGAACTGGTCCTCGGCGCGCACATGCTCGAGGTCTGCCCGAGCATCGCCGCGGGCACCCCATCCGTCGAGATCCACCCGCTGAGCATCGGTGGGCGGGAGGACCCGGTCCGGCTGGTCTTCGACGCCGCCCCCGGTCCCGCGGTCGTGCTGGGCCTGGCCGACATGGGGGAGCGGTTCCGGCTCGTCGCCAACGAGGTGGATGTGGTGGCGCCGCCCCATCCGCTGCGCCGGCTGCCGGTCGCCCGGGCCGTCTGGCGCCCCCGCCCGCACCTGGCCGGCTCCGCCGAGGCGTGGATCACCGCGGGCGCCCCGCACCACACCGTGCTCTCGCAGGCGGTGGGCGTGGAGGAGCTGCACGACCTGGCCGAGATGAGCCGCACCGAGCTGGTCGTCATCGACGCCGACACGGACCCGCGCCGCTTCGCCGAGCAGATCCGCTGGAACCAGGCGTACTACCGGCTCGCCCGGGGGTTCTGAGCCGGCGGTCCCGGGTCTCGCGACGAAGACCGGCCGGCGGTCACCCGCCGGCCGGTCCCGGTGTGCCGGGGTCGGCAGGTGGAGCGGCGCTCAGGCTCGCCGGGAGGCGAGGGCTTGCTCGGCGTACGCCCAGAGCCGGTCGGCGGCGGCGACGTCCACGGCGTGCTCGGCCACCCCGGTCATCGGCTCCGGACCGCCGGGGACCACCGCCGACTCCTGGTTGTCCTCGAAGTAGCGGCCGGTGACCCCCTCGACCAGCGGCGACGCGGCCAGCAGCACGGTGGTGGCGGCGCCCTGGGCCGGGGTCTTGTAGTGCTCCGGCACCGACAGGTTGCCCGCCTCGTCGGTCGTCACCCCGAAGGTGCGCAGGGTGTCCGCGCCGAGGTGACGTTGCAGGTTGGTGATGATGACGCCCGGGGCCAGGGCGTTGGCGGTGATCCCGTCAACGGCCCAACGCCGGGCGATCCCGACGGCCAGCAGGACGTCGGCGGTCTTGGACTGGCTGTACGCGGTCCACGGGTCGTACGGGCGGCGGGCGAAGTGCGGGTCCTCGAAGTCGACACCGGCGCGCAGCTGTGCGCCCGAGCTGACGACGACGACCCGCGCGGAGCCCGCGGAGCGGAGGTTGTCGTGCAGGCCCCGGGCCAGCGCGAAGTGCCCGAGGTAGTTGGTGGCGAGCTGCAGTTCCCAGCCTTCCGGAGTCAGCTGGCGGTTCGGTAGCGCCATGATCCCGGCGTTCGCGATCAACGCGTGCAACGGCCCGGTCCACCCGGCGACGAAGGCGTCGACGGAGTCGAGGTCGGCCAGGTCGAGCGCGGCGGCCCGGACCGTGCCCGGACCGGGTCCGGCGAACTCGGCCACCAGGTCGTCCGCGCGGGCGGGATCACGGGTCGCCACGGTAACCTCCGCGCCGGCGCGGGCGAGGGCGCGGACCGTCTCCAGACCGATGCCCGAGGCGCCGCCGGTGACGATCATGCGGCGCCCGGTGAGGTCGACGCCGTCGATGACCTCCTCGGCGGTGGCGCGGGCGGTGAACTCGGTGGTCAGGCGTGTGCTCTCTGTCATGACAGCAACGCTACGACCGGCGGTTCTGGACGAACTATAGTTTGCCGTCCGAGAAAGTTTCGTCAGCGTCCGAAGGGGGTGTGCGTGGACCCGTTGGAGGACGTTCTCTCCCTGACCGGCGCCACGAGTCACCTTTCCGCCGGTATGTCGGCCGGCGGAGCGTGGGCCGTCCGGTTCGAGCCGCCCGCCGGCGTGAAGTTCAACGTCGTACGCCGGGGCGCCTGCTGGCTTCGCGTGGACGGGGTGCCGGATCCCCTCCGGCTGCACGAGGGCGACTGCTTCCTGCTGACCCGGCCGGTCGCGTTCACCCTGGCCAGCGACCTGAGCCTGCCGGCCGAGCCGGCGGGGCCCCTGTTCACCGCGGCCGTCGACGGCGTGGCCCGCGCCGGCCAGGGCGACGAGGTGTTCCTCATCGGGGGCGCGTTCTCCTTCACCGACCGCGCCCAGGCCCTGCTGCTCGACGGCCTGCCGCCGGTCATCCGGGTGGCGGCCGGGACGCCGGAGGCCGCCACCGTGCGACGCGCGGTCGCCGAGATCGACGCGGAGCTGCAGCAGGACGCGGCGGGGGCGAGGCTCGTCGCCGAGCACCTGGCCGTCGTCATGCTGGTGCGGATCCTGCGCCTGTACCTCACGCGGGACGCCGGCCACACCTCCGGCTGGTTGGCCGGCCTGACCGATCCCACCGTGACGACCGTCCTGCGACGGATGCACGCCCGGCCCGCACACCCCTGGACGGTCGCCGAGTTGGCCCGCAGCGCGGCGGTCTCCCGCTCCACCCTGGCGGCCCGGTTCAAGCAGGTGGTCGGCCAAGGGCCGCTGGAGTACCTCACCGCGTGGCGGGTCGAGCTTGCCGCCGACCGCATCCGCCGCGGCGACGACACCGTCGCCACGATCGCCCGCGACGTGGGGTACGGCTCCGAGAGCGCCTTCAGCGTCGCCTTCAAACGCGCCATCGGTCTCTCGCCGCGCGCCTACCGCGCCGCCGGCGCACGCGCGGAGCACTGAGGCCGAGACGCGCGGTTCGTCCCGGAGTCCCGCGCGCCGCGGGCCCGGCTGGCCCGCCTGGTCGCCGAGACCGGTCTGGCGGTACGGCCGCAACCACCATGGCCACCGTGGCCGTTCAGCCGCGGTGGTCCGACTTCTCGCCCGCCGCCTCGACGCGGAACGCGGGGTACCGCGCCGCGATGGCCGCGAACTCGGCCAGGGGTGCGTGCCGGTCGACGGGTAGGTGCGGCCGGGCTCCGGGTACCGTCGCCAGGTACCGCTTGAGGATCGGTGCGCGCTCCTCGACCGGCACCTCGACCAGCCGGCAGGCCCGGGCCCGCCCGTGCCGGATGGTCACCAGCCCGTCGGCCGCCCGTACGTTGCGGACCCAGTTGCAGTTCTCGCCCAACATCGACACGAGATACCAGTCGCCCCGCCAGTCGGCCATGCCCAGCGGGAACCGGGTCAGCCGTCCGCTACGGCGTCCGGCCACCTCCAGTGTCACCCAGCGCCGGGGTGTCAGGCCGGCACCGTGTACGGCCGCCCACAATCGGGCGAACCGGCGGGCCGCCGCGTTGCCGCGGCCCCCCGCGTACATCGCGCGAAGGGTGTTCTCGGACAACGGCCAACTCCCCAACTTCGCCACCACATCCTCCTTCGACCGGTCCGGACCGTCCGGTCTCCAGGGTTGGCGATCCCGGGCGGGAAATGCAGGGCCCAAGGTCCCGGTCACCCCGACCGTTCATCACTCGGTGGGGGCGCGGGTCAGTCCATGAGCACGCCGGGGTTGAGGATCCCGTGCGGGTCGAGCGCGGCCTTCGCGGCGCGCAGGGCCAGGGCAAACGGTTCGGGGCGCTGGCGGTCGTAGCCGGGGCGGTGGTCGCGGCCGACGGCGTGGTGGTGGGTGATGGTGGCGTGATGGCGGTGGAGGACGTCGGTCGCCACGTCCTTGAGGTGGTCCCACACGGCGACCTCGTCGCCCGCCCGGCCGCCGGCCAGCACCGTGAAGTAGGGCGCCGCTCCGTCGGGATAGACGTGGGTGAGGCGGCAGTTGACGGCGGCGGGATGCCCGGTGGCCTCGCGCGCGGCGGCGCCCACCTCGTCGCGGACGGCGTCGATCAGAGCGGGAAGCCGTTTCCAGGTGGCGGCCGTCTCGAAGGTCTCGACGACGGCCCCCATCCGGGCGAGGCCGTCGCGCAGGTACGGCATCCGGAAAAACGCCGAGCGCCACGCGCCGACCGCGTCGTCGCCCCGACCGCCCGAGGAGGGCGTGCCGCCGTGCGCGCGGGCCAGGTCCAGCGCCTGGGCGAGAGCGGCGTCCACCGGCGCGGCGGCCGACTCGAAGCCGAGGACGAGGACGGACGAGCCGTCGCGGGCGGCGCCGGACAGCGCGGCCTCGCCGGCATCGAGCAGGCGGCAGTTGGCGGGGGTGAGGCCGGACTGGGCGATCGTACGAACCGCCCGCAGCGCGGCGGCGAAGTCGGCGAAACGCACCGACGCGGAGGCCCGGTGGCGGGGGCGGTCCTGCAGGCGCATCCACGCCTCGGTGATGACGCCCAGGGTGCCTTCCGAACCGAGGAACAGCCGGTCGGGGGACGGTCCGGCGCCGGAGGCGGGCACCTGCCACGACGTGCCGGCGCCGGCCGGGGTGACCAGTCGCAGGGACTGCACGAAGTCGTCGATGTGCGTGTGGACCGTGGCGTAGTGACCGCCGGCCCGGGTGGCGAGCCAGCCGCCGAGGGTGGAGAACTCGAAGCTCTGCGGGAAGTGCCGCAGCGTCAAGCCGTGCGGCCTGAGCTGGTCCTCCAGTGCCGGGCCGAGGACGCCGGCCTGGATGCGGGCGGCCCGGCTGTCGGTGTCGACCTCCACTACCCGGTCCAGCGCGGTCAGGTCGAGGGACACCACCGCCCGGTGCGCGTCGCCGCGGTACTCCACGCCGCCGGTCACCGAGGAGCCCCCGCCGTAGGGGATCACGGCAACGTCACGGTCGCCGGCCCACTCCAGGAGGTCGGCCACGTCCTGGTCGTTGCTCGGCCGGGCGACCAGGTCGGGTATCCGCGCCGGCCGGCCGCGCAGGGCGCGGATGACATCCCGGTACGCCTTGCCCATGGCGTGCGCGGCGCGCGCCCCGGGGTCGGCGGTGACCAGCTGCGCGAGGCTCGGCGGCGGCTCGACGGCGGGCCGGTCGATCCGCAGGTCGGCGACCCGAGGGACGGGCAGGGGGCGCGGGAGCGTACCGGGGAGGAGGGCTCCCATCGCCACGCATTCGGCGTCGTCGGGGTGTTCGTCCGCCCAGCCCCAGCCCCACCAGGAGCGGGCGCGGGCGGTGGGGCGGGCGGTCGCGGCGTCGGCCATGGCCATGACGGTAGCCATCGATCGCCGGGATTGCCGGCCGTTGATCGCCGGCCGGCGTGCTGCCGACTACGATGACGTCATGACCGGGACCCTCGCGTTGACGTTGACGTTGGAGCAGCGCGGTCCGGCCGGAGCGTTCGTGCTGTCCGACGAGCAGGTGTCGGTCGTGGGGGAGGGGCGGCGGACGTTCCCCGTGCGCGTGGATGTCAACGGGGTGACGCTCCCGCTGCGGCTGGCCCGGATGGGCGGGGAGAACCTGATCGGGTTGTCACGTGCGGCGCGGGCGCAGGCGGGCGTGAGCATCGGGGCGTCGTACGAGGTCGCCATCGCCCTCGACGCGGAGGCCCGCGGCGTCGAGGTGCCCGACGACCTGGCCGCCGCTCTCGCCGGGGACGCCCAGGCGCAGACGGCGTTCGGGGCGCTGGCCCCCTCGCACCGCAAGGAGTTCGTCCGCTGGGTCACCGAGGCCAAGCGGGAGGCCACCCGGGCGCAGCGCGTCACGAAGACCATCGAGATGCTCCGCGCCGGCCAGCACCGCTGAGCGACCCGGAACGGCGCGGGGCGGGGCCGGTCGACCGACCGGCCCCGCCCGGCCGCTGCGCCTAGCGGCGCGGCCGCTGCGGGACGCGCGGCAGGACGTACGGTGGCCCGCTGTAGATCAGGTCGGCCTTCATCTCCTGGTACGCCCGCTTGGGCTGGTAGTTCTCGTCGTAGATGGTGGCCAGGCCCTCCGGCGGGTCGGTGAACCAGCCGGGCACCCAGGAGTGCTTGTCGGTGAATCCCCAGACGGTGAACGACAGGCAGTGCCGCTCGGCCAGGCAGGCCTGCAGCAGCACGCTGAAGTTCGCGGCCGAGGCCTGCAAGCGTGGGTTGATCTCGTTCGAGTCGCCCGCCTGAACTCCCTCGGTGAGCTGGCTGCGCACGTCGACCTCGGTGAACGCGGTGGCCAGCCCGAGCCCGGCGAACTTCCGCAGCGCCTCGGCGACCTGGAGGGTGTCGAAGTTGCCGTACTGGGTCCCGAGGTGGCCCTGGCTGCCGATGCCGTCGATCGGCACGCGCTGGGCGAGCAGGCTCTTGGCCATGTCGTACACGAACTGGGTCTTGTCGTTGGCCGGGTCGCGTGAGCCGAACGCCTCGATGTTGTAGTCGTTGTAGAACAGCAGGGCGTGCGGGTCGGCCGCGCTGGCCCAGCGGAAGGCGTCGGCGATGTAGCCAGCCCCCAGGTGCTGGGCCCAGAACCCCTTGTAGTGCAGGGTCGACGGGGTGTCCCAGGGGTCACTGACCGCCTCGTTGACCACGTCCCACTGCCAGATCCGGCCCTTGAAGTGGGTGACCACGGCGGTGATGTGCCGGCGCAGGATGTCGCGCAGCTCGGTGTCGCTGATGGAGCCGTCGGCCACGCCGGCGGTCAGCCAGCCGGGCAGCTGGTTGTGCCAGACGAGCACGTGCCCGCGTACGCGCTGGTTGTTCTGCTTGGCGAACGCGAGGAGCCGGTCGGCCGGCTCCCAGTTGTAGGTGCCGCGGGTCGGCTCCAGGCTTTCCCACTTCATCACGTTCTCGGCGGTGACCGTCGAGAACTCCGACGCCGCGAGCTGGCGGTACCGGGGGTCGGCGGGGTCGTCGAGGGCGGCCATGTCGACGGCCGTGCCGACGGCCAGGCCGTGGCGCAGCGCGAGGTTGCGCAGGCTCTGGTCGGCCGGGTCGTACGGGCGGCCCGCCGTGGCCGGCGCGCTGCTGAGGGTGGCGGCGGTGGCCAGGGCGACCGCGCCGGCGGCTATCCATCGTCGCAGTTTCATGGGTTTTCCTCCGGTGGGGAACGGGTCGACCGGGACGTCGACCCAGGGGGCGCGGACGCACGCGGGTGGCGCGCCGGACGCCGATCAGAGGGACGGTGCGGGAAACCGTGGTACGTGCGCGGCCGGTCCGATACTTTCGCGCAAACTTCCGGTAACTGAGCCGGAACAATACGAGCGTCGATCCCCCTCGTCAACCATCGGAGGGCGGCGCCGGCCGGTCCGTTCGCGGGGTCGCGGTGGGGGACGACCGGGCACGGCAGGGCCTTGACCCGGATCGCGGCAGGTCATAACGTGCCCTCAACCGATCGAAAGTACCGGCATCAGACCGAAAGTCCCTGGACGAAAGGGCGACCCGGTGGCCTCGGAAGACTCCCGGAAAGTCACCATCGCGGCGATCGCGCGGCTGGCCGGCGTCTCGGTGCCCACGGTGTCGCGGGTGGTCAACGGTCGCTCCGACGTCGCGCCGCGGACCCGGGAACGGGTCGAGGAGCTGCTGACCCGGCACGGCTACCGCCGCCGCCGGCCGAGCATGCGGCCCAGCTCCGGTCTGATCGATCTGGTCTTCAACGACCTGGACAGCCCCTGGGCGGTCGAGATCATCCGTGGGGTCGAGGACGTCGCGCACGCGGCCGGCATCGGCACCGTGGTCTCCGCGATCCACCGGCGCAGCTCGTCGGCCCGGCAGTGGCTGGACAACCTGCGCACCCGCTCCACCGAGGGGGTCATCTTCGTGACCTCCACCCTGGAGCCGCCGCTGCAGGCCGAGCTGCGCCGCCTCAACATCCCTGTCGTCATCGTCGACCCCGCGGGTGTGCCCCCGCAGGAGGCGCACACCATCGGGGCGACCAACTGGGTGGGCAGCCTGCGCGCGACCGAGTACCTGCTCGGTCTCGGTCACCGGCGGATCGGCTTCATCGCCGGGCCGCCGCAGCTGATGTGCAGCCGGGTACGTCTGGACGGCTACCGGGCGGCGCTGGAGACCGCCGGCCTCACCGTGGACGAGGAGCTGATCCAGCCGGGCAACTTCTACCACGAGGCCGGCTTCGCCGCCGGCACCCACCTGCTGCGCCTGCCCGACCCGCCCACCGCGATCTTCGCCGCCAGTGACCAGATGGCCCTCGGGGTCTACGAGGCCGTCCGACGACGCGGCCTGCGGGTGCCCGACGACGTCAGCGTCGTCGGCTTCGACGACCTGCCGGAGGTCCGGTGGTGCTCCCCACCGCTGACAACCGTCCGGCAGCCCCTGGCGAAGATGGGCCTGCTCGCCGCGCGCACGGTGCTGCGCCTGGCCCAGGGGGAGCGGATCGAGAGCCCCCGCGTCGAGCTGGCCACCCAGCTCGTCGTCCGCGACAGCGCCGCCCCGCTGGTCCCCTGACTCCCACCGACCGCGTCAGCGGTAGGGGCGGCAGGAGGCCCGCACGACCAGCTCGGTGGGGAGCCGGATGTGCGTGTCGCGCTCGACGCCGGCGATCAGGTCGATGAGCAGGCGCAACGCCTCGGCGCCCATGCGCTGCAGCGGTTGCATGATCGTCGTCAGCGGGGGGTTCACCAGTGCCGACTCCGGGACGTTGTCGAAGCCGATGACGGACAGGTCGTCGGGCACCGCGAGGCCCATGCCGCGGGCGACGTCCATCGTGGAGATCGCCGAAAGGTCGTTGCCCGCGAAGATCGCCGTCGGCCGGTCCGGGAGCGAGAGCAGCTCCGCGGCCGTGCCGGCGGCGGTCTCGGTCCGGAACCCGCCGACGCGCACGATCCTCTCGTCGACCGCCACGTCGGCGTCGGCCATGGCCTTGCGGAAGCCCGCCTCGCGCAGGCGCGCCGACTCGAGGTCGGGGCGCCCGCTGATGTGCCCGATGCGGCGGTGGCCGAGCGAGAGCAGGTAGTTGGTGGCGAGCACGGCGCCGGCGAAGTTGTCCGAGTCGACGGTGGGCAGGCCGGATGGGCCGGTATGGGGGTCGACGGCCACGACATGGAAGCCGTGCTTGGTCTCGATCACGGTCGGCGTGACGATCACGGCGCCGTCGATGAGGGTTCCGGACAGGCGGGCCAGCGAGCGCCGTTCCCAGCCTATGGCGGCACCCTCGCCGTCGCCGCTGGAGTAGGCCAACAGCTGGTACCCGCTGCCGGCGACCTCCCGGGACGCCCCCTTGAGCAGTTCGGTCGAGAACGGCTCGAACTCGGCGACCAGGATGCCCAGCACGTTCGTGCGGTGGCTGCGCAGGCTTTGCGCCCCCAGGCTGGCCTCGTAGCCCAGCTCGTGGATGACCTGCTGGACGCGCTCCACCGTCGCCTGGGCCACGCCGTAGCGACCATTCACAACCTTCGATACCGTTGCCACCGAGACGCCGGCGGTACGTGCCACGTCCGACATCTTGACGCGCTCCGGGAAGACCACCCGACGATGATAGAGCCGCCGCGTGGGTGCGGTCAGCAGTGACTCGAAAACGTTATCGATACCGATTGACACCCCCTTTCACGGCTGTAAAACTCCCCGCAGGCCGAGTACCGCGACTGCCTGACGGAGGAGAAAATCGATGGCGACGAAGCGGCGTGCAGGTGCCGCCCTGGCACTACTTATGGCAAGCGCTCTCGTCGTCGCTGGTTGCAACAGCGGCGGCGACGAGGGGACGTCCAGCGAGGGTGAGCTGTACAAGAACCCCGTGACCCTGACCTGGTGGCACAACGCCCCCCAGGACGGGCCGGGCAAGACCTACTGGGAGAAGGTCGCCAAGGACTTCTCCGCGCTCCACCCGACCGTCAAGATCGAGATCGAGGCGATCGAGACCAACCAGCTGCAGCGCACCCGGATCCCCGCCGCGCTGCTGAGCAACGACCCGCCGGACGTCTTCATGACGTGGGGTGGCGGCGAGATGGTCGAGCAGGTCGAGGCCGACTACCTCAAGGACCTCACCGACCAGGTCAAGACCGAGGTCGCCAACATCGGCAGCGCGGCCGAGATCTGGCAGGTGAACGGCAAGCAGTACGGCCTGCCGTTCCGGATGGGCATCGAGGGCATCTGGTACAACAAGGACATGTTCGCCCAGGCGGGCATCAGCGCGCCGCCGACCACGTTCGAAGAGCTCAACGCCGCGGTCACGAAGCTCAAGGCCATCAACGTCACCCCGATCGCCGTGGGCGCCGGCGACAAGTGGCCCGCCGCCCACTGGTGGTACAACTTCGCGCTGCGCGACTGCTCGATCGACACCCTGAAGAAGGCGTCCAAGGAGAAGGTCTTCGACGACCCGTGCTTCGTGAAGGCCGGCCAGGACCTGAAGGCCTTCATCGACACCAAGCCGTTCCAGAACAACTTCATCGCCACGCCGGGCCAGAACGACCCGACCAGCGCCAACGGCCTGCTCGCCAACGGCAAGGCCGCGATGGAGCTGATGGGCGACTGGAACCGGGGCACCCTGGACAACGTCGCCACGGACAAGGCCAAGCTCGCCAAGTTCCTTGGCTGGTTCCCCGTTCCGGCGATCTCCGGTTCCGCCGGTGACCCCAAGGCGGCCCTCGGCGGCGGCGACGGGTTCGCCTGCTCGAAGAAGGCCCCGGCCGAGTGCGTCGAGTTCCTCAAGTACATCGCCAGCCCCGAGGTGCAGAAGGGCTACGCCGAGACCGGCACCGGGCTCCCCGTCGTCAAGGGCGCGGAGGCCGGCATCCAGGACCCGGCCCTGAAGTCCATCCTGCAGGCCACGTCCGAGGCGAGCTACGTCCAGCTCTGGCTCGACACGGCCTACGGCAGCACCGTCGGCACCGCGATGAACGACGGGATCGTCGGCATCTTCTCGGGCAAGGGGACGCCGGAGAAGGTCGTCGCGGGGATGAAGGCAGCCGCAAGCAAGTGACCTCCACCGACCAAACCCGGTTCCCCGCCGGCGGCGTGTCCGCGCCGCCGGCGGGTCACCGGCCCGCCGGGGGCTCGTCCTCCCGCCGGGCCGAGACCCGCCGTAAGTGGTACGAGATCATCGGGCTCACGACGCCGGCGCTCGTCGTCTACGTGATGTTCGTGCTGGTGCCGATGGGCTTCGCGGTCTACTACAGCCTCTACCGGTGGCGTGGGGTCGGGCCCCCCACTGAGTACATCGGCTTCAAGAACTACACGCTCGCCTTCCAGGACCCGATCTTCCTCGACGCGTTGCGCAACAACGCGATCATCGTGTTCGGGTCGCTGCTGATCCAGGGCCCCGTCGCCCTGGGCATCGCCCTGCTGCTCAACCGCCGCTTCCGCGGGCGCTCGGTGTTCCGCCTGCTGGTGTTCGTGCCCTACGTGCTCGCCGAGGTCACCGTCGGCATCATGTGGAAGCTGATCCTGGCCGAGGGTGGCACGGTCGACGCGCTGCTGCGGTCCCTGGGACTGGGCAGCCTCGTGCAGGCGTGGCTCGCCGACCTCGACGTCGTCATCTGGACGCTGCTGTTCGTGCTCACCTGGAAGTACGTCGGCTTCGCCATCATCCTCCTGCTCGCCGGCCTGTCCAACGTGCCGCACGAGCTGACCGAGGCCGCCGCGATCGACGGCGCGAGCTGGTGGCAGACCCAGCGCCACGTCACCCTCCCGCTGCTGGGGCCGACGATCCGGATCTGGATGTTCCTGTCGATGATCGGTTCGCTGCAGGTCTTCGACGTGATCTGGGTGACCTCGGTGCCCGCGGTGCGGTCGCTCGGGGCCTCCGGAACCATGGCGACGTACATGGTGGACAACGGGTTCTTCGCCCGACTGTGGGGCTACGGCAACGCGGTCGCCGTGATCCTCTTCGTCATCTCGTTCGTCGCGGCGCTGCTGTTCCAGCGCTTCATCCTCCGCCGGGACATCGAGGGCGCCATCACCAGAAGGGCGAACTGACCGTGGCCACGAACCTCGTTCATTCCCCGTCCGCCGAACGCCGGCCGATGTCGTGGGGCACCCCGCTCACGTACGCGCTGGCACTCGCGGTCGCGGCCGTGTCGATCACCCCGATCCTCTACGTGATCGTCGGCGGTTTCCGCACCACCCCGCAGATCGTCGACGATCCGGCCGGCCTGCCCGACCCGTGGGTCCTCGACAACTACACCCGGGTGCTGACGCAGGGCAAGTTCTGGCAGCAGGCGTTCAACAGCGGGGTGATCGCCCTCGGCACCACGCTCGGCGTCGTGGTGCTCGGCATGGCCGCCGCATTCGTGCTGGCCCGGTACACCTTCCGGGGGCGGGAGGGGCTCTACACCTTCTTCACGCTCGGCCTGCTCTTCCCGGCCGGGGCGGCGATCCTGCCGCTCTACCTGATGCTGCGCGACCTGAACCTGATCAATTCCTACTACGCCGTGATCCTCCCGCAGGTCGCCTTCCAGCTGCCGCTGACGATCGTGATCCTGCGACCCTTCCTGTCCGCCATCCCCCGCGAGTTGGAGGACGCCGCGGCGATCGACGGCGCGAGCCGGCTCGGCTTCCTCTGGCGCATCGCGCTGCCGCTGTCGCGGCCCGCGCTCGTCACCGTCGGCGTCCTCGCGTTCGTGGCGAGCTGGAACGCGTTCCTGCTGCCGCTGCTCGTCCTCGGCGATGTCAGCCTGCACACCCTGCCGCTGGGGGTGCAGAACTTCTCGAGCCAGTTCTCCACCGACACCGCGGGCGTCCTCGCCTTCACGTCCCTGGCGATGCTGCCGGCGCTGTTCTTCTTCACCCTCGCGGAGAAGCAGATCGTCGGTGGCCTGCAGGGCGCGGTCAAGGGCTGAGCGACAGCGGTACCAGCACAATCAAAGGAAAGGCACAGCATGACTGAGGTCCACGCGGTGGTGGGCGGGCCGGCGCCGGCCCAGGCAACTCCCGACCACGATCGGCCGGACGGACACACCGGCGAGGCGCGCGTCCGTGAGCTGCTCGGCCGGATGACGATCGAGGAGAAGGTCGCCCAGCTCGTCGGCTTCTGGGAGAAGGAGGACGGCGAGGCGGTCGCACCCCTGCAGGGCGAGTTCGGCGACGACGTCAAGCTGGAGGACTTCGCCCGGCAAGGACTCGGCCATCTCACCCGGGTCTACGGCACCCGCCCGGTCGACGCCGCGGCCCGCGCGGCCTGGCTGTGGAGATTCCAGCGGGACCTGGTGACGGGCACCAGGCTGGGCATACCGGCGATCGTCCACGAGGAGTGCCTCACCGGGCTCTCGGCGTGGAAGGCGGCCACCTTCCCCACCCCGCTGGGCTGGGGCGCCGCGTTCGACCCCGAGCTCGTCACCGAGATGGCCGCGGCGATCGGGGCCTCGATGCGGGCGCTGGGCATCCACCAGGGCCTCGCCCCGGTGCTCGACGTGATCCGGGACCCGCGCTGGGGTCGGGTCGACGAGTGCATCGCCGAGGACCCCTACCTGGTCGGCACCATCGGCACGTCGTACGTGCGCGGCCTCCAGTCGCAGGGCGTCCACGCCACGCTGAAGCACTTCGCCGGCTATTCCGCGTCGCGCGCCGGGCGCAACTTCGCCCCGGTGCACGCCGGCCCTCGGGAGCTCGCCGACGTGCTGTTCCCGCCGTTCGAGATGGCGATCCTCGACGGGAACGCGCGCAGCGTCATGCACTCCTACACCGAGATCGACGGCGTGCCCGTGGCCGCCGATCCGACGATGCTGACCGGCGTGCTGCGGGACAGCTGGGGCTTCGACGGCACGGTGGTGTCCGACTACTACGGTGTCGCCTTCCTGAACCTGCTGCACCACGTCGCGGCCGACCACGCGGGGGCGGCCGCGCAGGCGCTGGCCGCGGGAGTCGACGTCGAACTCCCGACGGGCGACGCCTATCTGACCCTGCGCGAGCAGGTGCGGGCCGGCAGGCTCGACGAAGCGCTCGTCGACCGGGCGGTGCTGCGGGTCCTGCGCGAGAAGCTGGAGCTCGGGCTGCTCGACGCCACGTTCACCGACGAGCCGCCCCGGGCGGTCGACCTCGACTCGCCGGAGCACCGGGCGATCGCCCGCCGCCTCGCCGAGAAGTCGGTCGTCCTGGTCGCCAACCAGGGCGTCCTTCCGCTGCCCGCGGGCCGGCGCGTGGCGGTCATCGGTCCGAACGCGGACCGGCAGGCCGCGCTCTTCGGGTGCTACTCCTTCCTCAACCACGTGCTCGTCCAGCACCCCGGCGTCGAGACCGGCATCGAGGTGCCGACGGTCCTCGACGCCCTGCGTGCCGAGGTCGGCGCCGATCTCGTCACCTGGTCGAGCGGCTGCGACGTGGACAGCGACGACCGGTCCGGTTTCGACGAGGCGGTCGCCGTCGCGTCCGCCGCGGACGTCGCCGTCCTGGTCGTCGGGGATCACGCCGGCCTCTTCGGGCGTGGCACGGTCGGCGAAGGCTGCGACCGGGAGGACCTGGAGCTGCCCGGAGTCCAGCGCGAGCTCGTGGAGGCCGTGCTGGCCACGGGCACCCCGGTCGTCCTCGTGCTGCTCACCGGCCGGCCGTACGCGATCGGCTGGGCGCTGTCGCGCTGCGCGGCGGTGGTGCAGGCGTTCTTCCCCGGCGAGGAGGGAGCCGGAGCGATCGCGGGCGTGCTGTCCGGGCGGGTCAACCCGTCGGGCAAGCTGCCGGTCAGCCTGCCCGGCTCGGCGGGGTCGCAGCCGTACTCCTACCTGCACCCCGCGCTCGGCGAGGGCAGCGAGGTGACCAACCTGCCGGCGACCCCCGCGGCGGAGTTCGGCCACGGCCTGTCGTACACGACGTTCGCGCACACCGGCCTCGGCGCGCCGGCGACGGCACCGACCGACGGGGCGCTGCACGTGGCGGTGCGCGTGACGAACACCGGCGCGGTCGCCGGCGACGACGTGGTCCAGCTCTACGGCCGTGACCTGGTCGCCTCGGTGACCCGGCCGGTGGCGCAACTGCTCGGCTACCGGCGGGTCCACCTGGCCCCGGGCCAGTCGGTCACCGTCGAGCTGACGGTCCCCACCACTCGCCTGGCCTTCTCCGACCGCACGCTCACCCGGGTCGTGGAGCCCGGCGACGTCGAACTCTGGATCGGCACGAGCGCCCGCCGGGACACGGAGGCGCTGACCACCCTGGTCGGTGACACCGTGCCGGTCACCACCGAGGCTCCGCGCTGGACGACGACCGAGATCAGGTGAGGTCGGTCCGCCGGGCGTCCACGGGGGACGCCCGGCGGACCGGCACACGCTCAGTGGATGGGCCGTCCTCGGGCGTCCGGCACCCCGGACTTGCGGAAGAAGTAGGCGTTGACCTGGTCCCGCCACTCCTGCGCGCAGCGCAGCTGTTCGTCGAGGCGTTCGCGGACCCGGTCGTACACCCCCGGGTCGAGCCGCCCGGCCAGCCCCTCCCACCGCCGTCGCATGGTGACCACCTGCTCGTACCCGGCGAAGTGGGTGTCGTAGATGTGCTGGATGACGGTGGACCCGTCGTGCAGCAGGTGCCCGTACGGCACGTGGTGGAAGAAGAGCAGCAGCTCGTCGGGGCACCGGTCGGGTGACTCGTACACGTCGCGCCACGGCGGCGGATACTGCCCCGTGAATCCGCTGCCTGAGGCCCGGGTGCGGTCGACGCCCACGCCGTCCCGATCGGCGAAGTGGTAGGTGCCCCAGGGGGTGTACTCGTACCCGTCCACGTCGGGGCCGTAGTGGTGACCGGGGCGGACCATGAAACCGACCCCCAGCGGCGCGGTGTACCGCTCGTAGGTCCGCCACGAGTCGTCCATGATCGCGTGCAGCGCCCGGCGCACCAGCCCGGGACAGCCCGGCGCCGGCCGCACGAAGGTCAGGTCGATCCACTCGTCGAGCACCGCCACCGGATCCAGGCGGGGATCCCAGGCCAGCCGACCGAACGCGTACAGGTTCGCCTGCGCGAGCGGGTGCCCGGTCCAGAACGGGTCGTCGCCCACGTTGGAAACCCCCACCAACCCACCGCCGGCCGCCACGTCGGCGACCGTCGGCCCGCCGTCGCCCCACGGCGCGAACCCGAGCACCTCGCTCCACCAGGGAGCCAGGTAGCAGACGTGCCGCTGCTGGCCGGTGTACTCCTGGGTCGCCTGGAACTCCACCGCCAGCCGCGTGTTCGGCATGGCCGCGAGCACCGGGGACACCGGCTCCCTCGGCTGGAAGTCCATGGGCCCGTGCTTCACCTGGAGGATCACGTTGTCGCGGAACCGCCCGTCGAGGGGCGTGAAGTGGTCGTGGGCGGCACGGGCCCGGTCGGTCGACCGGTCACGCCAGTCCTGGCGGTGGTCGTAGACGAAGGCCCGCCAGTGCACCACGCCCCCGAACGGCGCCAGCGCGTCGGCGAGGAGGTTCGCACCGTCGGCGTGGCTGCGCCCGTACGCGAAGGGGCCCGGCTGCCCCTCGGAGTCCGCCTTCACCACGTAGCCGCCGAAGTCGGGGATGCTCTCGTACACGTTCCGGGTGGTGTCGGCCCACCACGTCCGCACGCCGTCGACCAGCGGATCCGCGGTCGGTAGGCCGCCGAGAGCGACGGGTGCGGCGAAGCTGACCGACAGGTGCACCCGGATCCCGTACGGCCGCAGGACGTCCGCGATCGCGGCGACGTCGCCGAGCCCGTCGGTCAGCAGGCGCGCCTCGGTGGCATGGACGTTCACGTTGTTCACCGAGACCGCGTTGACGCCGCAGGCGGCCAGCAGCCGCCCGTAGGCGCCGACCCGGGTCAGGTCGTCGCGCCGGGCGCCGTCCCGCCAGAAGATGGACCCGCCGGCGTAGCCGCGCTCGACCTGCCCCATCACCGGGTGCACGTCGACGTTGTCCCAGTGGTCGAGCATGCGCAGCCGCACGGCCGGGCGGTGCAGTTCCGTCGGGCGGGTCAGGCCGAACGCCGACTCGCCGAGCCGGACCAGGTGGAACAGGCCGTAGAGCAGGCCGGCGGGCGCCTCGGCCAGCACCACGGTGACCTCGGCGTGCCGGGCCAGCAGGAAACCCTCCTCGCCGAGCGCGCCGGCCCCGTGGCGCCGCTGGTACCCGACCTGGACCGCGGCTGCGGCGACCGGCAGGAGGGCGGCCGGGACCAGCGCGAGCACCAGGTCGTACGGCGTGCCCGCGGCCGGCCGGTCGGGGGACGCCGGCCGCGGCGGGGGCCGGTCGGTGCTGCCGCCGTACCGGGCGCAGGCTCGGGAGATCTCGTCGCGGACCGTGTCGACGAGCACGCCGTCGCCGCAGACCAGACTGCGCCTTGCACCGATGGCGCCGAACGCCTCCGGCGGCAGCCAGGCGGCGTGCACACCGTCCGACCGGGCCGTGTTCACCGGATCTCCCGGGTCGCGCGGGCCGATGGCGGCGGCCTCATGCGTCCTCACGGACCACCAGGACCTCCCGCGGGCCGAGCCGGACCGCCTGCCCGCGCTCGATCCGGTCGCCGCTGAGCAGGTCGACACCACCGTCGCAGGCGGCCACCTCGACGGGCTCGGCCCGGTGGTTGAGCAGGAAACGCAGTCGCGCCCCGCCCGGGGTGACCCGCACGGCGGCCTCCAGATCCGGCACGTCCGCGTACGGTCCGGCCAGGCCGTGCCGGTCGAGTACCCGCCGGACCACCCAGGACACCCCCTCCTGATCCAGCCCGGCCCCCACGTACCAGCCGTCACCGGCGCCGAAGGCGTTCCTGGTGACGGCCGGGGTGCCGGCGTAGAAGTCGTCCTGGTAGGTGCCCACGACCTCGGCCCCCTCGGGGATCACCAGCTCGAACAGCAGCCGTGCGGCCACCTCGACCCGGTCGGCGCCGGCCCGCAGGAGCACGGGGTTGACGAATCCCGGTCCGCGGGCGTCCCACTCGTCGACGCGCACGCCCATGAGCCGCCCGAGCGGGCCGGGCACGTCCATCAGGAAGGCGTTGTCGTTCTCGTCCACCCGCCCCGACAGGAACGTCGTCAGCACCGAGCCGCCCCGCTCGGCCACCTCCGCCAGCCGCTGCGGGAGGTCGCCCTTGACCATGTGCAGCGCCGGCGCGACGACCACGTCGTAGCGGGACAGGTCCGCCGTCACCGCGACCACGTCGATGTCGACCCCCGCGTCCCAGAGCGCCCGGTGGTAGGCCAGCACCACCTGCTGGTAGCGGACCAGCCGGGAAGGGCCGTCGGAGATCTCCAGCGCCCACCAGCTGTCCCAGTCGAACAGCAGCGCGACCCGGGCCGGGGTCCGCGCGCCCAGCGTCGCCGCACCGAGCCGGTCGAACTCGGCGCCGAGCTGTGCGACCTCCCGGAACACCCGGGTGTCCGACCGGCCCGAGTGGCCGATGACCGCACCGTGGTACTTCTCGCTGGCCCCCCGCGAGGCGCGCAACTGGAAGAACAGCACCGCGTCCGCGCCGTGTGCCACCGCCTGCCAGCTCCACAGCCGCAGCACGCCCGGCCGTTTCAGCGGGTTCACGTCCCGGCAGGCGGTGTGGCTCGGGGTCTGCTCCATCAGCCAGAACGGCTGGCCGTCCTTGAGCCCGCGCATCAGGTCGTGGGTCAGGGCCATCCAGGACGGTGAGCTGTCGTCCGGGGGATAGTTGTCCCACGAGGCGAAGTCGAGGTGGGGCGCCCAGCGGTGGTAGTCGATCGGCCGGTACATGCCCATGAAGTTGGTGGTGACCAGGACGTCCGGGCTTGCCTCCCGGATCGCCGCCTTCTCGTCGAGGTAGTTGGCCAGCATGGCGTCGGACATGAACCTGCGGTAGTCCAGGGTGATCCCCGGGAAGGCGGTGTGGTCCGGCCCGCGCCAGTGCTCGGTGAGGGCCGACGGCGGCTCGATCTCCTCCCAGTCGGTGAAGGTGTGCGACCAGAAGGTGGTGTACCAGGCCGCGTTGAGCGCCTCCAGCGTGCCGTACCCCCGGCGCAGCCAGTCCCGGAAGCCCGCGGCGCACCGGGGGCAGTAGCAGGCGCCGCCGTACTCGTTGCCGACGTGCCACGCGACGATCGACGGGTTCGCGGCGTAGCGCCGGGCGACCCGCCGGGCCAGCTCGGCGGAGAGCCGACGGAACACCGGGGAACTGGGGCACGAGTTGTGCCGCTGGCCGAACCCGTGCCGCCGTCCCTCGAAGTCCGTGCGCGTCACCTCGGGATGGGCGCGGGCCAGCCACGCCGGGTGGGCGCCCGTTCCGGTCGCCAGGCAGATCCTCCGGCCCTCGGCGGTCGCGCGTGCCACGATGCGGTCGAGCAGCGTGAAGTCGTAGACGTCCGGGGCGGGCTGGGTCAGCGCCCAGTCGAAGACGCCCAGGGTGACGAGATCGATCCGGGCCAGGTCGAAGAGCTGGTAGTCCTGGTCCCACACCGGCTCCGGCCACTGCTCGGGGTTGTAGTCCCCACCGAAGGGCACCTTGGCGGTGGCCGGGAGGCTCACGCGGTGAACTCGTTCCGGATCATGGCGATCATCGGGTCGCTGCCGCGCAGCAGGGCCAGCACCAGCACCGCGCCCAGCGCCACCAGCAGCGCCTCCGAGGTGACCAGCACCAGGGCGGCCGCCGCGGCCAGCAGGCCGGCGACGCCCAGCGTGCCGACGGGGGTACGCAGGACGAAGAACCGGGCGAGCCGGATGACGTCCCGCACCCGGAAGGCGAACAACGAGGTGATCACCAGCGCGTTGAGGCCGACCAGGGCCGCGCCCGCCCCGACCAGCACCAGCGGCACCGCCCACCAGCGGGGCAGGGCCGCGGCCGACAGGTGGGCGAGGTTGACGGCGATGACGGTCAGCCACAGCAGCAACGGAACCCAGATCAGCAGGGCGTCCCGGAGGTTGGTCCGATAGCCGCGCCAGAAGACCCGCGCGGGGCGCAGGTCGGTCAGGTCCAGGCGCTGGTGGTGCAGCGTGTAGAACGCGGCGGAGAGAGCGGGGCCGAGCGGGACCGCGCAGGCCGCGACCAGCGGAAGGTTGCTGACGTCCCGATCCAGCAACGCGAGCGCGACCAGGCCGGGCGCGGTGGTGACCAGCAGCAGCAGTTCCACCACCAGCAGGATGTAGATCAGCGCCGCGGCGCGGGACAGCGGACCGTCGCCGAACTGGCGCCGGGCGCGCACGACGTCACTCATGCCGACTCCTCTCCGGCGGCCTGGCCGAGCAGCCGCTCGTCCGCCCACCACGGCGGGGTCTCGTCGGTGACGGCGGTGAACTCGGCCAGGGTCACCTCGTGCCGCGAGAGGTGCAGGTCGAGCGCGACGCGGCCGGCCACGATCGGCAGGTTCGCGTGCCGCCGCGCGGGCTCGGCCGCCTCCCGCAGGGCGTTCAGCTGGCGAGCGTGCGGGGAGCGCGGCCGCCCCATCTCGCACCACGCCCGCCAGGCGTTGCCCGCCTCCTCGCTGACCGACGAGCGCAGCAGGAAGGCGGAGGTCGCCCCGGGCGACGGCAGCGGCAGGGACAGCCGCACCGTGTGGACCTCGGGGACCGGCTCGCGGCCGGTGACGTCCACGGGCGCCCAGGCCAGCACCGTGATCCGGCCGGTGGAGTCGCGGGTGGCCAGGTGGTCCGCGCCGCGCGCGAGGACCTGGTCACCCATCCGGGCCAGGAAGGCGTACAGGTGGTAGGTCGGCTTCTTGACCTGGCGGTGGGTGAGCAGGCCGAAGCCGCCGTGGAACAGCGAGGTCGGCACCCCCTCCTCCTCGAACATGTCGCTGAAGGTCCAGTAGGAGAAGGAGTCGACCAGGTCCCCGCCGGCGGTCACCACCGGGGCGAGGTACGCGGCGTGGAATGCGGTGTCGTGGATCGGGTTGTCCGGCCGGTAGGAGGAGTTGAACTCGGTGATGTGCACCGGCAGCCCCGCCAGGGCGGTGTCCCGCAGCAGCTCGCGCGGGGTGGCGAACTGCTCCAGCAGCCCGGACGCCGGGGTCAGCGTCTGATGCACCCCGAAGGGCACGTGCTGGGCCGGCCCGGAGGTGTAGGCGTGCTTGCTGACGAAGTCGATCGGCACCGACCGGGCGGCGACGAAATCGGCGAAACGGGGCAGCCATTCGTCGGCGCCGGGGGAGAGCGCCGGGCCGCCCACCTGGAGGTCGGCGTCGACGTCCTTCACGGCGTGCGCGGTCACCTCGTACAGCCGGTGGTACGCGGCCTCGTCCGCGCCCTGCCAGAAGTGGGTGAGGTTGGGTTCGTTCCACACCTCGATCGGCCAGCCGCGGACCTCGTCGAGCCCGTAGCGGTCGACGAGGTGGGTGATCGTGCCCCGGACCAGGTCCACCCACTCGCTCCAGGACCGTGGCGGGGTGACGTTGCCGCGCCACCAGAACACCGTCTGGTCACCGGAGGCGAGGCCGGAGGGCATGAAACCCAGCTCCAGGAAGGGTCGGATGCCGAGTTCGAGGTAGGTGTCGACCACCTGGTCGACGTACGTGAACGCGTGGCGCACGTGCCGTGCCCCGCGGTACTCGTAGGGCCGGTGGACCCCCGTGCCGTCGCTCAGCAGCCCGTGGCCGCGGATGTGCCGGAAGCCGATCGCGCGCTGGATCAGCGCCAGCGAGTCCTGGTGGTCCCGCCGCAGGGCGAGGTCGAACCGGCCGGTGCCGACGCAGGCGCGCCAGGCATCGCCCAGCCGGCCCGCGGCCTCATCCGGCACGACGATCCGCATGCCCGTCTCCTCCGCCCTGCGGCCGGCGGTGGTCAGCCGTGCTTCTTCTGGTAGCGGTCGTACGCCTTGTTGACGACGTCCACGTAGGAGCCCATGTTCTTGCCGTTGAGCTCGTTGACGTACGCGTCCCACTCGCCGAGGGCGCGCTGGCCCAGGATGAACTTCAGCGTGTTCGCGTAGACGTAGTCCTTCAGCGGCGTCTCCCAGAGGGTCACCTGCTCGCGTTCGGCGTCGCTGAGCGGGTGCGGCGGCGCGACCGCGTGGTTCGGGCGCGCGTTGAGCACCTTCTGGAACTCCATCTCCTCCGGCGAGAAGAAGGACTGGACCAGCTCGAGGGGGCCGCCGTAGGCGAAGATGCCGTTGTAGAAGCCGAAGTCCTTCTGCAGGTGCTTCGTTCCCTTGGGGTTGAGCCCGATGACGTCGACATCGGCGGCGAGGGTGCGCTTGCCGGACGAGTCCTTGGTGTAGGTGGTGCCCTCGACACCCCACTTGGCGAACTCCTGGCCGGCGTCCGAATACCAGAGCCAGTCGATGAACTGCATCATCGCCACGAAGTTCTTGCTGTCCCGGGCCTTCTTGGAGATCATGATTCCGTTCTCGAGCCGGGGCGCCGGGTTCATCGGTCCGGCCGGCCCGATCGGGAACGGGATCTTGGCCATCCGCGCGTCCGGCAGCGTCGTGGCCATGTCCTTCCGGTAGTCGTTGACCAGGGTCTGGGCGTTGCTGCTGATCACGAATGACTTGCCGCTGGCCAGCTTCTGGCGGGCCTGGTCGTCGGTCTGGGTGAAGGTCTCCGGGTCGAGCAGCCCTTCGGCGACCAGCTTGTGCAGGTACTCCAGGAGCGCCTTGTACTTCTCCGACGCACCGGTGTAGACGAACTTCTTGGCGCTCGCGTCCCAGCTGGTGTGCTGGAAGTTCCAGCCGGCACCTTCCAGGCCGTAGGCGAGGGCGAGCATGTTCAGCAGGTTGCCGGCGGGGTTGGGCTTGCCGAACCGGTCGGAGAACGGGTAGACGTTCGGGTACCTGGCCTTCATCGCCTTGAGCATGGTGTAGACGTCGTCCCAGGTCTGCGGGACCGGGATCCTGAGCTCCTCCAGGATGTCCATCCGGACCGCGAGGGTGTAGTCCTGCCAGGGCTTCTCGTGCAGGCCGGGCAGCAGATAGAACTTGCCGTCCTCCTGCCGCAGCGTGTCGATCTCCGGCTGGAGGCTCCACTTCTCGATCCGGTCCTTGAAGTTCGGCATCAGGTCGAGGTAGTCGCTGACCGGGAGGATCGCGCCCGAGGAGACGTACGCCTCCTCCTGCGGGTGATAGGTCTTGGGAATGATGAACGGGGCGTCACCGGCGCCGACCAGGACGCTGCGCTTCTGCTCGTAGTCGCTCAGCGGCACGGCTACCGGATCGATCTTGACCCCGGTGCGCTTGGACAGCTCCGACCAGAACAGCCAGTCGTCCTTCAGCGGGTAGTTCGGGTGGTTGTTGTAGAGCATCGAGAAGGACACCGGCACGGTGGCCTTGAACTGGTCGCCGACGCCGTACTCGTCCATGGCGCCGGCCCGGTTGTCGCCGAGGTCCTTCTCGTCGGCCTTGTCGTCGCCGCAGCCGGCCATCGAGACGACGGCGGCCGCGCCGGCGGCGGCCAGCAACTGGCGCCGGGATAGCTGGACCATGGGTAGTTCCTTTCGGGTGGGGGAGCGGTGCGGGTGGTGGTGCCGGTGGCTATCCCTTGACGGCGCCGAGCATGACTCCGGAGACGAAGTACCGCTGGATGAAGGGGTAGACCGCCAGGATGGGCAGGACCGTGAGCACGATGGTCACGGACTGGATGGTGGCGGCGGACTGCACGACGTCGCTGGCGCTGCCGAGGCCGCCGGCGGTCGAGGTCGCGTCGGTCGCGCCGGCGATGAGGTTGCGCAGGTACACCGTCACCGGGAACAGGTCCATGCGGTCCATGTACAGGAACGCGGCGAACCAGGAGTTCCAGAAGGCGACGGCGTAGAACAGGAACATCGTGGCGACCATCGCCTTGGACAGCGGCAGCACGATCCGCAGCAGGATGCCGTACGTGTTCAGCCCGTCGACCGCGGCGGCCTCCTCCAGCTCGACCGGCAGGCTCTCGAAGAACGCCTTCATGACGAGCAGGTTGAACACGCTGATGGCGTTGGGCAGCGCGATGGCCCACACGCTGTTCTTCAACCCGAGGCTGGTGACCAGGACATAGTTGGGGATCAGCCCGCCGCTGAAGAACATGGTGAACACGGCGATCCCGACCAGCACGCTCCGGCCCTTGAGGTGTGTCTTGGACAGCACGTACGCGTAGCAGGTGGTCAGCACGAGTGAGACGGCCGTGGCGACAGCCGTGTACACCACCGTGTTGCGATAGCTCGTCCAGAACGTCGGATCGGACATCACGGCCTTGTACGCGGCGACGTTGAACCCGCGCGGGACCAGGTTCACCTCGCCCGACACGATGTACGCGTTGTCGCTGAGCGAGCGCGCCACGATGGTGACGAACGGGTACAGCGTCACCACCACGACCACGGTCAGGACGATGGCGTTGACCACCCGGAAGACCCGGTAGCCCCGGCCGGTGTCGGGACCGCGCCGGCGGCCGGTCGCGGGGGCGGGCCCGGTCGTGTCGACGTTCACCACAGGCTCGTCCCCACCGCTCGTCGGGAGATGGCGTTCGCCGACAGCACCAGCGTCAGCCCGATCACGGACTCGAACAGGCCGATCGCCGCCGCGTAGCTGAAGTTGTTGGAGACGATGCCGACCCGGAACAGGTAGGTCGAGATCACGTCGGCCGTCGGGTAGGTCAACGGGTTGTACAGCAGCAGGATCTTCTCGAACCCGACCGCCATGAACGTGCCGACGTTGAGGATCAGCAGGGTCATCATGGTGGGCCGGATCCCGGGCAGCGTCACGTGCCAGGTCTGCCGCCACCGGCTGGCCCCGTCGATCCGGGCCGCCTCGTACAGGTCCTCGTCGATGGTGGTCAGCGCGGCCAGGTAGAGGATGGTGCCCCAGCCGACGGTCTGCCAGATCTCCGAGGAGACGTAGATGCTCCGGAACCACCCGGCACGCTGCAGGAACGGCACCGCCTCGCCACCGACGGCCCGGATGAGCTGGTTCACCGTCCCGTCGACCGAGACCAGCTGCATGACCATCGCCGCGACGATCACGATGGACAGGAAGTGCGGCAGGTAGGACACCGACTGGACGAACCGCTTGAGCCGGCGGCTGCGCAGCTCGTTGAGGAGCAGGGCCAGCACGATCGGCAGGGGGAAGCAGAACAGCAGGGTCAGCGCACCCAGCGCCAGGGTGTTGACAAAGACGTCCCAGAACGTCGGGTCGGTGAGGAACATCCTGACGTACCGGAGGCCCACCCAGTACTCGCCGAAGACGCTGCCGCCCGGCTGGAACCGCCGGAACGCGATCACGTTGCCGAGCATCGGCAGGTAGCGGAAGACCAGGAAGAACAGCAGCGGCAGGATCGCCAGCGAGTAGAGCTGCCAGTCCCGGCGTACCGCGTGGCGCCAGGTGCGGCGGCGGACCGGTGTGGGCGGCGGCGCGGTGGCGGCGGCCGGGGTACGTCGGGCCGGCGACAGGGTCCGATCCCGCCTCTCGTCGGCGTCCACGGCCACCACCGGACCGTCCACGGGCACCGGGTCGGTCATGCGCACCCCCTGCTTCCGGCCAGCAACCGTCCCGCCCGGGGCGCACGCTCCGCGTCGAAAGTTTCGGTACTGCCGCGATACTTGTTGCGGGAACTTTAGTGCCTCCCGTCGATGTGTCAAGAGGCGTGGGACAAGCGCTTTCCCGGCCGCCGGGCGCTCCGGGGCATCGACGGTGATGCCCCGGACGGTGGACGGGCGCCGTCGCGGTGCCGCCGGGAGCCATGGAGTTCTGTGCTAGCGTGCGCCGAAAGTTTCGGCGGCGGGCACCGTCCCGTACCGCTACCGCCGCCCGTCCCGGCGCGAGGAGTCGTGGCCATGTTCGACCTTCCCCTCGACGAGCTGAGGCGGTACGCGCCCGCGGTGCGCGAGCCGGCCGACTTCGACGCCTTCTGGCGATCGACGCTGGCGGCGGAGGCCACCCGTCCCGTGCTCCTCGACGTCCGCCCGGAACCGACCGAGCTGCGCCTGGTCGACTCCTGGGACGTGACGTTCGCCGGCTTCGGCGGCGACCCGGTCCGGGCCTGGTACACCCGCCCGGCCGGAGTGGACGCACCGCTGCCCGTGGTCGTGGAGTACGTCGGCTACGGGCGGGGGCGGGGCCTGCCGCACGAGCGGCTGACCTGGCCGGTGGCCGGCTACGCGCACCTGCTCATGGACGCCCGGGGCCAGTCCGGCCGGTACGGCAGCGGGGACACCCCCGATCCGCACGCCGGCGCGGCCGGCGGACCCTCGCCGGTGACCTGGGGCATCCTGGATCCCGAGGGCTACCACTACCGGCGGCTCATCACGGACGCGGTGCGCGCCGTCCAGGCGGCGCGGGCGCTGGCCGGGGTCGACCCCGCCCGGGTCGTCGCCGCCGGCAACAGCCAGGGCGGCGGCCTCGCCCTCGCCGTGGCGGGGCTCGTCCCCGATCTCGCGGCGCTGCTCAGCACGGCCCCGTTCCTGTGCCACCTCCAGCGCGCCGTCGAGATCACCGACGTCGGGCCGTACGGCGAGATCGCGGAGTACCTGGCGGTCGACCGGGAGGCCGAGGAGCGGGTCCGGCGCACGCTGTCCTACATGGACGGGGTCGCGTTCGCCCGCCGGGCGGCCGCGCCCGCGCACTTCGGGATCAGCCTGCGCGACCGGGTCTGTCCACCGAGCACCGGGTTCGCGGCCTACAACCAGTACGGCGCCGCCAACGGCCGGCCGGAGCCGGTGGACCGGGAGATCCACGTCTACCCGTTCAACCAGCACGAGGGCGGTGAGGCCGTGCAGGTGCGGCGGCAGCTGCGCTGGCTGGCCCGGGTGCTCGGCACGCCGGTCGCAGCCGCACCGGCCGAGGTTGACGGCCGCGCCGGGCGGTCCTAGCGTGCCGGGAGATCGCGGCACTGTTCCGGAAACCTTCCGGCCCTTTCCGGCCGGCTGGTCCGCGCACCCGACGAGCGGAGAGGCGGCCGTGTACACCGACCTGCCCGAGGCGCAGCTGCGCGCCCACCGCAGCGACCTGCGGGAGCCGCCGGACTTCGACACGTTCTGGGCCGACACCCTCGCCGAGGCCCGGTCCTGCGGCGACCCGGTCGAGGTGACCGCGGTGGCCACCCCGCTGGTCGGGCTGGACGTCTTCGACGTGACCTTCCCGGGCTTCGCCGGGCAGCCGGTGAAGGCGTGGCTGCGGGTGCCCCGGGACGCGCCGGGGCCGCTGCCGGCGATCGTGCAGTACGTCGGCTACGGCGGCGGACGCGGTCATCCGCTGGAGAACCTGCTCTGGGCCGCCGCCGGGTTCGCCCACCTGCAGATGGACACCCGCGGCCAGGGGTCCGGCTGGAGCCGGGGCGACACCCCGGACATCGCCGGCGCCGGCCCGCAGGCGCCGGGGATGACCACCCGGGGTGTCGAGGACCCGCGCCGGTACTACTACCGCCGCTTCCTCACCGACGCGGTCCGGGCCGTCGACGCGGCACGCCGCCTCCCGGCCGTCGACGCCGGCCGGGTCGCTGTGCTCGGCCACAGCCAGGGCGGCGGTGCGGCGCTCGCCGCCGCCGCTCTCGTGCCGGACCTGCGCGCGGCGGTCGCGTACGTGCCGTTCCTGTGCGACATGCCGCGCGCCGTGACGATCACCGACTCCGCGCCCTACCGGGAGATCCGGGACTACCTGGCGGTGCACCGGGACCGCGAGGAGCAGGTGCTGCGCACCCTCGGCTACGTCGACGGGGTCGCCTTCGCCCGCCGCGCCACCGTGCCGGCCCGCTTCTCCGTGGCGCTGATGGACGAGATCGTGCCCCCGTCGACGGTCTTCGCCGCGGTCAACGCCTACCGGGGGCCGGTCGAGCTGGCGGTGTGGCGGTACAACGGCCACGAGGCGGGCGGGATCGACGACGACGCGGCGGCGCTGGAGTTCCTCCGTACCGCCCTCGACGGCTGATCACTCCGGAAGATTCCGGAACCGTCAAGCGGTTCGTGGGCTTCACGGCCGGGCTCTGCGCCGTCATGCTCCGGCCGCCGTCGACTGCTCACCTCGCCTGGTCAGGGGATACGTCTCGCGTCCACGATCTCTTGTGGCGTCGGGAGACTCCGCAACATTTCCGGAAGTTGTTGACAGCGCGATGACGTGCGGCCGATGCTTTCGGCATCGATGCCCATCCATCACCGCCGATGCGGACCACCCGCGACCTGAGCCGTCGAGAGAGGAAGAACGCAGATGACCGACGCCCCCGTCCGCTCGAGAACCCGCAGACCCGGACGCCTCCGAATGCTCATCGGCGGCGCCTGCGCCGCCGTCCTGGTCACCGCCGGCGCCACGGCCCTGCTGTCCAGCCCCGCGCAGGCCGAGACCGTGACGTCGAACTCGACCGGGACGAACAACGGCTACTTCTATTCCTTCTGGAAGGACAGTGGCAACGTCTCCATGAACATGGGTAGCGGCGGCCAGTACAGCACCCAGTGGAGCAACGTCAACAACTTCGTCGCCGGCAAGGGCTGGAATCCCGGCGCACGGCGGACGGTGACCTACTCCGGCACGTTCAACCCGTCCGGCAACGCCTACCTGACACTCTACGGGTGGACGAGGAACCCGCTCGTCGAGTACTACATCGTCGACAGCTGGGGCACCTACCGGCCCCCGGGTGGCCAGGGGTTCATGGGCACGGTCACCAGCGACGGCGGCACGTACGACATCTACCGGACGCAGCGGGTCAACGCGCCCTCCATCGAGGGCACCAGGACCTTCTACCAGTACTGGAGCGTCCGGCAGTCGAAGCGGGTGGGCGGCACCATCTCCGCCGGCAACCACTTCGACGCCTGGGCCCGGTACGGGATGAACCTGGGCAGCCACGACTACCAGATCCTGGCCACCGAGGGTTACCAGAGCAGCGGCAGCTCCAACATCACGGTCGGCGGCGGCGCGCCCGGCACGACCACCCCGCCGCCCGGCGGCGGCGGTTGCACGGTCAGCGTCAGCCGCGCCGACGAGTGGAGCGACCGGTTCAACGTGAACCTCTCGGTCAGCGGCAGCAGCAACTGGGTCGTCACCATCCGCACGAACGGCGGGCAGACCCTGCAGAACAGCTGGAACGCCTCGATCAGCGGCACCAGCGGCACCCTCACGGCCCGGCCGAACGGCAACGGCAACAACTTCGGCATCACGCTCTACAAGAACGGCAACAACACCACGCCCACCGCGAGCTGCGCGACCGGCTGACCGGCGTGCGGGTGGGGTGCCGTCGACCTGCCGGCGCGCCCCACCCGCTCGCCCGACCGCCCGTCGGCCCTCGGATAGGGTGCGGCGGTGGAGGAACCGACGCACCTGTTCCGGCTGGCCGCCGACCACGCGGCGGACTACCGGCGGTCGTTGCCGGATCGCCCGGTCGGCGTGCCGGTCGACCGGGCCGCGGTGACCGAGGGCTTCGCCGGCCCGCTGCCCTCCGGCCCCTGCCCGCCCGAGCAGGTGCTGGCCGAGCTGCTCGCCGCGGCCGAGCCCGGTCTCGTCGCCTCCGCCGGCCCGCGCTACTTCGGGTTCGTGGTCGGCGGCGCGTTGCCGGCGGCGACCGCGGCCGACATCCTCGCCGCCGGTTGGGACCAGCTCGCGTTCAACGCGGTCACGTCGCCGGCCGCCATCGCCGCCGAGGCCGCGGCCGGCGGCTGGCTGAAGGAGCTGCTGGGCATCCCGGCATCGGCGTCGGCGGGCTTCGTCACCGGCGCCCAGGCGGCGAACACGGCCGGGCTCGCCGCCGCCCGGCACCAGGTGCTCGCCGACGCGGGCTGGGACGTGGAGCGGCGTGGGCTGCTCGGGGCGCCACCGATCCGGGTGATCGCGGGCGACGAGCGGCACGGCACCATCGACCGGGCGCTGCGTCTGCTCGGTCTCGGGACGGATGCGGTGGAGCCGGTGCCCACCGGGCCGAACGGCGCCATCGACCTCGCATCGCTGCGGGCCGTGCTGCGGGCCGGCGCCCCGGGACCCACCATCGTGTGCCTGCAGGCCGGCAACGTGAACACCGGCGCCTGCGACGAGCTGCGCGAGGCGTGCGAGCTGGTCCACCGGCACGGCGGGTGGGCGCATGTGGACGGGGCATTCGGATTGTGGGCCGCGGCGAGCCCGGCCACGCGGCATCTGGTGGACGGGCTGGAACTGGCCGACTCGTGGGCCTGCGACGGCCACAAGTGGCTGAACCTGCCGTACGACTCGGCCTTCGCGTTCTGCGCCCGTCCCGACGTGCACGCCGCGGCGATGTCGTACGCCGCCGCGTACCTGGTCGGTTCCGGCGGCGCGCCGGTGGGCGCGGACCTCACCGCCGAGTCCTCGCGCCGGGCGCGGGGGTTCGCCGTCTGGGCCGGCCTGCGGGAGCTGGGCCGCGACGGCGTCGCCGCGCTGGTGGACCGCTGCTGCGCGCTGGCCCGCCGGTTCGCCGAGGGCCTGACCGCGGCCGGGTTCGAGGTGGCGAACGAGGTGGTCCTCAACCAGGTGCTGGTCGGCTTCGGCGACGACGCGCGCACCGACCGGGTGGTGGCGGCGGTGCAGGCGGACGGCACCTGCTGGGCGGGCGGCACGACGTGGCGGGGGCGCCGCCTCATGCGCCTCTCGGTGTCGAACGCCACCACCACCGAGGCGGACGTGGACCGCTCGGTCGCCGCGATCATCCGCCTTGGTGCCGGTACGGGTTGAGTGCGGCGTCAGCGTGCGGTGGTGGGCCGCGGGCCGTCCTGGCCGGCGGGGATGAGCCGATCGGGTGCGGGTGGAACGTCGTGGCGCCCGGCATCCAGGTCGGTGAGGTCACCGGCGGCGTTGATGAGACCGATGTGTGAGAACGCCTGAGGGAAGTTGCCCAGAGCTTCCCCGCTGTACGGGTCGATCTGCTCGGAGAACAGGCCCAGGTCGTTGGCCCGGGCGGCGAGCCGCTCGAAGAGCTGCCCGGCACGCACGCGCTCACCGGCCAGCGCCAGGCAGCTGACCAGCCAGAAGGAGCAGATGAGGAAGCCGGCGGGGTCGCCGGCCCAGCGGCGCAGCAAGCCGTCGTGGGACAGTCTCTCCTCGATCACACGGATGGTGGAGCGCATTCTCGGGTCGCCGGCGGGCAGGAACCCGACCAACGGCATCAGCAGCACGGACGCGTCCAGTTCATCGCTGTCGAACGCTCCGGTGTAGGCCGTCAGCCGGTCGCTCCAGCCCTGGGTCAACACGGCTTCTCGCACCGCGTCCCGTGCCGCCGCCCACCTGGCGACGTCCGCCTCGGAGCCCAGGTGTGATCCGAAGCGGACGGCTCGGTCCAACGCCGTCCAGCACTGCACCTTCGACGACACGTAGTGGCGTTCGGCGTCGCGCGCCTCCCACATCCCGGCGTCCGGCAGGTGCCAGTCCCGCGCGGCCCGCTCCGTCATCGCGCGCAGCAGCTGGCGGAGGTCCGGCGGCATCGGGTCGAGGTACTCCCGCATCAGCCAGGCGGCGCTGAGCGGCTCACCGTGCACATCGTTCTGCCGTTGTCGCCACGCGTCGTTGCCCACCAGCACCGGGCGGCTGCCGGCGAAGCCGGCAAGGTGCTCGAGGTGGTGCTCGGTGAGGTCCCGTTCACCCTCGACCCCGTACATGATCGGAACGATGCCATCGTTCATGCCCATCGACCGCGTCAACCAGCCGACGTGCAGGTTGAGCTCGTCGGTGCAGGCCACGCGCCACAGCGCCTCCAGGCTGAAGCTGAAGTCGCGGACCCAGGCGTAGCGGTAGTCGTAGTTGCGTTCGCCGCCCAGTTCCTCGGGCAGCGACATCGTCGGTGCGGCCACCACCGCGCCACTGGGCCGGTAGGTCATGCCCTGCATGACCAGCGCGCTGCGTCGCACCTGCTCCCGGTAGCGGCCACGGTAGTCGTGCAGGCCCATCCAGGAACGCCAGCCCGCGGCGGCGTCGTCGATCACCTGTTGGGCGTCGAGCACCGCCGGCGGGCCGGCGTCGTAGGCCGGCGCGTACCCCAGGGTGAAGTGACATGTTTCGCCGGCCCGTACCGTGAACGACGCGGACGCCTCCCCGACCTCGCAGGCCAGGGGGACGGTCGACCGCAGGTCCAGCCGGGCCGACGCGGCACTGGCGACCAGCGCGCCGTCCCGCCGCTCCAGCAGGGGAACCATCCGGCCGTACTCGAACCGCGGCCGGTAGTGCAGTCGCAGCCGGACCTCGCCGGAGAGCCCTCGCACCACCCGGGCCAGCAGCCTGGGCGAGTGCAGACCGACCTCGTGGCCCCGCGCTCCCGGCTCGAGGGCCAGCGCGTCGATCAGGGCCACGCTGCCGGTCGCGGTGGTGAAGACGGTACGGAGCACGAGGGTGTCGGTCAGGTAGGCACGGCTCGTGCTGAACCCACCCTCGGGACGGATCACCCAGTGCCCGGCGTCGTCGTCGAGCAGACGGGCGAACGCCGACGGAGCGTCGAACCGCGCGGGACACCACCAGTTGACCGACCCGGAGCTGTCCACCAGCACGGCGCTACGGCCATCGGCCAGGAACCCGTGGTCCGCGATCCGTCCGCACGCCATGAGGCGGACTACCCGGGCGGCCCACCGGTACGCCGGGCATGGTCGTGGGACACCGTGAGGCCACGCCCGCGTCCTCCCGCCGGCGAGCGTCAGCGCCAATGGTCTGACGCCAAGCTGGCACAGGATCTGAGCCAAGATGGCTTGTCCGTGTGCCAAATGTGTGCCAGACTGGCACCATGGACCTGACCTCGTATGTGAACAACCTCGGACGGGAGTTCGCCACGCTCGCCGAAGCCGGCGGCGAGGAGGCGCGTGCGCTGGTCGAGCGCCTGACCGGCTCGCTCGAGTCGGCGATCCGGATGACGCTGCTGGACGCGCTGTCGGCCGCCGCCGACGAGATCACCCGGGACCTGGCTCCGGGCTCGGTGGAGCTGCGCCTGCGGGGGCGCGACCCGCAGTTCGTCGTGACGGCGCCACCCGCCGAGCCGCTCGAGCCCGTGCGCGAGGACGCTGCCACGACGGCCGGCGGCCCGCCGGCCGGCGAGCTGCTGATCGCCGAGGAGGGCCCGGCCGCGCGGATCAACGTACGCCTGCCCGAGCAGCTCAAGGCCGCGGTCGAGGAGGCCGCGGCCAGGGAGGGGCGCTCGGTCAACGCCTGGCTGGTCCGGGCGGCCGCCGCCGGCCTGCAGCGCTCCGACCGCGATCAGCGTCCCGCGCCGTCCGCCGGCGGCAAACGGGCCAGGCAGCACTTCACCGGCTGGGTGCGCTAGCCGCGCCGCACGCTCTCCTCACTCCACGTCCCCGACCTGCGGGGACGCCTCACCTACCCATGATGCGGGGACAACCATGCCCAATTTCGAGACTCCCGAACCGATCTCCGTCACGCTCGAACTCGGCGTCGGCGACCTGCGGATCTCCGCGAGCGACCGGACCGACACCGTCGTCGAGGTCCGCCCGAGCGACGAAGCCGACGAGTCCGACGTGAAGGCCGCTCAGCAGGTCCGCGTCGACTATGCCAACGGCACCCTGCGGATCACCGGCCCGAAGTCGCGTGCCTTCGACTTCTCCCGCAAGACCAGGTCGGTCGACGTGTCCATCGAACTGCCCAGCGGTTCTCACGTGTCCGCCGAGATGCAGGTGGGCGACTACCGCTGCGCCGGCCGGCTCGGTCAGTGCCGCCTCAAGACCTCCGTCGGCAAGATCTGGCTCGAACGGACCGGCCCGCTGCGCGTGAGCACGTCCGCCGGCCACGTCACCGCCGACACCGTCTCCGGCGACGCCGAGATCTCCACCGGCTCCGGCAAGGTCCGGATCGGCGAGGTCCAGGGCACCGCGGTCGTGAAGAACTCCAACGGCGACACCACGGTCGACACGGTCACCGGCGACGTGCGGGTGCGCGCGGCCAACGGCGACATCCAGATCCGACGGGCCGGCGCCGGCGTCGACGCGAAGACCTCCAACGGCAGCATCAGCCTCGGCGAGGTGGTCCGTGGCACGGTCGTCCTCGGCACCGCCATGGGCGACCTGGACATCGGCATCGCCGCCGGCACCGCCGCCTGGCTGGAGGTGAACACCGGATTCGGACAGGTGCGCAACCAGTTGGAGGACACCACCGGACCCGACCGGGCCGACGAGACCGTCGAGATCCGCGGCCGCACCTCGTGCGGCGACGTCGTCGTCCACCGCTCCTGATCCGCTTCCGGCCCTGGGAAGGGAAACCATGACCATCACGCCACCCCCGCCGGCGATCGCCGCGACCGGGCTACGCCGATCCTTCGGTGACCACGTCGTGCTCGACGGCCTCGATCTGCACGTGCCACGGGGAACGGTCTTCTCGCTGCTCGGCGCGAACGGAGCCGGGAAGACCACCACGGTCAAGATCCTGTCCACGCTGCTCCGCGCCGACGCCGGCGACGTTCAGGTCGCGGGGCACGACCTCGCCCGCGAACCGGACGCGGTGCGCGCCGCGATCGGTGTCACCGGTCAGTTCTCCGCCGTGGACAAGCTGCTCACCGGTGAGGAGAACCTGCGGCTCATGGCGGACCTCCACCAGCTCACCCGGGGCGAGGGCCGGCGGCGGACCGCCCAGCTGCTGGAGCAGTTCGACCTGGCCGAGGCGGCCAGGAGGCCGGCGTCCACCTACTCCGGGGGGATGCTGCGGCGGCTCGACCTGGCGATGACCCTGGTCGGCAGCCCGCAGGTGATCTTCCTCGACGAGCCGACCACCGGACTGGACCCGCGCAGCCGCCGGGCCATGTGGCAGATCGTCCGGGACCTGGTGGCCGGCGGCGTCACCATCTTCCTGACCACGCAGTATCTGGAGGAGGCCGACGAGCTGGCCGACCGCATCGCGGTCCTCGACCGCGGCCGCGTGGTCGCCGAGGGAACCGCGGAGGAACTGAAGCGGCGCATCCCCGGCGGACACGTCCGACTGCGGTTCGCCGACCCGCAGTGCCTCGACGCGGCCATGCGGGTCCTGAACCAGGCCTCCCGCGACAACGACGCGCTGGCCCTGCGGGTGCCCAGCGACGGCAGCCTGCGCTCGCTGAGGACCCTCATCGGCCGGCTCGACGACCAGGCCATCGAGGTCGACGAGCTGTCCGTGCACACCCCCGACCTCGACGACGTCTTCCTCGCCCTCACCGGCGACTCCGCCAAGGAGAAGGTGACCAGCTGATGAGCACCACCGCCCTCACCGGGCCGCGCCCGGTCGACCTGCGCTTTCACCCGCTGCGCGACTCGGCGACGATGCTGCGCCGCAACCTCAGGCGCATGCTGCGGTACCCGTCGATGACCTTGATGCTCGTCGGCATGCCCGTCGTCTTCCTGCTGCTGTTCGTCTACGTGCTCGGCGGCACGCTGGGCGCCGGGCTCGGCGGGACGGTGGACGGCGGCGCGGCCGGCGGGCGCGCCGCGTACGCCAACTACGTCGCCCCGGCGATCATCCTGATGACCGTGGCGGCCACGGTCCAGGGAACCGCGATCTCGATCGCCATGGACATGACCGAAGGCATCATCACCCGGTTTCGCACCATGCACATCGCCCGCGTCTCGGTGCTCACCGGGCACGTCCTGGGCAGCATGATCCAGGCAGCGTTGAGCCTGGCGATCGTGATCGGCGTGGCGGTGCTGGTCGGCTTCCGTCCCACCGCCGGGCTCGGCGCCTGGCTGGCCACGGCCGGTTTCCTGCTGGCGGTGACCTTCGCGCTCGTGTGGCTGTCCGTCGCCCTCGGCCAGGTGAGCAAGAGCGTCGAGACCGCGAGCAACCTGCCCATGCCCCTCATCCTGCTGCCCTTCCTCGGCAGCGGGTTCGTCCCCACCGACTCCATGCCGGCCGGCCTGCGCTGGTTCGCCGAGTACCAGCCGTTCACGCCGGTCATCGAAACCCTGCGCGGCCTGCTGATGGACGAGCCGATCGGCAACAACGGGTGGATCGCGCTCGCCTGGTGCGCCGTCATCGCGCTGGGCGGTTACCTCTGGTCGAAGCGACTGTTCAACCGCGAGTCCTGACCCCGCTCGGTGGGGCGACGAGGACCGCGTGGCAGGCGCCGTCGGCGAGCAGCCGACGGCGCCCGATGGGCGCAGGTCAGTCGGTGCCGAGCGGCGGGCGAGCCCCGCTCTTCCAGGAGTCCTTGACGAACACGATCCCGTCGGTGCTGGCCACGTGGGCCGGATCGAGCGGGGCGTAACCGAACCAGGGGGACACCCGGGCCGCGGGCGTCAGGTCGGCGAGGGCGGTGGCCAGGCGGCGGGCGTCGACGAGGCAGCGGTCCTCGGGCAGCGCGTACAGCAGCCCTTCGAGGGTGTCCGGGGGCGGGGTGTCGACGCCCCGGTGGCGGATCGTGCCGAGGGCCGTGGCGAGGAAGGCGTACCCGTCGCCCAGGTGAGCGCCGACGATCGCGCCGGCGCTCCACCAGTGCACCGGCCGGCCGCCCATCCGCATCGTGCTCCTGTTCCGCTGGAGGTGGCCGTTGTGGGCGTTCACCAGCGTCGGCCCGCGTTCGGCGAGGGCGAGCAGGTTGGCGGCCATCATCGAGTCGCGCACGCCGAGCAGCCACGCCATGCGGCTCGGTGACGTGTCGGCCATCCAGAAGTGGTAGCGCAGCAGCCCCGTGGCGGTACGCGCGTACAGGCGTGCCCGGTCCCAGTCCTCCCGTGGGGACGCCGCGACCAGGTGTGGTGTCTGCGCGTCGAGCAGGGCCACCAGGTCGTCGGCGAGCAGGCGCAGCCGCGCCGCCTCGGGCGTCTGCCCCACGGACCGGGACGGGTCCATCATGGCGGCGGGGTTCGTCCAGCGGTCGTCGGCGCCGAGCAGGCGGTCGAGCGTGGCGGCGTCGCAGGGGAGCAGGTCGGGGTCCACCCAGTCGGTGAGGTAGGCGTGGAGGGTGGTCAGGGCCTGCCGGGGGCTCGCGGCGCCGGTGATCTCCAGCGGCCCGTCGAACCCGGCGAAGCGGACCTGCTGTGCCGCGGGCCGGCCCTCGTTGTACGCACGCATCCACCGCACCAGCTCGCGGTTGCCGGGGAAGGCGCCCCACTCGTGGCTGAAGCCCCGCTCCATGACCTCGTCGAGGCTGCCGGCGCCCGAGGTGACGTGGTCGTCCACGAGCAGGCCCATGAGGCAGTCGCTCTCGATCGCGATGGTCCGGTAGCCCTCCCGCTCGACGAGCTGCCGGAAGAGATCGTTGCGCAGGCCGAGCAGAGCCTCCTCGCCGTGGGTGGGCTCGCCGAGCGCGAGCAGCCGCGGCCTGGCCGGAAGCAGGCGCAGGGCGGCAGCAGCGTCAACGGGATGGGCGGTGGCTCCGATTCCAGCAGTCATACTCTCAACGCTATCGTTGAACCGACGGTGGAGACTTTCGCGCGATCTGAGCGGGGCGATGAGGCAAAACCTTCAACACGGTGGTCGGCTGAGGCCGGTTGACCTGGCGCGCGCGCACGGTCTGTCCGCGCAGGCGGTCCGGAACTACGAGGCGGCCGGCATCCTTCCGGGCGCCGACCGCACCCCGCACGGCTACCGCACCTACACGCCCCGGCACGCGCAGGCCCTGCGCGCTTTCCTCGCCCTCGTGCCCGCGCACGGCCATCAGACGGCCACGTCGATCATGCAGGCGGTCAACCGGGGCGCGACCGGGGACGCCCTCCGACTCATCGACGAAAGCCACGCCCAGCTTCTCGACGACCGACGGACCCTCCGGGCCGTCGAGGTCGCTCTTGGCGACCTGGAGCCGGTGCCGCCGGAACGCGGCGACACGTTCGTCGGTCCGCTGGCGAGAAGGCTCGGCCTCCGCCCGGCCACCCTGCGCAAGTGGGAACGCGCCGGCGTGGTCCAGCCGCGCCGCGACGCGCGGACGGGCTACCGGGTCTACCGCGCGGCCGACGTGCGTGATGCCCGGCTGGCCCACCAGCTCAGGCGGGGTGGCTACCGGCTGGAGCAGATCGCCCCGCTGATCGCCCAGGTCCGCTCCGCGGGAGGCGTCGCGCCGCTCGAGTCGATGCTGGGCGACTGGCGCGCCCGCCTCTCGGCCAGGAGCCGCGCCATGCTCGCCGGCGCCGCCGCACTGGACGCCTACCTCACCGGTTGGCCGGCCCCGCCCGGAGACGGGGCGACGACGGACCTCTCCACCAGGTAGCGCCCGCCGATCGTCGGCCGCCACCCGCCCGCGCCGTGGCTCACCCGGTCGGTCTACTTGCGCGGTGCGTTCCGGCAAGCCACCCGGCGTCGACGCCTGATGGGCCTACGGTGGAGACCGTTGCGAGGTGGGCCCCGGTCCCGGGCCGCACACGACCTCGTGGGTGCAGCCGGAAGGCATCGATGGCCGAGACAACCGCGCCGGACCGCGTACGGAACGCCACGGCGTGCCCCGGCGGCCACCGCTGAGATGGACTGGGCCGGATGGGCAGTGTTCGGGTTGGTCGCCACCGCCGCGCTCACCGCGGCGATGATCACGGCGCAGATGGCGGGGCTCAGCCGCCTCGACCTTCCCCTGGTGCTCGGGACCCTCGTCACCGAGGATCCCGACCGGGCCCGGGTCGTCGGCTTCTTCATCCACCTCGTCGCCGGTCAGGGCTTCGCCCTGGGGTACGCGGCCGCGTTCGCCCTGCTGCACCGCGCCACCTGGTGGATCGGTGCGCTGTTCGGCGGGCTCCACGTCGCGATCGCGCTGACGGTGCTCCTCCCGCTGCTCCCGGGCGTCCATCCGCGGATGGCCTCGCAGCGGGCCGGCCCGTCCAGCACGGCCGTGTTGGAGCCGCCCGGCCTGTTCGCCCTCAACTACGGCGTCCAGACGCCCACCGTCGCGGTTGTCGTCCACGTCATCTACGGGGTCGTCCTCGGGCTGCTCCTGCGGGCGGGTTGAGCAGCACCGGCCCCCGGCGTCGGCTGCTGCCCGCGGGAGCCCGGCGACCGGCGGGCCGGCCGTGACCGGGCCACCGCGCCCCCCGGCGCCGATCAGCGACTACGGGTTGCTGGGCGACACGCGCACCGCGGCCCTCGTTAGCGGTGACGGGGCGATCGACTGGCTCTGCGTACCCCGCTTCGACGGTGAGCCGTTGTTCGGACGCCTCGTGGGCGGCCCGGCGGCGGGCACGTTCCGGGTCGGCCCGGCCGCACCCGCCACGGTCGTCGCGCGGCGCTACCGGCAGGACACCGCGACGATCGAGACGACCTGGGGGCTGGTCGACCGCCGGCTCACCCTCACCGAGTCCATGGTGGCCGAGGTCACGGGACGGCTGTTGCCCTCGACGCTGCTCGTGCGGCGTCTCTCGGCCGAGGGCGGAGCGGTGGACGCCGTGGTCGAGTTCGATCCGCGTCTCGGCGTACGGCACCGCCGGCCCCGGGTCCGCCGCCGCGGCGGAGTCCTCGTGTGTGAGTGGGGGGCGCTCGCCGTGTCCCTGAGCTGCGCGCCCGAGCTCGCGGTCGAACCGGGCCGGGTCACCCCCGTCGAGGTGGCGCCGGGCAGTCCGGTCACCCTCGTCCTCGCCGTGGCCAACCGCGAACCGCTGATCCACGTCGAGCCCCAGGCGGCCTGGGACCTCCTCCTGGGAGACGAGGCCCGCTGGCGGGCCTGGACGGCCGGGATCGACGGCTCGCTGCCGTTCCGCGAGGACGTCGTACGGAGCCTGCTCACGTTGCGGTTGCTGACCTACTCCCCGTCGCAGGCTCCGGTCGCCGCACCGACGACCTCGCTGCCCGAGGATCCCGGCGGGGTGCGGAACTGGGACTACCGCTATGTCTGGCCCCGGGACGCCAGCATCGGCGTCAACGCGTTCCTCGGCGTCGGCAAGCTCGACGAGGCCCACGGCTTCCTCGCATGGCTGCTCCACGCCAGCCGGCTGGACCGGCCGCGCCTGCCGGCGCTGTTAACCCTGACCGGCCGCCGCGTGCCATGGGAGCGAGAGCTGGCCGGCTGGCCCGGCTACCTCGACAGCGTGCCGGTGCGGTTCGGCAACGGCGCCGCCGACCAGCACCAGCTCGACGGCTACGGCTGGGTGGTCGACGCCGCCTGGGTGTTCGTCCAGGCCGGGCACCGCCTCTACTCCGAGACGTGGCGGGCCGTGCGCGGCTTCGCCGACGTCGTCGCCGGCCGGTGGGGAGATCCCGATGCCGGCATCTGGGAGGTCCGCGAGGCCGGCCAGCACGTGCATTCCAAGCTCATGGGCTGGCTCGCCCTCGACCGGGCCCTGCGCATCGCCGAAACCCACCGGCTTCCCGCCCGGCAACGCCGGCGCTGGCAGGAGGCCCGGGACGCCATCGCCGCCGACGTGCGCACGCGCGGCTTCGACCCGACCCAGGGCAGCTACGTCCGCAGCTACGGCAGCCCGGACCTGGACTCGGCTCTGCTCGTCCTTCCCCTGCTCGGCATCGACGGCGTCGAGTCCGCCCGCGTGCGTGGCACCATCGACGCCATCCGCGAACGGCTCTCCGCCGGCGGTCCGCTGCTGCACCGCTACCCGCCGGGACGCGACGGCCTCCCCGGCACCGAAGGCGCCTTCCTGCCCTGCTCGTTCTGGCTCGTCCAGGCCCTCGCCAGCACCGGGCGGCGCCGCGAGGCGGAGGAGCTGTTCCGTACGCTGCTCGACCACGCCAGCCCGCTGGGCCTCTACGCCGAGGAGCTCGACCCCGCGACCGGTGCCCACCTCGGGAACTATCCGCAGACGCTGACCCACGCCGCGCTCATCCAGGCGGTACTCGCGATCCGGGACAGCCCTCGTTGACGTGGTTGCCGCCGCCGGACGACGCGCCTCGGCACCGTCCCTACCGAACCGTGGCTTGTGCCGGGTCAGTCGCTGACGCCGAGGTGCAGCAGCCACACCCGGTCGGGCACGCGGACCACGAGATCGACGTAGGCCGCCTCGTACCAATCGCCGGTGTCCACGGTCAGCGTCCACGCCTCGGCGCGCTCCGGCCAGAGTCGTCCCATCAGCGCCAGGACCCAGTCGGTGAGCCCGTCGGCCAGCCGCCGCGCGGCGGACTCCGGCGCCCAGGCGTCGGGTTGCCGGGTCGGCACGAACAGACCGGGCAGTGCCTCACGGACCAGCGTCGACCAGGACGTCACCGGCTCCAACCGCGCGGTCCGGCAGCTCTCCGGCAGCAGCGCGTCGATCGCCGCGACGACGTCGTCGTCGACCAGCGGGCCGCCCGTGAGCGTGAACGTGCAGGCGTGGTCGACCTCCTCCAGGAGGTCCTCCAGGACGCGGAGGGCGTGGTTGATCATCTCCGGCACCGCGTCCGGCCTCGCGCCCCTCGCCGCCGACAGCGCGGACCAGTCGAATCCCGTCACGGGGCAAGGCTAGAGATCGGCGTCGCGCGGCCGTGCGGCGGACCCCGCGGCTTTCCGCGGTGCTTCGAAAGCGGGACCGGCGGGACCCCGCGCGCCTGCGGGGCCCCGCCGCGGCCTCAGCGGCCCTGGAGAGCCTTGACGTTGTCGCCGAAGGTCCAGCCCTTCGAGCCGTCCCAGTTGACCGACCAGGTCATCAGCCCCTTGAGGCCGCCCCGGTAGGTGTTCCACGCCTGCGCCACCAGCGCCGGACTCAGGTACCCGCCGCCGGCGCCGGTCTGGGCGGGCAGCCCGGGCACCTGCTTGTCGTACGGCACGCGGATGGTGGTGCCCTGCACGACCAGGCCGGTGTTGAGGCAGTCGGTCTGCACGGTGAAGCCCTGCACGGTGCCGGCCGGGTACGAGTCGCCGGCGCAGCCGTACATCGAGCCGTTGTAGTACTGCATGTTCAGCCACCAGAGCCGGCCGTTGTCCGCGTACTTCTTGACGATCGGCAGGTACGCGCCCCAGATCGAGCCGTAGGTGACGCTGCCGCCCGTGACGTACGCGGTCTCCGGCGCCATGGTGAGGCCGAAGCCGGCGGGCATCTGCGCCAGGACCCCGTCGATGATCCGCACGAGGTTGGCCTGCGAGGTGGAGAGCTGGTTGATGTTGCCGCTGCCGGTCAGCCCGGTCTCGATGTCGATGTCGACGCCGTCGAAGTTGTACCGCTTGAGGATCGGCACCACGGTGGCGACGAACCGGTCGGCGACGGCGCTGGAGCCGAGGTCGATGCCGGCGGTCGCGCCGCCGATCGACAGCAGGACGGTCAGGCCGACGGCCTTGGCCTGGCACACCTCGGCGGGGGTGGGCACCTTCACGCCGGCGTCCATGCCGTTCTCCCAGAGCACGGTGCCGTCGGCGCGGATCACCGGAAACGCCAGGGTGACCACGTTGTAGCCGTGCGCGGTGATCCGGGAGTCGGTGACCGGGATCCAGCCCATGCCGGGGTGCACACCGTTGGCCGCGCCGTCCCAGTTCTCCCAGTAGCCCTGGAGCACCTTGCCGCCCGGCCGTGACTTCAGGGCGCAGGTCGTGCCGCCCGGCGGCTGCGTCGCGGTCGGGGTGGGGGTGGGCGTCGCGGTGGGGGAGGGGGACGAGGTGGGCGTGGGGGTGGGCGAGGGCGGCCTGGTGGTCGGGGTGGGTGACGGGGTGCCACCGTCACACGCGCCGAGGTCGGACCAGAGCGCCGGGGTGGCGGGCGGGTTCCAGCCGGCGCCCGCCGGCGGAGTATGGGTCACCAGTGCCTGGTAGAGGCGGCCGGCGTAGGTGGCCCGGCTGCCGGCGGTCCAGGTGACCCCCTCGGCCCAGGCCGGCGCGGAGCAGGCCACCAGGGCGGTCCGCGCGGCGGCGAGCCCGGTGGCGACCGGCAGGGCGGCGGTGGCGGCGAGCAGCGCGACGCCGCCGAGCAGGGCGGTCAACCCTCGTCTGAGTCGCATGACATACCTCCTCATCGATGCGCCGGAGGCTAGCAGTTAACTTTGTTAAATGTAAATGCGCAGTAGTCTGTCAGCACTTGGTTCACGGCGTGAAGCAGGCCGCCGGGAGCGGCCGGGAGAGGACGGCGGCGGACGTGGACGCCAGACGCACCACTGTGCGCGACATGCGTCGTGCCAACCGGTCGGTCCTGCTCACCCGGATCTGGCTGGACGGCCCGCTGAGCCGGCACGAGCTGGGGCAGTCCACCGCGCTCAGCCTGGCCAGCGTGAGCAACCTGGTCGGCGAGATGATCGCCGAGGGCCTGGTCGAGGAGGCCGGCTCGGTCGAGTCCGACGGCGGCCGCCCCCGGGTCCTGCTCCGCGTCGCCCCCGCCTACGGCTACCTGGTCGGCGCCGACGTCGGCGAGACCCGCGTGCAGGTCGAACTCTTCGACCTGGCCATGACCGCCCTGGCCAAGGCGGAGTATCCGATCGCCGCCGCCGAGCCCGACCCCCGGCAGGTCACCGACCACCTGCTGCACGGCCTCGCCGCGGTGATCGAGCAGGCCGGCGTCGACCCGGCCGCGGTGCTCGGCTTCGGCGTCGCCGTCTCCGGCACGGTCGAGCGCGCCGCCGACGCCGTCGTGCACGCGCAGACCCTCGGCTGGGACGGCGTGCCGCTGGGCGCCATGCTCCGCGCCGGCACCGACATCCCCGTGCACATCGACAACGGCGCGAAGACCCTCGGCCAGGCCGAGATGTGGTTCGGCGCCGGCCGCGGCGTCCGGCACGCGGTCGTGGCCCTGGTCGGGTCCGGCGTCGGGGCCTGCGTGGTCGCCGACGGCGTGGGCTACCGCGGCGCGCACAGCAGCGCCGGCGAGTGGGGGCACACCACGATCGTGTACGGGGGCCGCCGCTGCCGCTGCGGCAACCTCGGCTGCCTGGAGGCGTACGTCGGGGCGGAAGGGGTGCTCGACCGGTTCCGGCAGGCCAACCGGGGCCGCCCGGCGGCCGGCGGCGACGAGGAGAGCGCGTTCGGCGAGCTGCTGCGCGCCAGCAGCCGCACCGCCGCGAAGGTGCTCGACGAGACGGTCGGCTACCTGGGCGCCGGGGTGGCGAACCTGGTGAACCTGTTCAACCCCGAGCGGGTGGTGCTGGGCGGCTGGGCCGGCCTGGCCCTGGGCGAGCGCTACCTGCCGCTGATCCGCGAGGTCACCGCGCGGCACGCGCTGCGCCAGCCGTACACCCAGACCTCGATCGAGCTGTGCCGGCTCGGACCCGACGCGGTCGCGATGGGCGCGGCCACCCTGCCCATGGCCCGGCTGCTGCGTGACGGCGGCGTGCCGCGCGACCCGGCCGTCCGGCTGGTGCCGGCGCCGGCGCGGCCGGCGCGGCGGCCCCGCTCGCGGGCCCGCTGAGCCACCGGGCCGGCGGCGGGAGCGCCACCGGCCCGGCCCCGGCTCAGGACGGGAGCGTCCACTTCTGGTTGGCGGCGCCGGTGCAGCCCCAGATCTGCGTCTTCGTGCCGTCGGCGGAGGTGTTGCCGGTGACGTCCAGGCACTTGTTGGCCTGCGGGTTCACCAGGTCCCGCGCGGCCGTCCAGGTCCACCGCTGGGCGGCGCTGCCGTTGCACGTCCACAGCTGCACCTTCGTGCCGTCGGCGGTGCCACCGCCGGCCACGTCGAGGCACTTGCCCAGCACACGGATGGTGCCGTCGGCGGCCCGGGTCCACTGCTGGTTCGCGCCGCCGGTGCAGCTCCAGATCTGCGCCGGCGTGCCGTCCGCGCTGCTGTTGTCGGTGGCGTCGAGGCACTTGCCGCCGATGCCCGTGACCGGGCCGGTCGGCGTGCCGCCCCCACCGCCGCCGGACGGGGTGCCGGCCCAGGTGAAGGTGGCGGTGGTGCGGGCCGGCAGGGTGTAGGTGAAGGACTGCCCGCCCCAGACCACCTTCACCGACTGGGCGGAGCCGCCGCCGTTGTGCGCGAGCAGCGCCTTGGTGCCGTCCGGGTTGCGGTACGCGACGTTCTGCACCGTGCCGTTGGCGGTGGAGTCGATCCGGAGCGCGCCGGGCCGGACGAACTTCGTGAGGTGCCCGGTGGTGTAGTACTCGATCGTGTAGTCGACCTGGCCGGCGCGGGCGCCGCCCTCCTGCACGGTGATGAGGCCGGTGCAGGTGCCGCAGCCGCCGTTGTGCGGCCCCATGAACTGGTTGACCGCGAGGCTCCACTTCACGACGCTCCGGCTCCAGTTCCGGGCGTAGTTCACGATGTCGGCCATGTCCTCGTTGTGCTGGTTGCCGATCCAGGTGCCGCCGGAGTGCTCGGTGCTGAACTGCGGCACGGCCGGGTACTGGCCGTGCACCTGGCTGCCGACCGCCGGGTCACCCCAGTAGCCGTGCCAGGCGATGCCACCGAAGAGCGGATCGGTGCGTACCGCGTTGTCGGCGAGCAGCCCGGCGCCGATGGTGCCGTAGTCGCCGTAGTTCCAGTCGTGCACCAGCACCTTCGTGGTGATGCCGGCGGCGCGGAACGCCGGGTAGACGAAGGTCTTGGTCAGCTCCACCAGGCCGGAGGAGTTCCAGCTCATTCCCGGGTAGTCCATGGCGGTGGGGTTGCCGGACTGGCAGCAGTTCGGCTCGTTCTGCACCGAGAGGTAGTCGACCTTCACGCCCCGGGCCGCGTACGCCTGGATGGTCTTCACGAAGTACTGGGCGTAGGTGGCGTAGTACTCCCACCTGAGCCAGCCCATCTGGTCCATCCGGCCGTTGTCCTTCATCCAGCCGGGCGCGCTCCACGGCACCACCATCACCCGCAACGCCGGGTTGAGCTGCCGGGCCTGGGCGGTGAGCAGTTCGACGTTCGTGTCGTACCCGTTGGCGCCGAAGTCGTTCAGGTCGCAGCAGGTGTCGTCGAGGGAGACGTTGCCGGGCCGGGACAGGTCGGAGGCACCGATCGGGTTGCGCACGAAGGACAGGCCGATGCCGTCGGTGGGGCTGAACAGCTTGCGCATCACGTCGTCCCGGGTGGCCGCGCTGACCGGCCCGCCGCGCAGCAGGTGCGCCGTGGTGTCGGTGATGGACGCCCCGGCGCCGTCGAACGGCTGGTAGCGGGTGTTCTCGTCGACGGTGATCGTGTGCGTGGCGGCGGGGCTGGTGGCCGCGAACGTCAGGGGGTTCTGCTGTTGCAGCCCCCGCGTGACGGTCCGCCCGCCGGAGTCGGAGGTGGTGGTGAGCCAGAGGTTGACGGTCTCGCCGGCGGCCCGGGCGGCCGGTGGCGGGGCGAGGGCGAGGGCGCCGGCGGCGAGGCAGAGCGCCAGGGCGGCGCGGCCGGCGATGCGGGGAACGGTGGTGGGGGACACGGATGCTCCTTCCGGATCAATCGACATCCGCGAATGAGAAAACCCCTCACACCTGCTTATGTCAAGCCATGAACCGACGCCATCCGGCAGGCCGGGCCGACCCTGGTCGGACGGACCGTGGTCATCGACCCGGGGCACGGCGGCACCGACCCGGGCGTG
>NZ_JBEXYR010000028.1:0-38460 GCF_040631005.1 Micromonospora sp. NPDC005707
CGTCGGCGTGGGCGGCGACCGGACCGGCGAAGATCCCACCGGTGAAGGCCAGACCAGCAATACCCAGCACACTCTTACGCAGCATCGTGTTCATGAGGATGGCTCCATTCGGGGGTTGGCGCACCACCGGGCCGACGGGGGTCGGCTCTAACTGGCGTGCGCAAGCACCGTCAGGCGCTCAAGAAAGTCTTAGGGGATCATCCAGCGCGCGGGGCGAAGGCCTCTTCGTCGCGCCGGGACCATGTACAACGACCGCCGGGCCACCGTCATTCCCGGCCGGGCAGTCCCGCCTCGGCGGGCTGTCACGCGGGCAGGTCACCCCGTCGGGCGGGGCGTGGTCCTCGGTCGTTCACCCGGATACAACGACCCCCACCCGCCGGCCATTCCGCCGCCGGGATGCCGCCAGTCACTTCACGAAACGGACACCCCGCCCAGACGCGGACGGTCGGTGGAACGGTATGGAGGTATCCCGGCGCCGGAGACCTACATGAGGTTCCACTCACCGGTCGCGGCCAGCGTGAACCGGACATACCCCCCAGACCTCAGACGGGTCCCCCTGGTCGGGCCGGTGTCATCGTGTGCGGGGCACCCGACTGCATGACCCGGAGCCGGATCCCGGGGTGCAGACCCGGACGAACCCCTACGTTCGGGGCAGACGTCCAGAGGAGGGCCGGAGAGATGACCGCGTCGATGGAGATGCCCCGGGTCGAGGAATGCGCCGTCAGGTCCTGCGCCTACAACCACACCAACGACTGCCACGCGTTCGCCATCACGATCGGCAGCAGCGACCACGCGCACTGCCACACGTTCATCGAGCTGCCGGTGCGTGGCGGCGGCGAGCAGCTGATTGCCCAGGTCGGCGCCTGCCAGCGCGCGGACTGCCGGCACAACTCCGACCTGGAGTGTCACGCCCCGGCGATCACCGTCGGCCCCGAGATGGACATGGCCGACTGCCGGACCTACGCGAGCCGCTGACCGGGTCGGGCCGGCCGGCGGAGGGCTGACCGAACCCGCGAACCCGGCCGGCCCCGGACCGGACCCGACCGACCCCCGGAACGGTGGGACCGACGGGCCTCAGGACAGGCCGTTGGACTCGCGGATCACCGTGACCAGGTCGTCGATGATGCCGGTCAGCGCGAAGTCCTTCGGGGTGAAGACGCGGGCCACCCCGGCGGCCCGGAGCGCGTCCGCGTCGCCCGCCGGGATGATGCCGCCGACCACCACGGGCAGGTCGGCCCGTCCGGCGGCGCGCAGCCCGTCCAGCACGGCCGGCACGGCGGCCAGGTGCGATCCGGAGAGCACCGAGAGGCCGACCAGGTCGACGTCCTCCTCAACGGCGGCCGCCACGATCTGCCCGGCGGTCAGCCGGATGCCCTGGTAGACGACCTCGAAGCCGGCGTCGCGGGCGCGTACCGCGATCTGTTCGGCGCCGTTGGAGTGCCCGTCCAGGCCGGGCTTGCCGACGAGCAGCCGCAGCCGGCCGCTCCCCAGTTCGCGGGCGGTGGCGGCGACCCGCTCCCGGACCGTGACCAGGCCGGCGTCCCCGCCGGCACCGGCCGCACCGGACAGTCCGGTCGGCGCCCGGTACTCGCCGAAGACCTGGCGCAGCGCGCCGGCCCACTCGCCGGTGGTCACGCCGGCCCGCACGCACTCCAGCGTGGCCGCCATCAGGTTCGTGGTGGTCGCGGCGTCCGCGCGCAGCCGGTCGAGTGCCGCGTCCACCGCCGCCGCGTCCCGGCCGGCCCGCCACTCGCGTACGGCGGTGGTGGCGGCCGCCTCGACGGCGGGGTCGACCTGCTCGATCGCCTCGGCGCCGGCCGCGGTCAGCGGCGACGGCTCGGTCTCGGTGAACCGGTTGACGCCGACCACCACGTCGGTGCCGGCCTCCATCCGCCGGCGCCGGTCGGCCAGCGAGGCGACCAGGGCGCTCTTCAGGTAGCCGGTCTCGACGGCGGCCACCACGCCGCCCATCTCCAGCACCTTCTCCAGTTCGACCCGGGCCCCGGTGACGATGTCGTCGACCAGCGCGGTCATCACGTGCGAGCCCTCGAACAGGTCGGGATATTCCAGCAGGTCCGACTCGTACGCCAGCACCTGCTGCATGCGCAGCGACCACTGCTGGTCCCAGGGGCGGGGCAGGCCGAGCGCCTCGTTCCAGGCGGGCAGCTGCACGGCGCGGGCGCGGGCGTCGCGGGACAGCGTGACGCCGAGCATCTCCAGCACGATGCGCTGGATGTTGTTCTCCGGCTGCGCCTCGGTGAGGCCCAGCGAGTTGACCTGGACGCCGTACCGGAAGCGGCGCTGCTTCGGGTTCTCCACGCCGTACCGGTCGCGGGTGATCTCGTCCCAGAGCGCGCCGAACGCGCGCATCTTGGCGATCTCCTCGACGAAGCGCACGCCGGCGTTGACGAAGAAGGAGATCCGCTGGACGACGTCGCCCATCCGCTCGGCGGGCACCTGGCCGGAATCGCGCACCGCGTCGAGCACGGCGACGGCGGTGGCCAGGGCGAAGCCGACCTCCTGGACGGGCGTCGCACCGGCCTCCTGGAGGTGGTACGAGCAGATGTTCACCGGGTTCCACTTCGGCATCTCGCGCAGGGTGTACGCGATGACGTCGGCGGTGAGCCGCAGCGACGCCGCCGGCGGGAAGATGTGCGTCCCCCGGGACAGGTACTCCTTGATGATGTCGTTCTGCGTGGTGCCGGCGCAGCGGGCCAGCTCGGCGCCCTGCTCGGTGGCGACCGTGCCGTAGAGGCCGAGCAGCCACATGGCCGGGGCGTTGATGGTCATCGAGGTGTTCATCTCGGCCAGCGGGATGCCCTCGAAGAGGGCCCGCATGTCGCCGAGGTGCGCCACCGGCACGCCCACCCGGCCCACCTCGCCGGCGGCCAGCTCGTGGTCCGGGTCGTAGCCCGTCTGGGTGGGCAGGTCGAAGGCGACCGAGAGCCCGGTCTGCCCCTTCGCCAGGTTGCGGCAGAAGAGCGCGTTGGTGGCCGCGGCGGAGGAGTGCCCGGCGTAGGTGCGCATCACCCAGGGCCGGTCGCGCTCCGGCAACCGCCCCGAAGGAGCCTTCTCGTCCATGGCCGGAGTTTAAGTTACCGTTCAGTAAAACGGGCTGTGGAAAACCACACAGGTCCATGGAGCGGACCGACGGGCACGAGCGGCGCGACATGGGCGACACCACCACACCCCGGGCCGCCGCCCGGCCCGCCGGAGTCGCACACTGGACGTCATGGATGACGAGCTCGCGATCTCCGTACGGGGGCTGCGCAAGGCGTACGGCGACAACCTCGCGGTGGCGGAGGTGGACCTCGACGTCCACCGCGGCGAGGTGTTCGCCCTGCTCGGCCCGAACGGCGCGGGCAAGACCACCACGGTGGAGATCCTGGAGGGCTACCGGCGGCGCGACGCCGGCGAGGTGCGGGTGCTCGGCGCCGACCCGGCCCACCCCGACGCCGACTGGCGGTCCCGCGTCGGCATCGTGCTCCAGGGCACCGGCGAGTTCGACGAGCTGACCGTCGGCGAGGTGGTCCGGCACTTCGCCGGCTTCTACCCGGCCGCCGACGACCCGGAGAAGGTGATCGAGCGGGTCGGGCTGGGCGCCAAGGCCAGGGCGCGCACCCACACCCTCTCCGGCGGGCAGAAGCGCCGGCTCGACGTGGCCCTGGGCATCGTGGGCCGCCCCGAGCTGCTCTTCCTCGACGAGCCCACCACCGGCTTCGACCCGAAGGCCCGGCGCGAGTTCTGGGAGCTGATCCGCGACCTCTCCGCCGCCGGCACGACGATCGTGCTCACCACCCACTACCTGGACGAGGCCGAGGCCCTCGCCGACCGGGTCGGCGTGATCGCCGCCGGCCGGGTGGTCGAGGTGGCCCCGCCGAACCGGCTGGGCAACCGCCAGGAGGCGCTGGCGACGGTCTCCTGGCGTACCCCGGACGGGACGCCGGAGACGGCGGAGACCGCGACGCCGACGGCGCTGGTGACGGAACTGGCCGCGCGTTTCGGCGGCGAGGTCCCCGGCCTCACCGTGACCCGGCCGACCCTCGAAGACGTCTACCTGCGGATGATCGGACACTGATGACGACCACGACGAAGCCGGCGGCCCCGGTCGCCGCCGCCGAAGGCCGCCGGCCGGGCGGGGGCGCGCTCGCCCTGCGGCAGGGCCGGTTGGAGATCACCCAGTTCCTGCGCTCCCGGGAGTCCGTCGTCTTCACGATGGGCTTCCCGATCATCATGATCCTGATCTTCGCGGCGATCTTCAACGACGAGATCGCGCCGGGCGTCAGCTACACGCAGTACTTCATCACCGGCATGATCGCGACCGGCCTGATGACGGTGAGCTTCCAGAACCTCGGCATCTGGATCCCGATCGAGCGGGACCGCGGGGTGCTGAAGCGCTACCGGGGCACGCCGATGCCGAAGTGGGTCTGGTTCGCCGGCAAGGTGCTCATGGTGGTGGCCATCGGCATCGCGGAGACCGCGCTGCTGCTCGCCGTGTCGGTCGCGCTGTTCGACCTGACGCTGCCGGACACCGTCGGCCGGTGGGTCACCTTCGGGTGGGTCGCCGTCCTCGGCGTCACCGCCTGCACCCTCTGCGGCATCGCCATCTCCTCGCTGGCGCGCACCGCGCGCAGCGGCTCGGCCGTGGTCACCCCGGTGGCCCTGGTCCTCCAGTTCATCTCGGGGGTGTTCTTCGTCTTCACCAGCCTGCCGAGCTGGATGCAGCAGGTCGCCGCGCTGTTCCCCCTCAAGTGGATGTGCCAGGGGCTGCGGTCGGTCTTCCTGCCGGACAGCTTCGGGGCGCAGGAACCGGGGGGCTCGTTCGAGCTGGGCCGCGTCGCCCTGGTCCTCGGGCTCTGGTGCGTGATCGGCCTGGTGCTCTGCCTGACCACCTTCCGCTGGACCACCAAGCGCGACGGCTGATCACCCGCCGGCGACGAGCGCGGCGCCGAGCGGCGTACGCCAGTAGAGCACCTCGCGCCCGGACCGCCGTTTGCTGACCGCGCCCGCCTCGAGTAGCACCCGCAGGTGATCGCTCACCGTGCCGAGGGACAGCCCGGTCACCACCACGAGCTGCGAGGTGCTCAGTGGCGCGTCCAGTCGGGCCAGGATGTCGGCCCGGTTCGCGCCGACCAGCCGGGCGAGACCGTCGGGTGCCGGTGAGGTGGGGTCGACGAGGATCCCGCGCGCCGGATAGACCATCCCGAACCGGGTCGGCATGTCCCACACCACCCAGCCGCGGCGGCAGTGGGCCGGCAGGAACACCAGTTGCTCGGCCTCGTGCAGCGACATCGGCGGCTCCGCGTAGTCGTTGACCTGGAGGCGACCGTCACCCAGCCACCGCACGTTGCGGTTGATGTCGGCCAGCGCCCCGGCCCAGCCGTGGGTGCTCAGGGCGGCGGTGCGGGCCACGATGTCCGCCCGCAGCCGGCGTTCCCGCTCCGGCCACTCCGGTGCGACGGTGTGCGTCCAGACCCAGTCGAGGAGGTCCACCACCTGCCCGGTGAGCCCGTCCGCCAGCAGCTCGGCGGCGAGCGGCCCCGGGCGGGTGGCACGCAGGTCAGCCCGGATCCGCTCGTCGGACAACGACCCGACGGCCGCCAGCTCCGCCGCGAACGTCGGGTCCGCCGAGGCGGGCGCGATGGTGAGGAAGTCCGCGATCCACCGGAGGTTGAACGACGCCGACACCAACGCCCGGGCCACCGGCCGGGCGGCCAGCATCTGCCGGAAGGCGTCGACGTGCGGTCGTCGCCAGGCCTGCTCCCACGGGACATGCGGGAAGAGAAGCGCCTTCAGCGCCCCGACCGTGTCGGCCATCGGCGAGACCGTGAACCGGCTCCGCGCGACCAGATCGGGTGGCACCTGCCAGACGCCCACGTTTCGCCTCCAGACGTAACTCTATGGGATCCGCCGCGGGCCTACGGACCATGCCGGGGTGAGAACCTACGCAGAACTGTTCGCGGTCCGGGAGTTCCGCAACCTGTTCCTGGCGAACTGCGCCGGGATCGCGGCGCACACGACGTCGGCCCTGGCCCTGGGCGCGTTGACCTACGCGGCGACCGGCTCGGCCCTGCTCACCGCGCTGAGCATGTTCGGCGCACCGCTGGCGGGGGTCCTCGGCAGCCTGACGTTGCTGTCCGCCGCCGACAGCGTGCCGCCCCGTCGGGCGTTGACCCTCGCCGCCCTGCTGGCCACCGCCGGAGCGGCGCTGCAGGCCGTGCCCGGGCTGCCGCTGTGGGCCCGCTTCACGATCATCTTCGTCAACGCGTACGTCGGCTCGGTCGCCGGTGGCGCCCGGTGGGCGCTGCTCACCGACATCGTGCCGGTCAACGCCTACGTGCTGGCCCGGGCCACGATGAACACCAGCGTCGGAGTCATGCAGATCGCCGGGTTCGGGCTGGCCGGCGTCCTGCTCGTCTGGCTGAGCCCGTACCAGGTGTTCCTGCTCGCCCTGGCCCTGCGGGCGGTCTCCGCGGCGGTGGGCTGGTTCGGGCTCACCGAGCGTCCCGCGCGGGCCGCCGGGCGGGTGACGGTCGCGCGCACCCACCTCGTCAACCGGACCCTCTGGGCCGACCCCGGTCGCCGGTCGCTTCTCCTCAACCTCTGGGTGCCCGGCGGCCTGATCGTCGGTTGCGAAGCACTGTTCGTCCCGTACGCGGGCGACCGCGCCGGCTTCCTGCTCGCCGCCGCCGCCCTCGGCATGCTGATCGGGGACGTGGTGGTGGGACGGTTCCTGACGCCGGCCCGCCGCGAGCGGTGGGTCCACCCGCTGCGGCTGCTGCTCGCCGTTCCGTACCTGGCCATCCTGCTGTCGCCTCCGCTGCCGGTCGCCATGGCCGTCGCGCTGATCGCGTCGGTCGGCTACGCCGCCACACTGCCGTTGCAGGAGCGGCTGATCGCCCACTCACCGCCCGAGGCCCGTGGCCAGGTGCTCGGCCTGCACGGCAACGGCATGCTGGCCGCGCAGGCGGTGTGCGCCGCGCTCGCCGGGGCGGCCGCGGACCTCGTCGCGCCGTCCCGTGCCCTCGCGCTGGTGGCCGCCGCGGCGTTGGCCGCCACCCTCGTGCTCACCCCCGGCCTGCGCCGGACCGCACCCCGACCCGCTCCGCCGCTCCGCGTGGGCGGTGGCGACTCCGGCGAGGCGACCAGGTCGAGGTCGGCCACGACGGCCCGGTGAACGACGACCGCCCCGGTGGCCATCCGCAGATGGCACACTCGCCGGCATGGCGCACATCCTGACCCGGCGCACGCTGCTGGGGGCCGCCGCCGGCGTGGCCGGAGCCGCGGTGGTCGGCGGGCTCACCGCCCGGCAACTCACCGAGCCGCGGCCCGGGCCGGGGCCCGCCGTGCCGGACGCGCCCGCCGGGGACGAGCGGCTGATCCGGATCGCCTCGGGGGCCCGCGGCCGCGAGGTGGACTTCTGGACGGCCGTGCCCGAGGGGTACGGCGACGGTCGCGGCCTCCCCGTCTGCCTGGTGCTGCACGGCGCCTCGGCCACACCGCGGGACTACGGCCGGTTCGGGCTGGCGCGGTTCCTCACCGACGCGGTACGCCGCGGCGCCCCGCCCTTCGCGCTGGCCGGGGCCACCGGCGGCCGGCTCTCCTGGCGCCGCTCCGGCGAGGACGACCCGCAGCGGATGGTCCGCGAGGAGCTGCCCACCTGGTGCGCCCGGCGCGGCTTCGACAGCAGCCGGCTCGCCGCCTGGGGCTGGTCCATGGGCGGGTTCGGGGCGCTGCTGCTCGCCGAGGCGTACCCGGACTGGCTGCGCGCGGTGGCCGCCTTCTCCCCCGCGGTCCGCCCGGGCGACGCGGTCTTCACCGGCGTGGACCGGCTGCGCGGCACGCCCGTCGGCCTCTGGTGCGGCCGGCAGGACAACTTCCTCAAGGACGTCCGCGCGCTGGCCCGGGCGCTGCCCGAACCCCCGGTACGCGCCGCCTGGGCCGACGGCCGGCACAACTTCGCCTACTGGGGCACCGTCATCCCGGACGCGTTCGCCCTGCTCGGCGCAGCCCTCACCCCACCCCGGAAGACGTGACGCCCCCGACCGGGAGGCCGGGGCGTCAGGTCGCACGGGTCAGTAGCTGTAGAAGCCCTGGCCGGTCTTGCGGCCCAGGTCACCCGCGGTGGCCATGCGCTGGAGCAGCTCCGGCGGGAAGAACTTCTCGTCGGCGGTGTCGGTGTAGATGTTCTTGCTGGCGTTGAGCAGCACGTCCACGCCGGTCAGGTCGACCGTGGCCAGCGGGCCCATGGCGTGGCCGAACCCCAGCTTGCAGGCCGTGTCCAGGTCCTCGGCGGAGATCACGCCGGACTCGACAAGCTTGACCGCCTCCATGGCGAGGGCGCAGATCAGCCGGGTGGTGACGAAGCCGGCGATGTCCCGGTTGACCACCACGACGGTCTTGCCGATCTCCTCGGCGAAGGCCTTGGCCGTGGCCAGGGCCGCGTCGCTGGTCTTGTAGCCGCGGACCAGCTCGCAGAGCTTCATCATGGGCACCGGCGAGAAGAAGTGGGTGCCGACGACCGACTCCGGGCGCTCGGTGGCGGTGGCGATCTGGGTGACGGGGATGGCCGAGGTGTTGGTGGCCAGCACCGCGTCGGACTTGCAGATCTTGTCCAGCGCGCGGAACACCTCGTGCTTGATCTCGATCTTCTCGAAGACCGCCTCGACGACGATGTCCGCGTCGGCCGCCGCCTCCAGCTCGGTGGTCGGGGTGATCCGGGCCAGGGTCGCCTCGACCTCGGACGCCTCGATCTTGCCCTTCTCGGCGAACTTCTCCAGCGACTTCCGGATGCCGTCGACGCCCCGCCTGGTGGCCGCCTCGTCCAGGTCGCGCAGCGTCACCTGCCAGCCCGCCTGCGCCGCCACCTGGGCGATGCCCGAGCCCATCAACCCGGCACCGACGACCGCGAGTCGACCCGCCATCTGCTTCTCCCTCGCTGCGAATGAGTGTCTGCGAGCACCCTAGTCAACGAGGCTGAACGGCTGTTAAGGGTAGGCCCCTCAGATGGCGAGGTCGGGCTCCTCGGGGGCGGTGCCGCGCTCCACCTCGACGCCGAGCGCCCGCAGGTCGGCCACGAAGTCCGGGTAGCCACGGTCGACGTGGTGCACGTGCGAGACCTCGGTGATCCCGTCGGCGCACAGCCCGGCGATGATCAGGCCGGCGCCGGCACGGATGTCGGTGGCCCGTACCGGGGCGCCGGAGAGGCGCTCGTGACCGCACACCAGGGCGTGGTGGCCGTCGGTCCTGATGTCCGCGCCGAGCCGCATCATCTCGTTGGCGAACATGAACCGGCCGTCGAAGATGTTCTCCGTGATCAGCGAGCCGCCGTCGCTGACCGCGGCCAGCCCGATCGCCATCGGCAGCAGGTCGGTGGCGAAGCCCGGAAAGGGCAGGGTGACCACGTCGACGGCCTTCGGCCGGTCGTCCATGCGTACCCGGAAGGCACCGCCCCGGGTCTCCACCAGACCGCCGGCCGAGACCAGCTTGTCCAGCGCGACCTCCAGGTAGGCCGGGTCGACACCGGTCACGGTCACGTCGCCGCGGGTCATCGCGGCCGCGAACGCCCACGTTCCGGCGACGATCCGGTCCCCCACCGTGGCGTGCCGCACCGGGCGCAGCTCGGGCACCCCGACGATGTGCAGGGTCGACGTGCCGGCCCCCTCGATCCGGGCGCCCATCCGGTTCAACATCGTGCAGATGTCGACGATCTCCGGCTCCCGCGCCGCGTTGTCGATCGTCGTGGTGCCCCGGGCCAGCACCGCCGCCATCACCAGGTTCTCGGTGGCGCCGACGCTCGGGAAGTCCAGCAGGATGTCCGCTCCGTGCAGCCCGTCCGGGGCCTCGGCGATGACGAAGCCGTGCTCGCCGGAGATCTCCGCACCCATCCGGGACAGCCCCGCGATGTGCATGTCCAGGCCGCGCGACCCGATGGCGTCCCCGCCGGGGTGGGCCACCCGCACGTATCCCCGGCGGGCCAGCAGCGGCCCGAGCACGCAGATCGAGGCGCGCAGCCGGCGGACCAGGTCGTAGTCGGCCTCCGCACCCGGTTGCTCCGGCACGTCGATCACCACCGACCGGGACCGTTCCACGCCACCGCGGGCCACCATCGGATCGACCGGGTCGTCGGCGGCGAAGCGTACGGCGCAGCCGAGCCGGCGCAACACCTCGCCCATGATGGCGATGTCGGTGATCCGCGGGACGTTGGTGATCACGCTGCGCCCCGGGGCGAGCAGCGCCGCCGCCATCAGCTTCAACGCGGAGTTCTTCGCCCCGACCACGTGCACCGTGCCGGCCAGCCGGGCCTCACCGAACACCCGGATGACGTCGACGTCGTTGACCGCCGGGTCGCCGGCGTCGCCCGGCCCCACTCCGGCGGGCCAGGCGGTGCGGGCCGGCCGCGCCGGGATGGTCAGGTCCGGGATCCGTAGGCTGTGCGTCATGGCCGTCCACCTCACGCGCATCTACACCAAGGCCGGCGACGCCGGCATGACCAGGCTGAGCAACAACGAGCAGGTGCCGAAGACCGATCCGCGGATCGCCGCGTACGCGGACGTGGACGAGTGCAACGCCGCGATCGGCGTCGCGCTCGCCCTGGGGCAGCTCACCGACGAACTGCGAGCGGTGCTGGAGTCGATCCAGAACGACATGTTCGACGTCGGCGCGGACCTGGCGACCCCCGTGGAGCCGGACCCGAAGTACCCGCCGCTGCGGGTCACCGAGGAGTACGTGGAGCGCCTCGAGGGCTGGTGCGACGAGTACAACGCGCGCCTGAGCAAGCTCGACTCCTTCATCCTCCCCGGCGGCACCGCTGGCGCGGCACTGCTGCACGTGGCACGGACGACCGCCCGGCGCGCCGAGCGTGCGGCGTGGGCGCTTATCGCACACGACCCGGACCGGACCAGCACGCTCCCGGCAAAGTATCTCAACCGGCTCTCCGATCTGCTCTTTATCCTGTCAAGAACGGCAAATCCGGACGGGGATGTGCTATGGGTGCCGGGCGGCAAGCGCTGACCGTCGGCGCGCTGCACCACGTGGAGGTGTGGGTACCCGATCTCGCCGCTGCCAGGCGTAGTTGGGGCTGGCTCCTCGGCGAGCTGGGCTGGACGCCGTACCAGGACTGGCCGGCCGGCCGGTCCTGGCGGCTCGGCCCGACCTACCTGGTCCTGGAGGAGTCCCCGGCGCTCACCGGACGCACGCACGACCGGCGCGCGCCGGGCCTCAACCACCTGGCCTTCCACGCCGGCCCGCCGGCCGCCGTGGACCGGCTGGTCGCCGCCGCGCCGGGGCACGGGTGGGAGCTGCTCTTCCCGGACCGCCACCCGCACGCCGGCGGCCCGCAGACCTACGCCGCCTACCTGTCCGACACCCAGGGGTACGAGGTCGAACTGGTCGCCGACCCCGACTGACCGGGTCCCGGGCGGTCCGGAGCGCGATCCGCCTGCTTCGTGGCCGGCCGTCCTCCGGATCTTGGCGAGTTTCCGTTCGCTGCTGACGGCAACTCGCCAAGATCTGGAGATGCCGCTGGCCGGCACCCCGTTGTTCGGGGTGCCGGCCAGCGGATCGGCTCAGCTGTTCCAGTTGTGGGCGACGATGTCGGCGGCCTGCTGCTCCCACTGCGCGTACGCGTCCGGGTAGGCCGACACCTGCACGGTCTGCGCGGCCTCGGTCAGCGGCATGTCCTGCCAGCCGTCGACCTGCTTCAGACCCTTCTCGAACGCCAGGGTCGAGTACTCGGGGTCGGTGATCTGCTCCGGCGTACCCCAACCACTCGACGGGCGCTGCTGGAACAGACCCAGCGAGTCGTGATCGTTCTTGTCGCCGAGGTGCCCGAGGTTCTCCAGCTTCGACTCCTGCAGGCTCGTGGCGATCGAGATGACCGCGGCCCGCTCCGGCAGGCCGGCCTTCTTCGTGGCGGCGATGATCGCCTTGGCGTTGGCCAGCTGCTCGTCGTTGAGGTCGATCTTCGACTGGGCGCCCTGCACACCGTGCGGGATCAGCTTGTCACCCTGCACCGCCACGGCGGCCGGCTTGCCCTCGACCGGACGGGCGTCGGCGTGAGCGGCGACCGGACCGGCGAAGATCCCACCGGTGAAGGCCAGACCAGCAATACCCAGCACACTCTTACGCAGCATCGTGTTCATGGGGGTAGCTCCATTCGGGGGTTGGCGCACACCCGGGCCGACGGGGATCGGCTCTAACTGGCGTGCGCAAGCACCGTCAGGCGCTCAAGGAAAGTCTTAGGGGATCATCCAGCGCGCGGGGCGAAGCCTCTTCGTCGCGCCGGGACCATGTACAACGACCGGCCGACCACCGTCATTCCCGGCCGGGCAGCCCCGCCTCGGCGGGCTGTCACGCGGGGGCGGGCTGTCACGCGGGCCGGTCACCTCGTCGGGCGGGGCGCGGTCCTCGGTCGTTCGCGCGGGCCGGTCACCCCGTCGGGCGGGGCGTGGTCCTCGGTCGTTCACCCGGATACAACGACCCCCACCCGCCGGCCATTCCGCCGCCGGGATGCCGCCGGTGGCGAAATGGCCACCGCGCGAAACGGACACCCCGCCCAGGGTGGGACGGTCGGTGGAACGGTATGGAGGTATCCCGGCACCGGAGACCTACATGAGGTTCCACTCAGCGGCCGCGGCCACGCGCGAACCGGACATCCACCCCAGTCCGAGGCCACGACGTGGCGCCTACCAACGTGATGACGTGAACGGATCGGCCCGTCGACCGTCTCCTCGCCGCCGCCTGTCGAGCTGACGCTGAGAACGACTGAACGGCGAGCGGGCGCGGGCCAGGGAACGCAACCCAGCCACCGTCCCACCGGCCCGCCTCTCTCTGCGCTGCGGCCACGAAAGCAACACCGCCGCTCTGCAGCCACGGACGCAACACCCCCGCAGCGCCAGCGCTGCGTGGAGGGCTGCAGAGCAAAGGCGGTCGTGGAGGGCTGCGGAGCAGAGGGGTCGTGGGCCACCTACCCCTCATCGAACCTGCCGACGGCCACGCACGACGAACGCCGCCGGGCTCGGCCCGAGCAGGAGTGGGGGCGGGCGGGTCAGGCGGCGGGCCAGTCCTGAGAGGCCAGACGTGGCGAGGCCGCCCCGGGTGGGGCGGCCTCGAGCCAGGAGAGGAATCCGGTGACCGTGGATCGTGCCATGGCGATCTCGACCGGGGCGTGGTTGCTGGTGCAGCGCACGATCACCCAGTCGGCCGGCATGGAGAGCCGCTCCTGGCCCTCCGGCAGCCGGCGCCGCTCCACCGCGAGGGTCTTACGGGAGAGCACCCGCTTGGGACGCAGCGCGAAGCTGAACATGCGGTACCAGCGGAGTTCGTCGCCGACGAAACGGCCGAAGCCGGGTGACCAGCCTCGGCCGTCGAGAATCGTGGAGACCCGGACGCTGAGCCGGATGATGCCCCCGCTGCGGGTGAACAGGGCCCGCCGGATGAAGAGGATCAGAAGCGCCACGAAGATGACCGCGACGCCGATTCCGATCCCTTCCACGATCTCCATCGGCGGGTCTGCTCAGCGGGCCGGAGTGGCCGGGGTGGCGCTCTCGGCGAGGACGGTCACGCCCTCACCGGACACCGACAGGAAGCCGCCGGCCACGTCGTACGCGAGCTGCTCGCCGCCGGCCTGCTTGATGCGTACCTGGCTGGGCTCCGCGAGCTGGCCGAGCAGGGGTGCGTGCCCCGGCAGCACACCCAGCTCACCTTCGGTCGTGCGGGCGACGACCATCTCGGCCTCGCCGGACCAGACCTTCTCCTCGACGGCTACGAGCTCGACGTGAAGCTGCTGTGCCACGCTGTCTCCTTGCTGCGGCGGCGGATTGCCGAAAGTCTAGTCGCGCCCCCGGAGCCCACCCAACGCGGGTGGCGAGAGCTGCGCCACGGTCACGCCAACCGGCCCCGGCACCCGCCGGGGCCCGTTGGCGCTCACGCTACTTGCTCTTCTGCTTGAAGTCGGGGTGCTCCAGCAGGAACGCGTCGACCTGCTCGTTGCGAAGGGCCGCGAAGAAGTCCTCGGCGGGCGGCAGCAGGCGTTCACCCTGGTATCCCCGGCTGGTTTCGACCGGGCCGCCGGGCAGCTTGACCGTCTCGATCGAGTCGGCCCGGATGCCCTTGAGGGCGAGGGCGAAGTCGACCACGCTGCTGCCCCGGCCGTTGAAAACCAGTGACTGGCCGGCCGCGCGGAGCACCCGGTCCAGCTTCACCGGGTTGGTCACCACGTCGGCGCTGAACGCCTGGCTCACCATGGCCTTGACGAACTGCTGCTGGTGCCGCTGCCGGCCGTAGTCGGCGTCCGGCACACCGTTGCGCGGGTAGCGCTGCCGGACGTAGTCCAGCGCCTGCCAACCCTTGAGGTGGGCGTTGCCCTTCTTGTATTCGGCCTGCGGACCCAGGTAACTTCCACCGCCCGGCTTGAGCCGGCGCGGTGTGCCGTCCGGCTGCAGGTGCTCGGACGTGACGTCCCGCTCGATGTACATGTCGACGCCGCCCATGGCGTCGACGATCTTCTTGAAGCCGGTGAAGTTGATGATCGCCCCGGCGTCGAAGCGCTCGATCCCGGTGACCTGCTGCACGGTGTTGGCGAGCAGTTCGAAGCCCTGCGCCGCGCTCGGGTTCTGCCCGGCCACCACGCTGCCGTGCGACATGGCGGCGTTGATCCGGTCGGTGCCGCCGGCGTAGTCGGCCTTGGTGAATTCGGGGATCTCCACCCGCAGGTCGCGCGGGAGCGAGAAGAGGTAGCCCCGGTCCAGGCCGGCCGGCACGTGCAGGACCATGATCGAGTCGGCGAGCGGGCGGGCCTTCGGGTTGCGGGGGTCGACACCCACCAGCAGGATGTTCAGCGGGCCCTTGATGTCGCTCTTCTTCTCCTTGGCGCCGGCCGCCTGGTCGCCGAAGAGGTCGCCCTTGCCGACCGCGCCCTCGTAGCGGGCGACCAGCGCGTGGTAGCCCACCAGCACGGAGCCGCTGAGCACCATCATGACGACGCCGAGGATGGTGCAGACCCGCGCCCATCGCGGCACGCCGCGCCACCGGGACCGCTTGCCGCGGTCCGTGCCGGCCTCACCCACGAGCATCTCCCATCGTCACGCCCACGACTGGTAGACGGGCGAGCGGATCCGTTTCGTTGCAGAGATCGACGCCCAGGATGTGAACGCCGTGTCACGAACGGTACCGCGCGGTACGGCGAACCGCCTGTCCGCGAACCGGGCATCTGGTAACGAGGGGCCCTGAACAGGCAGAGGCCGCCCCGACGCGAGTCGGGGCGGCCTCTGTGGAGTGTGAGCGGGCTCTCAGCCCTCCATCAGCTCCTTGGCCTTCTTCTCGAGGTCCTCAAGACCGCCGCACATGAAGAACGCCTGCTCGGGGAAGTGGTCGTACTCGCCCTCGCTGATCTTCCGGAACGCCTCGATGGTCTCCTTGATCGGGACCGTCGAGCCCGGCACGCCGGTGAACTGCTCGGCGGCGTAGGTGTTCTGCGACAGGAAGCGCTCGATCCGGCGGGCCCGGCCCACCGTGACCTTGTCCTCCTCGGAGAGCTCCTCGATACCGAGGATGGCGATGATGTCCTGCAGGTCCTTGTAGCGCTGCAGGATCCGCTTCACCTCGGTGGCGACCTGGAAGTGCTCGGCGCCGACGAACTCCGGGGCGAGGATCCGGGACGAGGACGCCAGCGGGTCCACGGCCGGGTAGATGCCCTTGTCGGAGATCGACCGCTCCAGGTTGGTGGTCGCGTCCAGGTGGGCGAACGTGGTGGCCGGCGCCGGGTCGGTGTAGTCGTCGGCGGGCACGTAGATCGCCTGCATCGAGGTGATGGCCTGGCCCCGGACGGAGGTGATCCGCTCCTGGAGCTCGCCCATCTCGTCGGCCAGGGTCGGCTGGTAACCCACGGCGCTCGGCATACGGCCGAGCAGCGTGGAGACCTCGGAACCGGCCTGGGTGAAGCGGAAGATGTTGTCGATGAAGAGCAGCACCTCCTGCTTCTTCACGTCGCGGAAGTACTCCGCCATGGTCAGCGCGGAGAGGGCGACCCGCAGCCGGGTGCCCGGCGGCTCGTCCATCTGGCCGTAGACCAGCGCGGTCTTGTCGATGACGCCGGACTCGGTCATCTCGGCGATGAGGTCGTTGCCCTCACGGGTGCGCTCACCCACGCCGGCGAAGACCGAGGTACCACCGAAGTTGCGGGCCACTCGGGTGATCATCTCCTGGATGAGCACCGTCTTGCCCACGCCCGCGCCACCGAACAGGCCGATCTTGCCACCCTTGACGTACGGGGCGAGCAGGTCGATGACCTTGATGCCGGTCTCCAGCATCTCGGTCTTCGGCTCCAGGTCGGCGAAGGCCGGGGCCTTGCGGTGGATGCCCCACCGGTCGTCGGCCTGGATCGTCTCACCCTCGGTGAGGTTGAGGCACTCGCCGATCGCGTTGAACACGTGACCCTTGACGGCGTCGCCCACCGGCACGGTGATCGGCGAGCCGGAGTCGCGCACCTCCGCGCCGCGGACCAGGCCGTCCGTCGGCTGCATCGAGATGGCGCGGACCATGTTGTCACCCAGGTGCTGGGCGACCTCCAGGGTCAGCGTCTTCTCACCGCCGGACAGGCTCACGTCGACGTTCAGGGCGTTGAACAGGGCCGGCATGGCGTCGCGCGGGAACTCGGCGTCGACGACCGGGCCGATGACCCGGACCACGCGACCCGTGGCCGTCTTGGTCTCTACTGGGGCAGTCATCACACTTCACTTCCCGACGCGGCAAGCGCGTTCGCGCCGCCGACGATCTCGCTGATCTCCTGGGTGATCCCGGCCTGGCGGGCCGTGTTCATCTCACGCGTGTACTTCTCGATCATCTCTTCGGCGTTGTCGGTGGCGCTCTTCATCGCCCGCCGCCGGGCCGCCGACTCGCTCGCCGCCGACTCGATCAACGCCGCGTAGATCCGCGTGTTGATGTACTTCGGCAGCAGCGCGTCGAGCAGCGCCTCCGCCTCCGGCTCGAACTCGTAGGCCGGCAGCAGGCCCTCGGACCGCGGCCGGTCCTCGACCTGCATCGGGCCGATGATCTTCGCGACCGGCGTCTGGGTCATCAGGGAGTGGAACTCGGTGTAGACGATGTGCAACTCGTCGATGCCGAGCACCCCGTCCGCCCCGGCGCCGCCGTCGACGTCGTCCGCTCCGGCCGTGAACGCCTTGATCAGCGTCTCGCCCACCTCGCGGGCGTCGGTGAACGACGGCTGCTCGGAGAAGCCCGTCCAGCTCGCCGCGATCTCCCGGTTGCGGAACCGGTAGAACGTGACGCCCTTGCGCCCGATGACGTAGAGCACCGGCTCCTTGCCATCGGCCCGCAGCCGGGCGATCAGCGACTCGGCGGTCCTGATCGCGTTGGAGCTGTAACCGCCGGCCAGGCCCCGGTCACTCGTGACCAGCAGGACCCCCGCCCGCCGCACCCGCTCACGCGGGGTGAGCAGCGGGTGGTCGATCCGCGCGTTCGAGGCCAGCGCCGTGAGCACGCCGGTGATGGCCTTGGCGTACGGCAGCGAAGCCTCCACCCGGGCCTGGGCCTTGGCGATGCGGCTCGTCGCGACGAGCTCCATCGCCTTGGTGATCTTCTTCATCGACTTCGCCGAGCGGATCCGTTGACGAAGAACGCGTACCTGGGCGGCCATGGCTCAGCTCTCTGCCGGGCGGTCGGTCGTGCCGTCGCGGAAGCGGGTCACCGACTCGCGGTTCTCCTCGCCCTCCATCGGCTGCGCCGCCGGCTCGTTGAGCCGGACCTCGTCCTCCTTGCCCAGGAAGACCTTCTTGAACTCGGTGATGGCCGAGTCGAGCGAGCCGATGATGTCGTCGTCCCACTTGTTGTCGGCGATCCCGGCCAGCACACCCTCGTGCTTGTGCCGCAGGTACTGGAGGAACTCCGACTCGAAGCGCCGGACCTCACCCACCGGGATGTCGTCCAGCTTGCCCTCGACGCCGGCCCAGACCGAGACGACCTCTTCCTGCACCGGGTACGGCGAGTAGTTCGGCTGCTTCAGCAGCTCGACGAGGCGGACACCGCGGTCCAGCTGGGCCCGGGAGGCCTTGTCCAGGTCGGAGGCGAAGGCGGCGAACGCCTCCAGCTCGCGGTACTGGGCCAGGTTGAGCCGGAGCGAACCGGCCACCTTCCGCATCGGCTTCACCTGCGCGGCGCCACCGACCCGGGAGACCGAGGTGCCGACGTTGATGGCCGGCCGGACGCCCTGGTTGAACAGGTCGGTCTCCAGGAAGATCTGGCCGTCGGTGATGGAGATGACGTTGGTGGGGATGAACGCCGAGATGTCGTTCGCCTTGGTCTCGATGATCGGCAGACCGGTCATCGAGCCGCCGCCCAGCTCGTCGGAGAGCTTGGCGCAACGCTCCAGCAGCCGCGAGTGCAGGTAGAAGACGTCACCCGGGTAGGCCTCACGGCCCGGCGGGCGGCGCAGCAGCAGCGACACGGCGCGGTACGCCTCGGCCTGCTTGCTCAGGTCGTCGAAGACGATCAGGACGTGCTTGCCGCCGTACATCCAGTGCTGCCCGATGGACGAGCCGGTGTAGGGGGCGATGTACTTGAAGCCGGCCGGGTCCGACGCCGGGGAGGCCACGATGGTGGTGTATTCCATCGCGCCCGCCGCTTCCAGCTGGCCCTTGATCGAGGCGATCGTGGAGGCCTTCTGGCCGACGGCGACGTAGATGCAGCGGACCTGCTTCGTCGGGTCGCCGGAGCGCCAGTTGTCCCGCTGGTTGAGGATGGCGTCCAGGGCGACCGTGGTCTTGCCGGTCTTCCGGTCACCGATGATCAGCTGCCGCTGGCCACGGCCGATCGGCGTCATGGCGTCGATCGCCTTGATGCCGGTCTGCAGCGGCTCGAACACGGACTGCCGGGCCATCACGTTCGGAGCCTGCAGCTCCAGCTCGCGGTAGCCCTCGTCGGCGATGTCGCCGAGGCCGTCGATCGGCCGGCCGAGAGCGTCGACCACGCGGCCGAGGAAGGCGTCGCCGACCGGCACGGAGAGCACCCGGTCGGTGCGCTTGACGCGCTGCCCCTCCTCCAGCTTGGCGGAGTCACCGAGAACGACGACACCGATCTCGCGGACGTCGAGGTTCAGCGCCACGCCGAGCGTGCCGTCCTCGAACTCCAGGAGCTCGTTGGTCTTGGTCGAAGGCAGGCCCTCGACGTGGGCGATGCCGTCGCCGGTGTCGGAGACGGTGCCGACCTCCTCGCGGGAGACGTCGGTCGAGTAGGACGAGACGTAGCGCTCCAGGGCGCCGCGGATCTCGTCCGTCGAGATGGTCAGCTCGGCCATCCTCTGCTTCCTTAAGTATCAGGGGCCCGGGATACCTAGTACCGACCGGTCCGATGGCGTCGAATCAGGGCTGCTCAGTCGCTGATCAGCGCTTCGCGAGCGCGTTGCGGGTCTCGTTGAGGCGGCGCAGGACGGTGCCGTCGTACAGGTCGGAGCCGACCTGCACACTCACCCCACCGAGCACGTCCGGATTCACCGTCTGCTTGACGGAGACCTCCCGACCGTACATCTGGGAGAGGCGGGCACCCAGGCGTCGCTCCTCCTCGTCACTCAGCGGGGCCGCCACGGTCACGTACGCGACCTGGCGGTCGCGCCGGTCCGCGGCCAGCTCGACCAGCCGGGTGAGCGCGCCGCTGAAGGAGCGTCCCCCGAAGCCGGCGAGCGCGGCACCGACGAGGTAGCCGGTGACCGGTCGGGTCTTGCCGGCGAGCAGCTGGTCGGCCAGGGTGGCCCGCTGCTCGGCCGGGACCATCGGGTCGGAGAGGGCGGTGGACAGCTCCGGGGAGCCGGAGACGACCTGCCCGAAGCGGAACAGCTCGTCCTCGACCTCGCCCAGCTCGCCGGCCTTGTCGGCGCTCGCCAGGAGCGCCTCGACGCCCAGCCGCTCGACGCCGTCGAGCAGTTCCGACGGAGCCGACCAGCGGCCGGCGACCAGCGAGGCGAGCAGGTCGAGCGCGTCCGCGCCGATCCGGCCGCGCAGCATGTCGCCGAGCAGGCCGCTCCGGTCCGCCCCGGCCCGGGCCGGGTCGGAGAGCGCCCGGCGCAGCCGCGGCTCGCGCCGCAGCAGGGCGGCGACGGAGAGGATGTCGTCGGCGGTGGAGGCCACCGCCGACGGCTCCGCGCCGCGGGCGTACGCGTCGAGGCGGTCCGCCGCGACCTTGTACGACTCCCGGCTGGCGGCCTGCATCAGCGGGCCCCCGTGCTCTCGAGACCGCTCAGGAACCGGTCCACGGTGCCCTTGCGACGCGCCTCGTCGGCGAGCGACTCACCGACGATCTTGCTGGCCAGGTCCACCGCGATGGTGCCGACCTCGGTGCGCAGCTCGCGCACGATGGTGGCCCGCTCGGCGGCGAGCTGCTCCTTGCCGGCCGCGATGATCCGGTCGGACTCCTCGCGCGCCTTGGCGAGGATGTCCTGGCGGATGCCCTCGGCGTCGGCCCGGGCGTCGTCGCGGATCTTGGCGGCGTCGGTACGCGCCTCCGCGAGCTGGGCCCGGTACTGCTCGAGCAGCTGGTTCGCCTCGGCCTGGGCGGCCTCGGCGCGCTTGATGCCGCCCTCGATCGCGTCGACCCGGGCCTGGAACGTCTGCTCCATGCGCGGGAAGACGAACTTCATCAGCACGAAGCAGAGCACGATGAAGGCGATGCCACCGACCACGATCTCCTCCCAGGCGGGAATGATCGGGTTGTGGGCCGCTTCACCACCCTCCGCGGCGAGGAAGTACATGGGAAAACCTCCCGGTCAGAAGGGCTGGATCAGGCGGTGCCGGCCCAGATGAAGCCGAAGGCGATGCCGAGCAGCGCCAGGGCCTCGATGACGGCGAAGCCGATCCAGACGTACGGGAGGGTCATCCGGGACGACTCCGGCTGGCGGGCCGTCGACTGGATGTAGGCCGAGAAGACCAGGCCCACGCCGATGCCCGGGCCGATGGCGGCCAGGCCGTAACCGATGGCAGCGGTGCTGCCCGTTACCTCGGCAAGGATGCTCATTGCGGTTCCTCCTGGTTATCACGCGTGACGGTCACGCGGGACGACAACGGTTGGTGCGAAAGAGTGGATCAGTGCTCTTCGGCGAGCGCGCCCTGCACGTAGCTGGCGGTCAGCACCGTGAAGACGTACGCCTGCAGACAGATCACCAGGAACTCGAGGAAGGTCAGCGCGATCGTCATCACCCAGGACAGCACCGAGACCGGGGCCAGCCAGGCGTTGGCGCTGAGCATGGCGAACCCGCCGAGCGTGAAGACCAGCAGGAGCATGTGGCCGGCGAACATGTTCGCGAAGAGACGGACGGCCAGCGAGAACGGCCGGACCAGGAACGTCGAGAAGAACTCGATCGGGATCAGCAGCGGCAGGATGTACCAGGGCGCCGGCGGGATCAGAGAGTTCTTGAAGTACTTCGCGAAGCCGTGGTGCCGGATGCCGATCCAGTTGAACATCACGTAGCTGATCACGGCGAGGAAGGCCGGGAAGGCGATGTGCGAGTTCGGCGAGATCTGGAAGAACGGGATGATCGCGAACGCGTTCGTCAGCAGGATGAAGCAGAAGAGCGTGGTGAAGTACGGCGCGAACCGCACCCCCGCGTGCCCGATCATGTCGACGGCGATGTTGTTCCGCACGAAGCCGTAGATCGACTCGGCGAACCACTGCTTCTTCGTCGGCACCAGCTTCGGGTTGCGGTAGCTGAGCAGGAAGAACAGGATCAGAACCCCGACGGCCAGCCAGACCATCAACGTGATCTTGGTGAACCAGTAGTTGTCGTGCGCACCCCAGGGCAGGATGCTGGGCAGGTAGAAGTCCTCCACACTGGGTGGGAATTCCGCCTGGCCCGCTGCCAGGACGTTCGCCTGTCCGAACACCGCGTCCCTTCCTAAGTAGGCGTGCCGAGTCGGCGGACGACCAGGATGATCCCCCCGGCCATGCCGAGCACAATCCCGATCCCGGTGGCGATGCCGCCGGTGTCGAGCCAACGGTCGACCAGCCAGCCGATGAAACCCCAGACGAGCATGCCCCCGATGAGGTATGAGAGCGCGGTCCAACCCTGACCGGCACCGGACGGAACGTCGCCCGGGCCGCCAGTGCTGGGGGGTTTCTGGTCACCGGCCATGACGGGGCGAACGATATCAGTCGAGCCGAAGAGGCTGTGCCTCACCCCCCGCACAACCTGGTTGTGTGGGACACGGGTGGGCGAAGTCGTCTGGAGGCACGCTACTCCCCTCCCGCCACTGAGAGAATGACCGATCGCGGACACGTCGGCGCGCCGTCCGACAGGTGGGACGGCGCCGTCGACCGACCCCGCGGGCGTCCGCCCGCGGTGATCAGCGTGGGACCCTGCGGGAGTGCACCGTGGCCAGCCACCAGATGTGCACCCCGGTCCAGACCACCACGCCCGCGGCGATGCCCAGGGCGAACGGGACGAGCCCCGGCCAACCGGTCGACGCGACCAGCACCATCACGCCGCCGAGCAGGGTCATCTTGGCGATGTAGACGCCCAGCCCGAACGGCAGCACGAGCTGCGGGTCCCGGGCGTCCGCCCACGCCAGCACGACCGTGGTGAGCGAGTAGCTGACCGCGGTGACGGCCACGCCGGCCGCCGCGCCGAGCGCGCCGTCGGCGCCCCGGGTCACCCCGCCGGCCACCGCCGCCACGGCGGCCATCAGCACCGAGGCGAGCACCAGCACCGGCAGGTGGCGCAGCCGCCAACCGCGGTCCGCGGCCGCCTCCGCCGCGCGCGTCCCCGGCTCAGCCACGGGGGTACGCCGGGAAGGCACCGACCAGCTCGGTCACGTCGCCGGCGATCCGGCCCAGCTCGTCCGCGCCCCCGGCCGACTCCGGGTCGGTGCGCACCGCACGGGCGATGAGCGTGGCGATCCGGCGCATCTCCCCCTCACGCATGCCCTGGGTGGTGACGCTCGGCGTGCCCACCCGGATGCCGGAGGCGACCATCGGCTTCTGCGGGTCGTACGGGATGGCGTTCTTGTTCAGCGTGATGCCGGCGGCGTCGCAGCGCGCCTCGGCCGCGGCGCCGGTCACCCCGGTCTCGCGCAGGTCGATCAGGGCCAGGTGGGTGTCGGTGCCGCCGGAGACCGGCCGCATGTCCTCGGCGGCCAGCCCGTCGGCGAGCGCCTGGGCGTTGCTGACCACCTGGGAGGCGTACGCCCGGAACTCGGGTTGGGCGGCCTCGCGGAGGGCGACCGCCTTGGCGGCGACCGCGTGCATCAGCGGGCCGCCCTGGGTGAACGGGAAGACCGCCTTGTCGATCCGGGCGGCCAGCGACTCCCGGCAGAGGATCATGCCGCCGCGCGGGCCGCGCAGCACCTTGTGGGTGGTGCAGGTGACCACGTCGGCGTGCGGGACCGGGGACGGGATCGCCCGGCCGGCGACCAGCCCGATGAAGTGCGCCGCGTCCACCATGAGGTACGCCTCGACCTCGTCGGCGATCTCCCGGAACCGGGCGAAGTCGATCAGCCGGGGGTACGCCGTCGCGCCGCAGATGATGAGCTTCGGCCGGTGCGCGAGGGCCAGGTCGCGGACCTCGTCGTAGTCGATCAGCTCGGTGTCCCGCCGGACGGTGTAGCCGACCGGGTGGAACCACTTGCCGGAGAAGTTCACCCGGCTGCCGTGGGTGAGGTGCCCGCCGTGCGGCAGGTCCATGGCCAGCACGGTGTCGCCCGGCTGCACCAGGGCGGCGTACGCGGCCAGGTTGGCGCTCGCGCCCGAGTGCGGCTGGAGGTTGGCGTGCTCGGCGCCGAACAGCTCCTTCGCCCGGGCGATGCCGAGCTCCTCGGCCCGGTCCACCTCGGCGCAGCCGCCGTAGTAGCGCCGGCCCGGGTAACCCTCGGCGTACTTGTTCGTCAGCGTGGAACCCAGGGCGGCCAGCACGGCCGGCGACGTGAGGTTCTCGCTGGCGATCAGTTGCAGACCGCCGCGCAGGCGGGCCAACTCCCCCAGCACCACCTCGGCGATCTCCGGATCGGCGGCGCTGAGCTGCTGGAAGTCCGGCCCCCAGAAGGTGTCCCTCGCGTTCTCCACAGCGAAGGAGTCTACGGAGCCGCAGACTGGGAGCTGTGAGATGCCTCGTCACCGGCGCCACGGGGTACATCGGTGGACGCCTCGCGCCCCGGCTGCTGGCCGACGGGCACACCGTCCGCTGCCTGGCCCGGAAGGCGGGGCGGCTGCGCGACGTGCCGTGGGCGTCCCGGGCCGAGATCGCCGAGGGCGACCTGCGGAAACCGGAGACGCTGCCGGCCGCGTTCGAGGGCGTGGACGTGGCGTACTACCTGGTCCACTCGCTCGGCCAGCGCGGCTTCGAGGCGGCCGACCGCGAGGCGGCGGAGAACTTCGCCGCCGCGGCCCGCGCCGCCGGCGTACGCCGGATCGTCTACCTCGGCGGGCCGGAACCGGCGGCGGACCGGAACGTCCCGTCGGCGCACCTGCGGTCCCGCGCGGAGGTCGGCCGGATCCTGCTGGCCAGCGGGGTGCCGGCGGTGGTGCTGCGGGCCGCCGTGATCATCGGTTCCGGTTCGGCCTCGTTCGAGATGCTGCGCTATCTGACCGAGCGGCTGCCGGGCATGGTCACGCCGCGTTGGGTGCGCAACCGGATCCAGCCGATCGCCGTCCGCGACGTGCTGCGCTACCTGGTCGGCTGCGCCGAACTGCCGCCCGAGGTGAACCGGGCCTTCGACATCGGCGGCCCGGAGGTGCTCACCTTCCAGGACATGATGCAGCGGTACGCCCGGGTCGCCGGGCTGCGCCGGCGGGTCATCCTGCCGGTGCGGCCGCTGACCCCGTCGCTCTCCTCGCACTGGGTCGGCTGGGTGACGCCGGTGCCCAACGCGATCGCCCGGCCGCTCGTGGAGAGCCTGGTCCACGAGGCGGTCGCCACCGAGCACGACATCGCCCGGTACGTGCCGGACCCGCCCGGCGGGCTGACCGGTTTCGACGAGGCGGTGGCTCTGGCGCTGGCGAAGGTCCGCGACGGCCAGGTCGAGACCCGGTGGTCGACCGCGAGCGGGCCGGACGCGCCGGCCGAGCCGCTGCCCACCGATCCCCAGTGGTCCGGCGGGACGGCGTACACCGACGTGCGGGAACGGGCGGTGGGCGCCCCGGCGGCGGCCCTGTGGCGGGTCGTCGAGGGGGTCGGCGGCGAGCACGGCTGGTACTCGTTCCCGCTGGCCTGGTCGGTGCGGGGCTGGCTGGACCGGCTGGTCGGCGGGGTGGGGCTGCGCCGGGGCCGGCGGGACCCGCACCACCTCCAGGTGGGCGAGGCGCTGGACTTCTGGCGGGTCGAGGAGATCGTCCCCGGCGAGCTGCTGCGGCTGCGTGCCGAGATGCGGCTGCCCGGCCGCGCCTGGCTGGAGATGCGCGTCCAGCCGTCCGGCGACGGCGGCAGCCGCTACGTCCAGCGCGCCGTCTTCCTTCCCCACGGCCTCCCCGGCCACCTCTACTGGACCTCGGTCGCCCCGTTCCACGCCATCGTCTTCGGCGGCATGGCCCGCAACATCGCTCGCGGCGCCGAGCGCACCGGCCCCCGCTGACCCAGGGGTCAGTTGCCGGTGCGCGGGCTGGTGCGCTCGAAGGCCACCGTCTGGCTCGGCGGGACGAAGTCCAGGACCGGCTGGTCCCGCAGGGCCCACGCGAGGAGGCGGCCCACGGCCTCGATCTGGCGGACCTGGACCCCCCCGCCGACGGCGTCCCGGGGGTTGTCCGGGTTGGCGGCGATGGTCGCCACGGAGAGCTGCGGCGTGAAGGCGACAACGGTCTCCGTGGCGTTCCGCTCGGAGCTGCCGGTCTTGCCGGCCAGCGGGCGGTGCAGGCCGGGGGCCAGCTCCTCGGCGGTGCCGCCGGAGCAGCGGCGGTACATCGACTGGTCGCCGACCGGGCAGCGGGCCGCGTCCGCCGCCGCCCGGGCCACCTCGGTGTCGAGCACCTGCCGGCAGTCCGGGTTGCCGGCGGCCACCTTCCGCCCGGTCGGGTCGCTGATCGAGGTGATCGGGGTGGGCCGGCACCAGGTCCCCTCGGCGGCCACCGTGGCGTACGCGTTGGCCAGGTCGAGCGGGGTGGTCGAGGAGACCCCGAGGGTGAACGGCCCCCAGTTCTTCGCGCCGTCCCGGGCCAGCTTGGCGTCCTCCGGCGAGCGGAACACGATGCCCAGCCGCTCGGCCATCTCCACCACCCGGTCCGCACCGACCCGCTCGGTCAGCCAGGCGAAGTAGGTGTTCACCGAACGACCGAACGCGTCCCACATGGTGCGGTCGCCGTCCATCCAGGGCGGGTTGGCGTTCTCCGGGCACCAGTGGCCGCCGCAGCTCGCCGGGCCGCCGTCGATCGGGTACTTCGTGACGAACACGCTGGGAGCGTCGAACTCGGTGTTCAGCGGCAGCCCGGACTCCAACGCGGCCAGCACCGCGAAGAGCTTGAAGGTCGAGCCGGCCTGGTAGCCCTCGATGCCCGCGCCGCCGGCGACCAGCTGGTTGACCGTGTTCGGGTAGTTCTGCCCGGCGGTCGGGTTCGGGGCCACGCTGTAGTTGCGGTTCACCGTCATGGCCAGCACCCGGCCGGTGCCCGGCTGCACCACCGCGGTCGGCGCGGCCCGCTGGTTGGTGTTCGGATAGATCCGCAGCACCTGCTCGGTGGCCTTGGCCTGCACGTCCGCGTCGAGCGAGGAGACGATCGACCAGCCGCCCCGGCGCAGCGTGCGCTGCCGCTCGTCCGCCGTCTTGCCGAAGGCGGGTTGGGCGTTCCACCACTGGGTGAACCAGTCGCAGAAGAAGCCCCAGTCGTTGTGCCCGGCGGGCACCGCGGTGCAGTCGTTCGGGGTGGCGCTGGGCTTGAGGTTGAGCTGCTCGGCCCTGGCCCGGGCGGCGTCCGCCTCGGCCACCTGGCCGGTCGCCACCATCCGGTCCAGCACGTACGCCCGGCGGCCCAGCGCCGAGTCGGCGTCGCCGTTGATCGGGTCGTCGGTGTCGGGCGACCGGACCAGGCCGGCGAGCAGCGCCGACTGGGCCAGCGTGAGCTTGTCCGGTGTGGTGGAGAAGTAGCGCTTGCTGGCCGCCGCGATGCCGTACGCCCCGGCGCCGAAGTAGGCGATGTTCAGGTAGCGCCCGAGGATCTCGTCCTTGCTGATCCGGCGTTCCAGGGCCAGCGCGTACCGCATCTCGCGGATCTTGCGGCCGAGGCTGATCTCGGTGGCCTTGGCCCGCTGCTCCTCGGTGAGCCGGGGGTCGCCGGCCAGCGCGTTCCGCACGTACTGCATGGTCAGCGTGGAGGCGCCCTGCCGGGTGCCCTCCCGCCGGTTGGCCGTGAAGGCCCGCGCCACGCCACGCACGTCGACGCCGTGGTGTTCGTAGAACCGCACGTCCTCGGCGGCCACGATGGCCTGGCGCATCACCGGCGCCACCTCGCCGACCGGCACGTCCACCCGGTCCTCGGTGTAGAACGAGGTGATCAGCGTGCGGCCGTCGCTGGCGTAGAGGTTGGAACGTTGGGCCGGCTCGGGCGTCTTCAGCGACTCCGGCAGCGCGGCGTAGGGCATCAGGTTCTTGAAGCCGAGCCCGAAGACCAGCGCGGCCGGCAGCGCGGCGGCGGCCAGGACCAGTCCGGCGAGTACGCCGGCGAGCAGGACGGTGAACAACTTGTCGAGTTGGGCCCGGTTCATCAGCTCTCCCCGCAGGAGCCGGCCGTACGGACCCGTCCAGAATGACCGGATTCGGCAGTTTCGCCGCCATCTTCGGCGAAACGCGCAGGAAGTTCGCGAGAAAGGATGAACCTCAGGGAAGCAGTGCGGCGGCCAGCGGCTGGACGGTCTCCTCGATCTCGTCGGCCACCCGGCTGAAGCACTGGTCGCCGCGACCCCACGGGTCGTCGAGGTCGTCGGTGGGCAGCGCGGCGCTGCCCTGCCGGGCGGCGTCCGCCGCCGCCACCAGCGCCACGCCGCGGGCGTACACCGCGTCGGGGGTGGCCTCCACCGGCGGCAGCCCGGCCCGGTCCAGCGCGCCGAGCAGCCGGCCGAACTCGCCCAGCACGAAGGTGCGCCCGGCGGCGTCCGGTCGCAGCGCCACCACGTACTCGTGCTGGTCGGCGGTGGCCGTGAGGACCAGGTCGGCGGCGTCGATGAGGTCGGAGCGGAGCCGGCGGGCGGCGAACCCGTCCACCGCGCCGCCGCGCGAGGTCACCTGCCGGGCCGCCGGCGGGTTCATCTCCTCGCCGGCGTGCCAGCCGCCGGTGCCGGCGCTGTGGCTGTGCACCAGCTCGTCGGAGCGGGCCGGGTCGACGCCGAGCCGGCCCAACCGCTCCCGGACGGCGAGCACCAGCAGGCGCTCGGCCATCGGGGACCGGCAGATGTTGCCCATGCAGACGTGCAGCACGGTGAACGGGGGCACTCAGACCCCCCGCTCGTCGAGGATGTCCGGCACCACGTCGCGCAGCTTCTCCAGCGTCACCGCGCCCTGGCGCAGCACCCGGGGCACCTCGCCGGTCAGGTCGACGATGGTGCTCGGCACCGGGTCGAGCGCCGGGCCGGCCTCCAGGTAGGCGCGCACGCCGTAGCCGAGCTGGTCGCGGGCCTCCTCGGCGGTGAGGGCGGCGGGCTGGCCGACCTTGTTGGCCGAAGCCACCGCCATCGGGCCGGTCTCCCGCAGCACCTCCAGCGCGACCGGGTGCAGCGGCATCCGCACCGCCACCGTGCCGCTGGAGTCGCCCAGGTCCCAGGCCAGGCTCGGCGAGTGCTCCACCACGATGGTCAGCGCGCCCGGCCAGAACGCCTCGACCAGCTCGCGGGCCGAGCGGGGCAGCGAGAAGACCAGGCCGTCGAGGGTGTGCCGGGAACCGATCAGCACGGGCGGCGCCTGCCGGGCGCCACCCTTGGCGTCCGCGAGGGCCTTCACCGCGTACGGGGTGAACGCGTCGGCGCCGACGCCGTAGACCGTGTCGGTCGGCAGGACGACGAGTTCCCCGTTCTTGACCGCCTCGATGGCCGCCTCGATGCCGCGGTCCCGGTCTGCCGGCGACCGACAGTCGTAGAGCATCACGAGGAGCCAGTCTGCCACGCCGGGGCGACGCCGGCGTGCTGGCCGTCCGCCCGGCGGGACGCTGTCGCGAACCGGGGCCGCCCGACCAGGTCGCGGTGCTCCTCGACCCGCTCGTAGCGTCCGTCGGCGGCGAGCAGCGCGGGCACCGCCGTGGCGTGGGTGTCGTCGTGCTCGACGCCGAGCACGCCGCCGGGGCGCAGCAGCGCGGCGGCCCGCACCACCACCGGGCGGATCACGTCCAGCCCGTCCGCGCCGCCGAACACCGCCTCGTCCGGATCGTGGCCGGCCACCTCCGGCGGCACCACCACCGACCGGGGCACGTACGGCGGGTTGCAGAGCAGCACGTCGACCCGGCCCACCAGGTCGGCGAGGAGCGCCGGGTCGGTGACGTCGGCGGCCACCACCTCGATCGGCCGGTCCCCGGCCGCGGCCCGCTCGGCGGCGTTGCGGCGCAGCCAGTCCAGCGCGGCCGGGGACCGCTCCACGGCCACCACCCGCGCCGACGGCAGCTCCTGGGCGACCGCCAGGGCGATCGCGCCGGAGCCGCTGCACAGGTCGACGACCAGCGGAGCGGCCGACCGGCCCGCCTGCTCGATCCCCCAGCCGGCGAGCAGTTCGGTCTCCGGGCGGGGCACGAAGACCCCCGGGCCGACCGCCAGCTCCAGGTGGCGGAAGCCGGCGACGCCGGTGAGGTGCTGGAGGGGCTCCCGGGCCCTCCGCCGGTCGACAAGCGTGTCGAGGCGGTCGCGCTGCGCCGGGGTGAACCCGTCGGCCAGCGCCAGCCGCCCGCGCGGCACGTCCAGCACGTACGCGGCCAGCTGCTCGGCCTCGGCGCGGGCCGCCTCGACGCCCGCCGCGGCGAGAGCCCGGGCCGCCCGGGCGACCACCAGTGAGGGGCGCTCGCGTTCTGACCCTTCGGACGGGTGTTGCGGGAGGGAGGTCACGACATAATCATGAAGCGTCGCGGGTCACCTCACGAGCGGGTGCGTCCGGGAGCACACCGACAGGAGGTCGCGAGTGGGCTGGCTCGACCGGGTCGAGGACCAGGTTGACGCCCTCCGGCGCGCCCGGGCGTTGCAGGAGGTCAGCCGCTCGGCGGAGGCGTGCGCGCTGCTGGACCGGGTCATCCGCACCACCGACGACCCGTGCGCGCGCGCCGACGCCCTGGTGCAGCGCCTCTCCGCGCTGATCAATCTCGGTCGGACAGCGGAGTTCACCCGGGCCATCGAGGACGCCTCCGCCGCCGTCCGGGACCTGGCCGAGCCCTACCTGCACGGGCACCTCAACGCCCTCGCCGCGCTCGCCGCGCACCACCAGGGCGCACTGGACCGCTGCGTCAGCCACCTGGTCCGGGCCGCCCGGGCGCTGGGCGCCGACGACGACCCGGACCGGGACACCGCCTGGGGCTGGCACGACCTGGCCATGGCCTACTCCTACCTGAGCTTCCACGGCCACGCGCTCGGCGCGATCGAACGCGCGCGGCAGGTGGGGCTGACCGCCGGCATCCCGGAGGAGACCTTCGCCGCGCCCGGCATCCGGCTGCGCAACGCGGTGGCGCTGGACCACAACGGCGACAGCGACGGCTGCCTGCGGGTGCTCCGCGACGTGGCCGGCGACCTGGCCCGGTTCCTGCGCGCCGGGCGGGCCGGCAGCCTGCGGCCGAGCAGCCTGGCCGCCTACGGCTACGCCGCGGCCCGCCGGGCGGCACTCGGCGACCGGGTGGACTCCGGCGGGGACGCCGACCCGGCCCGGCTGCTCGGGCACGGCGGGGACAGCGCCCGCGCCCGCGACCTGCGCCAGCTCGGCCAGGTCTGCCTGGCCGTGGCCGAGGGCCGGCCGATCGAGGCCGTCACCCGGCTGGACACCATCCAGGTCTCCGACGAGACGCTGGGCGCCGCCGAGGCGCCCCGGCTACGCAGCGTCGCGCTCGCCCGGGCCGGTGACCACGCCGCCGCACACCGGGCCGACCGGCACGCGTTCCGGCTGGCCGCGCAGCGCAGCGACCGGCTGCGGGACGTCTACATCGACGGCATCGCCGCCCGGATCGACCACGAGGAGATGCGCCGCGAGGCCGCGCGCTACGAGGGCGAGGCCCTCACCGACCCGCTCACCGGGCTGCCCAACCGGCGCCGGCTGGAGCGCTACATCGGCGCGGTGGTGGCCCGGGGCGAGCGGGTGGTGATCGGCGTCTGCGACCTCGACGGTTTCAAGGCGGTCAACACCCGGCACGGGCACCACTCCGGTGACCTGGTGCTGCAACGGATCGCCGGGGTGATCAACCGGGTGATGCGGCGGGGCGACTTCGTGTCCCGCTACGGCGGGGACGAGTTCGTCGTGGTGCTGCCGGAGACCGGCATGGCGGAGGCCGCCGAGGTGGCCCGGCGGATCCAGGCCGCCGTGCACACCGAGGACTGGGAGTCGCTGGTCCCGGGCACCCCCGTGGGGGTGAGCATCGGCTTCGCCGAGGTCGACGGCGGCACCGGGGTGAGCGTCCGGGAGGCGCTGGGCGCCGCGTTCGAGCTGGCCGACCGGGAGATGCTGCGTGCCAAGGACCGCCTGCGCGCCTCCTGACCGCGGGGCCCCCGGCCGCGGGTCAGCGCCGGGTCAGCTCGGTCTCGCCGGCCAGCCGGGCGGCGCGGTCGGCCTCGCCCAGGGCGTCGAGCACCCCGTCCAGCTCGCCGGCCAGCGCCAGGTCGAGGTTGTAGGCCGTGTAGCCGATCCGGTGGTCGGTGATCCGGTTCTGCGGGAAGTTGTAGGTGCGGATCCGCTCCGACCGGTCCACGGTGCGCACCTGCGCCTTGCGGGCGTCCGAGGCGGCCGCGTCGGCCTGCTCCTGGGCTGCGGCGAGCAGCCGGGCCCGCAGGATGCGCATGGCCTGCTCGCGGTTCTGCAGCTGCGACTTCTCGTTCTGGCAGGACACCACGATGCCGGTGGGCACGTGGGTGATCCGGACCGCCGAGTCGGTGGTGTTGACCGACTGGCCGCCCGGCCCGGACGAGCGGAACACGTCGATCCGCAGGTCGTTCGGGTCGATGGTGACATCCACGTCCTCGGCCTCGGGCAGCACCAGCACGCCGGCCGCGCTGGTGTGGATCCGGCCCTGCGACTCGGTCACCGGGACGCGCTGCACCCGGTGCACGCCGCCCTCCCACTTGAGCCGGGACCAGACGCCGTTGCCACCCTCCGGCACCCCCTTGGACTTGATCGCCAGGGAGACGTCCTTGACCCCGCCGAGGTCGGAGTCCTGCGCGTCGATCACCTCGGTGACCCAGCCGCGCCGCTCGGCGTAGCGGGTGTACATCCGCAGCAGGTCGGCGGCGAACAGCGCCGACTCCTCGCCGCCCTCGCCGGCCTTGATCTCGACGATGACGTCCTTGGCGTCGTGCGGGTCGCGCGGGATGAGCAGCTCGGCCAGCCTCTCCTCCAGCGCCGGGAGGGAGGCCGCGATCTCCTCCGCCTCGGCGGCGAAGGCCGCGTCCTCGGCGGCCAGCTCGCGGGCGGCGGCCAGGTCGGCCCGGGCCTGCTCCAGCTCGCCCGCGGCCTTGTGCAGCGGGACCAGCTCCGCGTAGCGCCGGCCGACCCGCCGGGCGGCGCCCTGGTCGGCGTGGATGGCGGGGTCGGCCAGCCGCTGCTCCAGCTCGGCGTACTCGTCGAGGAGGGCGGCCAGGCGCTCACTGCTCATGCTGCGGATGCTCCTTCGACGACGACCGGACAGAGACGGGCGGAAACGGGCACACAAACGGACGAACGCCCGCGCCCGGCACGGAGCCGGACACGGGCGTCGTCGACGGAGCTACTTGGCCTTCTTGGCCTGAACCTTGGCGTACTTCTGCTGGAACTTCGCGACCCGACCGGCGGTGTCCAGCACGCGCTGCTTGCCCGTGTAGAACGGGTGGCAGGCGCTGCAGGTCTCGACGCTGATCGAACCGCCCTTGGCGGTGCTGCGGGTCGTGAAAGTGTTGCCGCAGGAGCAGCGGACCTCGGTGGTCACGTACTCCGGGTGGATGTTGGGCTTCATGTCGCCTCGGTCCTTTCGTCGGTGGTCGCCGGGTCGCCGTCGTGCTCCCCGTCGTCGCGACGGGCTCGGGCGTGAACCGGAACCGGTGGCCGATTGACCAGTGTGCCATGGGCTTCCGCCGACCCGTCGAGCGGGCCGCACACCAGGTCCGGCATGCGCAACGCTCACCTCCCGCCACGCATTCCCGCCCGCCATGCGGGCATTCGTGGAGACGGCACCGGGATGAACGGGAGGTACGGGGATGTTCCGCCTGATCGCCACCCGCGGGCTGCCCGCCTCCGGCAAGACCACCTTCGCGCGCCGGCTCCAGCCCGGCGTGGTCCGGGTCAATCGGGACGACCTGCGCCGGATGATGCACGGTGAGCGGCTCTTCACCCAGTGGGCCGAGGGGCAGGTCACCCGGGCGCAGCGGGCCCAGGTGGAGACGCTGCTGGCGGGCCGGGTGAGCGTCTGCGTCGACGACACCAACCTGCGCTCGCGCACCCTGCGGGACTGGGCCGAGCTGGCCGCCCGGTACGGCGCGGCGTTCGAGGTGCACGACTTCACCGACGTCCCGCTGGAGGAGTGCCTGCGCCGGGACGCCGCGCGCCCCGAGGTGGACCGGGTCGGCGAGGCCGCGATCCGCCGGCTGCACGAGCGCTACCTGGCGAACCGCCCGTTACCGCTGCCCGTGCCGACCGCCCGCACCGGCGGCCCGGCCCGAATCGAGCGGGAGGCCGCCGAACGGCCGGACATCGTGCTTGTCGACATCGACGGCACGGTGGCGTTGAACGTGTCGCGCAGCCCGTACGACATGACCCGGGTCGGCGAGGACGCGCCGAACGAGGCGGTGATCGCGGCGGTCCGGGCCATGCACGCGGCCGGGCACGGGGTCGTCTTCTGCTCCGGTCGGGACGCCACCGCCCGGGCCGACACGGAGAGCTGGCTGGCCCGGCACGTCCGGGTGCCCTACCTGGCACTGCACCTGCGAGCGGTCGGCGACCACCGCAAGGACGCCGTGGTCAAGCGGGAGATCTACGAGCGGGAGATCCGGGACCGGTACCGGGTCATCGGGGTCTTCGACGACCGGCAGCAGGTGGTCCGGATGTGGCGGTCGCTCGGCCTGACGGTCTTCCAGGTCGCCGAGGGCGACTTCTGACCCGCGCCCGCCGGCGGGCCCCTCCCCCAGGTCGAGGAGCCCGCCGGCGGACCACCGGCCCGGGGCGCGGAAGCTGCGTCCGCGCCCCAGGCCGGTCAGGCGGCGGGCGCCTCCGCCGCCGTGAGGGTCACCGCCGCCTCGGCGCGGACGCCGTTGACGGTGACCGCGAGCAGCACCCGCCCGCCGGGACGCAGCGCGGTCAGCCGTCCGGTGGCCGGGTCGAACCGGGCCACGTGCCAGGGCTTCACCCCGCCGGCGCCACCGATGAGCAGGTTCGGCGAGCCGGACCAGTCGGCGCTGACCGGGGCGGCCACCGGGACCGTACGGCCACCGGGCTGGGTGAGCGTGGCCGTGACGGTGGCCGGGGCGCCGACCGCGACCTCGGCCGGTGCGGCCAGGGCGAGCCGGTCGACGTGGGCGTGGAACTCCGCCGAGATCCAGCGCGGCCCCTCGGCGAGCGGGTCCCGGCGGGCCTGCTCCGCCTCCTGCCGGGTCACCGGGTCGACCCCGAACTCGGTCCAGCCGGTGAAGCCGCCGAGCTGGGGCGGGGTGGACGGGTCCTTGCCCGAGTTGCCGTTGATCACGTACGGCACGCCGTCCACCCGGTCGGCGTGGAAGGTGCCCACGTGCCCGTTGACCATCAGCGCGCCCTTGCCGGTGCGGTGCTGGAAGTCGGCCAGCCACTGCTCCACGAGGGCCGCCTCCTTCCGGTCGCCGAGCTGGCTGGCCTTGGCCGGGCTGGGATCGCGGGGCGGGTGGTGGAAGAGCACGGTGACCGAACCGACCGCCGGGTCGGTGGCCGCCGCGTCGAGCGTCTCCTTCAGCAGCTCGACCTGGTCGAACCCGCCGCCGCGCAACGATCCGGTGGCCGTGCTCAGGGTGACGAAGCGGGTGCCCTCGTGGTCGAAGACCCGCGAGGTGTCACCGAACACGCCGCGGAAGTTGTCGATCGGGGCGCCCATGATCTCGTGGTTGCCCGGCACGTAGTAGTAGGGCAGCTCGCCGCCCAGTTCCTCGTCCAGGATCCGCTTGGCCAGCGCGAAGTCCGCCGGGTAGGCGGTGTCCACGAAGTCCCCGTCGATGACCAGGAAGTCCGGCTTCGCCGCGCGGATCTCGCGGAGCGTGCGGCGGGCCTGGGCGACCAGGTCGCTGTGCGGGTTCGCGGCCACGAACTGGGCGTCGGACATGACGGCGAAGCGCCAGGGCGCACCGTCGACCGTGCCGTCGCGCAGCACCACCCGGTCGGTGATGTTCGGCTCCTCCGGCGCCTGCACCGTCGGGGGCACCCGGGCCACGAGGTCGTCGATGACGACCTCGCTCTTGTACTGCTTGGCCGGGTCGGTCTCGGCCACGTAGAACCGGCGCACCCGCACCGGGTACTGCACGCCGGGCGGGACGGTGAACTCGACGTACCGCCAGCCGGTCCAGGTCAGGTAGGGGCCGCGGAGCACGAACTGGGTGTCCTGCGCGTCGTGCAGGTGCAGGCTCGGCCACTCGCCGGTGCCGTTGGCCTTGATCCACATGCCGAACGCCTGCGGCTGACCGGGCACGTCGATCCAGGCCGGCGGGTCCGCGTACGCGGCGCGGGTGCCGGTGGACTGGCTGAAGTCGTACGACATCTTCAGGCCGGTGCCGGTGTGCCCCTCGGCCGGGGCGACCGCCCCGCTGGCCCGCGCCTGGCTGAACTTCCAGGAGGCGGCGTCGTCGAAGCCGGCCACCGGCACGTCGGTGAGCCCGACGGTGACCGGGAGCACTGTGGTCTTCGCGCCGACCCGCACGGTGACCAGGGCGGAGCCGTCACCGAGCGCCTTCACCGCGAGGTTGCCGTCGGCGGTGGGGGTGACGTCGAGCAGGTCGTGGTCGTACTCCAGCTTCAGGTCGGCCGGTTCGATCGGCGCGGTGTTGCCCTCCGCGTCGTAGCCGACCACGCCGAAGAGGCCCGTGTCGCCCTCCTGGTTGAGGCCGAGCCGGTCCACCGTGGAGTCGATCCGCTCCAGCGGGCCGAGCACGGTCAGGTCGAGCGTGCCGCGCGCCGATCCGCGCCAGGCGGTCACGGTGCTGCGGCCGGCCTTGCCGGCCCGGAACACGCCGTCGTCCACGGTGCCCTGTGCGGCCGGGTTGGCCCGCCAGCGCGGCGCGCCGGCGGCCGGCCCGTACGTCTCGTCGTAGCCCGCCGCGGTGAGCCGGCGGGTGAGGCCGGGGAAGACCCGGTCGGGGCGGCCGCCCCGGATCGGGGCGACGCCCGGCGCGGCCGTCGGGTCGCTGGCGGTCTCCAGCCAGTAGCCGGTGAGCCGGCCGCTGCCCTGCGGGGCGTAGATGGCCAGGCCGTTCGGCACCGGCCGTTCGCTGCCGTCGGAGGGGCTGTTCTCCACCTGGACCGCCGCCGCGCCCGGCTCCCGGGCCAGCAGGGTGGAGGAGCCGCCGCCGTCGAGGTTGAGCGCGCTCCACGCGCCCAGCTCGACCATCATCCGGCCCATCTCGGTCTGGGTGACGCCCCGGCTGTCCACCTGCCGGCCGTCGACGGTCAGCATGATCAGCCGGCGGCCGTCGGCGGAGAAGCCGACCGAGGTGCGTGGGGCCAGGCTGGCGTCGGCGATGGTCTGCACCACGCCGTCGCGGACCAGCACACTGCCGCCGCCGACCGCGGCGCGCGGGCTGCTCCCGTCGGAGGCCTTCGGCCGCCAGGTCAGGTCGACCGGGTCGCCGGGGCGCAGCGCCGCGAGGGCGTCGGCGCCGGCCTCGCGGCCGAGGACCACCGTGGTCCCGGCCGGGATCGGGCCCTCCCCCGCCGTGGTGGCCACGGTCGCGACCCGGCCACCGGTCACCGTCACCTCGACCACCCGCGCGGCGCCCTCGACAGCACGCTTCCGGGTGTACGACCCCCAGAGCGGGGTGAAGATACCCACGCCGTCGCGCTGCACCATGTTGTTGAACTGGCTCAGCGGCACCGGCCCGCCGGGCAGGGTCGCCGTGCCATCGAAGCCGACCTGGACGACCCGGCCGATCCCCTCGGCGCTGATCGCGGCGGCGTTGGTGTGCCCGGCCACCGGCGACTGGACCAGCTCGCCGGAGCGGATGCCGATGCCCTGGGCGGCGCCGGAGGCGTTGATGTCGAAGAAGTCGCCGTTGACCGCGGCCACCGCCCGGGAGCGGTCCACCGCCGCGCGCAGCGGCTCGTCGCGGGTGACGGCGCCGGAGTTGACGTAGTCGACGGTGACGCCCCCGGAGAGGTCGGCCGTGAGGGCGTCGGCCCGCAGCCAGCCGTCGGCGTCGTAGCGGTCGAAGGAGGTCAGGTCGAGGCCGGGGGCGACCGGACGGGTGGTCTTCGCGGTCTCCAGGCCCTCGGCCGGCTCCACGCCGGACCGGCCGGCGAGGGCGACCGAGGAGTCGGGACGGGAGGAGGCGGCCGGCGCGTCCTCGGCCGGGGTACGCGGCTCGGCCGCGGCCGCCACGCCGGGCGGGACCGGAGCGGTGAGGGTGAGCAGCGGCGTCAGCAGCAGGACGCCGGCGAGACGGGCGGATCGACTGCGGATTCGCATGGACCACAGTCAACCCGAGACTGAACAGAAGTTTCAATACCCTCCGGCTTAACCGAAGAAAAACTTCACCGCTCCCCCGCCCGTACGCGCGAAGAGGGGCACGGCCCGCAGGCCGTGCCCCTCTCCCGAACTCCTCAGGTCACTCGCCCGGGGTGGACTTCGCGATCTGCATCAGGAACTCGATGTTCGTGCGGGACTGCTTGAGCCGGTCCAGCAGGAGGTCGAGCGCCGCCTGCGAGTCCAGCGAGTGCAGCACCTTGCGGAGCTTGTGGATGATCGCCAGCTCCTCCGGCGCGAGCAGGACCTCCTCCTTGCGGGTGCCGGAGGGGTTGATGTCGATGGCCGGGAAGACCCGCTTGTCGGCGATCTTCCGGTCCAGCTTCAGCTCGGCGTTGCCGGTGCCCTTGAACTCCTCGAAGATGACCGTGTCGGCCATCGAGCCGGTCTCCACCAGCGCCGTCGCGAGGATGGTCAGCGAGCCACCGTTCTCGATGTTCCGCGCCGCGCCCAGGAAGCGCTTCGGCGGGTAGAGCGCGGTGGAGTCGATACCACCCGACATGATCCGGCCGCTGGCCGGCGCCGCCAGGTTGTACGACCGACCGAGCCGGGTCACCGAGTCGAGCAGCACGACCACGTCGTGGCCCAGCTCGACGAGGCGCTTCGCCCGCTCGATCGCCAGCTCCGCCACCGTGGTGTGGTCCTGCGGCG
>NZ_JBEXYR010000029.1:0-33568 GCF_040631005.1 Micromonospora sp. NPDC005707
GGCACCAACCCCCCATTCCCCCCCCCCCCCTTCTCCCCAGCGCCGCGCCTAGTTCCCCCCCCGCGCGGGCCCCCCCCGGCCCAACCCCACCGCGCCACCCGGCCACGGGCCGGGAGCGCGGCGGCAGCTCAGGGCGGCGTCACACCACCCTGAGCTGAGGCACGTGTCGCTCAGCCGCAGTTGCCCCAGCTGGACCGACCGGCGCTCTGCCAACTGGTGGCGTACAGGACCTCGCCGCGGTACATCACACACTTGTCCCGGGCGGAGCGCTGGATCGCGGCGTAGTACTTGTAGTTGCCGGAGTCGTCGACCCAGGAACCGCCCTCCACCCGGATGCCCGCCGACGCCCCCGTCGTCGAGCCGAGGGCCACCCGCTTGAGGGTGGCGACACAGTTGTAGCCGCTCGCGCTGTTGTACATCAGGTAGACGTCGCCCACCCGGGTGCCGTCCGGCGCGGTGATCGACCGGTGGCCGTCACTGGCGTAGGCCCACGAGCCACCGAAGTCGTTGTTGCACGCCTGCGCCGCCGTGAACGGGTTCGCGGCCTGAGCGGGCGTAGCGAGCGTCACCGCCGCGACGGTCGCGGCGAGAATCGAGATGGCCAGTCGTCGCGCTGATCGGCGCACACTTCCTCCAGACAATCCGGCGCGGGAGCCGCGCACACGGGTCGCCATGATCCCACAGTGGATGGTCACCAAGATCACCGACTCCGCGGCGCACGCCCGCCGCCCGGACGATCACGAGTACATCAGGTGCAGCGTCATGCCGGCGTCGGCGTGCGCCAGGTTGTGGCAGTGGTTGGCCCACATGCCGGGATTGTCGGCCCGGAACGCCACCTCCCAGACGTCGCCGGGGCGCACGTCGAAGGAGTCCAGCCACAGCGGGCTTCCGGTGGCCGGCGCTCCGTTGCGGGACAGCACCAGGACGTGGTGGCCGTGCAGATGCCACGGGTGCACGGCCTGGGACCGGTTCACGATCGTGAACCGGACGGCGTCGCCGAGGCGGACGACCTGGGGCGGGATGTCCGGGTCGGCCGCGCCGTTGACGGTGTGGGCGTATCGCGGGAGCAGTCCGTGCAGGTCCAGGCCGCGGTCGAGGACGAGGGTGAACGTCCGGTCGAAGCGGGACCACGGCGCCGGGGCACGCGCGCCGTAGCCGAGCGGATCCAGCACCGGCCACCCGGCGGTCACCGCCGACACCGGTCCGGTCGAGTAGACGGCCCGTCCGTCGACGAACAGCGCCACGGGCGTTGCGGGCGCGGTGAACACCAGGTCGTAGCGGCCCCCGGCCGGGATGAGGACGGCGGTGTCCACGAGGGAGGTCGGGCCCCGCAGGTCCGATCCGTCGATCGCGGCGACCCGGAACGGGGTGCCGGCCAGGGCGTACCGGTGCGTCGTGCTGTCCGTGTTGATCAACCGAAGCCGCACGGGCGTCCCCGCCTCGACCGGCTCGGTTCTCGGCTCGGGCAGCGGACGGCCGGAGAGGGTGTGCACCGGCACCGTGACGTCGACGCCGGTCGCCGGCGCCGGGCGCACCACCAGGACACCGTAGAGCCCCATCCGCACGCCGACGTCGGACACCGCATGCGTGTGGTACCAGTAGGTCCCGGCCTGATCGGCGCGGAACCGGTAGACGAACTCGTGGCCGGGCAGCACCGCCGCCTGCGTCACGCCGGGCACCCCGTCCTGGCTGTTCGGCACGTCGTACCCGTGCCAGTGCAGCGTGACGCCGCGCGCGATGTCCCGGTTCCGCAGCGTCACCTGAAGGACGTCGCCGACGGCGGCGGTCAACTCCGGCCCGGGAACCTGCCCGTCGAACGCCCACGCCGCGACATCGCGGCCACCGGCGCGCACCGTCGCCGTTGCGGCCGTCAGGGTGAACCGCCTGGTCGGTTCGCCCACGGTCCGCGCATTCCCAGGTCCGTGATCATGGGGTACGGCGGGAGCGGCGCCCGGGGCGGCGGCCAGCGCGGTTCCGGTCAGCAGCGCCGCGACCGCCACCACGAGGGCCACCCGCGAGACCGTCCGGGACGGAGGCGCGCCGAGGAAGCGCCACGAGACCGCGGTCGCCGTGACGACCCCGGCGACCGCGAGCAGTCCCGCGCCCGCCGACGCGGGATAGCCGTGCAGGACCGTCACGAGCAGGGCGCCGCTGTCGGCGTACCCGGCGAAGAGGAGCGGGACCGCGACGGAGCGGATGTCGCCCGGGGCCCGCAGCAGCCGCGGCCCGGCGACCACCAACCCGGCGAGCGCGAGCGGCGCGGCGATGAGGACCTTCTCCGCCGCGAACCACCAGCCGGCACGGGCGAGCGCGGTGATCGTGACGGCGCGGGCGAGCGTGGCGACCAGGGCGAGGGCCGCCAGTCCGAGGGCGAGCGGCCGGCGCCGGGCGGCCGACGCGGCGCCGCCGCCCAGCCACCCGGCGGCCGCGAGGACCGCGATCACGAGGTCGGCCGCGAGCAGCGAGCCGACGGTCATGCCGGCTCCCCTTCCCGGACGGTCACCTGGGCGACCTCGGCCGGCGCCGGGCTCGCCAGCTTCCGGGCTGCCCGGAGCACGCCGACCACGACGTGCACCGCGACGATCCCGTTGACCGCGTGCAGCCCGGCGATGGTCAGGCCGAACGGCGTGCTCCCGCCCGCGGCGTCGGTCGTGCCGTTCGCGAGCGTGGCGAGGAGCGCCTGCAGGATGACGAGGCCGAGCGGCAGGACCGTCAGTCCGACGAGCCGGCCCGGCGCCTTCGCCAGGGCGGCGAACAGGATGGTGAGCAGGGTGAGGACCGGGATGACCGCCATCCCGGTGGCGCTGTGCAGCGCGTAGGCGCCCTCGCCCGCGGGTTTCGTGAACGCGCCCACGGCGGCGAAGACGAACTGCAGGGCGAACGCGACGAGCAACAGGGTGCTGGTGACGACGAAGGCTTTGCGCATGATCGTTTCCCCCTAGAGACGAGCCGAGGTCAGTGCCCGGGCGACGTGATCGGTGGCCGTCATCGCGCCGTACGCGACCAGCCGCACGAGGTCGGCGTCGCCCGAATGGGACAGCCGCCAGAGGGCGACGTCGCCCGGGCTGATCGAGCCGGGCGCGAACGCCGCCAGCAGCGCGATCCGCGTCCCGACGCGGTCCGTCCCGGGCACGTCCCGGACCAGGTCTACGGCCCAGTCCGCGGGCCGGTCCGGGAACCTTCCGTCCTCCCAGCGCACGGTCGCCGCGACGGTCTGGCGGGCCACGTCGCCCAGCAGATCCCCGCCGCGCAGGGCGGCGTCGCGCAGCGCCGCGTACGCGACGCCGACCGGGCTGTCCCCGGCCCAGGCCGGTGGCGCCGTCGTGCCGGCGTCGACGAACGGGAGACTCCGGCCGGGTTCCTTCGCGCCGCGGGCCGTCCTGGCGTAGAGCCGACCCCCGACCGAGCGCACCATCGGGGAGCGCTGCAGGCCGCCGGGCAGCAGATCGGGGTCGAGCAGCGCGGACACGACCCGGTTGATGAAGTGGAAGGCGAGCAGGGTGCCGGTGATCTCCGGGCGGTACCGGCCGGTCCAGTCGGCGGCCGCGGGGCTGCGGCTGGCCTCGGCCCAGCGGGCGAGTTCGGCGTGCCTCGGCTCCGGTGGCGTCCCGCCCCGGGCGATGACCTCGGCCAGCGCGTGCTCGCCCAGCGCGTGCAGCAGCATCACGTGCGCGTCGACGCAGAACCGGCAGCGGTTGGCCCGGGACACCGACGAGGCCACGAGCTCACGCTCGACCCGGGACGCGTCGCCGGCGAGCAGGGCCTCGCGCATGAGCGCCCAGGTCGCGGCCATCACCTCCGGTACGGCCGACAGCGCCTGGAAGGTGGGCACCGGCCCGAGGAACTCGTCCCGCAGCTGCCGGTAGACCTCCGCGGTGAGTCCCGTGGCAGCCGACGCTTTCGCGGGGGTGAAGAAGCGGTATGTCATGGGTTCGATGCTTGCCGCGGAGGGCCGGGAAAGCGTCGTGCCGTCGCAGGCACTTGCCCGGCCGCCGATACCACCTCCGTGGTACGCCCCATCTACCACGGACGCGGGATGCTCCCCGAGGACTGCCGTTCTACAGTTCGACCATGCGCCGCGACCTGCCGTACGCCCTCAGCGGCCTCTTCCTCGGTGCCCTCCTGCTCGGCAACGCCGCGCTCGCACCGGACGCCGCACCGGTCGGGGTGCTCGACGTCGCCCTGGTGCTGGCCATGGCGGCGGCCCTGGCGGTGTGCCGGCGGCACCCCGTGGTGGCGTTGGGCGTGGTGACCGCCGCCATGCTGGCCGTCCACGTCCGGGTCCATTCCGGGGTGTCCGCCGCGTTCCCCGTCCTCGGCGTCGTCTACGTCGCCGCCTGGCGGGGGCACCGGTCGGCCGCCGCCCTGGCCAGCCTCGTGTTCCTCGGCGGTTTCCTGGCCCGCGACGTCTCGGTCGCGCCCGCCGGCCGGCCCGGCCAGCTGATCGTCGAGCGGACGGCCCTGCTGCTGGGCTGGTTCGTCGCGGCCAACGTCGCCGGGCTCGTCGCGCGGCAGCGCCGGGCGTACCTGGAACAGGTCGAGCAGCGGGCGTTCGAGGCGGAACGCACCCGCGAGGAGATGGCGTTGCGCCGCGCCGGGGAGGAGCGCCTGCGCATCGCCCGCGATCTGCACGACTCGCTGACCCACAACATCTCCGTCATCAAGGTGCAGACCGGGATCGCCGTGCACCTGGCCCGCAAGCACGGCGAGGAACCGTCGGCCACGCTGCTGGCGATCCAGGAGGCCAGCGGCGCCGCCATGCGGGAGCTGCGGGCGACCCTGGACGTCCTGCGCGCGCCCTCCGACGGGGACCGTGTCGGGCTGGCCCGGGTGGGCGAGCTCGCCGAGCGGACCAGCGCGGCCGGCGTGCCGGTGCGGCTGACCGTGACCGGTCAGCCCGGGGACCTGCCCGCCGAGGTCGACCAGGCCGGCTATCGCGTCGTCCAGGAGGCCCTGACCAACGTGGCCCGCCACGCCGGCCCCGCCACCGCCGAGATCCACGTCGAGTACGCCCCGGCACAGCTGACCGTCTCGGTGACCGACGACGGTCAGGCGTCGCCGGTCCGCCCGGTGACGCCGGGCGTGGGCCTGCGCGGCATGCGGGAACGGGTCACCGGGCTGGGCGGCACCCTGCAGGCCGCCGCCCGCGACGGCGGCGGGTTCGCGGTCCGGGCGACCTTCCCGCTCGGCGGGCCGGCATGACCGAGCGCTTGCGCGAGGTCCGACCCAGGTCGGTCCGCTCCGACGGGAGGGAGGAGCCGGCATGATCCGGGTTCTGCTGGTTGACGACCAGGCCCTGATGCGGGCCGGGTTCCGGGCGTTGCTCGACGCCGAGGAGGGCCTGGAGGTCGTCGGCGAGGCCGTCGACGGCGCCTCTGCGGTCCAGCTGTCGCGACGCCTGCGGCCGGACGTCGTGCTGATGGACGTGCAGATGCCGGGGCTCGACGGCATCGAAGCCACCCGGCGCCTCGCCGCCGATCCCGACCTCACCGCGGTCCGCGTCCTCATCCTCACCAACTACGGGCTCGACTCCTACGTGTTCGCCGCTCTCCGCGCGGGCGCCAGCGGGTTCCTCCTCAAGGACGCCGACCCCGCCGACCTGCTCCAGGCCATCGGCGTCGTGGCGCGCGGCGACGCGCTGCTCGCCCCGGCGGTCACGCGCACGCTCATCAGCGAGTTCGTTGCCGGCCCCCGACCGGCCGACCCGGCGGCCGGCCGCGACGTGCTGACCGCCCGCGAGCAGGAGATCGTCGAGCTCGTCGCCCGGGGGCTGAGCAACGACGAGATCGCCGAGGGTATGGTGATCAGCCCGCTGACCGCCAAGACACACGTGAACCGGGCAATGACGAAGCTGCACTGCCGCGACCGCGCCCAGCTGGTCGTGTGGGCGTACGAGTCGGGGTTGATCACGCCGCGCCGCCGGTGACAGCCGCCTTGACCAGGTGACGGCAGTGGTGATACCGAGGTCACCACGCCGCCGGCTGCCGAGCCACGGAGTACCACACGGGGAGAAATCAGCATGCTCGACTCTGCGACGACCCAGGTGATCCCACCGGTCCCGCCGCCGCCCCGCCGCCGCCGGCGGCGCCTCCCGGTGCTGATCAGCGTCCTGACGACCCTGCTGCTGATCGCCGCCGTGCTGGTGGCGGTCGAACCGCTGCGCCACCCGCTGCCCGCGCCGACCGTCACCCGGACGCTGGCCGCGTCGACGGTCATCCCCGGCAAGGCACCGACGGTGCCGTGGCCGCGTTCCGGGCAGGCCGCCCTCTTCGTGGAGGGCGTCGGATCCATGGGCACCTCGGGCGGCAGCGAGCCGATGCCCATCGGAAGCGTGGCCAAGGTGATGACGGCCTACGTGATCCTGACCGAGCATCCCCTCGACCGGGGCGAGCACGGGCCGAAGCTGACGGTCAGCGCGGCGCAGGCGGCCGCCTACCCGAGCGAGCTCGCGCGCGGCGAGTCCCTCATCCGGGTCGCCGCGGGCGCGGTCTTCACCGAACGTCAGGCCCTCCAGGCGGTGCTGTTGCCGTCGGCGAACAACATGGCGCGGATCCTCGCCGCCTGGGACGCCGGCAGCATCGACGCGTTCGTCGACAAGATGAACGACACGGCCGCCGAGCTCGGCATGCGGGACACCCGCTACACCGACCCGTCCGGGCTCAGCCCGCAGACCGTCAGCACCGCCGCCGACCAGGTGATCATTGCCCGCAAGGCGATGGCGCTGCCCGCGTTCGCGGAGATCGTGGCCCAGAAGAAGGCCACCCTGCCCGTCGCCGGCGAGGTCAAGAACTACAACTCGCTCGTCGGCCGCAACGGCGTGGTGGGGATCAAGACCGGGTCCACCGACGAGGCCGGTGGGTGCCTGTCCTTCGCGTTCGTCCTCACCGTGGGCGGCCGGAAGGTCACCGTGGTCGGCGCCGTCCTCGGGCAGCCCGGCGTGGACACCCCGGTCCAGTTGGAGCGGGTCTTCCGGGTGACCCGCTCGCTGATCCGCAGCGCCACCTCCGCCATCGGGCTGCACCCGGCCGTCCGGGCCGGCGACCCGGTCGCCACGGTACGGGGGCCGTTCGGCGCCGAGACCACGCTGACCGCCGCGAAGGACCTCTCCGTGGTCGGCTGGCCGGGCCTCCGCGTCAAGCTGGCCACCGACATCCCGGCCGTGCCGGCCGAGCTGCCCGCCGGCGCCGCACACGGCCGGGTCAGCGCCGCCGCCGGCGGCGGCAGGCCCGTCACGACCCCACTGCGGTCGGGCGTACGGCTCGAACCCCCCGGCACCTGGGACCGCATCCGTCGGCACCGCTGACCGGGTGGTGCGGCGCGCCGGCCGGCAGCCGGTGCGCCCCGGTCACCGCAGCAGGCTCGCCGCCTTGGCGACCGCCTGCTTGAAGCTCGCCAGCGCCTCGTCGTAGTGCGCCGCCTGCAGCCGGCTGCGACCGGTGGCGATCAGGCCGGCGATCGTCGCGAGTTCCCTGGTCGCCTGCGGGCTTGCCGCCTGCGCCCTCGCCAGCTCGGTCCTGGCGATCGATTCGCCGGTGAGCCCGATCTGCTGCAGTTGCGCGCTCGGCGACGCGCCGCGCGACTGGGCGGTCAGCAGGTACGACGTCGCGTGGCTGAGCTTGGTGACGGCGGCGACCGGGTTCCCGGCCAGCAACGCGTCCAGGGCTCCGTTGCGTGCCGCGCCGCCGTGGTTGCCGATGAGTTCGTCACGTGCCGATAGCAGGGCGGACCGTACGGCCGGCGTGGCGGTCGGAAGCATGGCGGTGAGCTGGTCGGCGACGTCCTGGAGCAGGTGGGCGGGCGCGCGGATGACGAACGGAACCGTCGATGCCGTGGGCGCGAACTGCCCGGAGCGCCGGGTCTCGATCGTGAGCTGGTACGTGCCGGCGGGCAGATCCGGCGGAGTGGTCACCGTCGCCGCGCCGTTCGCGTCGGTCGTGGCGGTGGCGGTGAACGCCACGACACCCTCGTGGGTGAGCGTGAACGTCACGGTGGCTCCCGCGACACCGGCCCCGGCGTCGTCCTCGGGGGCGAGCCGGGCGGAGAGGGTGGGCGTCGAGCCGGCCGGCGCCAGCGGCAGCAGCCCGGCGAGGTCGAGCCGGGTGTTCCTGAGCGCGACGTCGACCGTCAGCGGGGAGGTCGTCGCGACGGCGGGGTTGGTCTGGCTCCAGCCTCGGATCGCGATGTCGTACGTCCCGACGGCCGCGTCGGCGTTCGGCGTGACGGTCGTCCGGGCGAGGGCGGTCTCGCCGGCGCAGAGGATCCGGGCGCCCCTGGTCATCGTCCAGCCGGGCGGCAGGTTCACGGGCTCGAAGAAGAACGTGTCGCAGCCGGACTCGGCGGTGTTCATGACGGGGACGTCGACGGTGTGGCTGCTCCCCGCGACGGCGCGGACCGGGCCCGCCTGGTCCAGCGGGTAGGTGTCGACGAGAATGCCGGGTCCCGGCACGTCGAAGTACGCCCGGACCGTCTCGTCCTTGGACCCGATCGCACGCACCGCCACACCGGACGGGGTGCCGTCGGCCCACTCCCGTGCCATGGTCCGCTGCGGAGTGTTGGGGTCGGAGGGATCCCAGGCGTCCCGGCTCGACCCGCCGTAGTTGTTCGTGGGGGTGGTCGTGCCGTCGGGCAGCATCGGCTCGATCGGCCTCAGGCCGTTGGCGACGCCCAGCGAGTTGTCGTTGACGCGCCAGATGACGAGCCCGGCGTCACTCGCGCCCTGGTCGTAGGTGCCCGGCGTCAGTTCGCGGTTCTCCACCATGAAGTAGTCGTTCGTGCCGCGGTCGGGGTCGTACAGGATGAAGGAGTCGCCCGTGGTGTCGGCCCGCCGGATGTCGTAGAAGCCGTCGGTCTCCACCACGGCCGGTGTGGTCCAGCCCAGGTGCATCTTCGTCCAGGAGTTCGGCGCGAACAGGGTGGTGTCCGGCAGGTTGCAGGTGGGCCCCGCGAAGTCGAGCCGTCCGGCGCCGAAGCCGTAGAGGTCGGCCATGTCGGTCAGGGCGTGGCCGTTCTCGTGGATGATCGTGATCAGGTTGGTCGCGGTGTTGACCAACGGCACCTGCAGGGCGTTGAGGTTGATGCCGTCCAGCGTGACGGGGGCGACGCCGCTGTTCAGCCCGCATCCCTGACCCAGCGGGAGGCTGGGTTCGGCCTCGAGCATGTTGACGATGATCTCCTGGTTGTCGAGCCGGCCGTTCCCGTCGACGTCGTAGGTCGAGTAGTCGAAGAAGGGGTCGGCGAGCTCGAGCAGCGTCTTGTTGCGCTGCACGATCGACGTGGCGAAGAACTGCGCCTTCGTCCCGGGATAGTGCACCTGCACGACGCCGTCCTGTGCGGTCCCCTGGTATTCGGAGGCCGGGAAGACGAACAGGTCGTTGAACGACAACCGCCGGAAGTAGTCGCCGACGCTCGGGAAGGTGGTGCTGGGGAAGCCGGTGCCGAAGTAGCGCCGGGCGACCGTCGTCGCGTCGAAGTCGTTCGGGTAGTCGACGTCGTCCCAGCGGATGTAGATCACGAGGAGGGCGCGGTCCGCCTGACCACCCGTGTGACTGAACAGCGGCCGGCTCACGTGCGTGGTGCCGGGGTGGGAGAAGTCGTGCGGCGGGGAGGGATACGGCACGGCGAGGGCCGGCGTGGCGAGGCCCAGGGCGACGACGAGGACCACGAGGAGGGTGCCGGCTCTGCGCATCATGATCGCCTCTGGATGCTGGTGACGACTCTCCCACCATCTCTACGCCCCTGCCAGGGCAGCAACAATGCACCGTTCGGCCAGCGGGCGCCGGATTCCGGGCGGGCGCCTTCGGCACCCGTGACCTGAGGAAACCTCAGTCCTCGACGGACGGGGCAGCCTGGACGGTCGTGACCGGCGTCCCACTTTCGACGGTACGGGAGACGGTGCAGAGCCGGTCGTGCGACTGCTGCAGGGATCGAGGCAGGGCCTCGCGCGCCTTGTCGCCGTCGGCGCCCGCCGGGAACGTCACCGTGAACTCGACCTTGAGGTTCCGCATCCGGTTTCCGCCGGCCTCGTCCCGGATCTTGTCGCCGGTGACGTCGACGGTGAACCGGGTCGGCTCGGCGCGGCGGCTGGTGATGTGGTCGACGTCGATCGCGGTGCAGCCGCCGATGGCGGCCAGCAGCAGCTCCACCGGCGTGAAGTCCCCGTCCTCACCGGTGCCCATCGACATCGACCCGCCGCGGACATTCCGGGCGACGTACTTCCCCATGCTGGTGCGCTCGATCTCCACCGAGCGGAAGGTGTCCTCACTCATGACAGGAAACTACCGGGCGCCCGAGCGGCCCGGCGCACTACCCGAAGCCGTGGCCGCCTGGAACAGCGCGGCCGTCGACCTGAGGTGGGCCGCCAGCTCCGTCGGGCCGCCGACGTCGAACGGCAGCCCGATCGACGCCAGCCGGTACGCGTGCCATTCGAGGGTGTCCGGCGGCGCGAGCCACCGGCAGGTGCCGTCCGGCTGGTCGGTCAGGCTGCCCGGCGGCGGCCCGCCCAGGCGGTCCACCACCTCGGCGGCCGGCGCGTGGATCACCACGTCGGCCGGGTACGTCGGGGCCATCCGCATGGTCCGGCTGGCGACGAAGGCGGCGACGTCTCCCCCGGGTACGTCCCTCGTGGCCGCCCGGGCGCCGGTCGCGACGACCGTCGTGACCCGGTCCAGGCGGAAGGTCCGCCAGTCGTCGCGGTCGAGGTCGAAAGCGAGCAGGTACCAGCGCCGGCCCGCCGTCACCAGGGCGCGCGGCTCGACGTGCCGTCCCTCGTCGCGGTACCGGAACCGCAGCCGCTCGTGGTTGGCGATCGTCGCGGCCGTGACGACCAGCGTGTCGGGGTCGACGGGCTCCGCGGCCGGGGAGAACGGGTGGGCCACGGTGGAGGAGGTCAGGGTGTCGACCCTGCGGCGCAGCCGGGCCGGCAGGACCTGGAGCAGCTTGCCCATCGCCCGCACCGCCGCCTCGTCCACCCCGGTCACCGGCTGCGCGGCCGCCGTGCGCAGCCCGATGGCCACGGCGACCGCCTCGTCGTCCTCCAGCAGCAGCGGTGGCATCGCCGCGCCGGCCGTCAGCCGGTACCCGCCCGTCCCGCCCTGCTCCGCGTGCACCGGATAGCCCAGCTCCCGCAGCCGGTCGATGTCGCGCCGCACGGTGCGGCCGGACACGCCGAGCCGCAGCGCCAGTTCGCTCCCCGACCACAGCCGAGGGGTCTGCAGCAGCGACAGCAGGGACAGGAGTCGGGCACGCGCGTCGGACACGGCCGCCATTGTGCCCTTCGACTAGGACGGGATCTGACCTATACGCGTTCTACCGTGGGCGCCGTTCCGCCACGACACGAGGAGATTCGCCATGAGCAGCACCGCACCCGCCGGCTACACCACCGCCGCGCCCTGGATCGTCACCCCGGACACCGGGCAGTTGCTGGACTTCGTCACCGCGGTGTTCGACGGGGTCGAGCTCGTGCGGGTACGGCTGGAGGACGGGACGATCGGTCACGCCGAGATCCGCGTCGGCGACACCATCCTGCTCGCCTTCGACCAGCAACCGGACTGGCCGGCCATGCCGTCGCTGCTGCGGGTCTTCGTCGCCGACGCCGACGCCGCGACCGAGCGCGCGGTCGCCGCGGGAGCCCGCGTGGTCACCGCACCGGCCACCCACGCCTTCGGCCAGCGGGGCGGCCGGGTGCGCGACCCGTTCGGCAACATCTGGTGGATCAGCGCGGTGGTCGAGGACGTCGCACCCGAGGTGGGAATGCGACGGCTCGCCGAACCGCGGTACGCCGAGGCGATGCGCGACGCGCAGGAGACCCTGGACCGGGAGCTGAGCGGCCGCACCGACAGCGTCGTCAGCCGCCCGCTCGTCGGCTGACGGCGGCGGACCGGCGGTCCGGGGCGGCGCCTCCACGCGCGCGCCGCCCCGGACCCCGAGGTGAGCCTCAGGCGATCCGGTAGGCCCGCTCGATCGTCTGGGTCACCGTGTTGCCGGCACTGTCGGCGGCGGTCAGGCGCAGCGAGACGAAGCCGGGCCGCCGCGGGTGCCTGATGAGGGCGGCACCCCGGTGCACCGGCAGCGCGACCCACGTCCTGCCGTCGTCGAACGAGGCCGAGACGCCGAGGATCCGGCCGGGCGCGGCCATGGAGCCCGCCTGACGGTCCAGCGCCACGGGCAGGGTCATCGTCGTGCCGGCCCGTGCCGTGTTGGTGTCGTCGAGGGCGGGCATGGGCCGGGCCGTCGTCAGGGGCAGCCGCTCCGGCTTCACCGTGTGCGCCGAGGTGAAGGTCCAGGCCACCGAGACCGACGTCGACAGGGTGTCCGGCGCGCCGCGGGTGACGGTCGCCTCCAGGCGGTAGGTGGCCCTGCCGGGGGGCACCGCGAAGTCCGCGTACGGGCTGTCGGCGGTGGCGATCTCCGTCCCGTTGCGGGACAGCCGCAGGTGGATCGGCAGGTCGTCGCGGCTGGCCGGGCGGCCGGTCGCGTCGCCGAACAGGGGCGGCGACGCGACCGAGATGGTGTCGCCGTCGCGGCCCGCGTACGCCAGCGGCGCCAGGGCCGGCGCGCGGCCCACGGTGGGCCCGAAGGGCGCGGCGTTCCAGGTCTGGGTGTACGTCCGGCCCGCCTCGAAGGTGGACTCCTGCGTGGTGAGGTTGTCGCCCTCGACGAACGTGGACGTCCAGACGATGCCGCCGTCGGTGTTGTAGTACTCGGTGCCGTGGAACGGCAGGTCGACCGGCGTGCTCGAACCGATCGGCCCCGCGCCGCCGGGCGACGCCGCGCGGTGGTAGCGCACGGCGGTCGCGGCGGTGGACTGGCTGCGGTAGGTCGCCTTGACGGTGGCGAGGTTCTTCGGGGACAGCTTCCTCGTGAGGCCGGTGAACATGTCGCCCTGCCGGACGTACGCCAGGTCGTAGGTGTAGGGGCTGTTCCGGAAGCTCCGGTCGGGGCCGGGGCGGGCGAGCCCGACGCCCAGCGTCGCGGTGAACTCGGGGGCCGCCACGGCGGGGCCGATCCGGCCGAAGAAGACGTCGTCGAACGACACCCCGCTGAGCTGCACACCCGGGTAACGGAGGCCGTCGTTCCAGTTCGCGCTCACGTTGATCGCGAGCGGTGCGGCGTCGGGCTGGGGCAGGCTCAGCGAGACCGGCCGCGCCGTGCGGGCGTCGAGCGCCTCGGTGATCGGGCCGCGCACGTCGAGGACCGGCTGCCCGAGCAGGGTCGACACGTCGCCGTCGTGGATGGTGCTGTACAGCGCGTACCGGCCCGTGGGCAGCCGCAGGACGCCGCCACCCGGTTGCCCGTCCAGGGTGCTGAACTCGCCCGTCGCCAGGTTCGCCGCCACGGTGGTGTACTGCGTGGCCGGTCGGCCGTCGCGCCCGGTGTGGTCGAGCCGGACGTCGTAGCTCTCGATCTCCCGGTTGAGCGCGAACGGCGTCCGTACCCGCAGGTCCTGAGCGCCGGTCGCGGTGAGCGCGCCCTGGTAGAGCCCGTCGGGCGCGTCCACCCGGGTGTCGACGGTGATCGTCGCCTGGGCGCGGCCACCGGCCGGCACCACCAGGGTGGCCGGGCTGACGGTGACCATGCCGGCTGGCGCCGGGGCGACGGTCAGCGACAGGGTGACCGGCGCGGTGCCGGTGTTGCGGTAGCCGACGACCTGGGTGACCGGGGTGTCGTCGGCGTGGGGCCAGCGCTGGACCGGGAAGTCGATGGCGGCGATCTCGGCGGCGATCGGCTGGGCGACCGCGCGGCCGATGTCCAGCCGGCCCGCGCCCTGCTCGTAGAGGCTGTCCTCGCCGGCCGGCCGGGCCGAGTCCATGAGGGCGGCCTTGAGCTGCGGGCCGGACCAGTCGGGGTGCTGTCCGGCGAGGATCGCGGCCGAGCCCGCCACGTGCGGAGTCGCCATCGACGTGCCCGACATGGCGACGTAGCCGCCGCCCGGTGCGGCGGCCACGATGTCCACGCCCGGCGCGCTGATCTCGGGCTTGATGTGGTTGTCGCCGACGCGGGGTCCCCGCGCGGAGAAGTAGGCGCGCTGGTCGTCGGCGTCCACGGCGGCGACGGCGAGGGCGTCGTCCGCCGAGGCCGGCGTCATGACCGACTTCGGCTTGCCCTCGTTGCCGGCGGCGACCACGAAGAGGGTGCCGTACCGGTGACTCAGGTCCTGGACCGCGGTCTCCAGCGGGTCGAGGCCCGGCCGGTCGGTGTCGCCCAGGCTCAGGTTGACGACCCGGGCCTGCGCGGCGGCCCACTCCATGCCGGCGATGACGTCCGAGTCCTGGCACTCGTTGGTCGCGCAGACCTTGCCGACGACCAGCTTCGCGCCGGGCGCCACGCCGCGGTACCTGCCGTCCGAGGCCGCGCCGCTGCCCACGATGGTCGACGCCACGTGGGTGCCGTGGCCGACCGCGTCGTCGGGGTTGTCGCCGCCGGTGAAGTCCCGGACCGCGGCGAGGTGCCCGGCGAAGTCGGGGTGGCCGGCGTCGATCCCGGTGTCCAGCACGCCGACGGTCACCCCGGTGCCGTCGAAGCCGGCCTGCCAGGCCGCCGGGGCGCCGATCTGCGGCACGCTGCGGTCCAGGGAGATCCGGCGCTTGCCGTCCAGCCAGACGCGGGTGACCCCGGCGGCGAGCGTGCGCTCGGCCGTGGTGCCCCGGGTGAGCGACGACCACAGCTCGGCCCGGCCGTCGCGGTCCGCCCGCACGGCCAGCGCGTGGGCGGCGGGCAGGTCCGCCCGCACCCGCGCGGCGCCCCGCACGGCGGCGGACCGCGCCTGCGCCGAGGCGTTCTCCGGGTACGCGACCAGCAGCGGCAGTTCGGCCGTCCGGTCGTCGTAGCCGAACTCGCCGAGCGTGGTGAGGTCGAACAGCCGCCGGTCGAGTCGACCGTCGTGCAGCAGCGGCACGGCGTCCACCGGGATGACGTACCGGTGGCCCCCTTCCCGGCTGCTGACGAACCGCATGCCCGCCCGCCCCGGCGCCCGGTGGATCTCCGGTTGGCCGTCCGCGTCCAGCGACACCCGGTCCCCGGTGATCAGGGTGAACGCGCCGGGCGTGCCGGGCGTGCCAGGAGCCGTGGGCGCGGGCCTCTCCTGCGCGTCCGCGGAAGGGGCCGTCAGGCCCGCCACCGCCAGCGCGGTCGCGAGTACTCCGGCTGCCAGGGCGCGTCGTTGCCGTCGTCGCACATCGTCCTCTCCGCCACGGGCCTCTCCCGGGACGGCACGATGACGCCTGGCCGGGTCGACGGGTTGATCACCTCGACTGTGATGGTGGTCACAATCTCAGCCCGCGCGGTGCGACCCGTCGCCGCTCCCCTGTTGCATGCCGCGGTGACCACCGTACGAGGCTCGGGGGCAGGTCAGATGCGTGACGCGGAGGAGTTCGACGCCCTCTACGCGGCCTGCGCGGGACGGATCGTCGGTCACGTCTACATGCTGACCGGCAACCGCGGCGAGGCGGAGGACGCCGTCGCCGAGGCCTTCATGCGGGCCTGGCAGCGCTGGCGGACCGTGCGGGAGGCGGACAGCCCGGAGGCCTGGGTCCGCCGGGTCGCCTCCCGGATCGCGGTGAGCAGCTGGCGCAAGACGTTCAACCGGATCCGCGCGCACCGCCGGGCCGCGGTCGACCAGACCGTGCCCGGGCTCAGCGAGGATCACGTCGCCCTGCTGCAGGCGTTGCAGCGGTTGAACGCCAACCAGCGCCGCGCCGTCGTGCTCTACCACCTGAACGACCTCAGCGTCGCCGAGGTGGCAGCCGAGATGCAGGCGCCCGTCGGCACCGTCAAGTCATACCTCGCCCGAGGCCGGAGAGCGATGGCGGAGATACTGACCGAGACGCACCACGAGGAGACCCACCATGGCTGATCCTCGCGACGACCTCAGGGCGATCGCCGACGGAGTCCGGCGCGTCACGACGCTGCCCCCGGCGCAGACGTTGCGCCGGCGCAGCGACCGTCGGCGGCGCCGCACCGCCGTCACCGGAGCGGCGCTGACCGTGCTGGTGGTGGCCGCCGGCACCGCCCTGCTGCAGGGGCGGGAGCACGTCGAGACACCGGACGCGGGTGTCGGCCCGGTGGACCGGGCACCGGCGTCGGTCGTCCCGTCGACGACCGCCTCGACGGAACAGGAGATCCTCGCCGGCCGGCGGCAGACCCTCATCGTGGTACCCGGGATGGGCGGGGCCGCGCTCGCCGTCGACCGGGACGGCGACCGGGTGCGGGCCACCACCGAGCAGGGCATCGACGACCGGGCCCACTGGGTCCTGCACCCGGAGGGGGACAAGTTCCGGATCATGCTGGCCGCGCCGCGCGGCGGCGGCCAGGTCTGCATGACCGTCGTGCACGACGCCGCGCCGGGCAGCGTCCGGGGCCGGGGGTGCGACCCCACCGCGCAGACGCAGCTCTTCACGATCGAGAAGGTCCCCGACGGGACCTACTCGCTCTTCCAGGGCCGGCGCTACGTCCAGACGGTCGACGGCACCAACGCCCTGGTCCCCGACCTGCCCGAGGGCCTGACCACCACCTACGAGTTCGAGGACCGCGGCCCCGCCCCCACGGAACGGTCGGGTGGGGGCTGAACGGCGGGCCGCTGGTGACTGACCTACGCCCTCGCCGCGCAAGCGGCGCCCGTGAGCCTGCCAGACTCTACATAGGAGCGGGCCCTTCAGCAGCGAGGTCGCGGAGGAGGCAGGTTGATGTTTCGCCGATCGCAGCGACAGGACGTCGACACACTCAGGGAGAGGTTCCTCGCCAACCGGGAGAAGGTCAGGTCGTGGATCGGCGGTTGGGACTGCCCGGAGGTCGAGTGGCCCGAATTCGCCGAGATTCCCCACCCCTGGGTGGTGACGCAGGCGGACGAGCGGATGTGGCTGAAGCGCCACGCCCCGTTCCTGGACGAGTACGGGTGGATCCTGGAGGCCCGACCGGTGGCGCGGGGAGTCAGCCAGGTCGTGGCGCACTGGCAGTTCGGCGAAGGACACGAGTTCGAGCGTCTCGACATCGACTTCCGGAGCGTCGCCGATCCGCCGTACCTGGCCGAGAAGCTTGCCCTGGGAGCGCACACGGCCGATCTGAAGGGCTGGCAGGAGGCGGACCTGCAGGGCGTGTACACCTGGCTCTTCGAGGGGATCGACAGCCGCCCGCTGGGCGAGATGGTGCGCGGGCAACAGCGCAGCGGGTTCATCCTGTTCCAGCTCACCCGGTGGCCCCACAGCAGCAGCGAGATCAACGTACGGCTGCGGATGACCTTGACGGACACGGCGCTGGACGGCACCCCGTTGACCGGCGCGGGAGAGTCGCCCCCGGCGTGAGACCGCACGCCGCCCGGCGTACCCGGAATGCGTCAGGATTCTCGGCGGAGGGTGTCGGATCGGGGCGGCGGCGTTCGTAGCAGGGGTGAGAGGCGCCCCGAGGGGGCGGCCGCGGGACGACAGGAGATGACCCGGATGGCGCAGTACCTGATTTCCGTGCTCGACGACACGACCGACCTCGCCAGCGCGGAGGAGATGGCCGCGATCGACGTCTTCAACGAGCAGCTCCAGGCCGACGGCCACTGGGTCTTCGCCGGCGGCCTCGCGGCGCCCGGCACGGCCACCGTCGTCGACGGCCGGGCCGGGGAGCCGGTGTTCACCGACGGGCCCTACGTGGAGTCCAAGGAGCACGTCGCCGGCTTCTGGATCATCGAGGCTCCCCACCTCGACGTGGCGCTCCGGCTCGCCGCCCTGGGATCCAGACACTGCAACCGGAGGGTCGAGCTCCGGCCGCTCCTGGGTTGATGACCGACGTCGGCGAGGTGATCACGCGGGTCCACCGCGAGGAGTGGGCCCGCGTCGTCGCGACCCTGGCCGGGCGCTTCGGCGACCTCGACATCGCCGAGGAGATGGCCGCCGAGGCGTTCGCGACGGCCGTCGCGCGCTGGCCGGTCGACGGGGTCCCTCCGAGTCCCGGCGCGTGGCTCACCACCACCGCCCACCGCAAGGCCATCGACCGGATCCGGCGCGAGGTCCGGCGCGAGGACAAGCACCGGGAGGCGCTGATGCTGTTCGACACCCCCGAACCGCTCGGCGTCATCGACGACGACCGGCTCCGTCTGGTCTTCACCTGCTGCCACCCCGCTCTCGCCATGGAGGTACGGATCGCGCTGACCCTGCGGATGGTCGGCGGGCTCACCGTGCCCGAGATCGCCCGCGCGTTCCTGGTCCAGGAGACCGCCATGGGCCGGCGGATCACCCGCGCGAAGGCGAAGATCAAGGCGGCCAGGATCCCCTACGGCGTGCCGTTGCGCGAGGACCTCCCGGCCCGGGTCACCGGGGTGCTCGCCGTCCTCTACCTGATCTTCAACGAGGGCTATCTGGCCTCGGACCCCGGGAAGGAGGCCGTCCGTGGCGACCTGACCGCCGAGGCGATCCGGCTGACCCGACTGGTCCGTGCCCTGATGCCGGCGGACGGCGAGGTCGCCGGACTCCTGGCCCTCATGCTCCTGACGGAGGCCCGCCGGGCCGCCCGCGTGTCGGCGAGCGGTGAGCTCGTCACACTCGCCGAGCAGGACCGCGGCGCCTGGGACCGCGAGCTGATCGCCGAGGGCCACGCCCTGGTCCGCGCGCGCGTCGCCTCCGGCCAGGCGCCGGGGCGCTACCAGATCCTCGCCGCGATCAACGCCGTGCACACCGACGTCCGCGACGCCCGTGACACCGACTGGTCTCAGGTCGTCGCGCTCTACAACCAACTGGTCCGCATCGACCCCTCGCCGATCGTGCGGCTCAACCGGGCGATCGCGGTCGCCGAACTCGACGGCCCGGAGGTCGGCCTGGCGGAGGTGGACGCTCTGCCGCTCGATGGCTACCACGCCTTCCATGCCACCCGCGCCGACCTGCTGCGCCGGCTGGGCCGGAGCGCGGAGTCACGGGCGGCGTACGACCGGGCCATCGGGCTGGCCGGCAACACCGCCGAGACGGCGTACCTCGTGCGTCGCCGCGACCAGCTGGCCGGCCCGTGAGCCGCCCCGCCCGGTGACGGTCTCCGTTGGATGCCAGGGGGCGACTTTCGTCACCGCCGGAGGAAAGCCTTGCCGGGCGCGATGAAAGCTATGGACATCGGCAGATGTCTTTTGTAGCGTCGGCCACGCACGCGATGGTCATACCTGCGGAGGCCGCGGTTCCGACCCGGGCGGCCCGCAGTGCCGCCGGACACCGGGGCCGACGTCCGGTTCGACGGGAGCCCGCCGATCGTCGGCCCCGGTGTCCGGCACCCACCGTCCGCGCCGGTGCCACCCCTCGGGTACGCCGGCCGCGCGGGACTGTCGGAGGGGCGGCGTAACGTCGCGCGCGTGACCGATCCTGGCGACGTCCCACCCGAGATCCTCGATCGGCTCCGGCCCGTCTGCCTCGGCCTGCCCGAGGCCTACGAGGAACCGGCGTGGGTGGGCACCCGGTGGCGGATCCGCAAGCGGACCTTCGCCCACGTGCTCACCGTCGACCCCGACCACCAGGCCGCCTACGCCCGGGCCGCCGCCAGCGACGAGCCGATCTGCGTGCTCACGTTCCGCTCCCCCGGCGACGAGATCGCCGGGCTGCTCGCCGGCGGGCACCCCTTCTTCAAGCCCGACTGGGGCGCCGACGTCGTCGGCATGCTGCTCGACGACGGCATCGACTGGGCCGAGGTGGGCGAGCTGCTCACCGAGAGCTACTGCGTGCTGGCCCCGAAGAAGCTGGCCGCGCTGGTCGACCGGCCCGCCGAGCCGTCGGACCCGGGACAGCCGGCGGGCGCCTCTGGCGCGCGCCGGGACATGCTGCCAGGCTGAGGATCGTGTACGACTACGACCTGCTGGTGCTGGGCTCCGGGCCGAGCGGTCAGAAGGCCGCGATCGCCGCGGCCAAACTCGGCCGGCGGGTCGGCATCGTGGACCGCCGCGACATGATCGGTGGGGTGTGCATCAACACCGGCACCGTCCCGTCGAAGACGCTGCGCGAGGCCGTCCTCTACCTCACCGGCCTGAGCCAGCGTGACCTCTACGGCAGCAGCTACCGGGTCAAGGAGGAGATCACGGTCAGCGACCTGGCCGCCCGGACCCAGCACGTGATCAGCCGGCAGACGGACGTCATCCGCAACCAGCTGGCCCGCAACCGGGTCGCGATGATCACCGGCACCGGCCGGTTCGCCGACGCGCACGCGGTCTGGGTCGACGGCGGCTCCGGCCGGGAGTCCCGGGTCACGTTCGACAAGATCGTCATCGCCGCCGGCACCCGGCCGGCCCGCCCGGACAGCGTCGACTTCGACGACCGGACCATCGTGGACTCCGACGGGGTCATCAACCTCCAGGCCGTACCCCGCAGCATGGTCGTGGTCGGCGCCGGCGTGATCGGCATGGAGTACGCGTCCCTGTTCGCGGCGCTCGGCACCAAGGTGACCGTGGTGGAACGCCGCGACCGGATGCTCGACTTCTGCGACGAGGAGATCGTCGAGTCGCTCAAGTACCACCTGCGGGACCTGTCCGTGACGTTCCGCTTCGGCGAGGAGGTCGCCGCGGTGGAGAAGCACCAGACCGCCGCGCTGTGCGTCCTGAAGAGCGGCAAGAAGATCGTCGCCGACACGGTCATGTACTCGGCCGGCCGCCAGGGCCAGACCGACGACCTGGCGCTGGAGGCGGCCGGCCTGGCGGCGGACCACCGGGGCCGCATCCAGGTCGACGCGACCTACCGCACGGCGGTCGACAACATCTACGCGGTCGGCGACGTGATCGGCTTCCCGGCGCTGGCGTCCACCTCGATGGAGCAGGGCCGGCTGGCCGCGCAGCACGCCTGCGGCGAGCCGGTCCGCGCCATGCCCGAGCTGCAACCGATCGGCATCTACACGATCCCGGAGATCAGCTTCGTGGGGCGGACCGAGGAGGAGCTGACCGACAGCTCGACCCCGTTCGAGGTGGGCATCGCCCGCTACCGCGAGCTGGCCCGCGGCCAGATCGTGGGCGACTCGTACGGCATGTTGAAGCTGCTCGTCTCGCCGGACGACGGGCGGCTGCTCGGCGTGCACGTGTTCGGGACCGGGGCCACCGAGATCGTCCACGTCGGGCAGGCGGTGATGGGCTGCGGGGGCACCGTCGACTACCTGGTCGACGCGGTGTTCAACTACCCGACGCTGGCCGAGGCGTACAAGGTGGCGGCCCTGGACGCCGCCAACAAGATCCGCAACATCACCCGCATCGACGGCTGACGGATCCGCGGCGACGGGCGGCCCCTCCCCCGTGACAAATGTCAGCGGTGCCGGACCGTGGCCGGCGTTAACGTCGGCCGCGGAGCCGACGTCCCCGCCGAGAGAAGGACCCGATGTCGAGAACGCCGCGGGCGAGCCGCACGGCGGTGCTGGTGTGCCAGGGGCGCGCTGCCGCGGACGGGCTCACCGCACCCGGCCGCTTCGCGGATCCGACCGCCCTGCCGCTGCTGCGCCCCGACGAGCGGGAGGCCGTCCAGTGGGTCCGCGACGGTGTCCCACCCCGGACGTGGCAGCAGCGGCTCGACTACGAGACCGTACGCGCCTCCGCCGAGCTGATGGCGCTCCGGACGATCGCCATCGACGACGCGATCCGCGCCCACCCGTCTCCGCAGCTGGTGATCCTCGGCGCGGGGCTGGACGGCCGCGCCTGGCGGATGCCGGAACTCGCGGGGGTGACGGTCTTCGAGGTCGACCAGCCGGCCAGCCAGCAGGACAAGCGCGACCGGGCCGTGGACCTGCCCGGCGACCCGCCCAGGTTCGTCCCGGTGGACTTCGGCCGTGACCGGCTGGCCGAGACGCTGACGGCTCACGGGCACCGGGCCGACCTCGCCACGACCTGGCTCTGGGAGGGCGTCGTGCCGTACCTGACGAAGGCGGCGGTGGCCGGCACGGTCGCCGAGCTCGCCGCCTGCTCCGCGCCGGGCAGTCGCCTGGTGGTCAACTTCCAGAGCCCCGCCGTCTCCACCACGCTGGGCCGGGTCGTCGCCCGGCTGCTGACGGCCTCCACCGGCCGGGCGAGCGTCTGGGCGAACGAGCCGTGGCGCTCCACCTGGACGCCCGCCGCCATGGCCGCGCTGCTCACCCGGCACGGCTTCCACGTCACCCGGGCGGCGAGCCTGCTCGACACGGCGCGGGCGCTGGGTCTGCCGGTCCCCCGCGCCAGGTCGCTCCGCCACAGCCAGGTGACGGTTGCCGACCGGGCCTGAGCCCGTGGCGCGTCGCCGCGGGCGCGGCGTTCAGGACGGGAGGGCCAGGGTCAGCCGCAGCCAGTCCGCCAGCTCCTCGATCTCGTGCCGCACGGCGCTCGTCATCGCCCTGGTGAACGGCACGTCCCGGTGGATCGCGTCCACCCGGAACACACCGGCCCTCCGGTCGGCGGTGGCGTCGAGTTTGCCGACCAGCCGGTCCCCGTACAGGATGGGCAGCGCCCAGTAGCCCCAGCGGCGTTTCGCGGCCGGCTTGTACATCTCCATCTGGTAGTCGTACTCGAACAGCTCGGTCATCCGGCGGCGGTCGTAGACGAGCCGGTCCAGCGGGGACAGCAACGCGGCGCGGCCGGTGAACGCCCGGTCCAGCAGCTCGGGGTCGACCCGCCACTGGCCCTTCACACCCTCGACCACCGCGGGCTCGCCCGCCACCCGGACGTCGTTCGGCTCGCCCGGGCTTTCGGGAGCGCGGGGGCGCGCGATGCCCAGCGCGCGCAGCCGCCGCTCGTCACGGATCCGTAGCGCCTCCTCGTAGGGCACCACCTCGTCGGGGTAGACCCGTTCGGCGAGGTCCCACAGCCGGTCGGCGCCGCGCCGGCCGGCGGCCGCGACCTCGCCCCGCTGGACGAGGAAGTCGATCATCTTCCGGACGTTGCGGTCGTTGGTCCAGCCGGAGGAGCGCCAGGGGACCACGCACGTGTCCGGCAGCTCGCGCGCCGGCAGCGGCCCGTCGGCGCGGAGCCTCGCGAGGATGTCCAGCCGGCAGCCCCGGTTGGCGTCCACCCAGTCCCGCAGGCCCTCCTGCCAGTCGCGCAGCGGCGGACGGCCCGGCCACTCGGCCATCTCCGCCCGGTACAGCGCGAGGTCCTCCGGCGGGCGGATCAGGCCGTGCAGCTCCAGCAGGGTCTGCTCGTCGAGGGCGTCGCGCAGGTGCGCCGGGGAGTACGAGGAGCCGAGACGGCTCCACAGGACCAGGTCGGCGCTGGGCACGACGGCGGACGTCGGATCGTTCTGCAGCAGCGTCAACCGCCGGACGACGTCGAACATCCCGCTCGGGCGGTGGGCGTCCAGGAGCTGGGCGCGCACCGCGAGGCGGCGGGCGTCGCCGCGGGACAACTCGTGCACGGTCACCAGCCGAGACTAGGAGGCAGGTACGACTCCCACATCTCGCCATCGTTGACATGTGACCATCTGGTCACCTATTCTCGTCTCGTGAGCGACGACGACGATCTGGTGTTCAAGGCGCTCGCCGACCCGACCCGACGCGCCCTGCTCGACCGGCTCTTCGTCCGCGACGGCCAGACGCTGACCGAGCTGGAGTCCGAGCTGGCGATGACCCGCTTCGGCGTCATGAAGCACCTGCGCCTGCTGGAGGACGCCGGTCTCGTGGTCACCCGACGGCAGGGCCGGGAGAAGCTGCACTTCCTCAACCCGGTGCCGATCCGGCTGATCCACGACCGGTGGATCGACAAGTACACCGCGCACCACACCGCGACCCTGCTGGAGCTCAAGGCGGAACTCGAACGCGACGACCCGAAGGAGAAACGATGACCACCACGACGACCGGGACCACCAAGGTCTACCGGGTCTACATCAAGGCCACCCCGCAGGCGATCTGGGACGCGATCACCAAGCCGGAGTGGACCCGGCAGTACGGCTACCAGTGCCTGGCCGAATTCGACCTGCGGCCGGGCGGCCGGTACCGGGCCCTGGCCCTCCCCGAGCACCGGGAGTCCGGCATGCCCGAGGTGCCCGTGGAGGGCGAGGTGATCGAGGTGGACCCGCCGGTCCGGCTGGTGCAGACCTGGCGGCCGACCTGGCTGGACGAGCCGGCCACCCGGTTGACCTACGAGATCGCGGAGCGGGCCAACGGCGTCACCTCCCTGACGGTGATCCACGAGCTGGGCGACGCGCCGCAGACCATGGCCCAGGTCAACGGCCAGGTCGAGAGCGCCGGCGGCGGCTGGCCCGAGGTCCTCAGCGACCTCAAGACGCTGCTGGAGACCGGCAAGCCGCTCTACGCCTGACCGCTGCCCCGAACGAGGCACACGCGAGGGCGGCCCGGCTGGTCGTACGCCGGGCCGCCCGTCGGGCCGTGCGGTCAGCCGCCGAGGCTCGCCGCGGCCGAGGCGATCGCCGAGGAGAAGTAGCTCACCTGGGTGTAGACGCCCGGGTAGTTGGGGCGGGCGCAGCCGTTGCCCCAGCTCACGATGCCGACCTGGATCCAGGCGTTGCTGGCGTCGCGACGGAACATCGGACCGCCCGAGTCACCCTGGCAGGTGTCCACGCCGCCGCTGGCGTACCCGGCGCAGATCTCCTCGGCGGGAATCAGGTCGCCGCCGTAGTTGGCGTTGCAGGTGGCGTCACTGACGAACGGCACGGTCGCCTTGAGCAGGTACCGCTGCTGGCCGCCCCCTTCGGTCGCCGCGCCCCAGCCGGCGATGGTGAACGTGCCGCTGTCGTAGGCGGTGGTGTTGGCGATCTTCAGGGTGCTCAGCCCGGTGACCGGGGTGGCCAGGCGGATCAGCGCCCAGTCCTTGCCACTGCCGTTGTAGCCGGGAGCGCGGTAGACGTAGTTCGACCGCACCGTGATCCGGCTGGACGACTGGAGGTCGACCACGCCGAGGGTGGCCGTGATGCTCGTGTTGGTGCCCGTGCGGCCGACACAGTGCGCGGCGGTGAGCACCAGGCGGGGGCTGTACAGCGCGCCGCCGCAGCCCATCGAGAGCCGCACCATGAACGGGAATTCGCCCTGAGCGGCGCGGGTGCCGCCGACGACGTTCGGCGTGATCGGCGCGGGGTCGGCGACGGCGGGTGCGGCGAGAGTGAGACTGCCCGCGGTCACCGCGGCCAGCGCGGTGGCCAACAGGCCGGTGAGGGTACGCCAGCGAACCATGAATTCCTCCGCATCAGGACCGGTGCGCCTCGTGGGCACACCTGATTCGAGATTGCGGACAGCATATTGAGATCAATGAATCAGTTGGCCATACCCTTCGGGTCGTATCGCGCCGATATGACCGTCACGGCATCAGGGACTTCTCGAACCAGTGGTGCGCGTACGGCTCGTCGTTGTACGGCGCGACCTCGCGGTATCCGGTGGCGCGGTACAGCGCGATCGCCTCGGTGAGATTGCGGTTGGTGTCCAGCCGGACGGCGCTCCAGCCCCGCTCCGCGGCATGCCGTTCCAGCTGCTCCAGCAGGCGGCGGCCGACCCCGAGCCCCCGGACGGCGTCGGCCACCCAGACCCGCTTGATCTCCGCGGGCGCGCCGGCGTGCAGCTTGATCGCGCCGCAGCCGACCGGCTCGCCATTGAGGGTGGCGAGCAGGAACACGCCGGCGGGTGGGACGAGTTCCTCGTCGCGGACCGGCTTGCTCAGCGCCGGGTCGAACCCGCCGTCGAAGCGCCGCGCGACCTCGTGGGCGTAGGCCCGCACGCAGGCGCGGGCCCGGGGGTCTCCCGGTGGGCACGGCTCGACGACCACCATCGAGCCGACGAGCAGCCGCTCCACCTCCGCCATGGCCGCGACCAGGCGCTCGCGGCGCTGGTCGCTGAGCGGTTCGAGAATGGACCGGGCCAGCTCATCGGATCGCTCGTCCAGCTCGGCCCACTCCGACCGTCCGGCTTCGGTGAGGGCCGCGACGCGTACCCGTCCGTCGCCACCGGCCCGGTCGGCCGGGCCGACGCGCACGAGCCCGTCGCCCTCAAGGGTGCGCAGGAGCCGGCTGAGGTACCCGGAGTCCAGTCCGAGCCGGGCCCGCAGCGCCGCGACCTCGGCCCCGCCGGGACCGATCTCCCACAGCAGCCGCGCCTGCGCGAGCGGCCGATCGCGGGACATGTACTGGTCGTCGAGCGCGCCCACCCGCTGGGTGACCGTCCGGTTGAACCGCCGCACGGTGGCGATGAGATCCGAGTCCATGTACCTGACTTTAGTCAGGCTTCAACGGTGGGCGCCAGGGGGCCGCGCCCGCCCGATCAGGTGGAACACCCGGCTGAGCTCCGGGATTGTGGCAGCCGGCGCGGGCGTCGCAGGAACAACGGCGGCGTCCGGTCCTACGCCGCGTCACCGGTGGCGGCGCGACGGCCGGCCGTCCGGTCGATCCAGGACCGCCACAGGTCCGGCACGGACCTGCCGCCGGCGAGGCACCACGCGGCGATGACCGGGTCGCAGATCGCGCAGCCCAGCGAGGAGTGCGCCGCGAACGGCAGGATCGGTTCGCCGTACCGGTGGTGCAGCAGGTCCCAGACGGTGTGCATGAGCCACGCCACGCCGATCCACCGCCAGGACCGCAGCCCCCGGAAGGCGACGTACGTCATCGCCGCGGTGAACAGCAGCTCCCAGACGCCGAAGCCGCCGCTGAGGTAGGCGGCGCCCGCGCCCGCGACCATGATCGCGTTGAAGGGTCGGCGGTGCACGGCGGGGATCAACGAGTTCAGCGCGGCGAAGGCCAGCCCGATCAACACGGGCGCGATCACGATCATGCAGCGAACCTATGACGGCGGGAGCAGGGCGAACAGGGCCGCGAGCGCCACGCGTCAACGGTTCACCGCCACGGCGACCGCGGCGGCCGGGGGTAACGTCGCCGGGTGCACACGGTGGCGGTGGCGGCGTTCGACGGGGTGGTCGGCTTCGACCTGACGACCGCGCTCGAGGTGTTCGGTAGGGCGCGGCTGCCCGGCGGCGCGCCGGCCTATCAGGTGAAGGTGTGCGCCGAGCGCCGGGAGGTCGACGCGGGTTCCTTCGTGCTACGCGCGCCCTGGCGTCTCGACACCCTGCTCGAAGCGGACACGGTGATCGTGCCCGGCATCGCGGACCTCGCCGCGCCGACCTCGGCGCCACTGCTCAGGGCCCTGCGGGCGGCGGCCGCGCAGGGTGCCCGGGTGGCGTCGATCTGCGTGGGCGCCTTCATCCTGGCCGAGGCCGGCCTGCTCGACGGCCGCCGGGCCACCACCCACTGGTCCGCCGCCGCGGAGCTGGCCCGCAGACATCCCTGCGTCACCGTCGAGCCGAACCTGCTCTACGTCGACGAGCGCGATGTGCTGACCTCGGCGGGGGCGGCCGCCGGGCTCGACCTGTGCCTGCACATGGTCCGGCGCGACCACGGCGCGGCCGTCGCCGCGGATGTCGCCCGCGCCTCGGTGATGCCGCTGGAGCGCGCCGGCGGCCAGGCGCAGTTCATCACCTACGAACCACCGACCGCGAGCGGCTCCCTCGCGCCGCTGCTGCAGTGGCTCGCCGGTAACGCCGGACGGGACATCGACCTCGACGACATGGCAGCCGAGGCCGCCGTCAGCGTGCGCACCCTGTTGCGGCGCTTCCGCGCCCAGACCGGGACCACGCCGATGCGGTGGCTCATCCAGCATCGGGTACGCCGGGCGCAACACCTGCTTGAGACCAGCGACATGCCCGTCGAGCGGGTGGGGCAGGCGACCGGATTCGCCTCCGCGACGACGTTCCGCGACCGGTTCAAGGAACTCGTCGGGGTCAGCCCGTCGGCGTACCGGCGCACGTTCGCGCCCCACCGAAGCACGTCGGCCTCCGGGCCCGCGTGACAGTTCGTCATCCGGACCTGGGCAGGTGTGCGGGGCGGCGTCAGGCCGCTTCGACGAGTCTGGCGAGGTTCGCCAGGGCCATGCGCGTACCCGTCTCGTTGTCCTCGGCCGGGATCGCGTCGGGAATGCCGTCATGCCTGACGACGACTTCGGTGCCACCGTCCACGTCGGCCAGCGTCGTGGTCATGGTCATCGCACCCTGGAGCGCGGGATCGTCGGTCTCGAACTCGACGACCTCGACCACCTCCTGGTCGGGCACGATCCTGACGAAGTGGCCGTGGTAGCTGTCGGTGTGCGCCCGCGACTTGCCGGTGTTGTCCGGTGTCTCGTAGGTGAGCGAGACGCGCAACGAGCCGCCCTCGCGCGCGTCGAACTCGTGCACGTAGCCGCTCATGCCGGTGGGCACCCGCCACGTGGCGACCGCCGCTGGGTCCAGAAGCGCCCGATAGACGGCCGAGCGCGGTGCCTTGACGAGTTGGGATATCCGGGTCGAATACATGGAGCAAATCTAATGTCCCGCGCGGGACATGCATCGGTACACACTCACCTCGACACGACCCGGGTGGGACGTCGCGCCGCCGCCGCGCGCCCCGGCACCTACCGGCCGGGGCGCGCGGCGGCGGCTCGGCTCACGCGACGGTGACGGCCTTCGGCGTGCTCTTCGAGTCGAGCCAGGTGTTGATGAGCTTGGTGAAGTCGCGCCCGGTCTTCTTGTTCACGAAGGCGATGAACGAGGCCCGGTCCTGCTGGGTGTTGCGCTGCTCCTGCACCCAGGCGCGGGCCAGCGCGAAGAACGCCTTGTCGCCCAGCTTCCGGTGGATCTCGTGCAGCATGGCCTCCGGGCAGAGGTAGACGTTGCCCTCGGCGAAGTTCTTCGGGTTGGGCTTGCCGGGCGGGCCGAGCTTCTTGCGCACGGCGGCGTCGGCGTCGCGCAGGTACCGGTCCAGGCTGGCGTCACTGAGGTGCAGGGTCTCCTTGGTGTACAGGTCCTGGGCGTACTGGGCCCAACCCTCGTTCAGCCACAGGTCGGTCCAGGTGGTCGGGGTGACGGAGTCGCCGAACCACTGGTGGGCGTACTCGTGCAACAGGTCGCCTCCCCAGCGGTCCCGGCGGGCCTTGGTGTTCTCGATCTTCCGGCCCATCGTGATCATCTGCTGGGTCTCCATGCCGGACGCCGAGTCCACCACCACGACGCCACCGGACGGGAACGGGTAGGGGCCGAACTTCTTCTCCAGCCAGGCCAGATACTGGGGGGACTTCTTGAGGTACGGCAGCAGCTTGTCGTCGGCGCCCTTGCGGTACCAGAAGGTCAGCGGGATGCCCCGGGGCCCCTTGGCGGTCAGCTTCTGGTACTTGCCCACCGCCAAAGTGGTCAGGTACGTCGCGACCGGGTCGGCGCTGCGGTAGGTGAACGTGGTGCCGGACTGCCCGGCCGGGGTGCCGCTGGCGATCGCGGTCCAGCCCGCCGGGACGGTCACCCGGATGTCGTAGAGGGCCTCGTCGGACGGCTGGTCGTTGGCCGGGTACCAGGTGAAGGCCCCGAACGGCTCCTGCATCGTCCAGAGGCCGCCCTCCTTGGTGACGGTGAGACCCAGGTCCTCCACGTCCTTGCGGTGCGAGGGCATCGGCGTCGTCTTCGGCTTGCCGTGGTACTTGACCACGAGCGTCACCGGCTTGTCGGCGACGACCGGCGCGGTCACGGTCAGCTTCTCCTTGGCGACGGTGCCGGTGACCGTCGTGTCGTCCAGCGTCACCCCGTCGACCTGGTAGGGCATGAAGTCGAGGACCACGTTGGGAGCGTCCCTGGTGGGCCGGATCCGCAGGGTGGCGGTGCCCGTGAGGGTCTTCGTCGCCGGCGCCCAGTCCAGCACCAGGTCGTAGTGCAGGACGTCCAGGGCGTCGGTGCCCCGGGCCGGGTAGACCTTGTCGGCCACCGGGGTCGAGCGCCCGGCCTGCCAGGCGGTGTAGTCGACGGCCGGGGCGGTGGGGCTCGGCGTGGTCGTGGGGGCGGACGGGCCGGCGGCCGGGGCGGCCGGGTCGGTGGTGCACGCGGTGACGAGCAGCGGTGCGAGAAGCAGGCTCAGTGGGACGTGGCGACGCATCAGCGCACCATACGGCAGTGATCCACTTCCGTGGGGCCCCGCTTCGTCACCGGAAACGAGGGGCCTAGTGCTCCGCGACGCCCTCCAGCCGGACGCAGCAGGCGCCGGGACGTGGCGCGAGCCGGGGCAGCAGGTCGGTGCGGCCGGCGCCGTCGACAAGGCCGGTGAGGAAGGCGTGGTTGAGCCCGCACACCAGGGCGGTCTGCCGGCTGGCGAGGGCGTGGAACGGGCAGTTGCGCAGCAGCACCTGCTCGCCGAGCGTCTCGGGTTCGAAGCCGAGGCCGGCGAGCACGGCGACGAGGTCCTCGCCGCTGTCGCGTACCCGCGCGCCGATGGTCCGGCCGCGTTGGCGGGCATGCCGCCGTGCCGCCTCGGGGGCGTCGTGCGGGTCGTCGGCGACCGCGTCGGCGAGGATCTCGGCGATGAGCTCGTAGCGCCGCTCGGGAACGGTGATCGCCACGCCGTCGCCGGCCGCCTCGTAGACCTTCGGGGTCCGGCCGCGGCCCCGGGGCTGGTCGGCCGGCGTCTCGTAGCGGGATCGCAGCAGGCCGGACTCGACGAGCTTGTCGAGGTGGAACGCGGTGAGGTTGCGGGACATGCCGTGCGCCTCGGCCGCCTCCTCGCGGGTGACCGGGTGATCGGCCCGGCAGACGTAGTCGTAGAGCGCCCGTCGGGACCGGTCGACGAGCGCGGCCATCGCGTTCCAGCGCTCCCCCGTGCTCACAGCCCCGAGGTTATCACCAATGAAGGCTATTGAAATTCGGGACGCGGTGGGGCAGCATGATCGCTATCACCAATGAGCGTTGGTGAAAATCACCTGGGGGTTCCCGTGCGACCCATGGATCAGGCCAAGCATCCGGTGAGCAACCTGGCCGGTCGCTACGGCCACCCACTTCATCCCGCGCTGGTGGCGGTGCCGATCGGCGCCTGGGTGGCCAGCTTCGCCTTCGATCTCGCCACCCGGTTCGTACCCGGGTCGGCGGGCCTGGCCGACGGCGCACGGTGGCTCATCGGCCTCGGCGTCGTCGGCGCGCTCGCCGCCGCGCTCGCCGGCTTCCTGGACCTGTTCGCCATCCCCACCGGCACCCCCGTCTTCCGCACCGCGCTCGCCCACATGGCGATCAACCTCGCGGTCACCGGCGCGTACGCGGTGAACTTCGCCCTGCGGGGCGGCGGTCAGCCGGGTCCGGTGCCGGTGGGACCCCTCGTGCTCTCGGCGCTCAGCCTCGCCGGCCTGGCCGTCGCCGGTTACCTCGGCGGCGAACTGGCCTACCGGTACGGCGTGCGCGTCGCCGACGAGACCACCCAGGCGCGGGGCTACCACCGCGCAGACAAGGAGAACTCCTGATGGGCATCGCCGCACTCGTCACCTGGCTGATCACCGCCGCCGGTGGCTTCGTCATGCTCGGCACCTGGATCCGCCAGGGCGGCCACCGACCCGGAAGCGGCAGCCGACTCGCGCCGGGCCTGGTGTTCGGCCACTTCGCCCTGGCCGTGATCGGCCTCGTGCTGTGGATCGCCTACCTGGCCCTCGACAACGACGTGCTGGCGTGGGTCGGGTTCGGGGCGCTCCTGCCGGTGGCGCTGCTCGGGTTCACCATGCTGGCCCGCTGGATCCCCGCCCGCCGGTCCGGCACCGCCGAGTCCCGGTTCCCGGTGCCGGTGGTGGTCGGCCACGGCCTGTTCGCCGCCGCCACGCTGGTCCTGGCCGCGCTCGCGGCCCTCGGCGTGGGAGGTCGCTGAGGTGAGTGTCACCGCCCTGCGGGTGCAGCACGAGCGCCCCCGCCGCGACCCGGCCGCCGCCGAACGGGCGGCGGCGGAGTTCCTCACCGCGCTCGGCGTCGACCTCTCCGCCGACGGGCTCGCCGACACCCCGGGCCGGATGGCCCGCGCCTACGCCGAACTGCTCACGCCGCGCGAGTTCCAGCTGACCACCTTCGACAACGACGAGGGCTACGACGAGCTGGTGCTGGCCCGGGCCATCCCGATCCGGTCGGTGTGCGAACACCACCTGCTGCCGTTCGTCGGCGTGGCGCACGTCGGCTACCTGCCCGGCGAGCGCATCCTGGGGCTGTCCAAACTGGCCCGGGTGGTCGAACTGTTCGCCCACGGCCCGCAGGTCCAGGAACGCCTCACCAAACAGATCGCGGACTGGCTGACCAGCCACCTGCGCCCGCGCGGGGTCGGCGTGGTCATCGAAGCCGAACACCTGTGCATGACGCTGCGCGGCGTCCGGGCCGTCGGCAGCAGCACCATCACCTCCACCCTGCTCGGCACCCTGCGCGACGACCACCGCTCGCGCGCCGAGTTCTTCACCCTGACCGGGGTCGGCCCCCGCTGATCGACGCACCCAGAAAGGAGCTGGACCGATGTCGAAGACCGGCACGTTCGTGATCGTTGGCGCCGGGCTCGCCGGCGCGCGGGCCGCGCAGACGCTGCGGGAGGAGGGCCACGACGGCGGCGTCGTCGTGATCGGCGACGAGCCCGATCGACCGTACGAGCGGCCGCCGCTGTCCAAGGGCCTGCTGACCGGCGGCGCCGAACTCGACAGCGTGTTCGTGCACGAGGCCGGGTGGTACGCCGAGCACGACGTCGACCTGCACACCGGCGCCCGCGCCGCCGCCGTCGACCGCGCCGCCCGGGAGGTCCGGCTCGCCGACGGCCAGCACCTGCGGTACGACAAGCTGCTGCTGGCCACCGGCGCCTCGCCCCGCGACCTCGCGGCGCCCGGCACCGACCTGGACGGGGTGCTGCGGCTGCGTACCCTCGCCGACAGCCGCCGGATCGCCGGGGCACTGGTCGACGGCGCGCACCTCGTGATCGTCGGAGCGGGGTGGATCGGCCTGGAGGTCGCGGCCGCCGCCCGGCAGCGCGGCGCCACCGTCGACGTCGTCGAGACCGCGGCGCTGCCGTTGCGCCGGGTGCTCGGCGACGAGATCGCCCAGGTGTTCGCCAACCTGCACCGGGACCACGGCGTCACCTTCCACTTCGGTGCGCAGGTCCAAGAGATCCGCGGCACCGGTCGGGTCTCCTCGGTCCTGCTGGCCGACGGCACCGAGCTGCCCGCCGACGCCGTGGTGGTCGCCGTGGGCGTGCGGCCGAACACCGAGCTGGCGACCGCTGCGGGCCTCGCCGTCGAGAACGGCATCCACGTCGACGCGTCCCTGCGCACCGCCGACCCGGACGTGTACGCCGCCGGCGACGTCGCCAACGCCTACCATCCCCTGCTGGGCCGGCGCCTGCGCGTCGAGCACTGGGCCAACGCGCTGCACGGCGGCCCCGCGGCGGCCCGCGCCATGCTGGGACAGCCGGTCAGCTACGACGACCTGCCCTACTTCTACACCGACCAGTACGACCTGGGCATGGAGTACGCCGGACACGCCCCGCCCGGAGCGTTCGACCGGGTCGTCGTCCGGGGCGACGTCGCCAAGCGCGAGTTCATCGCCTTCTGGACCGCCGGCGGCCGGGTCCTCGCCGGCATGAACGTCAACGTCTGGGACGTCGTCCCGTCGATCCGGCGGCTCGTCACCGCGGCCCACCCGGTCGACCTCGACCGGCTGGCCGACCCCGACGTGCCGCTCGACGAGCTGCAGCCCCGGAGCGCATAGTCGGCGTCGCGCCTCGCCGGGGCCGGGGGGGGCCCCCCCGGGGCGGGCGCAGGGACCAGCACCCCGACGTAAACCAGAATCACCCGAAAAAAATTGCGGTGTATGGTGATTGGTTTCAGATAGGGGAGC
>NZ_JBEXYR010000030.1:0-31512 GCF_040631005.1 Micromonospora sp. NPDC005707
GCGTCGCCGCCATCATCAAAATGATCCAAGCCCTACACCACGGCCAGCTCCCGAAAACCCTGCACGTCGACACCCCCAGCAGCCACGTCAACTGGGACACCGCACGCGTCGCGCTACTCACCGACGCCCGGCCCTGGCCCGCACACCCCGACCGGCCCCGCCGCGCCGCCATCTCCTCCTTCGGCCTCTCCGGCACCAACGCCCACCTCATCCTCGAATCACCCCCGGCAGACAACACGGCGCCCGGGACCGGTGCCCCCGCTCACGCCGCAGGTTCCCGCGGAACCGACACCACGAACGGCACCACGGCCACAACCACGAGCGGAACCGCGACCGTGGGCGCAGCCGAGGCCGCACAGGACCTCCCACCGGCCGGCACGGCCGCTTGCGGCACGGCCGCTTGCGGCACGGCCGAGGGCGGCACGCCGGTGCCGCTGCTGCTGTCCGGCAAGACCGCCGCCGCGCTACGCGACCAGGCCGGCCGCCTCGCCACGCACCTGACCGCCCACCCCGACACCGCGCTGACCGACCTCGCCGGCGCCCTGGCGAGTCAGCGCGCCCACCTCGACCACCGCGCCGTCATCATCACCGACTCGCCCGCCCACGCCGCCGACGCACTCCAACACCTCGCGAGCGACCAACCCCACCCCGACGTCGTCACCGGCCACGCCACCGACCCCGGCCGCATCGCCCTCATCTTCGCCGGCCAGGGCTCCCAACACCCCGCCATGGCGAATGAACTGCTCACCCACCCCGTCTTCGCCGCCCACATCCACGCCTGCGACACCGCCCTCACCACCCACGGGCTCAACTGGTCCATCGAGGAAACCCTGACCAGCGGGGCGCCGCTGGACCGCGACGACACCACCCAGATCACCCTCTTCGCCGTCATGACCGGCCTCGCCGCCCTCTGGCACCACCACGGCATCACCCCCGACGCCGTCCTCGGCCACTCCCAAGGCGAAATCGCCGCCGCCTACCACGCCGGCGCCCTAACCCTCCAAGACGCCATCACCATCACCGCCACCCGCGCCACCCACATCACCACCCTGCACGGCACCGGCACCATGGCCTCCATCCCCCTACCCGCCCACCAGGTCACCCCCCTGCTCACCGAACACAACGACCTACACATCGCCGCCCACAACAGCCCCACCACCACCGTCATCGCCGGCAACACCACCCAAGTGCAGACCCTCGTCAACACCCTCCAAGCCCGCGACGTGCGCGCCCGCCTCATCGCCGTCAACTACGCCTCCCACACCCCCCACATCGAACCCCTGCGCGACACCCTCCTCACCGAACTCGACACCATCGCACCCCGGCCCTCGCAGACCGCCTTCTACTCCACCGTCACCGGCCGCCCACTCGACACCACCGAACTCACCGCCGACTACTGGTACGACAACCTCCGCCAACCGGTGCGCCTGCACACCGCCACCGAAGCGCTGCTCACCGACGGACACCTCACCTACATCGAAGCCACCCCCCACCCGATCCTCACCCCCACCCTCCAACAAACCTTCGACACCTGGGACGGCATCGACGAGCCCCACACCATCCCCACCCTCAAACGCGACCACGACAGCCACCGCCAATTCCTGCACGCCCTCGCCACCGCCCACACCCGCGGCCTCACCGTCAACTGGCACCTCCCGGCGCCCGCCACCCACCTGCCGCTGCCCACCTACCCCTTCCAGCACCAGCGCTTCTGGCTGACCGGCTCGCCGCGCGGCAGCGCGCCGACCCTGCACGGCCTGGCCTCCACGAGTCACCCGCTGGTCAGCGCGGCCGTCGCCACGCCGGACGGGACGTACCTGGCGAGCGGCCGGATCACCGTCGGGGAGCACCGCTGGATCGCCCAGCACACCATCAACGGGCGGGCCGTCCTGCCCGGCGCCGCGCTGCTCGAACTGGCCCTGCACACCGCCGCGCGGACCGACCACCGGCACGTCGAGGAACTGACCATCCAGACACCGGTCACCCTCGACCCGGACGTGCCGGTCCACCTGCAGATCCACGTGCAGCCGGCCGACCGGGCCGGCCGGCGGACCATCACCATCAGCACCCGGCCGGAAAATGAGCCGGACGGGGTGTGGACCGCGCACGCCACCGGCACCCTCGGCGCGGCCGCAGTCGCGCCGGTCGCGCCCCCGTCGGGCTGGCCGCCGGCCGGCGCCGAGGCGTACGACACCGCGCCGTTCTACCTGGCGCTGCGCGACACGGGACTGGACTACGGCCCGGCGTTCCGCAACATCGGCCGGGCCTGGCACGGCGGGACCGGGACCGTGTACGCCGAGCTGACCCGGCACGCCGACCTGGATCCGGCCGGGTACGCCATCCACCCGGCCGTGCTCGACACGGCGATCCATTCGGCGGCGACGACGAGCACGCCGGCCGCCGGCAGCACCATCGACATCCCGTTCAGCTTCACCGGGGTGACCCTGCACGGCGCCGCGGGCGGCAGCCTGCGCAGCACCGCCCGCACCGAGGGCAGCCGCACCGCACTCCAGCTCACCGCGGCCGACGGCAGCCCGGTGCTGACCGTGGCGGCGGTGCACACCCGCCCGCTGAACACCGCCGCGCTGGGCGCGCCGCCCGTACACCGGCTCGTCTGGGTGGAGGCGGAGTCCGTCGACCGCGCCGCGGCGTACGACGTGGAGGTCTTCTCGACCGGTGAGGTCGAGGAGGTGCTGACCGCCCCCTGGAACGCGCCCGACGTGGTGATCTGGACGCCCCGCGCGGACGGTGACCCGGTGGCCGCCACCCACGCCGTGGTGGCCGAGGTGGTCCGGGTCGTCGGCGCCTGGTGCCGCAACGCCGACCTGGCCGGCACCCGGCTGGTGGTGCTGACCCGCGGCGCGGTCGGCGCGCACGACGGGGAGAACGTGGCGGACCTGGCCGGCGCGGCCGTCTGGGGTGCGCTGCGGTCGGCGCAGACCGAGCACCCGGACCGGTTCGTGGTGGTCGACACCGACGGCACGCCGGCGAGCGGGGATCTGCTCAGCGTGGCCGTGGAGTCCGGCGCGGCGCAGCTGGTGTTGCGCGAGGGCCGGATGCTCCTGCCCCGGATCGAACGGGTCACGCCCACCGGCGCGCCGACCGGGATCGACCCGGACGGCGCGGTGCTGATCACCGGCGGCACCGGCACCCTCGGCGGGCTGCTCGCCGAACACCTGGTGGCCACCGGGCGGGCCCGGCACCTGGTGCTGGCCAGCCGCCGGGGCGCCGAGGCTCCCGGGGCGGAGGAGCTGGTCGGCCGGCTGATGGCGGCCGGCGCAACCGGCGTACGCGTGGTCGGCTGCGACACCGCCGACGGCGAGGCGGTGCGGGCGCTGGTCGCCGAGGCGTCCCGGGAGCGGCGGCTCGCCGCGGTCTTCCACACCGCCGGCGTGCTGCGCGACGCGGCGGTCCACACGCTGACCACCGAGCAGGTCGACGCCGTGCTGCGCCCCAAGGTCGACGCGGCCTGGCACCTGCACGAGGCGACCGCCGGTCTGGAGCTGGACGCCTTCGTCGTCTACTCGTCGATCGCCGGCACCCTCGGCGGCGCCGGTCAGGCCAACTACTCGGCGGCGAACAGCTTCCTGGACGCCCTGGCCCGCCGTCGCCGCGCCCTCGGCCTGCCCGGCACGAGCGTGGCGTGGGGCTTCTGGGCCCGGGCCAGCGGCATGACCGGACACCTCGGCGCGGAGGAGCACGCCCGGATCGCCGCGTCGGGGCTGCTGCCCCTCCCCGACGACCAGGGTCTCGCCATGCTCGACGCGGCGCTGGACAGCGGCCTGCCGCAGGTGGTGGCGACGCTGTGGAACGTGCCGGCGCTGCGCGAGCAGGCCGGCCGGGGTGACCTGCCGGACCTGCTGCGCCCGCTGGTCCCGGCCGCCGACGCCCCGGCCGGGCCGGCCCTCGCCGGCAGCGACGACCTGGGCCGGCGGCTGGCCGGTCTGGACCCGGCGGGCCGCCGGCAGGCGCTGCTGGAGGTGGTACGCGCCGAGATCGCCGTGGTGCTCGGGCACGGCGACCCCGCGGAGATCGGCGCGGCGCAGCCGTTCAAGGACCTCGGCTTCGAGTCGCTGACCGCCGTGGAGCTGCGCAACCGGCTGGCCACCGTGACCGGGCTGCGGCTGCCCACCACCCTCGCCTTCGACCACCCGACGCCGGCCGCGCTCGCCCAGCACCTGGCCACCCTGCTGGCCGGGGCCGAGCCGGCCGGACCGCTCGCGACGCTCACCGGCCCGGCCGGCGCCGACGAGCCGATCGCCATCGTCGGCATGGCCTGCCGGTTCCCCGGCGCGGACAGCCCGGAGCAGCTGTGGCGGCTGCTCGCCGACGGCACCGACGCCATGGGCGACTTCCCCACCGACCGGGGTTGGCACCTGGACACCCTCTACTCGCCCGACCCGGACCGGCCGGGCACCACGTACACCCGGCACGGCGGTTTCCTCTCCGGCGCCGACCGGTTCGACGCCGACTTCTTTCAGATCAGCCCGCGGGAGGCCCTGGCCACCGACCCTCAGCAGCGGCTCCTGCTGGAGACCGCGTGGGAGGCCCTGGAGCACGCCGGCATCGACCCGTCGTCGGTGCGGGGCAGCGTGACCGGGGTGTTCACCGGCGTGGTCGCCCAGGAGTACGCCCCGGCGACCCTGGCACCCCCGGCCGACCTGGCCGGCTACCTGCTGACCGGCAACACCACCAGCGTGGCGTCGGGCCGGATCGCGTACGCGCTCGGGTTGCAGGGCCCGGCGATCACCATCGACACGGCCTGCTCCTCCTCGCTCGTGGCGGCGCACCTGGCGATCCGCGCGCTGCACGACGGCGAGTGCTCGCTGGCCCTGGTCGGCGGGGCGACCATCATGGCCACCCCGAAGATCTTCGTGGAGTTCGCCCGGCAGCGGGGCCTGGCCACCGACGGGCGGTGCAAGTCCTTCTCGACGGAGGCGGACGGCACCGGCTGGGGCGAGGGCGCCGGGCTCGTGGTGCTGGAGAAACTCTCCGACGCGCGCCGCAACGGGCACCGGGTGCTCGCGGTGATCCGCGGTTCGGCCGTGAACCAGGACGGGGCCAGCAACGGGCTGACCGCGCCGAACGGGCCCGCCCAACAGCGGGTGATCCGGCAGGCCCTGACGGCCGCCCGGCTCTCGCCGGCCGAGGTGGACGCGGTGGAGGCGCACGGCACCGGCACCGTCCTCGGCGACCCGATCGAGGCGCACGCGCTGCTCGCCACGTACGGGCAGGAGCGCGAGGAGCCGCTGTGGCTGGGGTCGATCAAGTCGAACATCGGCCACACCCAGGCCGCGGCCGGCGTCGCCGGCATCATCAAACTCGTCCTGTCCCTGGAACACGACCTGCTGCCGCGCAGCCTGCACGCCGCCACGCCCAGCAGCCGGGTCGACTGGGAGCTCGGGTCGGTGGCGCTGCTGACCGAGCCGCGGCCGTGGCCGCGCCGGGTGGACCGGCCGCGCCGGGCCGGGGTGTCGTCGTTCGGCATCAGCGGCACCAACGCCCACCTGATCATCGAGGAGGCGCCGGAGACGGCGGCCCCGGCGCCGGTCGAGGCGCCCGCACCCATGCCGTGGCTGCTGTCGGCGCGGACCCCGGCGGCGGTGCGCGACCAGGCGGCCCGGCTGGCGGAGTTGCTGGACGAGCGACCGGACCTGACTCCGGCCCAGGTCGCCCACGCGCTGGCGACCAGCCGGGCCGCGTTCGACCACCGGGCGGCGATCGTCCCGCCGGTGGACGGCCCGGACGGTGAGCCGCACACCACGGCGGACCTGATCGCCGCCCTGCACGCCCTGGCCACCGGCGGCTCCCACCCGACCCTGGTACAGGGGTCGGTGCGCGACGGCAAGGTGGCGTTCCTGTTCACTGGCCAGGGCGCCCAGCACCCCGGCATGACCGCCGACCTCTACGCCCGCTTCCCGGTCTACGCCGCCGCTCTGGACGAGGTCTGCGCCGCCCTGGACCCGCACCTGGACCACCCGCTGCGGGAAGTCATGTGCGGCGCGTCCACCGACCTGCTCGGGCAGACGCTCTACACCCAGCCGGCCCTGTTCGCCGCCGAGACCGCCATGGTCCGGCTCCTCGACAGCTTCGGCGTCCGACCCGACCACCTCATCGGGCACTCCATCGGCGAACTCACCGCCGCCCACGTCGCCGGAGTCCTCGACCTTGACGACGCCGCGCGACTGGTCACCACCCGGGCCCGGCTCATGCACGCCATGCCCGCCGGCGCGATGCTCGCCGTCACCGCACCCCTGGACCGGATCGAACCGATCCTGGAAGCCCACCCCGACGTGAGCCTGGCCGGGCACAACAGCCCCACCTCACTCGTCCTCGCCGGCAGCACCGACGCCATCGACACCATCGCCGCAAGCCTCACCGCCGACGGCATCCGGGCCCGGAAGCTGCATGTCACCCACGCCTTCCACTCCGCACACACCGACCCGATCCTCGATGACTTCCGGACCGCCGCAGCCCAGGTCACCTACCGGCCGGCGGCGCTGCCCATCGTGTCCAACCTGACCGGACAACTCGCCACCCACGAGCAACTGTCCGACCCCGACTACTGGACGCGGCACATCCGCGAGACGGTGTCCTACGCCGCCGGCACCGAGACCCTGCACAGCCTGGGTGTCACCCACTACATCGAAGTCGGACCCGACCCGACACTGAGCACCCTCACCCAGGAAACCCTCACCGGCATCACCGCCATCGCCACCCAGCAGCGCAAACAGGACGGCACCACGACGCTGCTCACCGCCCTGGCCACCGCCCACACCAGCGGCATCGACGTCGACTGGGCGCCCCTGCTCCCCGCCGGCCCGGTCCCACCGGTCCCGCTGCCCACCTACCCGTTCCAGCACCAGCGGTACTGGCTGCACCACGGGACCACCCTGACCGAGCCGGGCGACCTGGGCCTGGCGGGCGCCGGGCATCCGCTGCTCGGGGCGGCCCTCACCCTGGCCCACCAGGACACCCACCTGTTCACCGGCCGGATCTCCACCGCCACCCACCCCTGGCTGGCCGAGCACGTCATCGTCGGCACGGCGCTGCTCCCCGGCACCGCGTTCGTCGACCTCGCCCTGCACGCCGGGCACCACACCGGACACCCGTACCTGGACGAGTTGACCATCGAGGCGCCGCTCGCCCTGCCCGGGCAGGGCGCGCTGGACCTCCAGGTGGAGGTGACGCCGGCCGGCCCGGCGCGGTCGGTCAGCGTGCACTCCCGGCCCGCCGGGTCGGACGGCCCGTGGACCCGGCACGCCACCGGCACCCTCCACCCCGTCGGGCCGGCGGCCACCGCGGGTGCGACGCAGTGGCCGCCGGACGGGGCCACCCCGGTCGGCCTGGCCGACTTCTACGACGGGCTGCACGACGCCGGCGCCGCGTACGGGCCGAGCTTCCGCGGCCTGCACGCCGCCTGGCGCGCCGACGACCACCTGTACGCCGAGGTCACCCTCCCCGAGGAGGTGGACCCCGCCGGGTACGGCGTGCACCCCGCCCTGCTCGACGCCGCGCTGCACCCGATCGCCCTCACCGGCGACGACCGGATGCGGCTGCCGTTCGCGTGGACCGGGGTCGCCCTGCACGCCACCGGCGCCCGGACGCTGCGGGTGGACTTCCACCGGGTCGACCCGGACACGGTGCGTCTCACCGCCACCGACCCGGCCGGCGCTGCGGTGGTGACGGTGGCGGCGCTGACCGTGCGGGCCGTACCGGAGCAGCTCACCGGCGCCCGGGCCGGCCAGCTGCTCGGGGTGGCCTGGAGCCCCGTACCGTCGGGGGTTTCCGCGCCGGCGGGCGACCTGCTCTCCCCCGCCGAGCTGGGCGCACTGCTCGACGCGGACGAGCGGCCGGTGCCGGAGACGGTGCTGCTGCGCGCCACGGCCGGCGGCGACGAGCAGGTGGCCGCGACCCACCAGCGGGTCGAGGAGACCCTCGGGCTGCTCCGGCGGTGGCTCGCCGACGACCGGTTCGCCGCAGCCCGCCTGGTCGTGGTGACCAGCGGCGCGGTGGCGGCGCGGGCCGAGGACGAGGTGACCGACCTGGCCGGGGCGGGGCTCTGGGGCCTGGTCCGCAGCGCCCAGGCCGAGCACCCGGACCGGTTCCTGCTGGTCGACGCCGACGACGTCCGCGACGAGCGGATCGGCGGGGCGGTCGCCGCCAGGCAACCGCAGCTCGCCGTCCGCGACGGCGACCTGCTGGCCCCGCACCTGACCCGGCTCGCCCCGCCGGCCGCCCCGCCGGCACCATCGTTCGATCCGGACGGCACGGTGCTCATCACCGGCGGCACCGGCGCGCTGGGCGGGACGCTGGCCGAGCATCTGGTACGCGCCGGCCGCGCCCGGCGGCTGCTCCTGGTCAGCCGGCGTGGCGGCGACGGCGCCGGTGACCTGCTCGACCGGCTGGCCGAGGCGGGCGCCGAGGTGACCGTCGCGGCGTGCGACGTCACCGACCCGGACGCGGTGGCCGCCCTGATCGCCGGGATCCCGACCCGGCACCCGCTCACGGCCGTCTTCCACACCGCCGGGGTGGTCGACGACGCGGCGCTGCACACCCTCACGTCGGACCAGCTGCACGCGGTGTTGCGGCCCAAGGTGGACGGTGCGTGGCATCTGCACCGGGCCACCCGGGACCTGCCGCTCGCGGCGTTCGTGCTGTATTCCTCGGTCGCCGGGACGCTGGGCAGCCCGGGTCAGGGCAACTACGCCGCCGCGAACGCGTTCCTCGACGCTCTGGCGTGGCACCGCGCCGCGCAGGGGCTGCCGGCCACGTCCCTGGCCTGGGGGTTGTGGGCGCAGGAGAGCGGGATGGCCGCCGGTCTGGGCCGGGGTGACCAGGCCCGCATCGGGCGGGGCGGCCTGCGCCCGCTGGCCGCCGACGAGGCGTTCGCCCTGCTCGACGTGGCGCTCGACCAGCGGCGACCCGCCGTGGTCGCGGCGAACCTCACCCTGAGCGGGCTGTACGGGCTGTCCCCGGCCGCCGGACGGCGCAACGCCGCCACCGCCGCCGCCGCGCAGGGGCTGGCCGGTCGGCTGGCCGGGCTCGGGCCGGCGGAGCGGCTGCGACTGGTGCTGGACCTGGTCCGGGTCGAGATCGCCACCGTGCTGGGTCACTCCGGCGCCGGGAGTGTGGCGCCGCAGCGGGCGTTCAAGGACCTCGGGTTCGACTCGCTCACCGCCGTGGACCTGCGCAACCGGCTCACCGCGGCCACCGGCCTGCGGCTACCCGCCACCCTGATCTTCGACCACCCCACCGCCGAGGCCCTCGCCACCCACCTGCTGGCGCAGCTCGACCCCACTGCCGGGCCCACCGCCGGCCGGGCCATCGCCACCGCGGCCGCCGTGGACGAACCGATCGCCATCGTCGGGATGGCCTGCCGCTATCCGGGCGGGGTCGCCTCCCCCGAGCAGCTGTGGCAGCTCGTCGCCGGCGGGGTCGACGCCATCAGCGAGTTCCCCACCAACCGCGGCTGGCACCTCGACCGCCTGCACCACCCCGACCCCGACCACCCCGGCACCACCTACACCCGCCACGGCGGCTTCCTGCACGACGCCGACGCCTTCGACGCCGACTTCTTCGACGTCAGCCCGCGCGAGGCCACGGCCACGGACCCGCAGCACCGGCTGCTGCTGGAGACCGCCTGGGAGGCCCTGGAGTCGGCGGGGATCAACCCGCACGGGCTGCGGCACAGTGACACGGGCGTGTTCACCGGGATCATGTACAACGACTACGCCACCCGGTTGCAGCACCACATCCCGGACGGCTACGAGGGTCACCTCAGCAACGGAAGCGCGCCGAGCATCGCCTCCGGGCGGCTCGCGTACACCCTGGCGCTGGAAGGCCCCGCGGTGACCGTGGACACCGCCTGCTCGTCGTCGCTGGTCGCCACCCATCTCGCCATTCAGGCGCTGCGCAACGGCGAGTGCGGACTGGCCCTGGCCGGCGGGGCCACGGTGATGGCCACGCCCACCACCTTCGTCGAGTTCGCCCGCCAGCGGGGGCTCGCCCCCGACGGCCGGTGCAAGTCCTTCGCGGACACCGCCGACGGCACGGGCTGGAGCGAGGGCGCCGGCCTGCTGGTGCTGGAACGGCTCTCGGACGCCCGCCGCCACGGCCACCCGGTGCTCGCGGTCATCCGCGGGTCGGCGGTGAACCAGGACGGCGCCAGCAACGGACTGACCGCCCCCAACGGGCCGTCGCAGCAGCGGGTCATCCGCCAGGCCCTGGCCAACGCCCGCCTCACCCCCACCGACGTCGACGCCGTCGAGGCACACGGCACGGGTACGACCCTCGGTGATCCCATCGAGGCCCAGGCCCTGCTCGCCACCTACGGGCAGGACCGCGACGAGCCGTTGTGGCTCGGTTCGATCAAGTCCAACATCGGGCACACCCAGGCCGCGGCCGGCGTCGCCGGGATCATCAAGATGGTCCAGGCGCTGCGGCACGGCGAGCTGCCACCGACGCTGCACGCCCACGCGCCCAGCCGGCATGTCGACTGGGCGGCGGGCGCGGTCGCGCTCCTGGCCGAGGCCCAGCCCTGGCCGGCACGCGCGGACCGGCCGCGCCGGGCCGGGGTGTCATCGTTCGGCATCAGCGGCACGAACGCCCACCTGATCCTGGAGGAGGCGCCGGCGCGGTCGGCCGTGCCGGCGGGCGAGCCGGTGGCGCCGCTGCCGTGGCTGCTGTCGGCGAAGAGTCCGGCGGCGCTGCGCGCTCAGGCGGGACGGCTGGCCGAGCTGGTCGAGGCGGACCCGGCCCTGGACCGGGCGGCAGTGGCCCGGACCCTCGCGACGGGCCGGGCGTTCCTCGCCCACCGGGCGGCGTTCGTGCCGGCGCTCGACGCGGCGGACGGCGAGCTGGCCGCGACGGTGCGGGCGCTCGCGGCCGGTGAGTCGCGCCCGGCGCTGGTAACCGGCGCGGCCGGGACGGTCGGGAAGGTGGCGTTCCTGTTCACCGGTCAGGGCGCCCAACACCCCGGCATGACCACCGACCTCTACACACGCTTCCCCGTCTACGCCGCCGCCCTCGACGAGGTCTGCGCCGCGGTGGACCCGCACCTGGACCACCCCCTGAGGGAGGTCATGTGCGGCGAGCACACCGACTTGCTCGGGCAGACGCTCTACACCCAGCCGGCCCTCTTCGCGGCCGAGGTCGCCATGGTCCGGCTCCTCGACAGCTTCGGCGTCCGACCGGACCACCTCATCGGGCACTCCATCGGCGAACTCACCGCCGCCCACATCGCCGGCGTCCTCGACCTTGACGACGCCGCCCAGCTCGTCGCCACCCGCGCCCGACTCATGCACACCATGCCCGCCGGCGCGATGCTCGCCGTCACCGCACCCCTGGACCGCATCCAACCGATCCTGGAAGCCCACCCCGACGTGAGCCTGGCCGGGCACAACAGCCCCACCTCACTCGTCCTCGCCGGCAACACCGACACCATCGACACCATCGCCGCCCAGCTGGCCGCGGACGGGGTGCGAGCGCGGAAGCTGCACGTCGCCCACGCCTTCCACTCCGCACACACCGACCCGATCCTCGACGACTTCCGGACCGCCGCAGCCCAGGTCACCTACCGGCCGGCCACCATCCCCATCGTGTCCAACCTGACCGGACACCTCGCCACCGACGAACAACTCGCCGACCCCGACTACTGGACCCGACACATCCGCGAAACGGTGTCCTACACCACCGGCACCGAAACCCTGCACAGCCTCGGCGTCACCCACTACATCGAAGTCGGACCCGACGCCACCCTCACCACCCTCACCCAGGAAACCCTCACCGACATCACCACCATCCCCACCCAGCAGCGCGGACACGACGGCACCACCACACTGCTCACCGCCCTCGCCACCGCCCACACCAGCGGCCTGACCGTCGACTGGGCGCCCCTGCTGCCCGCCACCCCGGTCCCGCCGGTCCCGTTGCCCACCTATCCCTGGCAGCACCGGCGCTACTGGCTCCACGCCGAATCCGCGGTCAGCGACGCCGAGGACCTCGGCCTGCGGAGCAGCGGACACCCGCTTCTCGGCGCGGCCATCGAACTTCCCCACGACCAGGGACACCTCTTCACCGGACGGCTGTCCCCACACACCCACCCCTGGCTGGCCGACCACACCATCGCCGGCACCACCCTGCTGCCCGGCACCGCGTACGTCGACCTCGCCCTGCACGCCGGCCACCACACCGGACACCCCCACCTGGACGACCTCACCATCGAGGCGCCCCTCACCCTCGACCCGGACACCACCCGGCACCTCCAGGTGGAACTGGGTGCGGCGGACGGCCACCGGCGACCGGTGAGCATCCGGTCGCGGGCGCAGGACGACCCGGACGGCGAGTGGACCCTCCACGCGTCCGGCGTCCTGTCCCGTACCGCACCGGCCGCGGGCTCGCCGGCCGCCGTGTGGCCGCCGGCCGGGGAGCCGGTCGACGTGGACGCCCTGTACGCGGCGTTCGCCGACGCGGGCGTCGACTACGGGCCCACCTTCCAGGGGGTACGCGCCGCGTGGCGGGACGGGGACACCGTCCACGCCGAGGTGGTGCTGCCGGAGCAGGTGAGCACCCGGGGGTACGGCATCCACCCGGCCCTGCTCGACGCCGCCCTGCACCCGCTCGCCCTCCTGCTCGTGGGGGACGGCGTACGCCTGCCGTTCGCGTGGACCGGGGTCGCCCTGCACGCCACCGATGCCGCCACGTTGCGGGTCCGGGTGAGCGCCGCCGGTACGGACACGGTCCGGCTGACCGCCACGGACCCGGCCGGGGCGGAGGTGGTCACCGTCGAGGCGTTGACCGTCCGCCCGGCCGTGATCGGCGGCTCCGGCGGCAGCCGGGACCTGCACCGGGTCGTCTGGGTGGCCGTACCGGGTGGTCGGGCCGACGGCCCGCTGCCGGCCGCCGTGGACCTGGCCGGCCTCGCAGCGGGTGCCGCCGAGGACGGGGCGGAGCTCGTGGTGGTTCGGGTCGAGCCGGCCGGGGACGGGGACGTGGTCGCCGCGACCCACGATCTCGCCGAGCGGGCCGCCACGGCCCTGCGGGAGTGGCTCGCCGACGACCGGTTCGCCGCCGGCCGCCTGGTCGTGTTGACCCGTGGCGCGGTGGCGACGCGGGCCGGCGAGGACGTCGACCTGCCCACCGCCGCGCTGTGGGGGCTGGTCCGCTCGGCGCAGGCGGAGAACCCGGACCGGATCGTGCTGGTCGACGCCGACGCCGCCGGGGAGGAGCTGGTCGCGGCCGCGGCCGCCACGGGCCTGCCGCAGCTGGCGATCCGGGACGGTGGGCTGCTGGCGCCCCGGGTTTCCCGCGTCACCACGACGGCGGAGCACCCGGTCCCCGAGCTGGACCCGGAGGGAACGGTCCTGATCACCGGTGGGACCGGCACCCTCGGCGCCCTGCTCGCCGAACACCTCACCACCACCGGCCGCACCCGGCACCTCCTGCTCGCCAGCCGCCGCGGCCCGGACGCCCCCGGAGCGGCAAGGCTCGTCGGCGACCTGGAGGCGCACGGCGCCACCGTCACCATCACCGCCTGCGACACCACCGACCCCGACGCCGTGAACTCACTCATCGCCGGCATCCCCGCCGAACACCCCCTCACCGCCGTGTTCCACACCGCCGGCACCACCGACGACGCCACCCTCACCACCCTCACCCCCGAACAGGTCCACACCGTCCTCCGACCCAAAGTCGACGCCGCCTGGCACCTCCACCGCGCCACCCTCGACCTCGACCTCGCCGCGTTCGTCCTCTACTCCTCCGCCGCCGGCACCCTCGGCAGCCCCGGACAAGCCAACTACGCCGCCGCCAACACCTACCTCGACGCCCTCGCCCACCACCGCCACACCGCAGGCCTACCCGCCACCAGCCTCGCCTGGGGACTCTGGGCCCACACCAGCGACATCACCGCCACCCTCGACACCACCGACCAGACCCGGATAACCCGCGCCGGCATCCTCCCCCTGCCCACCCACGAAGCCCTACGACTGCTCGACACCGCCCTGCACACCGGCCACCCCACCCTCATCCCCGCCAAACTCACCCCCACCGCCCTACGCCTGCTCAACCCCGAGGTCGCGCGGCGTACGGCGGCGGACGCCCCGGCCGGCGGCCGGGGGCTGGCGGACCGGCTCGCCACGCTCACCCACGCCGAGCAGGAACGCCTGCTGCTCCACCTGGTCCGCGACGAGATCGCCGCCGTGCTCGGCCACGCCGACGCCGACGCCGTCGACCCACGGCGGACGTTCCGGGACCTGGGCTTCGACTCACTCACCGCCGTGAACCTGCGCAACCGGCTCGCCACCGCCACCGGCCTGCGGCTGCCCGCCACCCTGGTCTTCAACCACCCGACCGCCGAAGCCCTCGCCGGGCATCTGCACGCGCAGCTCCGGCCCGCCGGGGACGGGGCGGCCACCCGCGCCGCCGCGGCGGGCCTCGCCGCCGACGAGCCGATCGCCATCATCGGGATGGCCTGCCGCTACCCCGGCGGCGTGACCACTCCAGACGAACTCTGGCGGCTGGTCTCCGACGGCACGGACGCGATCAGCGGGTTCCCCACCAACCGTGGCTGGCACCTCGACCGGCTCTACCATCCCGACCCGGACCACCCCGGCACCACGTACGCGCGGCACGGCGGGTTCCTGCACCACGCCGACGAGTTCGACAACGACTTCTTCGGCATCAGCCCCCGCGAAGCCGCCGCCACCGACCCCCAACAGCGACTCCTCCTCGAAACCGCCTGGGAAGCCCTGGAACGGGCGGGCATCGACCCCGACGGCCTGCGCGCGTCCGCCACCGGCGTCTTCACCGGCGTCATGTACAACGACTACGCGACCCGGTTCCAGCAGGTGCCGGAGGGCTTCGAGGGCTATCTCGGCAACGGCAGCGCCGGCAGTGTCGCCTCCGGCCGCCTGGCGTACACCCTCGGGCTGCAGGGGCCGGCGGTCACCCTGGACACGGCCTGCTCCTCGTCCCTGGTCGCCGCCCACCTGGCGATCCAGTCCCTGCGAAACGGGGAGTGCACCCTGGCGCTGGCCGGCGGCGTCACCGTCATGGCCACCCCGGGCACGTTCGTCGAGTTCGCCCGCCAGCGGGGCCTGTCGGCCGACGGCCGCTGCAAGTCCTTCGCGGACACCGCCGACGGCACCGGCTGGGGCGAGGGCGCCGGACTGATCCTGCTGGAACGCCTCTCCGACGCCCGACGCAACGGCCACCACGTCCTCGCCGTCATCCGCGGCTCCGCCGTCAACCAGGACGGCGCCAGCAACGGGCTGACCGCCCCCAACGGACCCGCCCAGCAACGCGTCATCCACCAGGCCCTGGCCAACGCCCGCCTCGCCCCCACCGACGTCGACGCCGTCGAAGCACACGGCACCGGCACGGCCCTGGGCGACCCGATCGAAGCTCAGGCGTTGCTGGCCACCTACGGGCAGAAGCGCCACGAGCCGCTCTGGCTCGGGTCGATCAAGTCGAACATCGGGCACACCCAGGCCGCCGCGGGCGTCGCCGGGATCATCAAGATGGTCCAGGCCATCCGCCACGGCGTCCTGCCCCGGACGCTGCACGTCGACACACCCAGCTCCCACATCGACTGGGACGCCGGCGCCGTCGCCCTGCTCACCGAAGCCCAACCCTGGCCCGACACCGACCGGCCCCGCCGCGCCGGCGTCTCCTCCTTCGGCATCAGCGGCACCAACGCACACCTCATCATCGAGCAGGCCCCGGCCGGCGGGCCGGCACCGTCCGGGTCTGGCCCGGTGGTGGCGGGCGCAGTCGCGGTCGGGACGCCGGCCGGCGCCGAGCCCGACCAGCCGTCACCCGCCGTGCCGCTGCCGTGGCTGCTCTCCGCGAAGACCCAGGCCGCGCTCCGCGACCAGGCCGCCCGCCTGATGGCGTACGCGCAGGGGCACCCCGAGGTCGAGCCGGCCGCGGTCGCGGCGGCGCTGGTCACCGGGCGCGCGGCGTTCCCCCAGCGGGCGGCGGTCCTGCCCGGCGCCGAGCAGATGGCGGCGCTGCGCGCGCTCGCCGAGGACCGGCCGCACCCGGCCCTGCTTCAGCACACCACCGCGCACACCGGCCGGACCGTGTTCGTCTTCCCCGGCCAGGGCGGCCAATGGCTCGGCATGGGCCGCGAACTCGCCGCTCAGAGCCCGGTCTTCGCGGCCCACCTGGAAGCCTGCGCCGAGGCGCTGCGTCCGCACGTCGACTGGGACCTGCGTGAGGTGCTGGATGACGACGACCCGGACTGGTTGACCCGGGTGGACGTGGTCCAACCCGTCCTGTTCGCCGTCATGACCGGGCTGGCCGCCGTATGGCGGCACCACGGGATCATCCCCGACGCCGTGATTGGCCACTCCCAGGGCGAGATCGCGGCCGCGCACGCCGCCGGGGCACTCACCCTCGACGACGCCGCGAAGATCGTCGCCCTGCGCGCCAAAGCCCTGCGGGCACTCATCGGCCAAGGTGACATGGCCTCCCTCGCCCTCCCCGCCGACCAGGTCACCGAACTCCTGGCTGCCTTCGACGGACGGGCGCACATCGCCACCGTCAACGGACCCAACGCCACCGTGATCGCCGGCAACCCCGACGCCGTCGCCGCAGCAGTCGCCCATTGCAAGGAGCAGGAGATCCCTGCCCGCGTCCTGCCGGTCGGCTACGCCTCCCACACCCCCCACGTGGAGGCGTTGCGCGAGGAGATCCTCGCCGCCCTCGACGGCATCACCCCCACCCCCACCGACGTCGCCTTCTACTCCACCTACACCGGCGACCGCATCGACACCGACAGCCTCACCACCGACTACTGGTACGACAACCTGCGCCACCCGGTCCGATTCCAGACGGCCACCGAAGCCCTCCTCCGCGACGGCTACGCCACCTTCATCGAGGTCAGCCCCCACCCCGTCCTCATCCAACCCATCGAGGACACCGCCGACCAGCGCGACATCATCGCCCTGCCCAGCATGCGCCGCGACACCACCGGCCAACTCACCACCGCCCTGGCCACCGCACACACCCACGGCCTCCCGGTGGACTGGCAGCCGCTGCTGCCCACCGCGGTCCCGGCGGTCGACCTACCCACCTACGCGTTCCAACGGCAGCGCTACTGGCTGCACGCACCCGCCACCATCAGCGACGCCGCCGACCTCGGCCAGGACGCGACCGGCCACCCACTGCTCGCCGCCGCCATCGAACTGCCCGACCAGCAGGGACACCTGTTCACCGGCCGGCTCACCCTCGACCGGCAACCCTGGATCGGCGACCACACCGTCACCGGCACCGTCCTCCTACCCGGCACCGCCTACGTCGACCTCGCCCTGCACGCCGGCCACCACACCGGACACCCGCACCTCGACGACCTCACCATCGAGGCTCCGCTCACCCTCGACACCGACAGCGACCTGCAACTGCACGTCGAGGTCGGACCCGACCGGGACGGGCGTCGCACACTCACCATCCACACCCGGCCCGCCCACGACGAGACCTGGACGCGGCACGCCACCGGCACCCTCACCACCGGCGGGCCCACCCCGGCCGGCGACGACCCCACCGCCTGGCCGCCACCCGGCGCCACCCCGATCGCCACCGACACCCTCTACGACACCCTGGCCGCCACCGGCCTGCACTACGGCCCGGCGTTCCAGGGCGTCAAGGCGGTCTGGCGCGACGGCGACACCCTGCACGCCGACGTCCACCTGCCCGACGAGGTGGCCGCCGGTGGCCACGGCGTCCATCCGGCGCTGCTCGACGCCGCCCTGCACCCGATGGCCCTCGCCGGCGGCGCTGACGGCATCCGGCTCCCGTTCGCCTGGGCCGGGGTCACCCTGCACGCCACCGGCGCCCGGCACCTGCGGGTCCGGCTCGAAGCGACCGGCGACGACACCCTCCGGCTGCACGCCACCGACCCCACCGGCGCGCCCGTCGTCACCGTCGACGCCCTCACCGTCCGGCCCCTGCCCGCCGGACACCTCGGCGGCGACCGTGCCGTCCGGGAGAGCCTGTTCCGGCTCGACTGGGCGCCGGTCACCGACCTGCCCGAGGTCACCGGCCCGCGGTGGGCCGCGCTGGGGGCCGTGCCGCCCGGACTCGGGGTGCCCGTCGAGGCGTACCCGGATCTGGAGGCCCTGGCCACCGCGCTGGCCGGCGGCGCCGGCGTACCCGAGGCGGTGCTGGTGACCGCGGACGCGGACGGCCCGGCCGGCGCCGACCTGGCCCGGACCGCGACCCACCGGTCCCTGGACCTGGTCCGGGCGTGGCTGGGCCGCCCGGAGCTGGCCGGGTCGCGGCTCGTGGTACTGACCCGGGACGCGGTGGCGGCCCGGCCCGGCGACACCGCCGCGGCCCTGGCCGGGGCGGCGGTGTGGGGCCTGCTGAAGACGGCGCAGGCGGAGAACCCGGACCGGTTGGTCCTGGTCGACCTCGACGGGCACGAGGCGTCCGCACCGGCGCTGCCCGCAGCGCTGGCCACCGGCGAGCCGCAGCTCGCCATCCGCCGGGGCGCCGTCCACGCGGCGCGGCTGACGCACGCCGGCACCGAGGGCATGCTCGCCCTGCCCGACGAGCTGTGGCGGCTGGTCCTCACCGGGTCCGGCACGCTGGACAGCCTCGCCGTGGTGCCGCACGACGAGGCCGGGCAGCCCCTCGCACCCGGCCAGGTACGCGTCGCCGTGCGGGCCGCCGGCCTGAACTTCCGGGACGCGTTGCTGGCGCTGGGCATGGTCACCACCGACTCCCGCCCGGTGATGGGTGAGGCGTCCGGTGTGGTGGTCGAGGTGGCGCCGGACGTCACCACGGTGGCCGTCGGCGACCGGGTGATGGGCCTCATGATCAGTGGCATCGGTCCGCTGGCGCTGGCCGACCACCGGCTGATCGCGCGGATGCCCTCCGGCTGGTCGTTCGTCGAGGCGGCAGCGGTGCCGGTGGTGTTCCTGACCGCGTACCACGGGCTCGCCGACCTGGCCCGGATCCAGCCCGGCGAGACGCTGCTGCTGCACGCGGCCTCCGGCGGGGTCGGCATGGCCGCCCTGCAACTGGCCCGGCACTGGGGGGTCGAGGTCTACGGCACGGCGAGCCCGCCGAAGTGGCCGGCGCTGCGCGAGCAGGGCCTGGACGAGCGGCACATCGCCTCCAGCCGGACCCTCGACTTCGAGGAGCGGATCCGGGCGGCCACCGGCGGCCGCGGAGTGGACGTGGTCCTCAACGCCCTCGCCCACGAGTTCGTTGACGCGTCGCTGCGGCTGCTCGGCGAGGGTGGGCGGTTCATCGAGATGGGCAAGACCGACATCCGCCCGGCCGGCGACGTCGCCGCCACCCACCCGGGCGTCCTCTACCAGGCGTTCGACATCATGGACCCGGGCCCGGACCGGGTGCAGGAGATGCTGGCCACGCTCGCCGCGCTCTTCGAGAGCGGCGCGCTGCGGCCGCCGCCGGTGACCGTCTGGGACATCCGCCGGGCGCCGGAGGCGCTGCGCTACCTGAGCACGGCCCAGCACGTCGGCAAGGTCGTGCTGAGCATGCCGCCGCAGGCGGACCCGGCCGGCACCGTCCTGATCACCGGCGGCACCGGCGTTCTCGGCGGGCACCTGGCCCGGCACCTGGTCACCGGGCACGGAATGAGGAACCTGCTGCTGACCAGCCGTACCGGGGCGGCCGCACCGGGGGCGGAGGAGCTGCGGGCGGAGCTGACCGCGCTGGGCGCCCGGGTGACCGTGGCGGCGTGCGACGCCGCCGATCGGGACGCGCTGGCCGCCCTGCTGGACCGGGTGCCGGCCGAGCATCCGCTGACCATGGTGGTGCACGCCGCCGGAGTCATCGACGACGGCGTCATCGCCGCGCTCACCCCGGAGCGGGTCGACGCGGTGCTGCGTCCGAAGGTGGACGCGGCGTGGCACCTGCACGAGCTGACCAGCGGGCTGGACCTCGCCGAGTTCGTCCTCTTCTCGTCGGCCGCCGGCACCCTCGGCACCCCCGGGCAGGGCAGCTACGCGGCGGCCAACGCCTTCCTCGACGCGCTCGCCGTGCGGCGGCACGGGCAGGGCCTGCCGGCCACCGCTCTGGGCTGGGGCCTCTGGGCGCAGACCAGCACGATGACCGACCACCTCGGCGAGGCCGACCTGGTGCGGATGGCCCGCGCCGGGGTCAGCCCGATCCCCACCGAGCTGGGACTGGCGCTGTTCGACGCCGCCCGCGCCCTGGCCCTGCCGCATGTCGTGCCGACCCGTCTTGACGTGCGCGCGCTGGGCGCCGACCCCGAGGCGCTGCCGGCGATCCTGCGCGGCCTGGTCCGCGCCCCGGCGCGGCGGGCGGCCGCCGGGGGGCAGGTGCCGGCCGGGGACGGCGCCGACGGCTGGGGCCGGCGGCTGGCCGGGTCGTCCCGGGAGGAACAGCACGAGCAGCTACGCGGGCTGGTCCGCGCGCAGGTGGCCACGGTGCTGGGCCACGCCTCCCCGGACGGGATCGACGACGGCCGGGCGTTCAAGGAACTGGGCTTCGACTCGCTGACCGCGGTGGAGCTGCGCAACCGCCTCAACGGAGCGACCGGGCTGCGGCTGCCCGCCACGGTGGTCTTCGACTACCCCACGACCGACGTGCTGGCCGAGTACCTGCGCCAGCAGCTCGCGCCGGCCGAGGCGTCGCCGGTCGACGCGCTGCTGGTGGAGCTGGAGCAGGCCGAGAGCCGGCTCGGCGACCTCACCGCCGACGGGGAGTCCCGGGGCCGGCTGGCCGCCCGGTTGCAGCACCTGCTCGCCCGGCTCGAGGAGGCGGACGCACCGGGCCCGGACGCGCCGGAGGCGGTGGCGGAGCAGCTCGCCACGGCCAGCGACGACGACCTCTTCGCCTTCATCGACAACGAACTCTGATCACCGACCGCCGCGAGGGGCCCCACATGTCCAACGAGGAAAAGCTCCGCGACTACCTGAAGCGGGTGACCGCCGACCTGCACAGCACGCGACAGCGGCTGCAGGCGGTCGAGTCACGCCGGCAGGAGCCGATCGCCGTCGTCGGGATGGCCTGCCGCTACCCGGGCGGGGTCAGCACCCCGGACGACCTGTGGCGGCTGCTCGTCGCGGGCGGTGACGCGGTCGGTCCCTTCCCGACCGACCGGGGCTGGCACGTCGACGAGTTCTACGACCCGGACCCGGACCGGGCCGGGGGGATCTACGTCCGCGAGTCGGCGTTCCTCACCGACCCGGGCGGGTTCGACGCGGACTTCTTCGGGATCAACCCGCGTGAGGCGCTCACCATGGACCCGCAGCACCGGTTGCTGCTGGAGACGAGCTGGGAGGCGTTCGAGGGCGCCGGGCTCGACCCGACCCGCCTGGCCGGGGCCGCCATCGGGGTCTTCACCGGCGTGATCGCGCAGGACTACGGCCCGCGCACCCACGAGCAGGCCCGGTCGTACGAGGGCTACCTGCTGACCGGCACCACGACGAGCGTGGCGTCGGGCCGGATCGCGTACACCCTCGGGCTGGAGGGGCCGGCGGTGACACTGGACACGGCCTGCTCGTCCTCCCTGGTGGCGACCCATCTGGCCTGCCACGCGCTGCGCCAGGGCGAGATCACCATGGCCCTGGCCGGCGGCGCGACCGTCCTGCCGACGCCGCGCGCCTTCATCGAGTTCAGCCGGCAGCGCGGGCTCGCCCCCGACGGCCGGTGCAAGGCGTTCGCCGACGCGGCGGACGGGACGAACTTCGCCGAGGGAGTCGGCCTGATCCTGCTGGAGCGGCTCAGTGACGCCCAGCGCAACGGCCACCCGGTCCTCGCGGTCATCCGCGGCTCGGCGGTCAACCAGGACGGCGCCAGCAACGGACTGACCGCCCCCAACGGGCCGTCGCAGCAGCGGGTCATCCGCCAGGCCCTGGCCAACGCCCGCCTCACCCCCACCGACATCGACGCCGTCGAGGCACACGGCACGGGTACGACCCTCGGCGACCCCATCGAGGCCCAGGCACTGCTCGCCACCTACGGGCGGGACCGCGAGACGCCACTCCGGCTCGGGTCGATCAAGTCGAACATCGGCCACACCCAGGCCGCCGCCGGCGTCGCCGGGATCATCAAGATGGTCCAGGCCATCCGCCACGGAACCCTGCCGAAGACCCTGCACATCGACACACCCTCGTCCCAGGTGGACTGGACATCCGGCGCGGTCGCCCTGCTCACCGAGAACACCACCTGGCCCGACCACGACCGGCCCCGCCGCGCCGCCGTCTCCTCCTTCGGCATCAGCGGCACCAACGCCCACGTCATCATCGAACAAGCTCCGACGTCCGACCCGATCGACGACGACCCGGAGCCCGGCCGACCGACCGCAACCGGTGCGACGGCAGCCCGTTCGACGGCACCGCGCCCGACAGCGGCCGGGGCCGGGAGCCGGTCGTCGGAAGCCGGCGAGCTGGCGGCCGGCACCACGCCGGAGGGGCGGAATGCGGACGGCGACGCCCCGGAGATCACCGCGCCGTGGCTGCTGTCGGCGAAGACGCCGGCGGCGCTGCGCGCCCAGGCGGCCCGGCTGGCCGGACACCTCGACGAGCACCCCGACCTCGACCCGGCCCAGGTCGCGCACGCCCTCGCCACCACCCGGACCACCTTCGCCCACCGCGCCACGATCGTCCCAGCGGCGTCGCGCCCCACCGGCACCGAGCCGCACGCCGCCGCGGACCTGATCGCCGCCCTCCACGCGCTCGCCGCCGGCCGCTCGCACCCGGCGCTGGTCACCGGCGCGGCCGGAACGGTCGGGAAGGTGGCGTTCCTGTTCACCGGCCAGGGCGCCCAGCACCCCGGCATGACCGCCGACCTCTACGCCCGCTTCCCGGCCTACGCCGCCGCCCTCGACGAGGTCTGCGCCGCCCTCGACCCGCACCTGGACCACCCGCTGCGGGAAGTCATGTGCGGCACGTCCACCGACCTGCTCGGGCAGACGCTCTACACCCAGCCCGCCCTGTTCGCCGCCGAGGTCGCCATGGTCCGGCTCCTCGACAGCTTCGGGCTGCGCCCCGACGTCCTCATCGGGCACTCCATCGGCGAACTGACCGCCGCGCACGTCGCCGGAGTCCTCGACCTTGACAACGCCGCACGCCTCGTCACCACCCGCGCCCGACTCATGCACGCCATGCCCGCCGGCGCGATGCTCGCCGTCACCGCACCCCTGGACCGGATCCAACCCCTCCTGGACGCATATCCGGACGTGAGCCTGGCCGGGCACAACAGCCCCACCTCACTGGTGCTCGCCGGCGACACCGACGCCATCGAGTCCATCGCCGCCCAGCTGACCGAGCAGGGAGTGCGAGCGCGGAAGCTGCACGTCGCCCACGCCTTCCACTCCGCACACACCGATCCGATCCTCGATGACTTCCGGACCGCCGCAGCCCAGGTCACCTACCGGCCAGCCACCATCCCCATCGTGTCCAACCTGACCGGACAGCTCGCCACCGACGAACAACTCGCCGACCCCGACTACTGGACCCGCCACATCCGCGAAACGGTGTCCTACAACGCCGGCACCCAAACCCTGCACAACCTCGGCGTCACCCACTACATCGAAGTCGGCCCGGACGCGACCCTGAGCACCCTCACCCAGGAAACCCTCACCGACATCACCACCATCCCCACCCAGCAGCGCGGACACGACGGCACCACAACGCTGCTCACCGCCCTCGCCACCGCCCACACCAGCGGGCTGACCGTCGACTGGGCGCCCCTGCTCCCCAGCGGACCCGCACCCACCGTGCCGCTGCCCACCTACGCGTTCCAGCACGAGCGGTACTGGCTCACCCCGCCGGCCACCGTCACCGACGCCACCGACCTCGGCCTCAGCAGCGCCGGGCACCCGCTGCTCGGTGCCGCGCTCAGCCTCGCCGACGCGGACACCCACCTCTTCACCGGCCGGATCTCCACCGCCGCCCACCCCTGGCTCGCCGAGCACGTCATCGCCAGCACGGCCCTGCTCCCCGGCACCGCCTTTGTCGACCTCGCCCTGCACGCCGGCCACCACACCGGACACCCCCACCTGGACGACCTCACCATCGAGGCGCCGCTCGCCCTCGCCGGCAACCACGCCGTCGACCTCCAGATCGAGGTGGGGGCGCCGGACGGGGACCGCCGGCCGGTCAGCATCCACTCCCGGCCCGCCGCCGAGGAACAGGACGGGACCTGGACCCGGCACGCCAGCGGCACGCTCAGTCGTACCCCGGTCGCGCAGCAGCCGTTCCCGGCGGCGTGGCCGCCGCCGGGCGCCGCACCGGTCGAGGTGGACACGCTCTACACCGAACTGGTGGACGCCGGCGTCGGGTACGGCCCGGCGTTCCAGGGGGTACGCGCCGCGTGGCGCGCCGGCGACGTCATCTACGCCGACGTCGTCCTCCCCGAGGAGGTGACGGACGACGGGTACGGGGTGCACCCCGCCCTGCTCGACGCCGCCCTGCACCCGATCGCGTTGGGCGCGCTGCGGGACGCCCCGCCCGGCGCGCCGCCCGCGGTGCGGCTGCCGTTCGCCTGGTCCGGGGTGAGCCTGGCCGCGACGGGGGCCCGGGTGGTGCGGGTCCGGGTCGCCCCCGCCCCGGGTGGTGCCGTCGCCGTCGCGGTGGCCGACCCGGCCGGGCAGCCCGTGGTCACCGTGGAGGCGCTGGCCATGCGGGCCGCCCCCCGCCCCGGTGAGCGGCGCGGCAGCCCCCGGGACCTGCTTGCCGTGGACTGGACGCCGCTCGGCCCGCCGGCCGGCCCCGCACCGTCCCGGATCGCGCTGGTCGGCCCGGCCGCCGTCCCCGACGGCGTCACCGACCTGCGGTACGACAGCCTCACAGCGCTGGACGAGGCGCTCGCCGAGGGGGCGCCGCTGCCGGACGTGCTGGCGTTCGCCGCCCCCGCGCAGACCGGAACGGACGTGCCGGAGGGCGCGTACGAGTCTGCCCGGCAGGTCCTCGACCTGCTCCGGTCCGGGCTGGCCGACGAGCGGTACCCGGACGTGCCGCTGCTGGTGCTGACCGCGGGCGCGGTCGCGGTCGGCTCCGGGGACACCGTCGACGACCTGGGCGGCGCCGCGGTGTGGGGGCTGGTCCGCACCGCCCAGTCGGAGTACCCGGGTCGGGTGGTGGTCGCCGACCTGGACGGCCTGCCATCCTCCTGGCAGGCGCTCCCGGCGGCGCTGACCGCCGGCGAGACGCAGCTCGCGTTCCGCGACGGGGAGGCGTACGCGCCGCGGCTCGGGCGGCTTCCCGACGGCCAGCGGCTCGCCCCGCCGGCGGGGGTGGCCGCCTGGCGGGTGGACGTGCCGGCGCCGGGCACCCTGGAGAGCCTGGAGCTGGTGCCCTGCGACGCCGACGAGCAGCCGCTCGCCCCGGGGCAGGTCCGGCTGGCCGTCCGCGCGGCCGGCCTCAATTTCCGTGACGTGCTGCTGGCGCTCGACATGTATCCGGGCAGCGCGCTGATCGGCACCGAGGCGGCGGGCGTGGTGGTCGAGGTGGCCGGCGACGTCACCGGCCTGGCCCCCGGCGACCGGGTGATGGGCCTGGTCACCGGCGGGATGGGCCCGTACGCGGTGACCGACCGGCGGCTGCTGACCCGGATGCCGCCGGGGTGGAGTTTCGCCGAGGCGGCCACCGTGCCGGTCACCTTTCTGACCGCGTACTACGGCCTGGTCGACCTGGCCGGCCTGCGCCCCGGCGAGACGCTGCTGGTCCACGCCGCCGCCGGGGGCGTCGGCATGGCCGCGCTGCAGCTGGCCCGGCACTGGGGCGTCGAGGTGTACGCGACGGCCAGCCCCGGCAAGTGGCCCGCCGTACGGGGCCTCGGCGTCGCCGAGGACCACCTCGCCTCCTCCCGTACCCTCGATTTCGAGCCGGCCTTCCTGGCCGCCACCGGCGGGCGCGGCGTGGACGTGGTGCTGGACGCCCTGGCCCGCGAGTTCGTCGACGCGTCGCTGCGGCTGCTGCCGCGCGGCGGCCGGTTCATCGAGATGGGCAAGACCGACATCCGGCGCCCGGACGAGATCACCGCCGCGCACCCGGGCGTGGCGTACCGGGCGTTCGACATGATGGAGGCCGGCCCGGACCGGATCCAGGAGATGCTGGGCGAGCTCACCGCCCTCTTCCACCGGGGCGCGCTGCGTCCGCTGCCGTTCGCCGCCTGGGACGTGCGGGAGGCGCCCGCCGCGTTCCGCCACCTGGCGCAGGCGCGCAACGTCGGCAAGGTGGTGGTCACCCTGCCGGCGCCGCCGGACCCGGACGGCACGACGCTGGTCACCGGCGGCACGGGCACGCTCGGCCGGCTCCTCGCCGCCCATCTCGTGCGTACCGGCCGGGCCCGGCGCCTGCTGCTGGCCAGCCGGCGCGGCGCGTCGGCGCCCGGGGTGCCGGAGCTGGTCGCCGAACTGGAAGCGCTCGGGGCGACGGTCAGCGTCGCCGCCTGCGACACGGCCGACCCGGCGGCGGTCGCCGGGCTGGTCGCCGGGGTGCCCGCCGAGCATCCGCTCACCGCCGTCTACCACACCGCGGGCGTGACCGACGACGCCGCGCTGCACACCCTGCGCCCCGAGCAGCTGCGGGCGGTGTTCCGGCCCAAGGTGGACGCCGCGTGGCACCTGCACCGGGCCACCCGGCACCTGGACCTGGCCGCGTTCGTCCTCTACTCGTCCATCGCCGGCACGCTGGGCGGCCCGGGGCAGGGCAACTACGCGGCGGCGAACGCGTTCCTCGACGCGCTGGCGCAGCGCCGCCGGGCGGCCGGCCTGCCGGGCACCGCGCTGGCCTGGGGGCTGTGGGCCGACACCAGCGGCATCACCGGTCAGCTCGACGCCACCGACCAGGCCCGGATCGCGCGCAGCGGCCTGCGCCCGCTCTCCGCGCCGGCCGCGCTCGACCTGCTCGACGCGGCGGTGGCCGGCGGCCGGCCGGCGCTGGTGCCGGCCGCGCTCGACCTCGCCGCGCTGCGCGCCCGGGCCGCCGCCGGGCCGCTCCCGGGGATGCTGCGCGACCTGGTCCGCGGCACGGGCCGGCGGGCCGCCGCGGGCGCCGGCGGATCCGACGGGCTGGCCGGGCGGCTGGCCCGGCTCGCCGCCGACGAGCGCGGCCCGTACCTGCTCGGGGTGGTCCGCACCGAGATCGCCGCGGTGCTCGGTCATCCGGACGCGGGTGCGGTCGACCCGCGGCGCCCGTTCAAGGACCTCGGGCTGGACTCGTTGACCGCGGTGGAGCTGCGCAACCGGCTCAACGCCGCCACCGGGCTGCGGCTGCCGGCGACGCTCGTCTTCGACCATCCGACCGCCGAGGCGCTCGCCGGGCACCTGCACGAGTTGACCGACCCGGGCACCGGGCCGGCCACCACGGCGGCCCCGGTCACCACGGCGACCGACGAGCCGATCGCCGTGGTCGGCATGGCCTGCCGGTTCCCCGGCGGCGCGGACTCGGCCGACGCGCTGTGGCGGTTGGTGGCCGACGGCGTCGACGCCATGTCCACGTTCCCCACCAACCGGGGCTGGCCGGTCGACGGTCTCTACAGCCCCGACCGGGACCGGATCGGCACCACGTACACGCGGCACGGCGGCTTCGTCCACGACGCCGACGTGTTCGACGCCGACTTCTTCGGTATCAACCCGCGGGAGGCGGCCGCCATGGACCCGCAGCAGCGGCTGCTGCTGGAGACGGCCTGGGAGACCCTCGAACACGCGGGCATCGACCCGGCGGCTCTGCGGGCCACCCCCACCGGCGTGTTCACCGGCGTCGTCGCCCAGCACTACGCCCCCACCACCCAGCACGGCGCCTCGGAGGTGGCCGGCTACCTGATGACCGGCAACACCACCAGCGTGGCCTCCGGCCGGGTGGCGTACGCGCTGGGGTTCGAGGGGCCGGCGGTGACCGTGGACACCGCGTGCTCGTCGTCGCTGGTGGCCACCCACCTGGCGGTGCAGGCCCTGCGCAGCGGCGAGTGCACCCTCGCGCTGGCCGGCGGCGCCACCGTCATGGCCACGCCGGAGATCTTCCTCGAGTTCAGCAGGCAGCGGGGCCTGTCGCCGGACGGCCGGTGCAAGTCGTTCGCGGACGCGGCGGACGGCACCGGCTGGGGCGAGGGCGCCGGGCTGATCCTGCTGGAGCGGCTCAGCGACGCCCGCCGCAACGGCCGGCGGATCCTCGCCGTGATCCGCGGCTCGGCGGTCAACCAGGACGGCGCGAGCAACGGGCTGACCGCGCCGAACGGACCGTCCCAGCAGCGGGTGATCCGCCAGGCGCTCGCCGCCGCCGGCCTCGGCCCGGCCGACGTGGACGCCGTGGAGGCGCACGGCACCGGCACCACCCTGGGCGACCCGATCGAGGCGCAGGCGCTGCTCGCCACGTACGGCCAGCAGCGCGCCGGGGACGAACCGCTCTGGCTCGGCTCGATCAAGTCGAACATCGGGCACACCCAGGCGGCCGCCGGGGTCGCCGGCATCATCAAGGTGGTCCAGGCGCTGCGCCACGCGGTGCTGCCCCGCACCCTGCACGTCGACCGGCCCAGCGGCCACGTCGACTGGGACGCCGGTGCGGTGGCCCTGCTCACCGAGGCCCGACCGTGGCCGGAGCAGGGCCGGCCGCGCCGCGCGGCCGTCTCCTCGTTCGGGATCAGCGGCACGAACGCGCACATCGTCCTGGAGCAGGCCCCGGAGCCGGAGGTGGTGGCCGCACCGGCGGCGTCCGTGCCGCTGCCGTGGCTGCTCTCCGCGAAGACCCCCGCCGGGCTTCGGGACCAGGCCGCGCGACTCGTCGGGTACGTCGCCCGGCGGCCCGAGGTGGACCGGGCGGCCGTCGGCGCCGCGCTGGCCGGCGGCCGGGCGGTGTTCGCGCACCGCGCCGCCGTGCTGCCGATCCCGGACCCGACCGAGGCGCTGCGCGCGCTCGCCGAGGACCGGCCGCATCCGGCGCTGCTCCAGCACACCGCCACCCACACCGGCCGGACCGTCTTCGTCTTTCCCGGCCAGGGCGGGCAATGGCTCGGCATGGGCCGCGAACTCGCCGCCCACAGCGACGTGTTCGCCGCCCACCTCGACGCCTGCGCGGAGGCGCTGCGCCCCTACGTCGACTGGGACCTGCGCGAGGTGCTGCACGACGACAACCCCGACTGGCTGACCCGCGTCGACGTCGTGCAACCCGTCCTGTTCGCCGTCATGACCGGCCTCGCGGCGCTGTGGCGGCACCACGGCATCACCCCCGACGCCGTCATCGGCCACTCCCAAGGCGAAATCGCCGCCGCCCACACCGCCGGAGCCCTCACCCTCAACGACGCCGCCAAGATCGTCGCCCTACGCGCCCGATCACTGACGGCACTCATCGGACGGGGTGACATGGCCTCCCTCGCCCTACCCGCCGACCAGGTCACCGAACTCCTGCACACCATCACGACCGCCGACAAATCCGCCGCCACCGCCGACGGACCCGGCGCCACCCCTCGGGCCTACATCGCCACCGTCAACGGACCCAACGCCACGGTGATCGCGGGCGACCCCGACGCCGTCGCGGCGATCGTCGCCCACTGCAAGGAGCAGGACATCCCCGCCCGCATCCTGCCGGTCGGCTACGCCTCCCACACGCCGCACGTCGAAGTACTGCGCGAGGAGATCCTTGCCGCCCTCGACGGTGTCACCCCAGCCCCCGCCGACGTCGCGTTCTACTCGACGTTCACCGGCGACCGCATCGACACCGACACCCTCACCACCGACTACTGGTACGACAACCTCCGCCACCCGGTCCAATTCCAGACCGCCACCGAAGCACTCCTACGCGACGGCCACACCACCTTCATCGAGGTCAGCCCCCACCCCGTCCTCATCCAACCCATCGAGGAGACCGCCGACCAGCGCGAGATCGTCGCCCTGCCCACCCTGCGGCGCGACACCACCGGCCAGCTCACCACCGCCCTGGCCACCGCGCACACCCACGGCCTCCCGGTGAGCTGGCGGCCCCTGCTGCCCGCCGTGATCCCGCCGATCGACCTGCCCCCGTACCCGTTCCAGCGGCGGCGCTACTGGCTCACCACCCGGGCCGCCGCCGGGGAGCCGGCCGACCTGGGCCAGGGCGCGGCCGACCACCCCCTCCTCGCCGCGGCGATCGAGCTGCCCGACCAGGAGGGAGTGCTGTTCACCGGCCGGCTCACCCTCGACCGGCAGCCGTGGATCCCCGACCACGCCGTCACCGACACCGTCCTGCTGCCCGGCACCGCGTACGTTGACCTGGCCCTGCACGCCGGCCACCACACCGGACACCCGCACCTGGACGAGCTGACCATCGAGGCACCGCTCACCCTCGACACCGACAGCGACGTGCAGCTCCAGGTCGAGGTGCGCGCGCCCGACGACACCGGCCGGCGCGCCGTCACCATCCGCTCCCGGTGCGACGGCCAGGAATGGACGCGGCACGCCACCGGCACCCTCACCACCACCCCCGCCCCGGCGGAACCGGACGCCGGGCCGGCCGAGTGGCCGCCCACCACGGCCACCCCCGTCGACGTGACGACCGCCTACCCCGACCTGGCGACGGCCGGTCTCGGATACGGGCCTGCGTTCCAGGGCGTCCGGGCGGTCTGGCGGGACGGCGACGACGTGCACGCCGAGGTCCGCCTCCCCGACGAGGTCGACGTCGACGGGTACGGGCTCCACCCGGCGCTGCTGGACGCCGCCCTGCACCCGCTCGCGCTGACCGGCGACGCCGACGGCGTCCGGCTGCCGTTCGCGTGGACCGGCGTCACCCTGCACGCCACCCGGTCCCGGGAACTGCGGGTACGGCTCGTCGCCACGGGACCGGACACCGTCCGGGTGACCGCCACGGACCCCGCCGGCGCGCCGGTCGTGACGGTGGCCGGGCTGACCGTCCGCCCCATGCCGGCCGAGCAGCTACGGCACGCGGGCAACCAGAATCTGCTCCACCGGGTGACCTGGTCGCCGGCGGTCACCACCGGCGCGCTCCCGCCGGCCGTGCCGCCGGTCCTCGATCTGGACGGCCTGGCGGCTCTCCTGGCCGCCACCGAGCCCGTGCCGGAGACCGTCCTCGTCCGGGCCACCGCTCAGGAGGCGACGGGTGAGCCGGCGGCCGTGCACGAGGTGGTCGAGCGGACCGTGGCCGCGCTGCAGGCGTGGCTGCGGGAGGACCGCGCCGCCGACAGCCGGCTGGTCGTGCTGACCCGGCAGGCCGTGGCGGCCCGTCCCGGCGACGCGGTGTCGGACCTGGCCGGGGCAGCGCTGTGGGGGCTGCTCCGCAGCGCCCAGGTCGAGCACCCGGACCGGTTCGTCGTGGTCGACACGGACGACCACCCGCGCAGCGCGGAGGCGCTGCGGGCGGCGACGGCGACCGACGAACCACAACTGGCGGTACGCGAGGGCGCGCTGCTGGCCCCCCGGCTGGCCCGGTACCGGGCCGTCGAGGCCGCGGCTCCCGCCGCGCTGGATCCGGAGGGGACGGTCCTGATCACCGGCGGCACCGGCACCCTCGGCGCCCTGCTCGCCGAACACCTCACCACCACCGGCCGCACCCGACACCTCCTCCTCACCAGCCGCCG
>NZ_JBEXYR010000031.1:0-31038 GCF_040631005.1 Micromonospora sp. NPDC005707
GCTGTCGATGTACTTCTCGAACGGCTGGGCCAAGGTCGAGCTGGGTCTGGCCCTTGAGGCGGCGGCCCAGCTCACGGGCGATCTCCCGGTTGGCGTCCCGCTCGGCGAGCGCCTGGCGCTTGTCGTACGACCGGCGGCCCCGGGCCAGACCCAGCTCGACCTTGGCCCAGCCGTTGGAGAAGTACATCGACAGCGGCACCAGGGTGATCCCGCCGTCGCGCAGCTTCTCCAGGATCCGGGCGATCTCGACGCGGTTCAGCAGCAGCTTCCGGGTGCGCCGGGGCTGGTGGTTGGTCCAGGTGCCGAAGCCGTACTCGGCGATGTGCAGGCCGTACAGCATGATCTCGCCGTCGCGCTCCTGGGCGAACGCGTCGACCAGCGACACCCGCCCCTCGCGCAGCGACTTCACCTCGGTGCCGGCCAGCACGATCCCGGCCTCGTACGTCTTCAGGATCGTGTAGTCGTGCCGCGCCTTCTTGTTGGAGGCGACGAGCTTGCGCCCGGTCTCCCTGGTCACGCCCCACCTCCCGCCGGTCGACGCCGAGCAGGATACCCCGAGGTCACGCCTCGAAATTCCGGCCGGCCGCGGGTGTCGGGCCGGCGCGGCGCCCCGTAGCGTCGGGGAGATGGACCGACTCGGCGAGATCGCCTTCCGCCTGCCCCGCACGCCCGCCTCGCGGACCTTCCTCGACCAGGTCCGTACCCTGCTCGCCGACGTGCCGTACGCCGAGCCGGTCCGCGCGCACGGCGCCGTCGGCGGGCCGGTGGAGCGCCTGGTCCTGGCGCGTGGCGCAGCCGCACCGAGTGGCAGTTCGCGCTCTGGACCGATCTGACGCGGCCGGAGCTGGCGGAGCTGTTCCCCGAGCCCGAGGGGTTCACGTTTCCCGGGCTGGACGACATCTTCCGCGTGGTGCCGGTCCGCCACCCGTCGTGGCCGGAACTGGGGATCCGGTTCGACCTGTGCTACCGGGTGGCGGGCGGCCCGTCGGACTGGGAGACCGGGGAGTGGTTGGTCACCGCCGGCGGCCGCATCGGCTGAGTCCGCTCGTCGGGACGCGCCGCGGCGGCGCGGCGGAGGTGACCGTCGAGGTCGGCGAGCCAGCTGTCGACCTCCACCAGGGCCAGCACCTCCGGCCGGTCCTCGCCGTCGCGCATCAGCCCGTGCACCTGCCGCGCGACGTCCCCGGCGGGGGACGCCGGCGCGGGCGGCCGGTCGACCCGGCCGCGCGTCACCTGGCGGCCGAGGTCGGCGTAGCCGTCGCGCAGCCGGCCGGCCCGCGCGACCAGCGCGGCGGCCGGGCCGGGCCACGGGGCCAGCACGCCGGGCCGGCGGTCGGCGAGCAGCGCCTGCCCGCCGTAGCCGGCGCGGTGCGCGGCCGCCAGCACCGCGTCCCAGTCGATGTGCGACAGCCGGGGGTCGTGGCGCTCCCCGTGGTACTGGACGACGGACGCGGTGGCCAGCGCCTCCGCGCGGTGGGCCGCCGCGAGCGCGGCGCGCGCGTCCGCGCCACCCGCGAACGCCTCGACGATCCGCTCGGCGGCCCGCCCGCTCGCCGCCAGGTAGGCGCCGACGTTGCGGCGCAGCTCGCTGCCGATGCCGCGCGGCCAGAGCAGCAGGCCGGCGAGGACGCCCACCACGGCGCCGATCGCCACGTCCACCACCCGGGCACCGGCCAGTTGCCAGGACGCTGGGTTGAGCTGGGCGAACACGACGATGAGCAGCAGGGTGAGCAGCGCCTGCGCCCAGCCCAGGCCGAGCAGCGGGCCGACGCCGAAGGCCAGCACGAGCGCGAGCGGCAGCAGGGCGGCGTACGCCTGGCGTTCGGGAGACACGAGCAGGAGCACGCCGCCCGCGGCGCCCCCGGCGAGGGTGCCGACCAGCGCCGGGCGCAGCGTGGTCCGGGTGTCCGACGCGGAGGCCCGCATCAGGCTGAGCGTCGCCAGGAGCACCCAGAACCCGTGCTGCAGGTTGACCACCCCGGCGATGACCCGCGCGGCGGTCAGGGCCACGGCGAGCCGGACCGCTCCCTCCAGGTACACCGACCGCGGGGTGAGGTGGGCGCGGAACTGCCGCCGGTACAGCGACCACGTGCTGCGCCGCGCGTACCAGAACCGGTCCGCACCCGGCTCGGGTGGCCGCGCGGCGCGGCGACCGCGCGGACCGGTGGCGATCGCGATGGCCGTCGCGTACGTGCCGATCTGGTCGGCGAGCGTCCGTATCGCCGCGTCCACGCGCAGCCGGGCCGGGCCGGCGGCCCGCCACGACGGCGGCAGCGGTCTGGCCGGCTCCGGCCCGTCGGCGGTCGGCGTGCCCGGTCGGCGAACCGCGATCCCGGCGGAGCGCCGGAGCGAGGCCGCGCACCGCCGGAGCGCCCCCGCCAGGTCGGCGTCCCCGCTGCCCGCGACGTCCGGCCGGGAAGCGAGGGAATCGGCGACCGCGAGCACCTCCTTTGCGGCGGCGGCCGCGTCCCGCCAGGCCCGGTCGCGGCGGCCGGCCGAGGTGGGGCGTGCCGTCACCGGCAGCTGGGGCATCCGCACCTGGGCGAGCAGCTCGGCGGCCCGGGCGTGCCGGCGCGCCGCCTCCGCCGCGGCGCCCGGGCGCGCGACCAGCACGTCCGCCAGCGTGTCGAGGAGGTCCGCGAGCCCGCCCGCGGCCGTGGCGAGGCGCTGCGGGAAGGAGACCGGCGCCGGGTCGGGCCACAGCGTCACCTCGGCGAGCGCGACCAGGGCGACGCCCAGGGTGACGCCGGCCAGCCGGGCCGGGAGGGTGTCCGGCTGGTACGGCGGGAAGCAGGCCAGGATGTAGAACAGCTGGAGCGCGTTGGCCAGCCCGACCAGGCGTGGCCCGCCGACGCCCGCGAAGGCCACGGCGAATCCGATGACGAGCATCCCGGCCGACGCGGCGGCGGTGCTGACCGCCAGCACCGTGCCGATCGCCACGAGCGCCCAGGCCACCGGTACGGCCGCCAGCAGGGTGCGCGCCCGCACGGCGGCCGGCCCGGGGAGCTGGGCGAAGCTGCCCGTGGCGACCGTGCCGAACAGCGCGTACGTGGCGAGGGTGACGTTGCCCAGGACGTAGCGGCAGCCGTAGAAGGTGAGGGAGGCGACGACGGTCAGCCGGGCCGCTCGACGGATGAGGTGGTAGCCCGGGTCGCGCCGGCGCAGCCGGTCCCGCAGCTCCTCGCCGGGCCGTCGACGCATGGCCACACCGCTCCCCATCAGGTCTCCCGGGGGCGGGCCGTCTGCTTCCGGGACTCTATCCGGTCGGCGCCGGTGGCGTTTCCCGGTTGGGCCGAAGGGGCGTGTCCGCGATCGGGATGCCGCCCGGTTCCGGCGCGCCTAGGCTGCCCGGTAGGCGAGACGGGGGAGCGGCGGATGACGCGGGTGGCAATGCTCGGGCTCGGCGGCATGGGTGCGCCGATGGCGGCGAATCTCGTCCGCGCCGGGTTGACGACGGTGGTGTGGAACCGGCACCCGGAGGCGGCCCGCGCGCTCGGCGACCGGGGCGCGGAGGTCGCCGGGGACCCGGCCGAGGCGGTACGCGGGGCCGACGTGGCGGTGACCATGGTGACCGACGCGGACGCGGTGCGGGCGATCGCCGTCGACCAGGGAATGCTGGCCGCGCTGCCCGAGGGGGCGGTCTGGGCGCAGATGAGCACCATCGGGGTGACCGAGACCGGGCGCCTGGCCGAGCTGGTCGCCGACCGGCGCCCCGGGGTGACCCTGGTGGACGCGCCGGTGGCCGGGAGCCGGGGTCCGGCCGAACAGGGTCGCCTCGTCGTCTTCGCGTCCGGGCCGGAGCAGGTGCGGGACCGGGTGGCGCCGGTCTTCGACGCGGTCGGGCAGCGGACCGTCTGGGTGGGGCCGGTCGGCGCCGGGTCGCGGCTGAAACTGGTCAACAACCTGCTGCTCGCCTTCGTGAACGAAGGGCTCGCGGCGGCGGTCGCCCTCGGCGATGCGCTGGGCCTGGACCGCGGCACCGTGCAGGGGGCCCTGCGGGGCAGCCCGCTGGTGTCACCCTGGGCGGCCGACAAGCTGGACCGGATCGCCGGTGACGACTACACGACGCAGTACTCGCTGGCCCTGGCCCTCAAGGACGTGGACCTCGCGTTGCGTGAGGTGCCCGCCGGCCGGTTCCCGGCCGCCGAGGCCCTGGCCGGCGAGTGGCGGCACGCGGTCGAGCAGGGTCTCGGCGACGACGACCTCACGGTGGTGACGCGGGCCCTCGCCCGCTGACCCGCCGCCGCCGTCCGGGATCAGGACACGGGTTGCGCGGCCTCGGCGGGCGACGACGGGCGGGCGGGCCGCCCCGCCGTGGCGGCGGCCCAGCCGGTGGTGATCAGGAGGAGGGCCGCCGCGTAGGTGGTCATGACGAGGAGGTCCCGGCCGGGGAAGTCGCTGCCCGCCGCGCCCACCCCGATCAGCAGGTCGGAGACGAGGAACAGCGCCCCGCCGGCCGCCGTGCGCCGGGACACCCCGGTCGCGGCGGCGGCCATCAGGGACAGCGCCAGGCTGTAGCCGAGCACCGGCAGCCGCAGCGGGCCCAGCGCGCCCCAGAGCAGGGCGTTCGCGCCGGCCCAGGCGACCAGGTAGCCGGCCACCGCCGCCAGCGGCGGCCGGCGGTGGCGCAGGAAGGCGCTGAGGAAGGCGACCTGGGTGACCAGGAAGCACCCCATGCCGGCCAGGAACGCGGCGTCTCCCGGCACGAGCAGGGCCACGTCCCCGGCGGTGGCGGCCACCAGGCCCACGGCCACCGGGTCTACCCGGCGTCGCCGGTCCCAGAGGTACGCGAGCAGCAGCGGCGCCAGCAGCGGCTTGGCCAGCCACTGCGCCGGTGTCGAGTCGAGCGCGACCCCGACCAGCTCGACCAGGGCGGCGACGCCGAACAGGACCAGCCAGGGGCGCCTCACCGGGCCGGCTGCCAGCCGGGCCGGCCGAAGAGGTACCCGAGCCGGTGCCGCCACGAGGTGGCGTGCCGGACGTCGGACCAGATCGCGGCGAACTCGTGGGTGGCCACCCGCAGCGGGTTGTAGGTCTGGATGTTCTTCGTGAGCCCGTACCGGGCCGGGGCCCGCTCCGGCTCGAAGGAGCCGAAGAGCCGGTCCCAGACGATGAGGATGCCGCCGTAGTTGCGGTCCAGGTACTCGGCGTTCGAGCCGTGGTGCACCCGGTGGTGCGAGGGCGTGTTGAAGATGAGCTCGATGGGCCGGGGCAGCACACCCACCCGCTCCGTGTGCAGGAAGAACTGGTAGAGCAGGCTGATCGACTGCTGCAGGAAGATCATCCACGGGGGGATGCCGAGCAGCGCCAGGGGCAGCCAGAACGGCAGCGAGGTCATCGGCGTCCAGCTCTGCCGCAGCGCGGTCGAGAGGTTGTAGTAGACGCTGGAGTGGTGCACCACGTGGCTGGCCCACAGCACGCGGACCTCGTGGTGCAGCCGGTGGAACCAGTAGTAGGCGACGTCGTCGGCGAAGAAGACGATCACCCAGGTCCACCAGTCGCCGGGGGAGAGGTGCACCGGCGCGACCATCCACAGCGCGGCGTAGATGCCGACGGTGAGCAGCTTCCAGGGGAAGCCGATGATCTGGCTGCCGAGCCCCATGGAGAGGCTGGTGGTGGTGTCGCGAACCTCGTAGCCGCGTTCGGAGTCGTCGGGGAGGAACCGGTAGGAGACCGCCTCGATGATGATGAGCAGCAGGAACGCCGGGACGGCGTAGAGCACGGCGGGGATCATGCTCGGGCTTCCCTTCGGGTGGCGGGGGTGGCGGGGGTGGTGACCGGGGCGGTCAGCAGGGTCCGGGCGTGCCGGGCGGCTGCCGTGCCCTGGCCGGCCGCGATCGCGGCGGCGAGCCGGCGGTGGCCGGCGACGTCGAGCAGCTCGGCGGCCCGGGCGTCCGGGGGGACGTCGCCCACGGCGAAGGTGCCGGCCACCAGGCTGTTGAACGCCAGCAGGTAGGCGGTGTTGCCGCTGCCCCGGACGATCAGCCACCAGATCGCGATGTTGGCCTCGTTCATCCGGTCCAGGTCGGGGGCGAGCGAGCCGTACTCCTCGGCGGCCCGGACCAGCGCCTCGGTGACCTCGGGGTCGCCGCGCTCCGCGCAGAGCCGGGCCGCGTCGATCCCGACGCAGGCCCGCATCTCCAGCATGTCGCGGACCAGCGTCTCGACCGGGAGTACGTCACCAGAGCGGGCCAGCGACAGCGCCAGGTCCAGCCCGGCGTGCACCCGCCAGTCGAGCACCCGGGTGGCGCCGCCCTGGCTGACCCGGACCAGGCCGAGTTGCTGGAGCCGGCGCAGCGCCTCGCGGACGGCGTGCCGGTTCACGGCGAACGCGGCGGCCAGCTCCCGCTCGCCCGGCAGGGTCTCCTCCGGCCGGTAGCGGCCGCTGACGATCGCGTCGCGGAGCTGGCCGAAGACGTGGTCGGAGACCGAGGTGCGGGGGACGGGGGCGAAGGCCATGCGCAGCAGTGTGGCCCCGCACACATCAACCCGTCAACTGGTTGGACCAGATCCGATCGGCCACCCTCCGGTGGCCGCGCGCGCACGCCTCGTATCCTTTCCGCCGGAAGCCCGCGAAGTGGAAGGGAGTCGGTGTGAGCGACCAGGTCGAGACGTTGGAGTTCCAGGCCGAGGCCCGTCAGCTGCTCCAGCTGATGGTGCACTCGATCTACTCCAACAAGGACGTCTTCCTGCGCGAACTGATCTCGAACGCCTCCGACGCGCTGGACAAGGTGCGCCTGGAGTCGCTGGTCGACAAGGACCTCCAGGTCGACACCACCGACCTGCACATCGAGGTCGAGGTCGACAGGGAGGCCCGCACGCTGACCGTGCGGGATAACGGGATCGGCATGTCCCGCGACGAGGTGGTCGGGCTGATCGGCACCATCGCCAAGTCCGGCACCGCCGAGCTGCTGCGTACGCTGCGCGAGTCGAAGGACGCCGCGGCCTCGCAGGAGCTGATCGGGCAGTTCGGCGTCGGCTTCTACGCCACCTTCATGGTCGCCGACCGGGTGACCCTGCTGACCCGCCGCGCCGGGCAGGCCGGCGGCACCCGCTGGGAGTCCACCGGCGAGGGCACCTACTCGGTCCAGGCCGTCGACGACGCCCCGCAGGGCACCTCGGTGACGCTGCACCTCAAGCCGGCCGACGACGAGGACAACCTGCACGACTACACGGCCGAGTGGACCATCCGCGAGATCGTCAAGCGCTACTCGGACTTCATCGCCTGGCCGATCCGGATGACCGTGGAGAAGCCCGGCGAGGACGGCTCCACCACCCGCGAGGAGCAGACGCTCAACTCGATGAAGGCGCTCTGGGCGCGCGCGAAGGACGAGGTCGACGAGGCCGAGTACAAGGAGTTCTACCGCCACGTCGCACACGACTGGGCCGACCCTCTCGAAACCATCCACATGCGCGGCGAGGGCACCTTCGAGTACGAGGCGCTGCTCTTCCTGCCGTCGCACGCCCCGCTCGACCTGTTCTCCCCGCAGGGCCGCCGGGGCGTGCAGCTCTACGTCAAGCGCGTGTTCATCATGGACGACTGCGACGCGCTGATGCCCAACTACCTGCGCTTCGTCAAGGGCGTGGTGGACGCCCACGACCTGTCGCTGAACATCTCCCGGGAGATCCTCCAGCAGGACCGGCAGATCAGCGCCGTGCGCCGCCGCCTGGTCAAGAAGGTCCTCGCCACGCTCAAGGGCCTCTCCGCCGAGGCGTACCGCACCTTCTGGGGCGAGTTCGGCGCGGTGGTCAAGGAGGGCCTGCTGGAGGACCCGGACAACACCGAGGCACTGCTGGACCTGGTCCGGGCGGCCAGCACCCACGACCCGGCCGAGCTGACCACGCTGCGCGAGTACGTCGAGCGGATGAAGGACGGCCAGACCGAGATCTACTACGCCACCGGCGAGAACCGGGCCACCATCGAGAACTCCCCGCACCTGGAGGCGTTCCGCGCCAAGGGCTACGAGGTGCTCATCCTCACCGACCCGGTCGACGAGGTGTGGGTCGAGCGGGTCGGCGCGTACGACGGGAAGACCCTGCGCTCGGTCGCCAAGGGTCAGGTGGACCTGGAGACCGACGAGGAGAAGGAGCGGGCCGAGGCCGAGCGGCAGGAGTACGCCGACCTGCTCACCTGGATGAGCGGCGCGCTCGCCGACAGCGTCAAGGAGGTCCGGCTCTCCACCCGGCTCACCACCTCCCCGGCCTGCGTGGTGGGCGACGCGCACGACATGACGCCCACGCTGGAGAAGATGTACCGGGCCATGGGGCAGGAGGTGCCCCAGGTCAAGCGGATCCTGGAGCTGAACCCGACCCACCCGCTCGTCACCGGGCTGCGCAAGGCGCACGAGCAGGGCGGCGACGGCACCGCGCTGACCGAGACCGCCGAGCTGCTGTACGGCATGGCGCTGCTCGCCGAGGGCGGGGAACTGGCCGACCCGGCCCGGTTCACCCGGATCCTCGCCGACCGCCTCGCCCGCAACCTCTAGGCCGAGCCGCCCGCCGGCCGAGGCGTTGGTGCCCCGGCCGGCGGGCCCTCGGTCACGGCAGGGCCGGGTAGAGGGCGGCGACGCCGCCGGAGAGGCCGGCGAGGACCTGGCGGGAGGTCTCGTCGGCGACGATCTCGTACCGGTCGGCCTCGATCCCGTCGACGGCGAGCCGGGCGATCTCGGCCGGGTCGGACTTCGGCCCGGTGACGTGCGCCGCCATGTCGGTGTCCATGTAGCCGACGTGCAGGCCGGCCACACGGACGCCCCGGTCGGCGAGCTGCGCGCGGAGCGCGTTGGTCATCGACCACTCGGCGGCCTTGGCCGCCCCGTAGGCGCCCACCTGCGGGAACGTGATCCAGGACAGGGCCGAGAGGATGTTCAGCACCGTCCCGCCGCCGTTGGCCGCGATCCTCGGCGCGAAGGCCCGCACCACGGACAGCGTGCCGAGGTAGTGGGTCTCCAGCTCCCGGCGGATCTCCGCCAGGTCGCCGTCGAGCAGGTCGGCCCCGGTGCTCACGCCGGCGTTGTTGACCAGCAGGGTGACGTCGCCGGCCAGCTCCGCGGCGGCGGCCACGGAGGCCGGGTCGGTGATGTCGAGCCGCACCGGGGTGGCGCCCGGCAGGTCGACGCTCTCGGGGTTGCGGGCGCCGGCGTAGACGGTGGCGCCCCGGGCCAGCAGTTCGGCGGCCAGGTGCCGGCCGAAGCCGCGGTTGGCCCCGGTGACCAGGGCGGTGCTTCCAGCGATCTTCATGGGTGCTCCAGAGGGTGGGAAGGGTGGGTCGTCAGGACGGCAGCAGGCCCGGCCCGGGCAGCAGGTCCACCTGGTCGGCCGGCACGTCGTGGCCGGCCGCGCAGCGCAGCGCCACGTGCACCGACGCGCCGCAGTCGTGGTGGGCCAGCCGGACCGACGGCTCCTCGACGGCGTACGTGTCGCCCCACTCGCGCAGGGCGGCGAGCACGGGCAGCAGGTCCCGGCCCTTGTCGGTGAGCACGTACTCGGCGCGGGTGCGCTGCCCGGGCTCCCGGTAGGGCCGCCGGTCGAGCAGCCCGTCGGCGACGAGCTGCTTGAGCCGGGCGGCGGCCACCGGCTCGCTCACGCCGACCCGGCGGGCGAACTCGTCGAAGCGCCGGGTGCCGAACGACGCCTCGCGCAGCAGGAGCAGCGTGGTGCGGTTGCCGACCACGTCGAGCGCGCCGGCGATCGAGCAGTTGGCGGTGGACCAGGAGTCGCGCCGCGCGAGGAAGTCCGTCATGGGGCCGACGCTACCCGGCTGACTTAGGAAACCAAAAGCCAGCTATCTCACGTCAGGCCCGGGAATATCCGCCCTCAGAGCTGGCCGGCGTAGAAGCCGTGCCGGGCGAGCGGCTCGACGATCTCCCGCTCCTCGTACGACAGGTGCGACAGCAGGGTGTCGGTGAGCAGGTCCACGGCGGCCTGGAGCTCGGTGAAGTCGCCCGGCTCGCGGATCAGGTCCACCAGCGCCCGGTCCACGCTCTCCACCACCCCGTGGATCACCACGTGCTCCTCCTCGAGGCGGTCCAGCACCGCCGCCAGCCCCACGTCGGCGCGGCGCAGATGCGGGAAGATCGAGTTGTCCTCCAGGCCGTGGTGCTGGGTGACCACCGTGCAGTACGCCGCGCAGTAGGCGCCGAGCGTCCAGTTGTTCTGCCGCATGGTCATCTCGTTCAGCACGGCCCGGGCCGCGCCCGGGGCGACCGCGCCGCGCCTGACCTGCTCCAGCAGGTCCCGCACCTGCCCGAGCTCCTGGCGCAGGTGGTCGTGCACGTCCACGAGGTGCTGCCCGGCGGCCTGCCCGCGAGGCGTGTAGACGTGCCCGGCCGGTGCCGGTGGCGCCGCGGGTCGGGTCGACTCGTCCCAGGGCTGGCGCGCGCTCAGCCGTACCCCCGGATCGGGGGTGGGGGTGACCGCGAGCGCGGTCGACCCGCCGGCCTCGACGGCGGCCTGCTGCTCCTCCACTGCGCGGGCGCGGCTGCCCGGCGTGGTGCGTTCGGCGGCGACCAGCTCGCGGACCGCCGGCGCCACCTCCTGGGCGAAGAGCTGGACGGCGCGCGGCTCGTCGCTGCCCAGGATGAACGTGGCGACGCCGTGGTCCAGGGCGAGCCCGGCCAGCTCCTCCACCCACTGCTCCGGCGGGCCGTCCAGGAAGCCGCCCGACGACCGCGAGAAGGTGCCGGTGACGTTGAGCAGCCGGCGCACCGCGCCGGGATCCCGTCCGGCCTCGGCGGCGGCCTCGTCGATCACCGCGTTCAGCGCCGGCAGCTCGGCCGGCCCCTTCGGCAGGTACGCGAGCGACGGCAGCCAGCCGTCCGCCGCGCGACCGACCAGCCGCAGCATCCGCGGCTTGTACGCGCCGACCCAGACCCGCACCGGGTGGGCCGGCGCCGGCCCGCGCTTGGCCCCGACCACCCGGTAGTGCTCGCCCTCGACCCGGACCATGCCGCGCCGTTCGGTGTCCCAGACCTCGCGGATCACCCGGATCGCCTCGTCGAGGGCGTCCACGGCCGCGCCGGGGGAGAGCCGGCGCCCGCCGACCGCCTCGATCGCCTCCCAGAAGGCCCCGGCGCCGAGGCCCAGCTCGACCCGGCCGCCGGTGAGCAGGTCCAGGCTGGCCACGCTGCGGGCCAGCACCACGGGCTGGCGCAGCGGCAGGTTGAGCACGTTGCCGGCGAGGGTGATGCGGCTGGTGGCCGCGGCCACGAAGGACATGAGCGTCCAGGTGTCCAGGAACCCGGGCTGGTAGGGATGGTCCTGGAAGGTCACCAGGTCCAGGCCTACCTGCTCGCAGAGCTTGGCCCGCGCGACCACCTGCTCGGGCCGCCCGGCGCTGGGGGTGAGGAAGCCGCCGAAGGTCAGCTCGTGTCCGTGATCGCTCATGCCTCGCCGCCTCGTGCCGATCTTGCGCGAACCTGCCCACGGTAGCCTCCCGCGTCGCGCGGCGGGCCGGGAACCCGCCGCCGAGGATCCGCGCCGCGCCACTCGCCACGGTGGACCCGGCACCCGCCGGCCGTCCTCTTCGGCCGGTGCCTGGAAACGCCGCTGTGAGCTGCGAAAACACGCCAACCGTCAGATCGCTACGACAGATTCGACGGTTCCGCAAGCCGGGAGACGGGGTCGTCGCTCGGCCGGGTGAAGAACTTCACAAGAAGTGGGCGTTCGGGACAAACCGTTCCTAACGTCGGATCCGTTCGCGATCGCGGACACCACGGGCCGGCAACGCCTAATCCCGCCGCCGGCCCGGCGGTCCTGGACCTTTGGCGGGAGCGGGGGACCCACATGTTCCTCGGTGCACGACACCTCGGGGTGAAGCCGCCTGCGGCGGCCGGGCTCCTCGGCCCGAACCCGACAGCTCACCTCGTCGGCGTGGAGGAAAACCACATGGCAACTGATCACGTCGCCCGTCACCGACGGACCGCGCAGCGTCGCACCGCCGTCGGGGCGCTCGTCGTCGGCGCGGCCACCGGCGCCGCCGCCCTTCTCGGCCCGGCCGCCCCGGCCAGCGCCGCCGGCGTCAACTGGGACGCCGTCGCCCAGTGCGAGTCCGGCGGCAACTGGCACATCAACACCGGCAACGGCTACTACGGCGGGCTCCAGTTCTCCCGGAGCACCTGGAACGGCTACGGCGGCAAGAAGTACGCGAGCCGGGCCGACCTGGCCAGCCGCGGCGAGCAGATCGCCATCGCCGAGAAGGTCCTCGACGGGCAGGGCATCGGCGCCTGGCCGGTCTGCGGCAAGAAGGGCGGCTCCACCAAGCGGTACGCCGCCAAGGACTCGGGCTCGGCGAAGTCCACGAAGAAGGCCACGAGGAAGACCACCTCGGCCACGAAGAAGGCCACCTCGCAGCGGTCGTACCGCGGTGAGCGGCGGACCGCGCCGAGCACCGGCGGCGCCGGCGCCTACCTGGTCCGGCCGGGGGACACCCTCTCCGAGATCGCCGACGCGAAGAACGTCGCCGGTGGTTGGCACGCCCTCTACGCGCGCAACAAGGGCGTGGTCGGCGACAACCCGGGCCTCATCTTCCCGGGCCAGCGGCTTCGCCTGCGCTGACGCCACACCGGTGCGCCGCACCACGAACGCCCGGCCGGGGTTCCCGGCCGGGCGTTCGGCGTCGGGGCCGGTTGCTATCGTCACGGTGCTCGGAAAGACGTGAAGAAAGCGCGGATATGACCAACGATTCGTTCTCCGCGGCCGCGAGCCTCGACGAGCTGCTGACCAGGACGCAGCAGGCGCTGTCCGCGATGCGCTCCCGGGCCGGCGACCACGCCGACGACGCGCCGGCCCAGCTGCTCCGGGCCGAGGGCGGCGCGGCCGACGGCCGGGTCCGTGCCGTCGCCGTCCAGGGTGGCCGGCTGGAGTCCGTCACCGTCGACCCGGAGCTGGCCGGCGAACCCCTGGACGCCCTGTGCGGGCACGTCGTGACGGCCGTGAACGCCGCGCTCACCGAGCTGGAGGCCCGGGTCAGCGCCTCCGCCCAGGCGGACGTGGACGCCCTCGCCGCCCGGCTCGGCGGCCTGCCCGAGCAGTCCGCCCGGGACATGGAGCGGTTCGGCCGGGCGATGGAGGGCGTCGCGGCCCGGATCCGCCGCGACGACGCCGCCGGTTCCCGCGCGGCCCACCCGGCCTGACCGCGGGCCGGAATCCGAACCGGCCACGAGCCACGGAGACGACGAAGCGGCCGGCCGTCGGGAGGACGACGGCCGGCCGCTCCGGTGTGCTCAGCTCAGGGTGAGCGCGGTGTCGTCGACGACGAAGGAGGTCTGCAGGGAGCTGTCCTCCACGCCACTGAACGAGATGGTGGCGGTGGTGCCGGCCAGCGACGAGACGTCGAAGGACCGCTGCACGTAGCCGGTGGCCTTGTTGAGGTTGGAGTAGGTGGCCAGGGTGGTGCTGCCCGCCTTCACGGTCAGCTTGTCGTAGGCGGTCGTCGTGGTCGACTCCGCGCTGTCGATGTGCAGCCAGAAGCTCAGCGTCGCCCGGCAGCCGGCGGGAATCGTCACCGACTGCGTGAGGGTGTCGGTGTGCGTCGAGCCGTAGCCGTCGAGCCAGGCCTTGTACGAGCCGCCGTGCGCCGCCTGGCTGGTGGAGTTGGTGATGACGCCGGAGGAGGCGGTCCAGCTCACGTTGCCCGACTCGAAGCCGGGGTTGGCCAGCTTCTGGCCGGTGCAGCTGCCCGACGGCGGGGTGGTCGTGGTGGTCGGGGTCGGCGTCGGGGTGCCGCCCGTGCACGTGGCCTCACCGGTCTGCGCCGGCACGCTGATCGCGGTCCAGGCGGCCTTGACCGCGTTGAACTCGGTGCAGCTGGTCGGGTAGAGGTTCTTCGCCGCCTGCAGCGTCCAGACCCGGTACTTCAGGTACGACGAGGACGAGGTCTTCAGCAGCATGGCGTTGTACATGATCTTCATGGCCTTCTGGATGCCCAGGCCGGTGACGCTGCTGCCGTTGCAGGTGGAGCTGGCCGGCTGCCCGTTGGTCGGGCTGCTGCCGTTGGCCAGCAGGTAGAACCAGTGGTTGCCCGGACCCGCCGCGGCGTGCACCTCGGTGCCGGGGATGCTGCTGGAGTAGCAGTTCGGGTCGCCGAGCGCCGACGGGTTGTACATGTTGCGGATCGGGCCGCTGCCCACGAGGTTGACCTTCTCGCCGACCAGGAAGTCGGGAGCGTCGTAGCTGGACGGCTCGTTGGCGAACCACTCGGTGGCCGCGCCGAAGGTGTCGGCGACGAACTCCTGGGTGCCGCCGCCGGAGATGCCACCCGGGGTGTGGTCGTCGATGCCGTGGCCGATCTCGTGGGCCACCACGTCGAGCGAGCCGATCCACTGGCCCGAGGTGTTCTTGCCGATCTGGACCTGGGAGCCGTCGTAGTAGGCGTTCTGGTCGTTCAGCCCCACCCGGATCGGCCAGTAGCCGCCGTTGCCGTCGGCGCCGTTGCGGCCCAGCCACTGGGCGAGCATCTTGTGCTCGGTCTGCGCGGCGAACAGCGCGTCGACGCAGCCGGTCTCCCGGTTGGTGGCGGTGCCGTTGCCCCAGACGTCGTCGGAGCCGCTGAACGTCGTGTTGTTCGCGGCGTCCTGGCAGCTCAGGTTGGTGACCGTCGGGTCCTTCATGCTGTAGGTGGCGCCCGACTGCGTGGTGTTCAGGGTCAGCGGGCTGGGTCCGTTCCACGCCCCGGTGCCGGTGCCGTGCACGACGTGCTCCTGCGTGCGCAGCACCGCGCCGGTGCGGGCGTCGACGTCGACCGTGAGCCGGCTCGGGCCCTCGGCGCCGGTGCCCCGCATCGTGGTCTCCCAGGCCAGCGCCGGCGTGGCGCCGAGGGTGTAGACGACCAGGTTGGTGCCCTCGACGGTGCTGACCTTCTTGAGCTGGGCGCGCGCGGTCTTCGCCGCGGCGGCCGAGGTCAGCTTCGGCGTGGTGGCGAGGCTGCCGATGGCCTGCTGCTGGGCGACAGAGGCGTACTTCAGGTTGCCGGCCGTGTCGGTGGCCAGCACGAAGTCACCGCCGACCACGGGCAGGCCCTTGTAGGTGCGCTCGTAGGGCACGTACTGGGTGCCCTCGGAGGAGATGACCGCCTTCTGCACGAAGGCTTCGTCCGCGCTGGCGTGCAGGTAGGCGGGCCGGTCGGCGACCAGCGCGCGGGCCGAGTCGGCGGCGACGGCGCGGGCCTGGGCGGCGTCGGGTGCGGCGGGGCCGGGCGGCGCGGCCTGCACGGCCGCGGCGGTGCCGGCGGCGATCAGACCGGCCGCCGCCGCGCCGGAGAGCGCGACGAGGCGAGGTGAGAGCTTCAAGGGGGTCGCTCCTGTTCCTAGGCGCGCCGCACGGAGCCCGGTGGGGACGGGCGGCGCGGTGTGGCGAGGCGGGGTGACGGCCGATCTCCGAGGCTGCCGGCGTGGCCCCGGTTCGACAGATCGACCGTCGTGAGCCGCCGGGGGTCGGCGACTCGCTGGGGGCACAATCACACGGGCCCGGGCCCGGAGCAATGGGTGACCCGGGCAACCGACTCCCCGCGGTCGCCGCGCCGTCGCCGGGAATTCAGGAAGCCATGATCTTCAATAGGCCCTGATCAGGCCGAATGTTCCTCGCGTCAGACGGGGGCGTGTCTGCTCTGCGTCCTTTGCCGCTGTGTGCACATGGCGCATATTGACTCTTGTCTGTGCGCCCTGGTGCCCGGCCTGCGACAGGCGTAGGACCCGGGGGCGGCCATCTTCCACAGCTGTCCGAAGACCTGTACGTCCGTCGATCCGTAGGTTCGGGGCGACCGTCGGGCCGGCGCGTCCCCTGTGCACGCCGGCGGCCGGCGCGGGGAGGAGGAGCACGCGGATGCGAAGCGGAAGACATGCCTGGCGGGCCGCCCTGGTGGCCCTGGTGGTCGCCGGCACGGGCCTGCCGGCGACCGGCGCCCTGGCCCAGCCGGGCGCGGACGAACAGGCCCGGCTCGTGGTCGAGGACGGGGTCACCCAACCGGTGTTCGGCTACGCCGACGCGGTCCGGGAACGGATCTTCGTCACCTCGGACGTGGACACCGACTCCGACGGCGCGCGCGACGTCGTGGCCATGGACATCATCCGGCCGCGGGCCAGCGAGAACGGGCTCAAGGTGCCGGTCGTGATGGACGCCAGCCCCTACTACTCGACGGTCTGCCGCGGCAACGAGAGCGAGTGCAAGGCCGACGTCGACGGCGACGGGCTGAACGACACCTGGCCGCTGTTCTATGACAACTACTTCGTGCCACGCGGCTACGCCGTGGTCCTGCTCGACATGATCGGCACCAACAACTCGACCGGCTGCCCGGTCACCGGTGGCCGGGCCGACAACATCAGCGCGCCCACCGCCATCGACTGGCTCAACGGGCGCCGGCCGGGCGTCGACGCCGCCGGCCGGGAGGTCGTGGCGGACTGGCACAACGGCCGCACCGGCATGATCGGCAAGTCGTACGACGGGACGCTGGCCAACGCCGCGGCGGCCGACGGGGTGGCGGGGCTGACCACCATCGTGCCGATCTCGGCCATCTCCAGCTGGTACGACTACTCCCGGAGCAACGGCCTCGTCACCCGGGCGAACAACTACTCGGGCAGCCTGGCGAACACGGTCACCAACCCGGCCCGCCGGGCGCACTGCGCGGCGGTGCGGACCGCCCTCGGGCAGGGCGGCGACGACGTCACCGGTGACTACAACGACTTCTGGGCGGAGCGGGACTACGTGCCGCACGCCGACCGGGTCCGGGCCAGCGTCTTCGTGGTGCACGGCATCAACGACGACAACGTCCGCCCGGACCACTTCAGCAAGTGGTGGACCGCGCTGGGCGAGCAGGGCGTGCCGCGCAAGCTCTGGCTGACCGGCACCGGCCACGTCGACCCGTTCGACTTCCGGCGGGGCGCCTGGGTGGACACCCTGCACCGCTGGTTCGACCAGTGGCTCCAGGGGCTCGACAACGGGATCATGCGGGAGCCGGCCGTCGACATCGAGCGGGCGCCGGACGTGTGGGAGACCGCGCGCGCCTGGCCGCTGCCGGACGCCCGGCCGACCCAGGTGTTCCTCCGCGCTCCGACGGCCGGGAACGTCGGCGGGCTCGGCGTCCGCTCCGGCCCGGGTAACGGGTCGGCGACCTTCCAGGACACCCCCACCATGACCGCCGCCAACGCCATCCGGCATCCGTCGGACCCGGCGGCGAACACCGAGAACCGGCTGGTGTTCCTCTCCACGCCGCTGGCGGCGCCGCTGCACGTCTCCGGCACCCCGGTCGTGAAGATCAACGCCACCGTCGACGGCCAGGACACCAGCTTCGCCGGGCTCCTGGTCGACTACGGCACCCGCCCGCGCTTCAGCACCAGCGGCGACGGCATCCGGACGCTGACCGACGAGGACTGCTGGGGCGAGACGGCGACCTGGGGCGGCTTCGCCGAGAACGCCTGCTACCGGAAGACGGAGAAGACCGTCGCGACCAACCCGCAGGAGCTGGTCACCAAGGGCGTCATCGACGGACTGAACCTGGACTCGCCGTCGGTGTCGACGCCGCTGGTGCCCGGGCGGAAGACCGCCGTCGACCTGAACCTGCTCCCCGAGGACTACGTCTTCGCCGCCGGCCACCAGATCGGCGTGGTGCTGCTCGGCTCGTACTCCGGCTACAGCAGCCGGGCCAAGCAGAACCGGGCGCACATCACCGTCCACTTCGACCGCAGCCGGATCACCCTGCCGGTGGTCGGCGGCCGGGCCGCCGCGGTGGCCGCCGGCCTGTAGGAGAGTCCGGGGCGGGGCGCCGACGACGTCGCCCCGCCCCGGCTACCGGTCCGGCCGGTACCGGCCGGTGAGCCGGCCCAGCTTCAGCGCCAGGTGCAGGCAGAGCCGTTCGTTGCCGTCCTTGAGGTCGGTGCCGGCCAGCAGCTCCACCCGCTGCAGCCGGTAGTACAGCGTCGTCCGGTGCAGCCGCAGCCGCTCGGCGGTGGCGTGGGCGTTACCGGCCAGGTCCAGGTAGGCCTCCAGGGTCTCCAGCAGCACCTGGTGCGCCTCGTCGCCGAGCAGCCGGCCGAGCCCCGGGTGCACCCGCGCGACGTCCAGGTGACCGGCGTCCACCCCGGACAGCAACCGGTAGATGCCCAGGTCGGCCCAGGGCACCACCGGGCCGAGGACGGGCAGTTGCAGCCCCACCCGGGCCGCCTGGAACGCCTCCTGGTACGACAGGAGGCTGTCGTACAGCCGGGGCCGGCCGTCGCCGACGCCGAGCACCGTACGGCTCACCGACGCCAGCCCCCGGGTCGCCGCCCGCAGGGCCTGGTCGAGGTGCGCGGCCGCGTCCTCCGCCGCCACCCGGCCGGTGGCCCGCCCACCGCAGAGCAGCAGGACCCCGTGGTCGTGGCGCACGAGGTGCAGCGTCTCGCGCGACCCCACCCACTGCCGGGTGGCGACCAGCGCGTGCTCCAGGGCGATCCGGGCCGCGTCGTCGAGCACCTCGTCCCGGGTGACCGCGAGCTGGGCGACCAGCGCGGTGACCTGGCCGTCCCGGGCCACCACGCCCTCGGTCAGCAGCGACCGCACGGCCTCCCGCCGGGCCTCCGGGGACTCGACCAGGAGCGTCCGGGTCGCCTCCGCCTCCCGCTGCGAGGTCAGCTCGCCGAGCAGGTTCTCCCGGTAGAGGGCCAGCGACAGGTCCGGCATGGCCTCGGTCACCACCGAGATGTCCTCGTCGGTCATCCCGTCCACCGCGTCGATGAACCACACGAAGCCCAGCAGCAGGTCCTGGTGCCGGATCGGCACGCAGACGCGGGGGAGCAGGTCAAGGTCGGGGCAGGCCGGGGTACGCACGGGCTGCCGGGCCTCCATGACGCCGATCTCCCGGGCCCAGGCGATCACCTCGGGGGTGGTGTGCCGGCGCAGGATGGAGCTGCGGCGTACCCCGTCGATCACCCCGGTGTGTTCGCTGTAGACGACGACGCGCTGGCGCCGGTCCTCGATGAGGGCCGGACGCTTCACCCGCGCCGCGACCCGGTCGACGATGCGTTGCAGCTCCATGCGCATGCGCTTCCCCCGGACCGGCCCGGGTCCCGGCGGGGTCACCGCACGGCGCGGGCCGAACGTGTGCTGGTAGGACCCTCGGCCTACCTTCCGATGATGTTGGGCCGGCGCGCAATACCCCGCGACAGCCGTACCCTCCGGCGCGACGGGGTTCCGGCATCTGTCGGAAGACCGCCGGCCGGCACGCCCCTAACGTGTGCGGGGCCGGGTCCGCCGAGAAGGGAACACCGTCGTGGCCGCAACCAGGCCCTGGCAGGGCGTCGTCGTCGCCCTCCCCACGCCGTTCCGGAACGACCTCTCCGTCGACTACGACCGGCTCCAGGAGCACGTGCGGTGGCTCGGCGACTCCGGCTGCCGGGGCGTGACCCCGTGCGGCCCGCTGGGGGAGTACCCCGCCCTGTCCGAGGGGGAGCGCGCCGACGTGGTCCGCGCTGCCGTGGAGGCGGCGCCGCCGGGCTGCGCGGTGCTGCCGGCCGTCGGGGGGTACGGCAGCCGGCAGGCGTGCCACTGGGCCGAGCAGGCGCGGGCCGCCGGGGCGAAGGCCGTGCTCGCCCCGCCGCCGGTCGGCTACCCGGGCGGCCCCGCCGAGGTGGTCGCCCACTACCGCGAGGTCGCCGCCGTCGGGCTTCCGGTGGTGGTGTGCCGCGACCCGGCCGAGGCCACCGTGGACCTCACACCGGACCTGCTGGCCCGGATCGCCGAGACCGACGGCGTGGTGGCGGTACGGGAGGACGACGTCCGCCGGCTGCACCGGATCCGGGACCTCTGCCCGCACCTGGACGTGCTGGCCGGCGCCGACGACGTGCTGCTGGAGCTGACCGTGTGCGGCGCGACCGGGTGGCTCGCCGGCTGCCCGAACGCCCTGCCCCGGGTCTGCCTGCGCCTGCACCGGCTCTGCGCGGCCCGCGACCTGGCCGCCGCGCTGCCGCTCTACGCCCGGCTGCACCCGCTGCTCGGCTGGGGCGCCCGCACCGAGGGGGTGCAGGCCGTGAAGCTGGCCATGGGCCTGGCCGGCCGGTACGGCGGCCCGTGCCGGCCGCCCCGGGGCGCGCTGCCGCCCGAGCTGGAGGAGCGGCTGTGCCGGGACCTGCGGCGGGCCGAGCGGGCGGACGCCGGGCCGGTGCCCACGGCGTGACCGTCCTGCACGTGTCGGAAGTCGCCCGTCCACCTGCCGACATCTGCACGGTGACCGCCGCGCCGGCCGGCTCCTAGGGTCGGAATCGGGCGTGATCAATGCGGACGGGTGAGCGCCCCTGAGCACCCCGCCCCCTCCGCCCGGACCTGAGAGGTGACTCGATGCGCCTTCTGCCCTCCAGGCGTGCGGTGTGGCGCCCGGTGCTGGCCGCCGCCGTCACGACCGTCCTGGTCGCGACCGGCTCGGCCGGGCCGGCCTCCGCCGCACCGAACGGCCCGCCGGACGGGCCCGCCCCGTTCCAGCCGCTCGACCCCCAACACTGGCAGAACCCGGACACGATGACCTGGGACGACTACCGGCAGGTGCCGGGCCGGGACTGGGCCGACCCGACCGTGCGCGGGTCGGTCCGCAACTTCAAGATCGCGCTGGTCACGCTGGACTACGTGGACCAGCCGTTCGTCATCACCCAGCCGGCCGGCTCGACCGTCTTCGGCAACCCGCAGGCGACCGCCGCGAACGTGCCCCGCAACCAGGTCGCGGGGTTCTACAGGGACTTCCTCAACAAGCCGGGTGACCTGAACCGGGGACACACCCTGCACGAGTACTGGATGCAGGACTCCAACGGCCGGTACGGGGTGGACCTCAGCGGTTTCGGCCCGTACGAGATGCCGGCGAAGTCCTACCAGTACGGCATCGACAACGGCTTCAACCCCGGCGCCTGCCCGACCGGGGAGGCGTGCGCCAAGAACATCCGCACCGACGGCCTGGGCGCCTGGCGCGCGGCGGTCGGCGACGCGGTGGCCGACAGCTTCGAGCTGGTCTTCATCCTCTCGGCTGGCCAGGACGAGTCGTCGACCTGGCAGGAGTTCGGCCAGATGATGTTCCAGACCAAGGAGGACGTGCCGGACGCGTGGGGGCCGCCGGACCCCACCCTGCCGAACTACGCGAAGACCCGGTACGTCGAGTGGACCTCGTGGAAGGCCGCCTCGACCATCTGGCCGAACGCCGGCGGCGGCTCGTCGACCCAGGCGGAGAGCTCCGGCCAGGGCGTGTACGCCCACGAGCTGAGCCACCTGCTGAGCATCGGGGACAACTACAACAACCCGTACGGCACGCCGTTGCGCCGTGCGTACACCGGCATCTGGAGCATGATGTCGCGCGGGTCGTTCAACGGGCCGGGCGGGCCGCACACCCGCTGGCAGATCCCGCCGGTCAACGGCGGCTCGATGGGGTCGCTGCACATGCTGCGGGACAAGCTGAAGATCGGGCTGCTCGGTGAGGAGCACGTGCTGCGGCTGTCCCGGGAGGGGCTGGCCACCTCGGGGATGGTGGTCGCCGACGTGACCGCCCGCGCCGTGGACGCCGGGCCCGGCGGGCTGACCGGTCTCAACATCGCGATGAACACCGACCGCGCGCCGGCGTGCAGCGTCACCACCGACCCGCTCTGCGACGGCGGCCGGTACAACAACTACACCGTCGAGGTCGTCGACCGGCTGGGCGCGGACTCGTTCACCCCGGACAACGGCGTGCTGATCAGCAAGACCAAGAACGCCGACAGCGCGCCGTTCGTGTGGGTGGTCGACGCCAACCCGCAGGACATCGACATGGTCGACTTCTACCAGCCGAACGGCACCCCGCAGAAGATCACCATGGGCGACTACCGGCAGCTGTCCGACGCGCTGTTCCACGCCGGGGCCAACTCCGGCAGCGAGTACGAGTACGTGGACGAGGCCAACCGGCTGCACTTCTACGTGCTCAACCTGCGCCGGGACGGCGACGGGGTGCTGTCGTACACGGTGGCCGTGCGGTCGCTGGACGGCGCCGGGCCCAGCGTGCACGGGGTGGCGCTGTCCAAGGGCCACCTGGTGACCCGGGGCAAGCCCACCGGCAAGGGCGCCACCTGCACGTTCGACCTGACCAACACCGGGTCCTACGTGGCCGGCGGGCAGCCGCACCCGGAGGACGCCGGGGCGTACCTGCGCTCCGACGTCTACCGGCTCTCGGCGACCGTCGGTGGTCAGGGCTGGCGGGTGGAGCTGCCGAACGAGCTGGCGACGGCCGAGTTCGGGGCCAGCACCCCGGTGGCGGTCTCGGTCGGCGCCGGCTCCGGGGCGACCGCGACCACCCTGGTGACCCTCACGGCCACCTCGGAGAGCGACCCGAGCCGGACCGTGACCAGCCAGTGCCGGGTCGAACGGCCCCGCGCGCAGCTCGGCTGACTACGAACCGGGGCGGCGCGGCCCGCGTGCCACGCCGCCCCGGACCACCGACGACCAGGAGGACCGATGCGTCGCCTGCTGGCAGCGCTCGTGCTGCCGTCGCTGCTCACCGGCGCGCTGGCCGCGTGCGGTGACGCCGAGGAGGCCCGGAAGGCGATGACCGTGCGGGTGCTCGTCCGGGACATCAACATCCGGCCGGCGGGCGTCGAGTGCGCCGGCACCGGCCCCTACACGCACTTTCACAACCGGTCGCCGTTCCAGGTGGTCGACACCGGCGGCCGGACGCTCGCCGAGGGGGCGCTGTCGGCGGGCCGGTCGGTGGCGACCTTCGCCGAGGACCTGGAGGTGACGCGCGTGCCGACGTACTGCGAGTTCGCCGTGCCGGTCGACCTGGCCGCGCGGGACGCCTACCGGCTGGTCGTGGACGGCCACCCGCCGGTCGACCTCACCCCGAACGACAGCGAGGGACCGGCGCTGGTCGCGGTGGTGCCGTCGTGACCCGGGGGTACGCCGTCCGCCTCGCCGCCGTCGCGCTGGCGGCGGTGCTCGCGGCGACCGGCTGCACCGGTGGCGGCGAGGCGCCCGCCCGGCCGGCGCCGGTCGCCGGTGGGGCCGCGGCCCTCCCCGGCCCCGCGCCGGCGGGCCTGGCGTTGCGCCCGGCGCCGTCCGGTGCGCCCGGCGCGCCGGCCGTCACCGGCGCGCTCACCGACGGCAGCCCGGTCGCCCTCGCCGACCTGTGGGCCGACCGCCCGGTCGTGCTGGTGTTCTTCACCTCGTGGTGCACGCTCTGCGCCGACCGGCAGGCGGCCCTGAGCGAGCTGGCCCGTCGCCACTCCGACGAGGTCGTTCTCGTCGGGGTGGCCACCGAGGACCGGCCCGAGGACGTCCAGCGCTACCTGCGGGAACACCGCGTCGAGTACCCGGTCGTGCTCGACGCCGACGGCACGATCTGGCGGTCGTACGCGGTCCGGGAGCCCCCCGCCGTGGTGGTCGTCGCCAAGGGCGGCGCGCTGCTGCGCGGCTGGCCGGGCGGGGTGGACGCCGCCACGCTCGACACCGAGTTGCGCCGGCTCGTGCTCGCGGGCTGACCGGTGGCTCAGTCCGCCGCCGGGGGCCGGCGCTTCTGCGGGTACGGCGTCTCGCCCCGGGCCAGCATGTCCACGAACTCGGCGAGCCGCCGCGCCCGGGTCTCCGCCCGCTTCAGACTGGCGAGCCGGTAGATGATCGACCACCGGTTCTGGGCCGTGAGCACCTCGAACATCGCCCGGGCGCGGTCGTTCCCGGCCAGCGCGGCGACCAGGTCCGCCGGCACCTCGGCGGTGGCCTGCCCGGCGTACGCGGCGTCCCAGCGGCCGTCGGCCCGGGCGCGTTCGACCTCGACGAGCCCCGGCGGCCGCATCCGCCCCTCCTCGACGAGGCGGGCCACGATCCCCACGTTCCGTGCCGACCAGGGGCTGCGTGCCCGGCGCGGGGTGAAGCGCTGCTGGAAGGTGACCTCGTCCCGGCGCCGCTTCTGGCCGTCGATCCAGCCGTGGCACAGCGCCTCGTCCAGCGCCTGGTCGTAGGTCAGGGTGGTGGGCGTGGTCGTGCCCCGCTTGGCCAGCACCAGCCACACGCCCGCCGGCTCGTCGTGGTGGACGGCGAGCCAGTCCCGCCAGGCGTCCACGTCGGGCACCACCAGCTCCGGCGGTTCCTGCGCCATCGGTCCCTCCTCGTTCCGTCGCTCAGCCGGCCGACCAGACCGCCGGGTCGCTGCCCCACCGCGTCGGCGGGCCGGCCCAGGTACGCCGGCCGCCGGGCAGGACGAGCGGCGGCAGCGCGTACCGCAGGCGGCCCGCGGGGGCGTCCCGCTCGGCACACCAGGGCTCGGGGTCGGGTGGGGCGCCCGCGGGGGCCGACCCGACCGGCAGGTCGTGCCGCAACCACCCGGCGGTACGCGCCAGCGACAGCTCCGCGGTCCAGGCGCCCCCCTCGTGGACGCGCCGCGCCAGCGCCCGGAGCACCGCCGCGGCGAGCAGGTAGCCGGTGCCGTGGTCGAGGGCCTGGGCGGGCAGCACGCCGGGTGTGCCGTCCGGCCGCCGCTCGATCTCGGCGATGCCGGTGGCAGCCTGCACGAGGCTGTCGAAGCCGCGCCGCCCGGCCCACGGGCCGGTGCCGCCCCACGCCGACAGCCGCGCCACCACCAGGTCGGGGCGGTGCCGACGCAGCGCCTCGGGGGACAGGCCCCACCGGTCCAGCGCACCCGGCCGGTAGCCGGTGACCACCACGTCGGCGTCGGCGACCAGGGCCTCGAACCGCGCCCGGTCGGCGGGCCGGCCCAGGTCGAGCAGGGTGGAGCGCTTGCCGGCGTCGGTGTCCAGGTGCTGCGGTTCCAGCTCCGGCAGGCCGGGGGAGTCGACGCGCAGCACGTCGGCCCCGAGCAGGGCGAGGAACCGGGTGGCCACCGGGCCGGCGATCACCCGGGTCAGGTCGAGCACGCGTACCCCGGCGGCCGGAAGCCCGGGCGGCGCGGGCGGCGCCGGGCGGGCCGCCGCCGGAGCGTCGGCGTGCAGCCGGACCAGGGGTTCCGCCGCGACGGCCGCGGCCTGCGGGTGGGCGTCCCACTCGGCGGGGCTGCGGGCCGCGACGGCGAGGCCGTGGGCCGCCATGACCCGCTGTTCGACCTCGACGGCCGGGCGGGCGCCGATCCGCTCGCCCACGGCCGCCACCAGCGCCTCGTCGTCCGGGCGCGCCGGGTCCAGGTCGAGCGCCGCCAGCAGGCGCCGCCGGTGGTGCGCGTAGTTGGCGTGGGTACGCACCCAGCCGTCGGCGGTCGGCCAGTAGCGGGACAGCGGGGCGAAGCCGCTGAACCCCCGCCCGTCAACCCGCAGGTGCCGCTCGCTGGTGAAGGAGACCGCCACGGCGCGGCTGTCCACGGCCAGCGGGCCGTCCGTCGCGGCACCGCGGGCCCGGGCCAGCTCCAGGGCGGCCAACCCGGCGGCGGCGACACACGCCACGGCGAGGTCGGTCACCGGCAGCCGGGCCGGCAGCACGCCGTCGGGGCCGGCCGGCCGCACCGCCGCGACGGCGGCCGGATCCCCGCCCAGCGCCGCCCAGGTCGTCCTGATCGCCTCCGTCGTCGAGTTCACCACGCCGCCGATCATCGCACCGCCGGAGGCGGCCGACGCTCACCGGGGTTTCCGGGTCTTCGACGGCGTCAGGCTGGGCAGCGGGCTGAGCGAGGGGGAGATGGTCGGCGGCGCGGTCGGCCGCTTGCTCGGGGTGGGGCTCGGGCGCGACGGCGTGGGACTGGGCGTCGGCCGGGCGGACGGGGTGGGCGAGGAGGTCGCCGGCGGCGGCGCCGGAGCGGTGGTCTCCGGGGCGTCGTCCGGGAACGCCGGCTCGGCGAACCGGTACTTGTCCGGGTCGAGCTTCAACGCCGCGGTCGCGTTCGTCATGAACTGCCGCCAGATCGGCCCCGGCCCGGTGGAGCCGTAGACCTCGTAGCTGCCGCCCGTCGTCTTGAGCGGCTTGCCGTCGGTGGTGCCCAGCCAGACGGCCGAGGCGAGCGCCCCCGTCCAGCCGACCATCCACGTGTGCACGTTCTGGGTGGTGCTCTGCCCGGCCTGCCAGGTGCCCGTCTTGCCGGCGGAGTCCCAGTCGTTGTCCAGCTTGGCCGCCCTGACCCGGCGCAGCGTCCAGTCGAGCTGGTTGATCGCCTCCTGGTCCAGGCCCAGGTCGGTCGTCTTGAGCTGCTCGCCCCACACCTTCTCGTCGCCCTTGGTCACCGACCGGACGAAGTGCGCGTCGGCCCGCTTGCCGCCGGCCGCGAACGTGGCCATCCCGTTGGCGTGGTCCTGCACGCTGATGCCGTACTGGCCGATGCCGACCTCGGTGGAGAACCGCCGGGCCACCTCGTCGGCCGGTTCGCTCCGCAGGTCGACCCGCTGCGGCTGCGGGTTGCCCTTGACGGTCTCCCACATCGACTCGACCCCGGCCCGCTTCGCCATGTCGATGACCTTGGCGGTGCCGAGCTTCTCGGTCAGCTCGAAGTAGGTGACGTTCAGCGAGGCGACGGTCGCCTCCCAGAGCGCGCAGTTCGGCTGGCAGGGCGCGTGCTCGGCGTTGCGGATCGGTCCGGCCGCGCTGCCCTTGGTCCGCCCCGACTCGGGGAACTCCTTGGTGTCCGGCGAGTCGAACCGCTGCTTCACCGAGATGTCGTTCTCGACGGCGGCGGCCAGGTCGTAGACCTTGAACGACGAGCCCGGGGGATGCTGGCCGAACCCGCGCGCCTGGCCGTTCTCGTCGCGGTACCAGCCGGCGTAGTCGGCGCCGGAACCGCTGTTGCCGCCGTAGTAGCCGAGCACCCGGCCGGTGCCGGGCTCCACGGCGACGAGCGCGGCCTGCCAGTTCTTCGGCTGGCCGCGGACCGCCTCCGGCGCGGTGTCCCGGCGGATGTCGGCGGCGGCCTCCGCGGCGTCCTGCACGCGCTTGTCGATGGTGGTGACGATCTTGTAACCGCCGTCGCGGATCACCTCGTCCGACTTGCCGCGGAACGGCTCGGTCCCGCGCAGCTCGCTGAGCACGTGGTTGACCACCAGGCCGGTCGGCCGGTCCAGGCCCGAGCGGCCCGCGTTCGGGTCCACGGGCCGCACCGAGTCCGGGTACGCCAGGTTCGCCGCCTGCTCCGAGGTGAGGTAACCGAGCTTCACCATGCCGTCGCGGATGTAGTTCCAGCGGTCGATCGAGTTCTGCTTGGCGAGGGCGTTGCGTCGCGGGTCGTAGCCGGGGGAGCCCTCGGGGTCGGCCGGGTCCGCCTCCGGCTGCTTCACCATGGCGCAGAGCACCATTGCCTCGGCCTGGGTGAGCTGCTGCTGCGGCGGGGCGTCCCGGCGCACCGTCTTGCCGAAGAAGGTCTGCGCGGCCGCCTCGATCCCGTACGCGCCCCGGCCGAACGGGACGGTGTTCAGGTAGAAGCCGAGGATCTCCTCCTTGCTGTAGGTGTCGTCCAGCTTCCAGGCGACCACCGCCTCGCGCAGCTTCCGCGAGTAGGTCACCCCGCGCAGGTCGGCGGCGACCCGCGCGTACTGCTGGGTGAGGGTGGAGGCGCCCTGCCGCTGCCCGCCCGTGACGTTCGCCCAGGCCGCCCGGAGCACGCCCTTGAAGTCCACGCCCTTGTTGGTCCAGAAGGTGCGGTCCTCGGCCGCCACGATGGCCTGCTTGGCCGAGTCGTTCATCTGGTCGTACGGGACGATGGTGCGGTTCTCCGCCCCCAGCTTCGCCATGGGCGTGCGCCCGTCGGCGTAGTAGACGGTGGTCGACTCCGGCAGCTTGAGGTCGGTGGGGGTCGGCACGCTGTCGAAGTAGTAGCCGCCGGCCACCAGGCCCGTGCCCGCCAGCAGCGCGAACACGGCCAGGAAGACCAGCAGGCGGTGCCGCCGGCGCTTCCGCCCCGGTGTGGGGGTCGTGGCACCGTCGTCGTAGTCACCGGTCTGACGCATCCGCACCCGATACCCTCCGACTGCTCGGCCGAATCGTGTCCCTGCCCGGCTCGCAGGCTAGCGGAGCTGCGGCGACGGCACCGGGCTCCGGCGTCATCCGGTGCGGTGGCGGGCAGTCCGACCGGCGCGGGACATTGACAGTCGCGGTTGCGCCGGGCACGCTCGGACGAGCTGCGGGAACGCTCCCATAGCCCGTTCCCCCGTCCCCTTCAGGAGCAATGACGTGGCCCTGACTCCCTTCCGGCGGCGCGCCCTGACCGGTGTCGCCGCCGTCGCCGCGACCCTCGCCGCGGCGGTGCCCTTCTCGCCCGCGCCGGCCGGCGCGGAACTCCGCGACGGCGCGCGGTTCTACACCCCCCGACCGGACCACGGGGCGGTGGCCCAGATCGCCCGGCTGACCGCAACGGGGCACCACCGGCAGGCCGCCGCACTGCGCGCCATGATCCGTACGCCCCAGGCGGTCTGGGTCACCGGCGGCTCCGCCGCCACGGTCACCCGGACGGTCAACGCCGAGGTGCGCCGGGCGGCCGGCAAGAAGACCGTGCCCGTGCTCGTGGCCTACAACATCCCGTTCCGCGACTGCGCGCAGTACTCGGCCGGCGGCGCCACCTCGGTGGCCGAGTACGAAGCGTGGATCGACGCGTTCGCCCGGGGCATCGGCGGCCGCGAGGTGGCCGTCATGCTGGAGCCGGACGGCCTGGGCATCATCCCCTGGTACACCACGATCAACGGCAGCCAGGACTGGTGCCGCCCGGCCGAGGCGGACCCGGCGACCGCCGCCGCCGAGCGGTTCGCCATGCTCAACTACGCCGTCGACAAGCTCACCGCGCTGCCCCGCACCAGCGTCTACCTCGACGGCACGCACAGCGCCTGGCTCGGAGTCGGCGACGCCGCCGACCGGCTGGTCAAGGCCGGCGTCGGCCGGGCCGACGGCTTCTTCCTCAACGTCTCCAACTACGAGACCACCGAACGTCAGCTCAAGTACGGCAACTGGATCTCCAAGTGCGTCCACTACGGCACCGCCGGCCCCGAGTGGGCGCGCGGCCACTTCGACTGGTGCGCCAGCCAGTACTACCCGGCCGACCCGGCCGACTTCAGCACCTGGGTCCGCACCGACGCCTGGTACGCCGAGAACGTCGGCGACGTGCCGGCCGACCAGCTCGCCCACTTCGTCGTCGACACCAGCCGCAACGGGCAGGGGCCGTGGACCCCGCCGGCCGGCGTGACCTGGCCGGACCCGCAGACCTGGTGCAACCCGCCGGACCGGGGCCTGGGCCTGCGCCCCACCACGGCCACCGGTGACCCGCTCGCCGACGCGTTCCTCTGGGTGAAGACGCCCGGCCAGCCCGACGGGCAGTGCGACCGGGGCACCGGCACCGGGCGGGACCCGGCGCGCGGCGGCATCGCCGACCCGGCCGCCGGCGCCTGGTTCGGCGAGCAGGCCCTCGAACTGGTGCGGTACGCCAACCCACCGCTGCGCTGACCGACCCGGGCCGGGGCGCTCGACCGCCCCGGCCCGGACCGGGCTCAGCGCAGGGCCCACCCGGTGGACCGGCCGTTGCGGGTCCTGGTGATCCGGCGCGCCGGCCAGCGGCCGTTACCGCCGGACCGGCCGGCCCAGAACGGCGAGAGCCGCCACATCGGGTGGGTGGTGGTGTCGCCCGGTCCCGTGAAGGCCTCCCGGACGGCGTACCCGTGCCGCCGGAACAGGTCCCGGTCGGTCTCGGTGAACACCTCCGCGTACGTCGGCAGGCTCAGGGTGTCCATCCACCGCTGCGCCCCGACGAGCACCGCGGCGGCCCGGCGGGCGGCCGCCGGGCCCGGCGCGGCCAGCAGGGCGAGATGGTTGTGCGCCTCGGCCGGTCGCCGGGCGGCGAGCGCCTCGTCCAGCCGCAGGAAGCGCTCCTCGTCGGGGCCGGCGGCCGCGCCGAGGCGGTCGGCGTACCGGTTCGGCGGCGGAATCGGCCGGTAGCGGTGGAACCAGACGGTCGCCGCCGTGCCGTCCCGGAGCAGGAACGCGTCGCCGAAGAGCATCGCGTGTTCGGTCCAGATCCGGGCCACCGCGGCCAGGACGGCGGTGCGGCGTTGCGGGTCGGGGACGAGCCACGCGGCGAGGGCGGTCGGGGAGAGGGCCTCGGCGACGAGATCGGCGATGCGGCCGATATCGCACCACCGGGCCCGGACGACGGGTGTGGCTGTGCTCATGAAAACTCCTGGTGACCAGGGTGATCGCGTAGGTGGGAGGGCGCCGGGAGCGGTCCTTGGCTCGGCGCCGGCCGGGTGCGGCCGTGCAACTGGTGCGGAGAAGAGGCCGGGGCGTCGCGCGCGCCGGGCGGTGCTACCGCGGCCGGCTCAGGCGGGCCGGGTGCCCGGGCGGGGCGAGCGCGACACCGGCGCCGGGTCGTCGGCCGGGCCCGTGCGGTGGCCGGTGAGCACCGGCGGGGCCCAGGGGGCGGCACCGGCGACGGCCGCCTCGCCGTGGCCGGTGCCCGGCGACCCGGCCGTGCCGCTGCCCGACGGAGCCGGCCGGACCGGGATCGGGTCCAGGTCCGAGCGGGAGGCGTGCGGCCGGGAGGACTTCCCGGAGCCGGCCTGGTCCGGCCGGGCGGCACGGATGGCGTCCGACGGACCGGCGGTCGTGGCCGGGCCGGCGTCCGCCGGATCGGCGTGGACCGGGGGATGGGCCGGAGCTCTCGGGGTGTCCGCGGGCCCGGCCGGTGCGGAACCGTCCGTGGGGCCGGCGGGTGGCGGTGACGTGCCGGGCGGTGCGGTGTCGGGTGGCGGCGTCACCGGTCCGGTGGGCGGGTCCAGCAGGTCGGTCACGGGGGTCAGCGGTTCCAGGACCGGGTCCAGCGGCCCGCGCACCGGCTTCAGGGCGCGCCACACCGGTCCGAGGACCGGACCGAGCGGCCGGGTGACCGGGGCGAGCGCGCCGGCCACCGGGGCGAGCACCCGGCCCCGCACCGGGTCGGTGACCGGGCGGAGCGCGCCGGCGACGGGGGCGAGCACCCCGTTTCGCAGCGGATCGGTGGCGGGGCGGAGCGCCCCGGTCACCGGGTCGAGCACCCGCGCGCGGACCGGGGCCAGGGCCCGGTCGAGCCCGCCGCCGCTGCCCGCGCGCCGCGACATACGACGATGCCCCGAGCCGCCATGATTGCTGGCAGATACTGGGCTACCCGGTTGATCGATAAAAGGACCG
>NZ_JBEXYR010000032.1:0-21849 GCF_040631005.1 Micromonospora sp. NPDC005707
GCCGGCCCCCCCCCCCCCCCCGGCCCGCGGGGGGGGGCGCGCCCCCCCCCCCGGGGGGGGGGGGGGGGGGGGGCGCGCCCCCCCCGCCGCACCTCTACGTCACCTACCGCGCGGACGGGGTGGTCCGGCAGCAGCGGGTCGGGGCGCACGTGGGCACCCCGTTCCCGGCCGACGTCGACCATTTCGCCCGGCGGGTGCACGCCACCGACCCGGACATCCCGTCCGAGCTGGTCTACGACGGCGACCGGGTGCCGCGCGGGCTGGCCGAGGCGGCGCAGCGGCGGGGGGTGCGGCTGCTGCACCTGACCGAGTTCCAGGGCCTGCTCGACCTGCGCGACTACGTCGCCGCGCAGACCGCCCGCCTGCAGGCCGACCGGCTCTACCCGCCGGGCCAGTACGTGCCGCAGCGCTACCGGCACCTGGTCGGCGCCGACCAGCGGGTCCGCGAGGACGTGGTCGACGAGCTGCTGGAGCTCATCTCCGCGCCGGACGGCCGGTTCGTGCTGGTGCTCGGCGACTTCGGCCGGGGCAAGACCTTCGCGCTGCGCGAGGTGGCCCGCCGGCTGCCCACGGCCGCCCCCGACCTGATCCCGATCCTGGTGGAGCTGCGCGCGCTGGACAAGGCGCACTCGGTCGACGGGCTCGTGGCCGCGCACCTGGCCAACCACGGCGAGCAGGTGATCGACCTCAAGGCGTTCCGCTACATGCTCCGCCAGGGGCGGATCGTGCTGCTCTTCGACGGCTTCGACGAGCTGGTCGCCCGGGTGACCTACGACCGGGCCGCCGACCACCTGGAGACGCTGCTCCAGGCGGCCGAGGGCCACGCGAAGATCGTGGTGAGCAGCCGGACCCAGCACTTCAAGACCAACTCGCAGGTGCTGACCGCCCTCGGCGAGCGGGTGGGCCTGCTGCCGCACCGCCGGGTGCTGGCCATCGAGGACTTCACCCCCGGCCAGATCGAGACCTTCCTGCGCAACCGCTACGGCGGCGACGAGCGGGCCGCCCGCGAGCGACTGGACCTGCTGGCCGGCGTGAAGGACCTGCTCGGCCTCTCCCGCAACCCGCGGATGCTCGGGTTCATCGCCAACCTCGACGAGGGGCGGCTGGCCGCCGTGGCGGGCGCGGGCGGCACGTTCAGCGCGGCGGCGCTCTACCGGGAGATCCTGGAGTCCTGGCTGGACTTCGAGGAGCGGCGCACCCAGGGCATCCCGGGCGCCCCGGTCAGCCTGCGCCGGCCCGAGCTGTGGCAGGCGGTGAGCCGGCTGGCCTTCCAGCTCTGGGAGAGCGGCGAGTCCTACCTGCGGCTGGCCGAGCTGGCCGAGGCCGCCGGCCAGCTCGCCGGGCTGGCCGACTCCCGGCTGTCCGGGCCGCAGGCGCTCCACGCGGTGGGCGCCGGCAGCCTGCTGGTCCGCACCGACGACGGGCTGTTCGGGTTCATCCACACCTCGGTGATGGAGTGGCTGGTCGCCGAGGGGGTCGCCGCGCAGCTCAACCGGGGGGAGGAGCCGGCCGTGCTGGCGGTGCGCCCGCTGTCCGCGCTGACCGTGGAGTTCCTCGGCGACCTCGCCGACCCGGGGCGCTGCACCGCCTGGACCGCCCGGGTGCTGGGTGACGAGGCGGCCGGCGAGACCGTCCGGGCCAACGCGCTGCGGCTCAGCGCCCGGCTGCGGCTGCCCGACCGGGCCGACCTGCGCGGCGCGGTGCTGCGCGGCGAGGACCTGTCCCACCGGGAGCTCGCCGGGGCGGACCTGACCGGCGCCGACCTGACCGACACCCGGCTGGTCGCCACCAACCTCACCGAGGCGCGGCTGGAGCACGCCCGGCTGCGCGGCGCCCGCCTGGACCAGGCCCGCCTCGCCGGAGCCGACCTGCGCGACGCGGAGCTGGCCGGCGCCCGGCTGTTCCGCGCCGACCTGCGCGGCGCCCGGATCGCCGGCAGCAGGTGGCACCGCACGGCGCTCATCGACGTGAGCGCCGACGCGGCGCTGCTGCGCGCGCCGGAACTGCGCGGCGCCGTGGTCGCCCCGGGCCGTCCGGTCGCGCCGGGCCTCGCCCCGCCCGCCGTGGGCGTCGCGTACGGCTTCGAGGTGGGCCGGTTGCCGGTGCCGGTGGCGTACAGCCCGGACGGGGCGGTGCTCGCGGTGGGCAGCGACGACGGTGGTGTGCTCATCTGCGACACCGCGGCCGGGCTGCCGGTGCGTACCCTCCAGGGCCACCGGGGCCGGGTCTACGCGGTCCGCTTCGACGCCGCCTCGCACCAGCTGGTGACCGGGGCGGCCGACCTCACCGTACGGCTCTGGGACGCCGACCACGGCGACGTGCGGCACGTCATCGAGGACGTCTTCGACGGCTGGGTGTGGCCGCTGCTCACCGACGGCGAGCGGGGCCGGCTGGTGGTCGGCGACGCGGCCGGCGTGGTCCGGCTCTACGACACCCGGACCGCCCGGCTGCGGCAGGAGTGGCCCGGCCACGCGGCCCCGATCTGGGGCACCTCGTTCAGCCCGGACGGCCGGCGGGTCGTGGTGGTCGACAGCGCCGGCGTGGTGCGGGGCTGGGACATCCCTTCCGGCCGGCTCGCGTTCGAGGTGCGCGAACCGGAGGTGGTCTACCGGGTGGTGCACAGCCCGGACGGCCGGCTGCTGGCCGCCGTCGGCCAGCACGGCCGGGTCTGGATCCGCCGGGCCATCGACGGCGAGCTGCTGCGCCAGCCGCGCGGCCACGAGGCCGACGTGTACGCCCTCGACATCCACCCCGACGGCACGCTGATGGCGACCGGCGACACCCACGGCGCGCTGCGGCTCTGGGAGCTGGAGACCGGCCGGCCGGTGCGGGTGCTCGGCCGGCAGCGCGGCGCGATCTACAGCGTCCGGTTCAACGGTGACGGAAGCCTGCTGGCCACCGCGGCCAGCGACGGGGCGATCCAGATCTGGGACAGCGCCGACGGCCAGCCGCGCCACGAGCTGACCCGGCACCGCGGCTCGGTCTGGCCGGTGGTCTGGCGGCCTGACCAGGCCCAGGTGGCGACGAGCAGCAACGACGGCACCACCCGGCTGTGGGACGTACGCTCCGGGCAGCTCCAGCACACCCTGCGGGGGCATGGGCGGCGGGTAACCGCGCTGTCCTTCCGGGACGACGGCGAGGTCCTGGCGGCCTGCGGCAACGACGGCGTGGTCCGGCTCTGGGAGCCGCGCACCGGCCGGCTGGTCCGCCAGCTCGCCAGCCCGGCCGACCGGCTGCTCTCGGCCGTCTTCTGCCCGGGCGAGTCGCTGGTCGCCGCGCCGAGCGGCGACGGCGGCGTGCACCTGTGGAACACCGACACCGGCCTGGACGAGCGGGAACTCAACGTGGACACCGACCACGTCTGGGCGACCGCGTTCAGCCCCGACGGCGACGCCCTCGCCACCGCCAACGACGACGACACCGTGCGGCTGTGGTACAGGCGTACCGGCCGGCACTTCGCCACCCTCACCCCGCACCGGGGCCGGGTGCGCGCCATGACGTTCAGCCCGGACGGCGAGACCATCGCCACCGGCTGCGACGACCAGCTCGTCCGGCTCTGGGACGCGGCCACCGCGACCTGCCGGCTCACCCTCGAACACCACACCGACCGGGTGTACGCGGTGTCCTTCAACACCGACGGGACGCTGCTCGCCAGCGCCAGCAACGACGGCGTCGCCGTGGTCTGGGACGCGCTCACCGGCGAGCGGCGCACGGTGCTCACCGAGCACACCGGCCGGCTGTGGTCCTGCGCGTTCAGCCCCAACGGCAACCTGCTCGCCACCGCCGGCGACGACCTGGTCATCCGGCTCTGGGACCCGGGCACCGGCCGGCTGCACGGCACGCTGGCGGCACACACCCGGCGGGTCTGGTCGGTGGCGTTCAGCCCGGACAGCAGCCTGCTGGCCAGCGCCGGCGACGACGGCACCGTGCGGCTGTGGGACGTGGCCGACCCGGAGCACGCCCAGCTCCGGGCCACCCTGATCGGCCTGCCCGACGGCTGGGCGGCGGTCAGCCCGGACGGCCGGTACAAGCTGGACGGCGACCCGGGCGGCCAGTTCTGGCACGTCATCGGCACCTGCCGGTTCGAGGTGGGCGAGCTGGATCCGTACCTGACCCAGGTGCGGCGGCTGTCCGTGGACGCCCCGTTCTGAGCCGGCCGGCGCTCGCGCGAGGTGACCCTTACCAGCGCCGGCGCCGGCCGTTTCGTTACACGCCTCGACGGGTTCTGGCTGGCTGCTCAGTCCGATCACGACACTCGGCGAAATGACCTGAGCCGATCAGTTTGACGCTGTGTCACGATCTCGACACAGAAGTTGTGAGTCTCCTCCGCGATCGATGTGCTGGCGCGGGACCAGCGCCGTCGGTGACGGCCATCGAGGAAGAGGTGGCTCATGGTGGCTCTACGGCGGCTGCTCGCCGGCCTGACCGCGGCGGTGGTGACCGCCGCGCTCGCCCTGGTGTGGACGGCGGCGCCGGCCCACGCGGACGAGGCGTGGGAAAGCGCGCTCAAGACCCTGATGTCCCGCACCGCCACCTGGGCCGAGGGTGGGCTGTCCCGGGTCGGCCTGCTCGGCCAGCCGCTGCCGCTGCTCGGCGTCAGCCCGGGCGCGCTCGTGGACACCGACAAGCTCGCCCGCAAGGCGTCCGACGCGCTGGCCGACGGCCTGACCAAGGACGACGTGGACCTCGGCGGCGGCACCCGGTTGACCAGCACGGTCACCACCAGCGGCGGCGACCACCTGCTCGACGTGGTGGTCACCACCAAGCGGCAGGTCACCGCCAAGGACCTGGCGGTCGGCGGGGTGACCGTCGCCAAGGCGGTCGACGTCACCGGCTGGGCGACCCTGCACCTGCGGGCCCGGCACACCGCCGCGGGGGAGACCTACCTGGTCCGCGACGGGGACACCCCACGCCTCGACATCGACGCCGCGGCGAACCTCCGCGCCGACCTGGACCAGGCCACCGCCTCGGTCGGCATCCTCGGCGTCACGCTCACCGCCGGCAGCACCCTCGCCGCCCGTACCCACGTCAAGGTCACCGTCACCGACCCCAACGGCGACGGCCGGCTCGCCTTCGACACCGGCGCGGGAGCCGGGACCGGTGAGCTGGGGGCGGCCGGCTCCCTCGGCGGGCTGGTCCAGGTCGCCCTGGACAACTCCGGCGGCGGCCGGATCTCCGACACCGAGAGCGAGCCCGGCCCCGGCTCCGTGCACGGCCAGGTGAACCTCGGCGCGGCCACCGCCGGCGCCCCGTTCGACCTGCCCGCCGTCGCCGCCACCGTGAAGGTCGACTGGAACGACATCAGCGTGGGCAGCCCGACCGTCACCACCACCGGCCTCGACGAGACCATCGCCAAGTTCCGGAACATGAGCCCGCTGGACCTGGCCTCCGGGCTGGCCCAGCTCGCCACCCTGCTCAGCGGGGTGCAGCAGAGCGGGCCGGCCGGCAACCTGAGCCTGCCCTTCCTGCGCGGGACCTTCGCCGACGCCGTGAAGGTCAACGAGAAGCTCACCGGCTTCCTCAAGAAGTACGTGCACCCCAAGCCGGACGACCCGGGGTTCGACCCGGCCACCGACGACCCGGCCAAGGCCGGTCAGCCGAAGTTCAGCTCGATCCAGCAGCTCGTGGCGCTGCTCGCCGCCGAGGGGCTGCCGGTCGACAACCTGTCCTTCGCCGGCGAGAAGCTCGTCTTCCGGGTGAAGCTGGAGCGGGAGTCCACCGTGGCGGTGCCGCTGGACCCGGGCGCCGCCTCGGTCTCCGGCCGCGACGCCACCTTCACGGCCAAGGGCTTCAGCGTCGACGGGAACCGGTTCACCCCCGACGAGCTGGTCGGCCAGCGGGTCGTGGCGGGCACCTCGGCCGGCACCATCGCCGCGAACACCGCCACCACGGTCACCCTGGCGGAGAACTGGATCGGCGGGCAGCCCGGCCCGGACAGCGTCTGGGTGATCAGCGGCTCCAGCCCCAACATCGGTGCGGTCGAGCTGGCCGGCACGCTCACCAAGCCGGCCGGCGGGGACAAGAAGGTCGGCCTGCGGGCCGCCAACGCCCAGGCCAGCTTCGCCACGGTGAAGCCCCGCTACAGCGCGGCGGTCACGCTCGTGCTCGACCTGCGCGACGACCTCGGCAGCCCGGAGGCCAACGCGGACCGGGTGCTGCTGCGCACCGACCCGGCCACGCCGCTGTTCGCCGCCGACTTCCCGATCGCCACCGGCGTCGACTTCTTCGCCACCGCCGGCTTCCTCAAGGTCAAGCTCGGCGGTGACCTCACGGTCGGCCCGGCCGCGAGCGGGCAGCGGATGCTCCAGGTCAGCTTCAAGCAGGCGCAGGACATCAGCCTCGGCGAGCTGTTCCGCCGGTTGCAGTCCGCACCGGGCGACCTGCTCGCCGTCTCCTCCTCGGTGAAGACCACCGGCCGCGTCACGGTCAGCGTGCCGGGCGCCACCGGCGCCCTCGGCCAGGGCGTCGGCGTGGACGTCAGCTGGAAGGCCGGCGAGCAGCCGGTGGTGGACACCAGCAGCCTCGACGGCATCTTCGCCGTCGACTTCAACCCGGACGACCCGAAGGCCCTCTTCGCGGTCGTGGTCGAGGCCCTGCGACTGGTGAACGCCGCCCTCACCCAGCCCGGCGGCGGCAGCGGGCCGTTGAACACCGAGATCCCGCTGCTCGGCCGCTCGGCCCGGGAACTGCTCGGCGCGGACGAGAGCGGCGTGGGCAAGGGCGTCACGTTCACCGCGGACGGCGCGAATTTCCTGCTCAAGGACACCAACCGCAGCGGCGACGCCGGCTTCGACCCGCGACTGGCCGGGCGGACCCTGGTGATCGGCAGCAAGGCGTACCGGGTGCTGGAGCGGGTGGACGGCCAGACCCTGCGGGTCGACGCGGCCGGCACGCCGAAGCCCGCGGACGGCACGGCGTACGCGCTGCGGCCCGAGCTGGCCGACGCGCTGGACAAGCTGCTCGCCGCGCCCCCGGACACCCTCCAGGACGCCCTCGACCAGCTCAACAAGGCGATCGGCGAGGACAGCGGGATCCAGTTCACGCTCGACGAGCGGGCCGGCGGCCCGTACCTGCGGGTCGGGCTGGACTGGAAGCGCAACGTGCGCACCGCCGGGCCGCTCGCCTTCGCCTGGGACGGCGCCCGCGAGCTGGTCAGCCTGGACAGCTCCGGCACCTTCGCCCTCGACGTGGACGCCCAGGCCAAACTGGGCCTGCTGCTGCCGCTGAAGCTCAACGCGGCGCCGCTGCTGGACAAGAACTCCTCGGCCAAGGTGACCGTCAAGGGCGGGGTCGACGACGCCGCCCTGGCCGCCCGGGTCGGCCCGCTCGCCCTCGACCTCGGCAAGGACCCCGACTTCGCCACCGTCAAGGCGAACCTCAGCGTGGGCCTGGGCGGGCTCGCCGCCGACGGGCCGGTCACCGACCTGCTCGGCCTGACGCCGACGTTCACCACGGCGGGCGTGGACTGCGGCGGCGGGGTCGGCGGAGACACGACGCCGATCTGTGCCCGCGCGCCGCTGTTCGTCAACAACTGCGAACCCGCCGACGCCACCAACCTGCTCACCTTCACCATGGGGCTGGACCTGGCGCCCCACGCGCAGACGCCGGACCTCACCTCCTGCTTCGCCAACCTGTCGCTGAAGCTGACCGACTTCAACGTCGGCATCGACGGCTACCTGGCCAAGGTGGAGGAGGCGCTGCGGCTGGCCAGCTTCGACGGCAAGCTGCCGCTGGTCGGCGACGACCTGCAGCAGGGCCAGAAGTTCGTCGCCCAGCTGCGCGCGGACGTCAAGGCGGCGATCGGCCCGGTGCTGGCGAACGCCACGCTGGACAGCGCCGGCATGCAGACCGCGCTCAACGACGTGCTGGCCGACCTCGACCCGGGCGTGAGCGCGGTGGTCGGCTGCCGCAGCGGGGTGGCCACCCCCTGCCAGCCGGAGGACTTCCAGTCCATCCGGATCAAGCTGTCCGCCTCGCGCGGGGCGCCCTCGGCCGCGGCCGGCTGCACCGACGCGAGCGACAGCGACACATGCCTCGGTGTCAACGTCCCGCTCGACCTGGGCATCCCCGGCCTGTCGCTGAAGGCCAAGAAGGGCGCGCCCGACGGCATCCAGGCCAAGCTCGGCTGGAAGCTGCACCTTGACCTGGTCCTCGACCGGGACGAGGGCTTCTACGTCCCCACCCACGACGGGGACACGGCCCCCGAGGTGCAGATCGGCGCCACCTTCGACATGACCGGTGACCTGGCCGCCCAGCTCGCCTTCATCCAGGTGAACGCCACCAAGCAGGGCACCGCGCCGCTGGTGCGGGCGTACTTCGGGGTCGACCTGAAGGGCGCGCCGGGGGAGAAGAGCTGCTTCGACCCGACGGTCGCCGCGGACTGCGCGGCCGACGCCGACGCGAAGCTGACCCTCGCCGAGTTCGCCGACCTGGGCTCCCTGCTCGCCACCGACCTCACGGCCCAGGTGAACATCGACTGGAAGCTGGCGGCGGCGGTCAACACGGGCGACGAGGTGGGCTCCGCGCTGCCCGGCATCAGCGCCCGCTTCGGGCTGAAGTGGGGCCTGGAGCACAAGCAGGGCGGGCTGAGCGCCACCGGCGGCGGGGTCACCACCCCGCTCCAGGTGACGTTCACCGACATCGCGCTGGACGCCGGCGCCTTCTTCAGCAAGATCCTCAAGCCGGTGGTGGAGAAGCTCAAGGCGGTCACCGGCCCGCTCCAGCCGGTCATCGACACCCTGTACGCGCCGATCCCGGTGCTGTCGGACCTGTCGAAGGCCACCGGCGGGCCGGACATCACCCTGGTCTGGCTGGCCAAGACGTTCAGCACCCTCACCGGCGGCCCGAAGCTCGACTTCATCGACACCGTCCGCGCGGTGATCACCTTCGTGAACCGGATACCGGACTGCGACGCCGGCTGTTCGATCCCGCTCGGCCAGTTCCTGGTCGACCCGGCGAAGGCGCTCACCACCGAGGCCTCCCCGGCGTCGGCGGAGAGCCTGATCAAGCGGGACGACCCGTTCACCAGCGCGAAGTCCGCTGACGAGGTGAAGTCCGCGGTGGACACCGCCGCCGGGGACGACGGGGAGAAGCTGTTCGCCGCGGGCTCCGACGGGAAGTCCAACGCCCAGAAGACCGGCTTCAGCTTCCCGATCTTCGACAACCCGGGCTCGCTGTTCGGGCTGCTCATGGGGCAGGACGTCGAGCTGGTCAGCTTCGACTCCGGGCCGCTGTCGCTCGGGTTCAGCTGGCGGCAGTCGTTCGGCCCGGTCTACGCCCCGCCGCCGGTGCTGGTCACCCTCTCCGGCAGCGCCTCGGTGACCGCCCGGTTCATCGCCGGCCTGGACACCGCGGGCATCCGGCACGCCGTGGAGGCCGCCACCGACGGCACCGACCTCGACGCGGTCAGCCTCCTCGACGGCCTCTACTTCAAGACCGCCGACAGCACCGGCAAGGCCGTCCCGGTGGTCACCCTGCGCGGCGAGATCGCCGCCGGGGCCGAGGTCAGCGTGCTCATCGTGAAGGCGGGCATCGAGGGTGGCATCCGGCTCACCGTCGGGTTCAGCTGGAACGACCCGAACAACGACGGCAAGTTCCGCACCAGCGAGTTCCTGCAGGCGCTGCTGGTGAACCCGGTCTGCCTCTTCACCACGAGCGGGCAGCTCTCGGTGTTCCTCAAGGTCTACATCACCATCGACCTGTTCCTGTTCTCCAAGACGTTCGACTTCACCCTGGTCGACGCCACCCTGCTCGATTTCCGGGCGCAACCCGACTGCACACCGAAGCCACCCGAGCTGGGCGGCACGGTGGGGGACACCCTTGTCGTCTTCGCCGGCAAGTTCGGCAAGAAGGAGCAGCGCGGGGACAAGGCGTGGGACAACGGCGCCGGCACCTACGCCGGCGACGTGGTGAAGGTGTACGCCGTGCACTTCGCCGACGGCGACGCCGACTTCGACGGCTTCGCGGTGGAGGCGCTCGGGCGCAAGCAGGAGTTCCTCGACCCGAACCTGACCCGGGTGGTCGTCGACGGGCGGGGCTACCAGGTCGCCGACGCCGACAAGGTTTCCCTGTCGGTGCTGCTGCTCGGCGACGGTGACACCGGCGGCGACGGCACGAGGACCTCGGCGTTCGACAAGGCGGCCGTGGTCATCGGCTCCGACGGGCGGGACCAGATCCGCACCGGCACCGGTCCGGCCTGGGTGGACGGCCGCGGCGGCGACGACGTGATCGTCACCGCCGAGGCGGCCGGCCAGATCAGCCGGGTGGCCGGCGGCGCCGGCAGGGACACCGTCACCACCGGCGACGGCAACGACGTGGTGGCCGGCGACAGCGACCTCGGCGCCGTGGACCGGCCCGGCACGACCACCGTGCACACCTCGGTCGGGGACAAGGGCCTCACCGGCCTGGTCGACTGGACGAAGCTCACCGCACCGACCGAGGAGACCACCGGCGCGGACGACCACGTCACCGTCGGGCACGGCGCCAGCACCGTCTACGGCAACGGCGGCGACGACATCGTCGGCGTGGTCCTCGACGACCGCCCGAACGGGACGAACCTCCTGGTCGGTGGGCCCGGCGCGGACATCCTCAACGGCGGCAGGGGCGACGACACCATCCACACCGCCGGCAGCGGCGTCCCGGCCGACCCGGACGCCGTCGGCAGCGGCGACGCCGGGCTGGTCAACAAAGTCGACACCGGCTCCGGCCAGGACACCGTGCACGGCAGCGCCGGCACCGACCTGGTCGTGTCCCACTCGGCCAACGGCCAGACCGGCCACCTGTACGGCTACGGCGGCGACGACGTGCTGGTCGGCGGCTACGGCACCGACGAGCTGTTCGGTGGCCCGGACGAGGACTACGTGATCGCCGAGCCGTCGAGCGTCGGGGACCCCGACGGCACCGACGGTTACGGCCCGGCCCGGCAGGTCGTCCACCAGCCGCTGCCGGCCGACACCCAGTCGCAGACCAAGCTGCTCGTGGGCGGCCTGGGCAGCGACCACGTGGTCGGCGGCGACGGCGGGGCCATCGTGTTCGGTGACCGGCGACTGACCGCCGAGACCTGCGCCGACGCCACCCTCGCCGGCGACCAGCCGGCCCCGACCGACCAGGGTTCGGCCGACCTCATCCTCGGCGGGGCCGGGGTCGAGGTGGTCACCGCCGGCAGCGGCGACGACCGCGCCGACCTCGGTGGCGGCGACGACCGGGCGTGCGGCCAGCTCGGCGACGACACCCTGCACCTGGGCGGCGGCGCCGACCGGGCCTGGGGCGGTCCGGGCGTCGACCAGCTGCACGGCGACGACGGCGTCGACCTGCTCTTCGGCAACACCGGTGACGACGGCCTGTACGGCGGCACCGGCGTGGACACCGCCGAGGGCGACGAGGGCGACGACCAGGTCCTCGGCGGCCCGGACGACGACGTGCTCTACGGCGGCGGACGGGTGGCCGGCGTGGCCGACGGCCGGGACTTCGTCTACGGCGAGGAGGGCGCCGACCGGATCGTCGGGGACAACGGCACCCCGCGGATCGGCGACGTCGGGCCGTACCCGCTGGACCTGACCGGGAACGTGCCGGCGGCCGGCGCCGGGGACGTGCTCTCCGGCGGGCCGGACGGCGACGTCGCGTACGGCGGGCTCGGCGACGACCGGGTCGACGGCGACGGCGGGGACGACCAGCTGGAGGGCAACAACGGCGCCGACCTGGTCCGCGGCGGCTCCGGCAAGGACGAGATCGTGGGCGGCTCCAGCCAGGAGCCGGTCGCCGGCACCGGCCGGCCGGACACCGGGGACCAGCTCTCCGGCGACGGCGACGCCGACCTGATCGCCGGGGACAACGCCCGGTTCGCGCCGGCCACGGCCGACGCGACCCGGGTCACCCAGGCCCGCGCCGTGCCGTCGCGCAAGGTCACCCTGCTCGACCTCGGGTTCACCCCGGCGGCCGGCACCAGCGGCGGTGACCTGATCTCCGGTGGCGACGCCGACGACGTGATCTTCGGCCAGGGCGGCCCGGACCGGGTGCACGCGGACGCGGGCGCGGACTTCGCCGAGGGCGGCCCGGGCTCCGACTGGGTCGAGGGCGACACCGGCGACGACGACCTGGTCGGCGGCTCCAGCACCGCGTACGACGGGACCGGGGCGACCACGACGGGCCAGCCGGACACCGCGGACGCCCTGTTCGGCGGCCCCGGCTCCGACGCGGTCATCGGGGACAACGGCGCGGTGCTGCGCCCGCTCCCCGGTGAGCAGCCCACGGCCGTCACGGTCCGGCTCGGGGCGGACGGCAACCCGTTCGGCCCGCGGATCGTGGTGCTGCTGGACCGGGCGGCGGCCACCGCCAACCGGTTCGGCGCGGACCGGATCAGCGGCGGCGACGGCGTCGACACCCTCTGGGGCCAGGACGGCGACGACGCGCTGACCGGCGACGGTGACGGCGACTACCTGGAGGGCAACGGCGGCGCGGACGCGCTGCGCGGTGACACCGCCCTCGGGGCGGCGGGCCGGACCACGGTCACCCCGCTGCCCGACCCGGGCTGGCCGGGCGACCCGGGGGCACCGGCCGACCTGGTCGGCGCCGGCGCGCCCGCCGGGCAGGACGACCTGATCGGCGGCAGCGCGGCCGCCGGGTTCCGGGACACCGCTGACGTGGTCGAGGGCAACGGCGCCGACGACGTGCTCCTCGGCGACAACGGTTCGCTGCTGCGCACGGTCACCACGGCGGGCGGCACGGCGGTCGAGCGGGTCTACACCGAGCGGTACCCGACCGGCGCGGTGCCGGCCGACGCCACGGCGGCCCGGACGCACGACCCGGCGCTGCCCGGCCCGTCCACCCGGTTCTGCACCACCGCCCAGGCCACCTGCGAGCCGGCCGGCGCCTACGGCAACGACCAGCTCTACGGGGACGCCGGCAACGACGGCGTCTGGGGCCAGGACGGCGACGACCTCATCCGGGGCGGCGCCGGGGACGACGACCTCTTCGGCGAACTGGGCGCGGACACCCTCCACGGCGAGGACGGCCGCGACGCCATCCTCGGCGACCGGGGCGGCGTGGTGAACCAGTTCCTCAACGCCGACGACGTGGCGGCGCTGGGCTTCACCGTGACGCTGTCCTCGGTGCCGCAGGAGTCGTTCACCGGGTTCCGGGCCGGCGGCTACGACCGCCGGGTGGACCTGCTGCACGACACCGACGGCGACGCCTGGATCGGCAGCGCCACCTCGACGCCCATGCCGCACGCCGGGCTCACCGCCGGTGCGGCCGACCTCATCCGGGGTGGCGCCGGCGCGGACAACATCCACGGCGGCTTCGGCGATGACGTGGCCAACGGCGACAGCGGCGGCGACGAGGTCTTCGGCGGCGAGGGCTCGGACGTGCTCTGGGGCGGCAAGGGCTGCGACCCGGTGCTCGACGCGGCCAACCCGCAGTGCCTCGTGAACGGCGTGTTCAGCGCCGCCGCCCGGGGCAACCAGGACCAGTACGTCGACCACCTGTTCGGCGGCGCCGGCGCCACCAGCGGCCCGGCCGTCACCGCGGTGCTCGGCTCCGACCTGCTGGACTTCCGGCCGCGTGGCTCCTACCCGGACAACTGCGCGGCGGGGGCCTGGCCGGTGGACCTGGCCGCGGGCACGGTCGACCCGTGCCGCTGGTTCGAGGCGACGAACCTGGACAACGATGTCCTCGCCGACAACCAGCACCACCACGGCACCGACTGGATCTACGGCGGCTGGGACCGGGACGTGCTCCAGGGCGACGTGACGCAGAACGGGCCGAACAACGGTGACCGGCTGCTCGACTGGAACGGCGCCTACAACCTGTTCACCCACTGCAACTCGGCGTACGGCGGGTTCAACGACGTCCGCCAGCACAGCCCGGCCATGCAGAACTTCCTCGGGCAGGTGGCCTGGGCGACCGGCGCCGGTCGCGGCGCGAGCGACGTGACCACGGCCGGCACGTCGGCCTTCCTGGAGCTGGCCCTGACCCACCCGCGGGACAACAAGGACCATGGGTCCGGCCCGGCGTTCCCCGGCACGCCGGGGCACTTCGACACACCGTCCTGCACCGACTGAGCGACGCGTCCGGGGCCCGGCTCTCCTTCGGGGGGCCGGGCCCCGGCGTGCTCAGCCCGGCATCACCACGGCGTTGCCGGTCACCCGGATCCCGCCGGTGGCCGGCACGTCCACCACGAGCAGGCCCGGCCGGCCCAGGTCCGCCCCCTGGTGCAGATGAAGCGTGGTCGGCGGTTCGACCAGACCATGGGTACGCAGGTAGCCGCCGAGCGCGGCGGCCGCCGCGCCGGTCGCCGGGTCCTCGACGACGCCGCCGACGGGGAAGGGGTTGCGGACGTCGAACCGCGTGCCGGAGGCGCGCCGGACCAGCGCCACGGTCGTCCAGTCCCGCCGCCGCATGAGGTCACGCAGCCGGTCGAAGTCGTAGTCGAGCGCGGCCAGCCGCTCCCGGGTCGCCGCGGCCAGGATCAGGTGGTGCGCCCCGGCGTACGCGACGCGGGGCGGCAGCGACGGATCCAGGTCCGCCGCGGCCCAGTCCAGCGCGGCGAGCGCCTCGGCGAGGTCGTCCGCCGCCACCGGGATGTCGGAGGGCGCCACGCTGGTCAGGGTCGCGGTGGGCCGCCCGTCGGCATCGCGGGCGGTCGCCACCCGGACCTCGCCGGCCCGGGTGCGGAAGACCAGATCGCCGGTGCCGGCACGCTCGGCGACGGCCACCGCGGAGGCGATGGTCGCGTGACCGCAGAACGGCACCTCGGCCTGCGGGCTGAAGTAGCGCACGTCGAACTCGCCGGGGCCGGCGGCGGTGAGGAACGCCGTCTCGGAGTATCCGACGTCGGCGGCGATGGCCTGCATCTCCGGGTCGGTCAGGGCGCCCGCGTCGAGGACCACGCCGGCGGGGTTGCCCGCCGACGGGTCGGTGGTGAAGGCGGCGTACCGCAGGACTTCCGTCATGGCGCCACCGTACGCGTCAGCCGCCGGCGGGCCCCGTCCACCGGATCTCGCCTTCGTGCACCACGTCGGTGGCGGACAGGCCGGCGCCGGTGGCGACGGCGGCGGAGGCCCGGTGCTCCGGATGGATGTGGGCGATGACGGTGCGCACCTCGTGCCGCCCGAGCCAGGCCACCAGCCCGCGGGCCGCCTCGGTGGCGATGCCCCGCCCCTGCCACGGGGTGCCCACCACCCAGGCGATCTCCGCGACGCGCTCGTGCACCGGGCCGGTGACGGTCGCCTGGACGGTGCCCACGAGGCACGCCTCGTCGCGGAGCCGGATCACCCAGTTGCACCACGAGACCGCCGGGTCGGGCGACCCGGCGACGAGGCGTTCATAGCGCTCCCGCAGCGCCGCCGGATCGGCCGGCGCCCCACCGATGAACGCGTGCAACGCCGGGTCACCCAGCACACCGGCCATCTCCGCGGCGTGCTCCACGCCCAACGGCAGGAGATCCAACCGCCCGGTCCGAATGCTCCCGGCCTCCACCACGCCCACCCCCAGAAGAACCCGGCCCACACGCTATCCCGACCCGCCCACCCCGCCCCGGGGGCCCGCGCGCCCGCGCCCGCTCCCGTCGATCATGAAGTTGTTGCCTCGGATTGCGCTTCCCGGTGGCAACAACTTCATGATCACCGCGACTGGAGGGGGTGGGTCAGCGGCGCCACTTTTGGTTGGGGGCGCCGGTGCAGGTCCAGATTTGCAGGCGGGTGCCGTCGGTGGAGCTGGCGCCCGTGGCGTCCAGGCACTTGTTGGCCTGGGGGTTCACGATGTCGCCGGCGGCGTTGAGCACCCAGCGCTGGGCGCCGGTGCCGTTGCAGTCCCAGAGCTGCACCTTCGCCCCGTCGGCGGTCGACCCGCCGCTGACGTCGAGGCACTTGCCCAGGGCGCGGACCGAGCCGTCGGCGTTCCAGGTCCACCGCTGGGCGGCGGTGCCGTTGCAGGTCCAGAGCTGGACCGCGGTGCCGTTGGCGGTGTTGGCGCCGGACACGTCCACGCACTTGTTGCCGTACCCGACGATCTGCCCGCCGGTGCCGCCGCCCCCGCCGCCGCCGTTGTCCCAGGCCTGGACCCGGACGTAGTCGATCGTCATGGTCTGCGGGAAGGTGGTGCTGCCGTCCGGCGAGCCGGGCCAGTTGCCGCCGACCGCGACGTTCATGATCATGAAGAACGGGTGGTCGAAGACCCACCGGTTGCCGCCCGCGTCGGCCGGCGTCTTGCGGGAGTACGCGACGCCGTCCAGATACCAGGTGATCGAGTCGGGCGCCCAGTCGACCGTGTAGGTGTGGAACGCGTCGGCGAGCGCCTGGCCGCCGGGCAGCGAGGTCTGGCCGGTCAGCGGGTTGCCGCCGGAGTAGCCCGGTCCGTGCAGGCTGCCGTGCACCGTGGACGGTTCGCGGCCGATGTTCTCCATGATGTCGATCTCGCCGCTGTTCGGCCACGGGTTGGTGCCGATGTCGTTGCCGAGCATCCAGAACGCCGGCCAGATGCCCTGCCCGCGCGGGATCTTGATGCGCGCCTCGAAGCGGCCGTACGCCTGGCTGAACGTGCCGTTGGTGAGCAGCCGGGCCGAGGTGTACTGGCAGCTCCCGTACCAGCAGGAGAAGCCGGACGGGTTCTCCCGGCGGGCGGTGATGACCAGGTTGCCGTTGCCGTCGAGCGCGGCGTTGCGGGTGCTGTTGGTGTAGTACTGCAGCTCGTTGTTGCCCCAGCCGCTGCCGCCGGTGTCGTACCGCCACCGGCTGGCGTCCGGCGGCGTCCCGGCGGCGCCGTTGAAGTCGTCGGACCAGGTCACCGCGCCGGGCGCGGCGGCGGCGGGGGTGCCGGTGACGGTGGCGAGCGCGGCCGTGAGGCCCACGGCCGCGAGGGCCGCGACGGCGATGGTACGGATCCTGCGCACGGATGCCTCCCTGCTGTTAACAAACTATAAAGATAGGCTTCGATGAAGTTATGAATGAAGTTCGGAGCTGTCAAGAGAGCGCTCCCCGTGCGGGACGGGCGAGTTCCGGAACCGGCCGGAAACATTGACGTAATGCGATGCGGTTCGGGAGGATCCGGAACCGGGACGTGGGCGGATCCGGGCCGACGGGGCACCGGGCGACCGGTCCCGTGTGGAGGCGCGAGATGAGACTGCCCAGACAGGCCACGCTCGGCGCGGTCGGCGCCCTCGTGGTGGCGCTGCTGCCGGCCCCGCCCGCGGCGGCCGCCGACGCCGGCACGGTCACCGTCACCGCCGCCCGGTCGGTCTACGCGGCGGCGGAGGGGACCCGGGTGCCGGTGGACCTCGTGGTGTCCACCTCCGACGGACGGCCCCTGGCCGCGGCGGTCACCGTGCGCTGGGCCACCGGCGCCGGCACGGCCACCCCGGGCGCCGACTACACGGCCGCCTCCGGCACGCTCACCTTCCCGGCGGGCAGCCCGTCCGGCGCCTCCCGCTCGGTCGAGGTCGCCCTGCGCGCGGACGGCGCGGCGGAGACCGCCGAGACCGTGCCGCTCGCCCTCGCCGCCGACGGGGCCACCGTCGCGGCCCGGCCCACCGTGGTGGTCGACGCGCACGGCCTGCCGTACCTCGACCGGCGGCTGCCGGTGCGGCGGCGCGTCGCCGACCTGCTGGGCCGGATGACCCTCACCGAGAAGATCGGCCAGATGACCCAGGCCGAGCGGGCGGCCGTCGCCGACGACCCGGCCGCCGTCGCCCGCTGGCAACTCGGCTCGGTGCTCTCCGGCGGCGGCTCGACCCCCGCCACCAACACCCCGGCCGCGTGGGTCGAGATGGTCAACGGACTCCAGGCGCAGGCGCTGAGCACCCGCCTCCAGATCCCGCTGATCTACGGCATCGACGCCGTGCACGGCCACGGCAACGTCGTCGGCGCCACCGTCTTCCCGCACAACGTCGGGCTCGGCGCCACCCGCGACCCGAAGCTGGTCGAGCGGGTCGGCCACGCCACCGCCGCCGAGGTACGCGCCACCGGCATCCCGTGGAACTTCGCGCCCTGCCTCTGCGTGTCCCGCGACGAGCGGTGGGGCCGCAGCTACGAGAGCTTCGGCGAGGACCCGGCGCTCGTGGTGTCGATGGAGACCATCATCGACGGCCTCCAGGGCCGGCCCGGCCGGCTCGACGACACCGACCGGGTGCTCGCCACCGCGAAGCACTACGCGGGCGACGGCGACACCGACTACGACGAGGCCGTGGCCGCCGCGAACGAGGGCAAGCCCTGGTGGGAGCAGAAGTACCCGATCGACCAGGGCGTCACCGTCACCGACCGGGAGCACTTCGCCCGCGTCGACCTGGCCCCGTACCTGCCGGCCGTGCGGGCCCACAAGGTGGGCAGCCTGATGCCCTCCTTCTCCAGCGTGGACTGGACCGAGGACGGGCTCGGCAACCCGACCAAGATGCACGCCCACCGCGAGCTGATCACCGACGTGCTCAAGGGCCGGCTGGGCTTCGACGGGTTCCTGGTTTCCGACTGGGAGGGCATCCACCAGATCCCCGACCCCGCCGAGCCGACCAACGGCGGGCTGACCGCGTACAAGGTCCGGGTCGGGGTCAACGCCGGCACCGACATGTTCATGGAACCCAACACCGCCGAGCAGTTCGAGCAGCTGCTCCTCGCCGAGGCGACCGCCGGCCGGGTGCCCGCCGCCCGGATCGACGACGCCGTACGGCGCATCCTCACCAAGAAGTTCGAGCTGGGCCTGTTCGAGCACCCGTACGCCTCGGCGGCCGGCGTGGACCAGGTCGGCAGCGCGGCGCACCGGGCCGTCGGCCGGGAGGCCGTGGCCAAGTCCCAGGTGCTGCTGAAGAACAGCGGGCGGGCCCTGCCGCTGCGCCGGAACGCCGCGCTCTACGTGGCCGGGCGCAACGCCGACGACCTCGGCAACCAGGCCGGCGGCTGGACGGTCACCTGGCAGGGCGTCTCCGGCGCCGACGCCGTGCCCGGCACGTCCATCCTGGACGGCATCCGTCAGGTCGCCCCCGGCGCCCGGGTCACCTACAGCGCCGACGCCTCGGCCCCCACCGACGGCGCCCAGGTCGGTGTCGTGGTGGTCGGCGAGACCCCGTACGCGGAGGGCTACGGCGACGTCGGCGGCCCGGAGTGCGGCTGGTGCAGCGTGCCGCAGCAGGAGGAGAAGTCGCTCCGGCTCCAGCCCGCCGACCGGGCGGTCGTCGACAAGGTCTGCACGGCGCTGCCGACCTGTGTGGTGCTGGTGGTCTCCGGCCGGCCGCAGGTGCTCACCGACCAGCTCGGCGAGATCGACGCCCTGGTGGCGTCGTGGCTGCCGGGCAGCGAGGGCGCCGGGGTGGCCGACGTGCTATTCGGTCGCCGTCCGTTCACGGGGCGACTGCCGGTGAGCTGGCCGCGGGACGAGGCGCAGGTGCCGGTCAACGTCGGCGACGCCGACTACCGGCCGCTGTTCCCGTTCGGTTGGGGCCTGCGGACCGTCCCGGGCCGGGACCGGCTCGCCGCGGTGGCCGCCGACCGGCCGCAGGTGCGGGCGGCCCTCGCGCCGGCCGGCTGGAACGCCGACGGCTCGCTGCGCGACGCCCCCCGGGTGCTGGACCGGCTCGGGCGGCAGCTCGGCGCCGACCACCGGGACGGCGCGCTCGTCGAAGCCGTCCTCGGGGTGGCCCGGGACGCCGCGCAGGCGGCCGTGGTGCGGGGGAGCGCGCCGGAGAACTGGGCGGCGCTGATCGCCGACGCCGACCACGCCCAGCTCACCGGCGACCCGGTGCGGGCGTTCACGCTGCTGGCACGCGTCGCCGCCTGACCTGCCACGCCGGTCTCCCCGACCGCACCGCCGCCGGGGAGACCGGCGTCGCTCCCGGCCGATCGGGCCGCGGCGCGGTCCCGGCCCACGCCCGGGCCGCGGCGCGGTGCCAGCCCACGCCCGGGCGGCTGCCGACCCGGCCCACGTCGGGGCGGCAGCGCGGCCGGGTTACTCCGCGCCGGTGGCGGCGGGCGTGGGGGACCGGACCGGCTGCGGCCGTTCCGGCGGCGCCGGCCGGCGCAGGTCCCGCCACGGGCCGCCGAGCAGCGGGGTGAGCACCACCAGCAGGTAGCCGGCGCCGATGGTGACCAGGGTCGCCGTGGTGCCGAACCGGTCGGCGGCCAGCCCTGCGCCGGCCGCGCCCACCGGCATGGCCGCCCAGGCGCCCGCGCCGATCACCCCGTAGACCCGGGCCCGCATGGTGGCCGGGACGCGCTCCAGTTCGACCGCGCCGATGAGCGGGTTGATCGCGCCGGCGGCGAGACCGGACACCACGCAGACCGCGGCGATCACCGGCAGCGGCGGGGCGGCGGCGAGCGCCCAGAAGGGCGGGGCGCCGCAGATGGCGAAGGCCGTGACGAAGGTGGCGCGGCGGGGCAGCCGGTGCCCGATGGCGCTGAACAGCAGCGAGCCGACCAGCGCGCCGCCGCCCATGGCGCCGACCAGCAGGCCGAAGGCGGCCGCCCCGCCGAGGTCCCGGGTGGCGACGACCGGCATCAGGACGTTGCTCTTGGTGGCGTCGAAGAGGTTGGTGACCAGCACCAGCAGCACCATGGCGCGCAGCAGCGGCTCGCGGACCAGGAAGCGCAGGCCGGCGGCGAAGTCCCGCCAGTAGCCGGCCGAAGGGGCGTCGGCCTCGGTGGACGGTTGCAGGCCCGCCGGCACCAGGACCGCCACCACCAGCGCCGAGACGGCGAACGTGGCCGCGTCGACGGCCAGCACCGGCAGTGCGCCCAGCGCGCTGACCAGCAGGCCGGCGACCGGCGCGCCGATCAGGCGGGAGCCGCGCTCGGTGGCGCCGAACCAGCCGATGGCCCGCTCGATGGGCACCCCGGCGGCGGCCGCCGCCTCGGGCAGCAGCGCGGTGCGGGCGGTCTGGCCCGGCGTGTCGAGCAGGCCGCTGACGAAGACCAGCCCGAGCAGCGCCGGGAAGGGCAGCCCCACCGTGGCGTGCAGCAGCGGCACGGCGGCGACGGTCACGCCGGAGACCAGGTCGGCCAGCATGCTGGCCCGGCGGTAGCCGATCCGGTCGACGAGGACGCCGCCGAAGGCGCCGCCCAGCACCACCGGGGCGGTGGCGAACGCTCCGGCCAGACCGGTGGCGGCGGGGGAGCCCGTCTCGGCGAGGACGTAGAGCGGCAGCGCGATCAGCGTGAGCATGTTGCCGGTGAGCGAGACCGTGTGCGCGGTCAGCAGCCCGGCCAGGGGCGCCCACCGGCGGCTCACTGCGGCCCCCGGTAGGCCTGCCAGATGAGCGTGACGGTGCGCGCGTCCGGCCGGTCGGGGTTGCTGCGGGCCTGCCAGCGCTCGCCCAGCTCGGACAGCTCGCGGCGCAGCTCCACGAGTTCGTCGGGGGTCAGGTGGAGGAAGCTGTCGCTGCTCGTGGTGCCCCGCACCCACGCCGGGTCGAGGGACGCCTCGGCGTCGAGGTAGGCCTCGAAGCGGGCCACGTAGCGCTGGAGGACGGCCCGGCGCAGCAGGTCGGAGGCGAGCCGCCGCTCCGGGTCGTCGAGCAGTTCCACCGGCTCCCAGTTGGTGCGCTCGTGCGCGGCCCGCCACCACCGCTCGCGGCGGTTGCGGGCCAGCTCGGGCGCCTCCAGGACGAAGCCGTGCTCGGCCAGCTTGCCCAGGTGGTAGCTGACCGAGCCGACCGCCTCGCCGGTGACCTCGCTGAGCATGCCCACGGTCTGCGGGCCGCGGATGCGCAGTTCGCCCAGGAGCCGGATCCGGGTCTCGTGGGCCAGTGCCCGCATGGCCTTCGGATCGGTGAGGTTCAAGGTGTTCGGCTCGTCCGCCATGCGGCCCAGGCTAGACCCACAACGAGTGATGTACAAGAAGTCTTGTATTAAAGGGTCGATCAGCTGCCGGGGGGGG
>NZ_JBEXYR010000033.1:0-17592 GCF_040631005.1 Micromonospora sp. NPDC005707
GGAGGGGTGGGGGCGGGAGATCCCCCCCCACCACGGCTCCGGGTTCGCCGGGGGGGCGGAGGCGCCCCCCCGCGCCCCCCCCGGGGGGGGGGGGGGGGCGGCCGCCCCCCCCCCCCCCCGGAGGGGGTGCTGCCCGACGGCGGCCTCGGTTCGCAGGGGCAGACCCTCGACGGGGGCCACCACGGCGGGCACCACCGGTGCGGTCGCGGCCACGCCGAGCGGCAGGGTCGCCGCGCCGAACGAGCAGGCGACGAGCACGGCCAGGGTGGCCAGCGTCCGGGCGGTCCAGCGCGCCACCCACCACACGGGACAGGTGAGCGCGATCGGCAGCACGGGTACAAACTACCGCCGATGACGCCACATCGCACCGCCGGCGGGCGTGTCGCACCGTCCTGGAAACGGGGCACCGGCCAGGGTGGACCACCGGCGGGTACGGGCGCCGGGACGGCGGACGCGCCGGCGACGGCGGACGCGCCGGCGACATGCGCCGGCCGGGTGTCCCTCGGCGACCCAACGTCGACCGCAGCCCCACCCGCACCAACGCCGCGTGCAACTGCGCGGATCACCGCGACCGGGGCGGGTGCCCGGTCCGGCCGGGACGGGCCGCGCCGGCAGAGCGGGTGGCTCAGCCCGGGTCGCGCCGTCCGGCGTACTCGACGGGTCTGGTCGGGGTGTCGGGGGCCGCGCGCGGGGCGGGGACGGTCGGCGCCGGCGCGGCGGTGGCCGGCGCCCGGCGGGCCCGGCGCGGCGGGCCGAGGCGGCGCATCATGGGCATCTCCACCCAGCGGTGCAGGGCCGCGGCGAGCAGGAGGTTGAGCAGCAGGAAGGCGAGCACCACGACCGGTCCCCACCAGCCGCGCAGGCCGGTGCCCCAGTCACCGGTGAGCCGCAGCACCGTCTTCATGACCAGGACGTGGACCAGGTAGAAGGCGAAGGAGACCTCGCCGAGCCAGACCATCGCGCGGGACCGCCACGGCGTGCGCCGGCCCCGCACGTCGGCGTCCGCCGCCGCGGTGATGACCAGCAGGTAGGCGGCCGCGAGCAGGGCCGCCCAGAACTCGGCGCGGATCCACAGCGCGGCGACCACCCAGGTGGCGACGAAGAGCACGCTGGCCACGGTCAGGTTCGGGCCGCGCCAGCGGCCCCGGCGCAGCAGCTCGGCCGCGGCCACACCCAGCCAGAACTCGAAGGAGCGGGTGACCGGGAGGATCTGGGTGAACCACCAGCGGTTCTCCTCGGGCACCAGGAGCTGGGCGGGCCACAGGGCCAGGATGAGCAGCGGCACGGCGGCCACGACCGCCCACAGCGCGCCGGCGCGGGCCCGGCGCAGCCACGGCAGCACCAGCGGCAGGCAGAGGTAGAAGGCCAGTTCGCAGGAGAGCGACCAGCTCACGTTGTTGACGCTGTAGAAGTAGCCGCCCAGCGGAATCCAGGCCTGCACCAGGAAGAGGTTGCCGACCGCGGCCCACAGGGCGACCGGGTCGGCGAACCAGAACGCGACGGCCAGCGCCACCACGAAGGTCACCAGGTGGTTCGGGTAGATCTTGGCGAGCCGGCGGCGCAGGAAGGTGCGTCGCGGCTCGCCGTCCCGGTACGACCAGACCAGCACGAATCCACTGAGGATGAAGAAGAACTCCACCCCGGAGAGGCCGAGGGCGAACGCCTTGCCCACGAAAACCTTCAGGTCCGGCTGGCCGATGATCCCCATGGTGCCGACGTGGAAGGCGAAGACCAGCAGGGCGGCGATCCAGCGCAGCCCGGTCAGCGACGGCAGGCGGGTGGCTCGGGGCGTGGCCGGGGCACTCGTCACGCCGGGCACCCTACCCGCTGCCCGGCTGGCGGCCCCGACCGCCGCCACCGATCCTCGTACGCCTGTTCGAGCGCGAGGTAGGATCGGCGGCGTGTCCGACGTCGCGTACCAGCCCTCGATGCTCGACTTCGCCGCGCAGGGTCCCACCCTGGGCCCGCTCGCCGGTCGGGTGCGCCGGCACGAGCTGAGCCGGGGCGCCTGGGTCGACCACCTGCCCGGCTGGGTGGCGGGCTCCGACGCGGTGCTCGACACGCTGCTGCACGAGGTGCCGTGGCAGGCCGAGCGCCGCACCATGTACGACGCCGAGGTCGACGTCCCCCGCCTGCTCTGCTGGTACGCCGCCGGCCGGCCGCTGCCGCACCCGGTGCTCACCACGGCGCGTGACACGCTCACCCGGCACTACGCGGCCGAGCTGGGCGAGCCCTTCGTGACGGCCGGGATGTGCCTCTACCGGGACGGCCGGGACAGCGTGGCCTGGCACGGCGACACCCTGGGCCGCTCCGCGCACACCGACACCCTGGTGGCCATCGTCTCGTTCGGCTCACCCCGGCCGCTGCTGCTGCGCCCCCGGGGCGGCGGCGGGAACAGCCTGCGCTTCCCGCTCGGCCACGGCGACCTCGTGGTGATGGGTGGGTCCTGCCAGCGCACCTGGGAGCACGCCATCCCGAAGACCGCCCGGCCGGTCGGCCCCCGGGTCAGCGTCCAGTTCCGGCCCGCCGGGGTGGCCTGACGCCGAGCCGGCCCCGGGCCCGGGTCGGCGCCGTGCTAGAAACAACTCTCAGGGTCGATCACGCCCCCGTCACCTGACGACGCGAAGGGCTGCCATGACCCAGTCCCCCACCTCCCGCTGGTCCCCCTGGACCCTGCACGGCGACGGACGCTCCGTCACCCCCGGCGACGTGGTCCACCCCGGCGAGCGGCTCTCCTGGCCGCGTACGGTCGGGGTCGGCGTGCAGCACGTGGTCGCCATGTTCGGCGCCACCTTCACGGTGCCGCTGATCACCGGCTTCCCGCCGGCCACCACGCTCTTCTTCTCCGGGCTGGGCACGCTGCTGTTCCTGCTGATCACCCGTAACCGCCTGCCCTCGTACCTGGGGTCGTCGTTCGCCTTCATCGCCCCGGTGCTGGCCGCGAAGACCGACGGCGGCATCGGCGCGGCCCTCGGCGGCATCGTGGTGGCCGGCGTCGTGCTGGCGCTGGTCGGCGTGGTGGTGCAACTGGCCGGGGCGCGCTGGATCGACGCCCTGATGCCGCCGGTGGTGACCGGCGCCATCGTGGCCCTGATCGGGCTCAACCTGGCGCCGGTGGCCTGGGACGGCGGCGGCAGCGGCACTGGCGTCAAGGCGCAGCCGCTGATCGCGGTGATCACCCTGGCCGCGATCCTGGTCACCACTGTGCTCTTCCGCGGCTTCCTCGCCCGGCTGTCGATCCTGCTCGGCGTCGTGGTCGGCTGGGTGCTGGCGGCCCTGCTCGGCCAACTCGACCCGACGGCGGTCACCACGCTGAAGGACGCCGCCTGGGTGGGCCTGCCGCAGTTCCACGCCCCGAGCTTCGGCCTGCGCGCCGTGGTGCTGGTCATCCCCGTGATCCTCGTGCTGATCGCGGAGAACGCCGGGCACGTCAAGGCGGTCGCTGCGATGACCGGGCGGAACCTCGACCGGGACATGGGGCGGGCGTTCCTCGGCGACGGCGTCGCCACCGTGCTGGCCGGCTCCGGCGGCGGCTCCGGCACCACCACGTACGCGGAGAACATCGGCGTCATGGCGGCGACCCGGGTCTACTCGACGGCCGCGTACTGGGTGGCCGGGTTCGCGGCCGTGCTGCTCGGGCTCTGCCCGAAGTTCGGCGCGCTGATCCTCACCGTGCCGGCCGGGGTGCTGGGCGGCGCCACCACCGCCCTGTACGGCCTGATCGCCGTGCTGGGCGCCCGCATCTGGATCGAGAACCGCGTGGACTTCCACGACCCGGTCAACCTCATGACGGCCGCGGTCGCCGTGATCGTCGGCGCCGCCAACTACACCCTGACCGCCGGTGACCTCTCCTTCAACGGCATCGCCCTGGGCACCGCCGCCGCCCTGGTGATCTACCACGGCATGCGCCTGATCGCCCGCCTCCGCGGCACCACCCCGGGCCCCCGGCCGGGCCCGGAACCCGAACTCTGACCGCCCCGTCGATCAAGAGGTTTGCGTCACCAGATCGCTCCTGGATGACGCAAACCTCTTGATCGACACGGGCTGGGGGGTCAGTCGCGGTCGATCTGGTGGCCCACCACCGTGGGGCCGAGCATCACCGCGAAGCCGGAACCGTCGCGCCGGGGGTCGGCCGGCGGCAGCTCGACCGGGTCGCCGGTGGCGGTGGCGCCGACCGGTCGCGGGCCGATCCAGGCCACGGCCAGGTCCAGCTCACCCTTGAGGAACCGCTGGGCGCGCACGCCGCCGGTCGCCCGGCCCTTCGCCGGGTACGCCTTGAACGGCGTCACCTTGACCGTCGCGCCCGTCGAGGTGACCACCATCGGCTCCCCGTGGCTCGCGTCGTCGGTGCGGATGGCGCCGAAGAAGACCACCCGCGAGCCGGCCGGCAGGTTGATGCCGGCCATGCCGCCGCCCTTGATGCCCTGCGGCCGGACCACGGACGCCGCGAAGCGCAGCAGCGACGCCTCCGAGGAGACGAACGCCAGGGTCTCCGCCCCGTCGGTGAGCCAGGTCGCCCCGACCACCTCGTCGCCGTCGCGCAGCGAGATCACCTCGAACTCGTCCGAGCGGACCGGCCACTCGGGGGAGCAGACCTTCACCACGCCCTGCCGGGTGCCGAGCGCCAGCCCGGGTGAGCCCTCGGCGGACGGGCCGAGCGGGGCCAGCCCGACGACCGTCTCGCCCTGCTCCAGCGGCACCAGCTCGGCGGCGGACATACCGCCGCGCAGCGACACCGTGCCGGACTGCTCGGGCAGCACCGGCAGCGGCAGCACGTCGATCTTGAAGGCCCGCCCCGCGCTGGTCACCAGGAGCACCCGGCCGCGGGCGGTGGAGTGCACCACGGCGCGTACGGCGTCGTGCTTCACCCGGCCGCTGCGCCGGCGCGCCTCGGCGGCCTCCTCCGACTCGGCCGCGGTGCGGGCGACCAGCCCGGTGGCGGAGAGGATGACCTGGCAGGGGTCGTCGGCGACCTCCAGGGGGCCGGCCGGCACGGAGGCCGCCAGCACCTCCTTGAGGTCGCCGTCGACCAGCGTGGTGCGGCGGTCGGCGGCGAACTGCTTGACCACGGCGGCCAGCTCGTCGGAGACCAGCTTCCGCAGCACCTTCGGGTCGTCGAGGATCTTCGACAGCTCGGCGATCTCGCCGCGCAGCTTCTCCTGCTCGGCCTCCAGCTCCAGCCGGTCGTACTTCGTGAGCCGGCGCAGCGGGGTGTCCAGGATGTAGGTGGCCTGGATCTCCGAGAGCTTGAACTTCTGCATCAGGCCGTCCTTGGCGGCCTGGGCGTCCTCGCTGGCCCGGATCAGCCGGACCACCTTGTCGATGTCGAGCAGGGCGATCAGCAGGCCGTCGACCAGGTGCAGCCGCTCCTCGCGCTTGCGCTTGCGGTAGGCGCTGCGCCGGGTCACCACCTCGTAGCGGTGGTCGAGGAAGACCTCCAGCAGCTCCTTGAGCCCCAGGGTCTGCGGCTGGCCGTCGACCAGGACCAGGTTGTTCACGCCGAAGGACTGCTCCAGCGGGGTGAGCCGCCAGAGGTCGGCCAGCAACGCCTGCGGGTTGACCCCGACCTTGCACTCGATGACCAGCCGGGTGCCGTTCTCCCGGTCGGTGAGGTCCTTGACGTCGGCGATGCCGGTCAGCCGCTTGGTCTTGTTGACCTCGTTGGTGATGGCGGCGATGACCTTCTCCGCGCCCACCCCGTAGGGCAGTTCGGTGACCGTGATGGCCTGCCGGCCCCGGCTGCCCTCCAGCGGGCCGGTCTGCACCCGGGCCCGCATCCGCACCACGCCGCGCCCGGTCTCGTAGGCGCGGCGCACCTCGTCGAGGCCGAGCAGCAGCCCGCCGGTGGGCAGGTCGGGGCCGGGGACGAACTCCATGAGCTTGTCCAGCGTGGCGTCCGGGTGGTTGATCAGCCAGCGGGCGGCGTGGACGACCTCGGCCAGGTTGTGCGGGATCATGTTGGTGGCCATGCCGACCGCGATCCCCGACGCGCCGTTGACCAGCAGGTTGGGGAAGGCCGCCGGCAGCACGGTGGGCTGGGTCAGCGAGCCGTCGTAGTTGGGCTCGACGTCGACGGTGTCCTCGCCCAGCTCGCCGACGAGCAGCATGGCCTCGCGGGACATCCTGGCCTCGGTGTAGCGGGCGGCGGCCGGGCCGTCGTCGGGCGAGCCGAAGTTGCCGTGCCCGTCGATCAGCGGCACGTTGAGCGAGAAGTCCTGCGCGAGGCGGACCATCGCGTCGTAGATCGCCGCGTCGCCGTGCGGATGGTACTTACCCATCACGTCGCCGACGATCCGGGCCGACTTCACGTGGCCCCGGTCGGGGCGGTGGCCCTGCTCGTGCATGGACCAGAGGATGCGCCGGTGCACCGGCTTGAGCCCGTCCCGCGCGTCGGGCAGGGCTCGGGAGTGGATGACCGAGAAGGCGTACTCCAGGTAGGAGTCCGAGACCTCGTTGACCAGCGGGTTGTCGAAGACCCGGGCGCCGGCCTGGTCGAAGGCGGAGAGATCCGCCTTGGCGCGGTCGTCCTTGCGGCGTGCCATGGTTCAGCTTTCCCTTCGAATAACCCGGTGGTCAGGCGTCGATGGCGTCGCGGTCGACCAGGTCGGCCGAGTCGATGAGCCAGTTGCGGCGGGGCTCGACCTTCTCGCCCATGAGCAGTTCGAGGATCCGCTCGGCGGCCTCGACGTCGTCGAGGGTGATGCGGCGGACCGCCCGGGTGGCCGGGTTCATGGTCGTCTCCCACAGCTCGTCGGCGTCCATCTCGCCGAGACCCTTGAAGCGCGGGATGGGCGTGACGATCTGCTTGCCGGATTTCTCCAGCTTGCGGACCGTCGCCTCCATCTCGGCCTGGGTGTAGGTGTAGACGGTCTGCGGGTTGCGCCCCTTGGTGGTGATCTTGTGCAGGGGCGGCATGGCCGCGTAGAGCCGGCCCGCCTCGATGAGCGGCCGCATGTAGCGGGCGAAGAGTGTGATGAGCAGGGTCCGGATGTGCGCGCCGTCGACGTCCGCGTCGGCCATGATGAGCACCCGGCCGTAGCGCAGCGCGGAGAGGTCGAAGGTGCGCCCCGAGCCGGCGCCGAGCACCTGCACGATCGCCGCGCACTCGGCGTTGTCCAGCACCTGCTGGAGGTTCGCCTTCTGCACGTTGAGGATCTTGCCGCGGATGGGCAGCAGGGCCTGGTATTCCGAGGAGCGGGCCATGCGGCTCGTCCCCAGTGCGCTGTCGCCCTCGACGATGAACAGCTCGCTGCGCTCGACGCCGGTGGCCCGGCAGTCGACCAGCTTGGGCGGCATCGACGCGCCCTCCAGGGCGGTCTTGCGCCGGGCGGCGTCCTTCTGCTGCTTCTGGGTCAGCCGGACCCGGGCCGCGTCGACGATCTTCTGGAGCACCGTGCGGGCCTCGGCCTTGGTCTTGCGGTCCTCCAGCCATGCCTTGAGGTGCGCCTCGACCAGACCCTGGAGCACCTTCGTGATGCCCGCGGTGGACAGCTCGTCCTTGGTCTGCGAGGTGAACTGCGGCTCCGGGATCCGCACGTGCACCACGGCGGTCATGCCCTCCAGGACGTCGTCCAGGGTGGGCGCGTCCTCCTTGGGCTTGAGCAGGCCGCGGGTGTTGCGGGCGGCCTCGGCCAGGGTGCGCGCCAGGGCCCGCTCGAAGCCCTTGCGGTGGGTGCCGCCGTGGGCGTTGCGGATGGTGTTGGTGAAGCACTCGACGGTGCGCTCGTAGCCGGTGCCCCAGCGGAACGCCACCTCGATCTCGGCCCGGCGCTGCACGTTGGACTGCATGACGCCGTTGGCGTCGGCGGCGTTCTCCCGGTAGGTGCCCTCGCCGGTGACCAGCAGGGTGCCGGAGACCGGGCGATCGCCGGCCGGGGCGAGGTATTCGACCATGTCGGTGAGGCCGTTGGGGAAGTGGAAGCTCTCCTCGACGGCCTTCTCGCCGGTCTCGTCGCGCAGGCGGTAGGCCACGCCGGGGACCAGGAAGGCGGTGTTGCGCAGCTTGAGCCGGACCGCGTCGGTGTCGAGGGCCGCGCCGGTCTCGAAGTAGCGCGGGTCGTGCCACCAGCGGATGGAGGTGCCGGTGCGCTGGCCGCGCTTCATGGCGCCGACGATCTGCAGGCCGGGGCCGGGCGTGAACGGCGCCTCCGGGCCGTCGCCGTCGAAGATCCCGGGTACGCCGTGCCGGAACGACATCGAGTGGATCTTGCCGGCGCGTCGGACGGTGACGTCGAACCGCCGGGAGAGCGCGTTGACCGCCGAGGCGCCCACGCCGTGCAGGCCGCCGGAGGTCTTGTAGCCCGACCCGCCGAACTTGCCACCCGCGTGCAGCCGGGTCAGCACCAGCTCGACGCCGGAGATGCCGGACTTGGCGTGCACGTCGGTCGGGATGCCGCGGCCGTCGTCGTCGACCCGCACCGAGCCGTCGGCGTGCAGGATCACGTCGACCTTCTTGGCGTGACCCGCGACACCCTCGTCGGTGGAATTGTCGAGGATCTCGTTGACGAGGTGACCCACGCCACGGCTGTCGGTCGAGCCGATGTACATGCCGGGGCGCTTCCGGACGGCGTCGAGGCCCTCCAGGTGCGTCAGGTCGTCGGCCCCGTACAGGGTCTCAGGCTGTGCGGTCAACTGGTCGTACTCCCAGGTCTCGGCGGTGTGGTGCCGTTCACCGTGCGATCCCCCACGTCGATCGCCAGGCGCGGCGCGCCGGAGCGAGCCTAGCCCGGCACTCCGACAGAGCCGTGGCACCCGGTGCGGTGCGGCGTCGAATGCCGCGCGACCGGAGGCGAGGAGGCCGTCCGTCACGACAACGACGGGTGCCGCCGCTGTCTTCCCGGCCGGGGCCCGGCGACGACCACCCGGACGGCCATCCATTGACGTACGTCACACGGACGTGATCTCATCGCCTCCTTGAAGAATCTTTCACATTTCGATGTGTCCAGGGGGTCGCATGTCCGTGTTCCGTCGTGCCGCTCTCGCGGCGGCGCTGGCCGTGGCCGCCGTGGCGTTGCCGGCCGCCGTGGCCCCCGCCGGGCCCGCCGCGGCCGCCCTGCCCACCGCCGCCGTGGCGCTGGGCGACAGCTTCATCAGTGGCGAGGGCGCCGGGGCGTACGCGCCGGTGGTCGACGTCAACGGGGTGGCCCAGGGCTTCCCCGGCTGGTCGGCGCCGAACAGCAACGCCTACTTCTGCCACCGCTCGCCCAACGCCTCGCTGTTCCAGGCCGACCTGCCGGGCATCGCGGCCCGGTTCAACCTGGCCTGCTCGGGCGGGCAGCCCGCCGACATCGCCGCCGCCTCCGCGAGCCGGACGAAGGGCCGACAGGTCGCCGCCCAGCTCGACCAGCTCCGGGCGGTGGCGCGCACCCACGACATCGACCTGGTGCTGGTGGGCCTCGGCTCGAACAACAGCTCGTTCACCTTCGGCAGCGTCGCGGAGAAGTGCGCCAACCGGTTCATCGCCGACGCCTGGACCGGCTGGTGGGAGTTCTGGGCATACCTCGGGGGGCCGGTCGAGCAGGAGCCCTGCACGGACGCCGACCTGGCCACCGCCGCCCAGTTCGCCGCCGCGACCGCGGAGACCACGGCGGCGGTGCGGCAGCTGCTCACCACCCTCGACCAGGTCGACGCCGACGGCCAGCACCGGGTGGTGTTCCAGGACTACACCAACCCGCTCCCCGCCGAGCTGGCCTCGGGCTACTGGACCGAGGACGACCGGGACGACACCCGGGACAAGTTCCGCGCCCTCGGCGCCGAGCGGTACGCGGCCGGCTGCCCGATCCATCGCGGCAGCCTCGCCCCGGGACAGCGCTTCTCGCAGGGCCTCGGCACCCTGGTCAAGTCGGCCCGGACCACCCTGGCCGCCGAGTTCCCACAGGACGACCTGGTCTACCTCAACGTGCAGCGCGCCTTCGACGGCGCCCGGCTCTGCGAGTCGGCGGGCAGCCCGGGCAACGCCCTGGCCACCCCGATCCGGCTGATGGACGGCCCGACGGGTGTCTTCGTGACCAGCCTCTCCGGCTACGACAAGCTCGACATCCAGCGGATCGCGAACGCCTGCGGCACCTACTTCCAGACCTGCCAGGAGTCCTGGCACCCGAGCGCCGCCGGCCACCGGGTGCTCGGCCGCTGCCTCGCGGGAGCCGCCGCGACGGGCTCCCGGACGGTCTCCTGCGTCCGCGCCCCGGACGGCACGATCACGGTGAGCTGACCCGCCACCACCGCGAGGCGTCCCCTTTCCCGGGGCGCCTCGCGGTGGTCAGTCTCGGACGGCCGCCCCGAGCACGTGCGGGGATGCGGGTCCGGACATCCCCGTCGGCGGGAAGCGGAACCGGTCCAGCTCGACCACGGTGAAGCCCGCGGCCCGGATCGCGCCCACCGTGTCCCGGGCGGTGTGGCAGCCGGCGCAGCACACCGGCCAGAGCGTGGCGTCCGCCAGGCGCTGGGCCCGGCGCAGCCCGGGGGTCTCCGCGACCACGTGCTCGTAGAAGCGGAGCTGTCCGCCCGCGCGGAGCACCCGGCGCGCCTCGCGCAGCGCCACGGTCTGGTCCGGCACCGAGCAGAGCACCAGCGAGAGCACCACCGCGTCGGCGCTCGCGTCGGCGACGGGCAGCGCCTCGGCGAGGCCGGCGGCCACGGTCACCGGCACCGGCGCGGCGGGCGCGGCGGCCCGGACGAGAGCGCGCAGCCGCGGCTCGGGCTCCACGGCGAGCACCCCGGTCACGCCAGGCGGGTAGTGCGGGAGGTTCCGCCCGTTGCCGGCGCCCACCTCGACCACCCGGCCGCCCAGCCCGGCGACCAGGCGGCGCCGGTGCGCGGCGGCGCCGGCCCGGTCCATGGCGACGCTGGCCCGGGCGAAGACCCGGGCGAAGATCGGATGCGAGATCGCCATCAGGGGCGGACCGCCGGGGCGCCGAGGGTGAGCAGCAGCGGACCGGCCGGGCCGTCGACCAGCTCGCCGAGGCGTACCCCGTCGAGTACGGCGAGGAAGGCCGCCTGGGCGCGGCGCAGTTCGCCGCGCAGCCGGCAGCCGGCGACCAGCGGGCAGGCCGGCTGCTCGCAGTTGACCACCTCGGCGTCGCCCTCGAAGGCCCGCACCACGTGGCCGACGGTCAGCTCCGCGGCGTGCTCGGCGAAGGCCACCCCGCCGGAGCGGCCCCGGATGGTGACCAGCACGCCCAGCCGCTGCAACCGCTGCACCACCTTGGCCACGTGGCTCCGCGGCAGCGCGAGCTGGGTGGCGAGTTCGTCCACGGTGGTCCGGGCCGGGGACGCGGCGGTCAGCATCGCGATCCGCAGGGCCATGTCGGTCGAGCGGTTGAGCTTCACGCCTCGACCCTAGCCACAGCGCGCACACCGCGACACGGGCCGACCAGCCCGTTCGCGTCGGTGATCCTGGCCACGCCGGTCCCGGGACCTTCGACCCTGAAGAGGAATCGGGGCCTCCTGTTCAGTGGAGATCGACCCGTTCGACGCCACAAGGAGTAATCGTGCTTTCGGAATCCGCAGCAACGGTGGTGACGGCGACCCTGCCCGCCGTGCAGGCACACGGCGAGGCGATCACCGGCCGGTTCTACCAGCGCATGTTCGCCGCCCACCCGGAGTTGCTGAACATCTTCAACCGGAGCAACCAGGCCACCGGCACGCAGAAGGCGGCGCTGGCCGGGGCCGTGGTCGCGTACGCCGAGCACCTGACCGGGGGCGGCGCCGCGCCGTGGGGGCCGATCCTGGACCGGATCGCGCACAAGCACGTCTCCCTGGGGATCACCGCCACCCAGTACACGATCGTCGGCCGGCACCTGATGGCCGCCGTGGCCGAGGTGCTCGGCGACGCGGTCACCCCCGAGGTCGCGGCGGCCTGGGACGAGGTGTACTGGCTGCTGGCCTGCGAGCTGATCGCCCGGGAGGCCCGCCTCTACACCGAGGCCGGGGTGCCGGAGAACGGCTCGGTGTGGCGCGAGTGGCGGGTCACGGAGAAGGTCGCGGAGACCCCCGACGTGGTGTCGTTCACGCTGGTCCCCGCCGACGGCGGTCCGGTGCCCGGCTTCACCGCCGGCCAGTACACCTCCGTCGCGGTCGACCTGGACGGCGACCGCGGCCAGCAGATCCGGCAGTACAGCCTCTCCGGCCGGCCGGGCGCCGGCCACTGGCGGATCACCGTGAAGCGGGTACGCGGCACCGCCGGCGCGCCCGACGGGACGGTCTCCGGATTCCTGCACGGGCGGGTGGCCGTCGGCGACACGCTGCGGCTCAGCCCGCCGTTCGGCGAGGTCAGCGCCCTCGGCGGCGGGGAGCCGCTGCTGCTGGTCAGCGCCGGCATCGGGCTGACCCCGGCCATGTCGGCACTGGCGCACCTGGCGGCCACCGAGCCCGAGCGGCCGGTGACGCTCGTGCACGCCGACCGGACCGGCGCCGCGCACGCGCTCCGCCACGAACTGCCCGCGCTCCAGGAGCGGCTGCCGAACCTGGCGATCCACCTCTGGTACGAGGACACCGCCGGCGGCGAACTGGCCGGGGTCAAGGCGGAGATCGCGGAGGGGCTCGTCGACCCGGCGCTGGTCCCGCTCGCCCCCGGCGCGTACGTGCACCTGTGCGGGCCGGTGCCGTTCATGGCGCTGGTCCGGGGCGGCCTGCTGCGCCGGGGCGTACCGGCCGAACGGATCGCGTACGAGGTGTTCGGTCCGGGCATGCTGCGCTGAGGCGCGCCGACCGCGGCGAGCGGGGCCGGTGTCGGGCGTACCCGACGCGGGCCCCGCTTCGACCCGGCGGGCCCGCCCTGTTCCGCCCCGCCACCCGACCCGCACGACCACCCGGCACGACAGCAGTTGAACCACGGTCACGCTCGGTGCGGGCCACCCCCGCCTCGACGCCTACGCCCGACACGCTTTGCTCTGCAGCCGCATACGCAGCAAGCACGGAGGGTTGCCGCTGCGTATGCGGCTGCAGAGCAAAGGCGCGGAATGGCTGTGGGCGGGCGGCGGGGCGCGGCGGATGTTCCGCTGTTCAGCCGGAGGTGGCTTGCGGCGACGGCAGAGGCGGTGCCCTCCGATGCCGTCACGCCGCGTAAGCGCGGCCGTGGACGGCGGCAGTCACTCCCGGTAGCAAGCGCGGGGCTCGGCCGGGCGGCGTCGAAAGGGACACCGGCGGGCCGCAGGCCCGCCCCGCGGGCGGGCCAGGCTCAGCGGGCGGGTCAGACTCAGCGGGCGGGCCAGGCCCAGCGGCGGGTCAGACCCAGCGGGCAGGTCAGGACCAGCGGGCGGGTCACGCCCAGCGGGTGACCACCGCGGCGAGCACCAGCAGGGTTCCGACGATCTCGATCAGTCCAACCCGCACCGGGGTGAGCCGCCGGCCGGGCAGCACCCCGGCCCGGAGCAGCAGCAGCGCGAAGACCGCCGCCACCCCCGGTCCCCATCCGGCGACGACCGCCACCGCCAGCACCACCAGGTGGTACGCCAGCGAGGCCCACCGGTACCGGGCGCTCCCCCGCTCCCGGATCATCGTCTTGACGTACAGCACCGTGCCGACCAGGTACGCGCCGACCGCCGCCGCCAGCCCGACCAGGTCGGCGGGTGGGACCTCGGCGACGGTGCCCACCACGAACACCATGAGCAGGCTCTGCGCCACCGAGGCGAGGTCGTTGAGCAGGGCCCGTTCGCGGCGGCGCCGGGCGTGGGCGACGTTGAGTGCGAGCAGCACGGCGTAGAGCGGGACGTAGCCGAGGACGGCGGGGCGGGCGAGCAGCACGGGCACCCCGAGCAGCGCGGTCGCCCCGCCGTAGACCAGGAGCTGCGGGCGCACCCGGTCGGCGCGGCCCGTCTTCACGGCGAGCAGGGCGTAGTACGAGAACAGGTAACCGGCGAGCCCGACGCCGAGCAGGGGCAGGTGCAGCCAGCGCGGACCGGCGACGCCGACCGCCGCGACGTACGGCAGGAGCAGCATCGCCCAGGCGCCGTGCTGCGGCGGCAGCCAGCGGTTCCGGCGGCCACGGGCCGGACGACCGGACCGCGCGGCCGGACGACCGGAAGCGCGCCCGGCCGCGGACGCCGCGGAGTCGGCTCCGACTGCGGGCCGATCGGAGGCGGGCTCCGCGGCGGGCTGACGGGAGGCGGAGCCCGCGGCGGGCTGATGGGAGGCGGAGTCCGCGGCGGGCTGACGGGAGGCGGAGTCCGCGGCGGGCTGACGGGAGGCGGAGTCCGCGGCGGGCCTCGGGCCGGTGGCGCGCAGCGGCCGGACGGTGCTCATCCGCGGGCGACCGTGAGCAGCACCACGGCGTCCTCGTCGGCGTGCAGTGCGTGGCGGGCGTCCGGAATCACCAGCAGGTCTCCCGCCGAGCCCGGCCAGGAGTGGTCCTGGACGACCAGGCGGACCCGTCCGCGCAGCACCTGGAGCGTCGCTTCACCGGGGCTTGCGTGCTCCTGCAGGGCGTGGCCGGCGACCAGCGCGAGCAGCGTCTGGCGCAGCCGGGTGCCGGGGCCGCCGTGCACGGTCCGGGCGCTGCGCCCGCTGTCGGTGGCACGGGCCAGCGTGAGCTGCTCCTCGGCGAGCACGGACAGTGCGAACGGGGACACGGAACACCTCCGGGTCGGATGCTGCGGGCACGGGGCGCCGGAGCCGGCAGGCAACTGCGCCGCTTTGCCCAGCTTCGCCACTTCCCGCCGCGCCGACCAGGGGCTTTGGTCCCGAATCAGAACCTCCACAGCGGAGATTCGACTTCTCGGACAAGTCGATGATCTAGAGGTTAGGTCCTGATCGCCAGGGTAGGGACCACTCATGCGCGTCCTGGGAATAAACGCGATCTTCCACGACCCCGCGGCCGCCCTGGTGGTCGACGGCCGGGTGGTGGCCGCCGCCGAGGAGGAGCGGTTCAGCCGGCGCAAGCACGGCAAGCGGCCGGTCCCCTTCTCCGCCTGGGAGCTGCCCGAGCTGTCCGCCGCGTGGTGCCTGGCCAGCGCGGGGATCGACGTGGACGGTCTGGACGCCGTGGCGTACTCGTTCGACCCCGGGCTCTGCGAGGACACGGCCGAGCTGGGCCTCAGCGACCCGTGGGACTGGCTGCGGGTCGACTACGCCCGGCGGGCCCCGCAGTTCCTGGCCGCCGTCCTGCCCGGACTCGACCCGGAGAAGGTGCGGTTCGTGCCGCACCACGTCGCGCACGCCGCCTCCGCCGGCCTGGCCGCCCCGCCGGCCGGCGACGACACCGCGGTGCTGGTGCTCGACGGCCGCGGCGAGGTGGCCAGCCACCTGGCCGGCGTCTACCGCGACGGCCGGCTGTCGCCGCTGCACTCCCAGCGGCTCCCCCACTCGCTCGGCCTGCTCTACGAGGACCTCACCCGGCACCTGGGCTTCCTGCACTCCAGCGACGAGTACAAGGTGATGGCGCTGGCCTCCTACGGCCGGCCGAAGCACCTCGGCCTGCTCCGCGACCTGGTCCGGGTCACCGACGACGGCGGCTTCCGGGTCGAGCGGATCGACTGGGCCGGCATGGCCAAGGCGGTCGCCGCCGGCGGCGAGCTGACCGAGGAGCACGCCGACCTGGCCTCCAGCGTCCAGGTGCGGCTGGAGGAGGTCGTCCTGGACCTGTCCCGCTGGCTGTACGACGCCTCCGGCGGGGCCACCACCCTGGCCATGGCCGGCGGGGTGGCGCTGAACTGCGTGGCCAACGCCCGGCTGGCGGCCGAGGGGCCGTACCGGGACGTCTGGGTGCAGCCGGCGGCCGGCGACGCGGGCACCGCGCTCGGCGCGGCGCTGCACGTGGCCGGCGAGCTGGGCGACCGGTCCGTCCCCATGGCGGGCGCGGACCTGGGCCGGGGCTGGTCGGACGAGGAGCTGGAAGCGGAGCTGCGCCGGGCCGCCCTGCCGTACAGCCGGCCGGCGTCGATCGCCGCCGAGGCCGCCCGGGTGCTCGCCGACAACGGCATCGTGGCCTGGTACCAGGGGCGCAGCGAGTACGGCCCGCGGGCGCTCGGCCACCGGTCGCTGCTGGCCCACCCCGGCGACCCGGACACCACCCGGCGGATGAACGACGTGAAGGGCCGGGAGCAGTTCCGGCCGATCGCCCCGATGGTCCGCGCGGAACGCTTCGCGGAGCTGTTCGACGGGGTCTACCCCAGCCCGTACATGCTCTTCGTGCACCGGGTGAAGCCGGAGTGGCGGGACCGGATCCCGGCGGTCACCCACGTCGACGGGACCGCCCGGGTGCAGACCGTGCACCCGGAGACCGAGCCGCTGGTGGCCGAGCTGCTGGCCGAGTTCGACCGGCGCACCGGGCTGCCGGTGGTGGTGAACACCTCGCTGAACACCGCCGGGCGGCCCATGGTGGACACCCCGCGCGAGGCCATGGAGCTGTTCGGCTCCGCCCCGGTGGACCTGCTCGCCCTCGGCCCGTTCGCGGTGCACCGCCGCGCGCTGGGCGGTGCCCGGTGATCAGCGTGGTCGTGCCCACGCTGGGGCGGCCGAGCCTGGCCGCCCTGCTGGACGCCCTCGCCGGCCAGCTCGACGAGCTGCCCGGGGCCGAGCTGCTGCTGGTCGACGACCGCCGCGACGACACCGGGGAGCTGGCCGTGCCGGGGGCGCTGGCGGCGTACACGAAGGTGCTGACCGGGCGCGGAGCGGGCCCGGCGGCCGCCCGCAACCTGGGCTGGCGGGCCGCCCGCGGCGAGTGGGTGGTCTTCCTCGACGACGACGTGGTGCCGGCGCCGGACTGGGCCCGGCGGCTGCGCGTCGACCTCGCCGCGGCCGGCGGGGCCGGCGGCGTGCAGGGCGTGGTGGACGTGCCGCTGCCCGCGCACCGGCGCCCCACCGACTGGGAACGCGGCACCGCCGGCCTGGCCGACGGCCGGTGGATCACGGCGGACATGGCCTACCGCCGGACGGCCCTGGCCGCCGTCGGCGGGTTCGACGAGCGCTTCCCGCGCGCCTATCGGGAGGACGCCGAGCTGGCCCACCGGGTCCGCCGCGCCGGCTGGGACCTGGTCCGCGGGCGGCGCCGGGTGACCCACCCGGTCCGCCCGGAGGGCCGCTGGGTCAGCCTGCGCACCCAGCGCGGCAACGCCGACGACGCGCTGCTGCGCCGGCTCTACGGCTCGGGGTGGCGCGCCGCGCTCGACCTGCCGCCGGGGCGGCGGCCTCGGCACGTGGCGGTCGCCGCGGCCGGCGCGGTGGCGCTGGCCGCCGCGGCGCTGACCGCCGCTCCCCTGCGTTCCGCCCGCGCCCGGCGGGCGGTCGGCGCCGGCGGCGGCCTCGCCACGCTCGCCTGGGCGGCCGGCACCGTCGAGTTCACCCGGGCCCGCGTCGCGCCCGGCCCGCGCACCCCCGGCGAGGCCACCACCATGCTGGTGACCAGCGTGCTGATCCCGCCGCTCGCCGTCGCCCATTGGGTACGCGGCTGGTGGCGCGCCCGCGCCGTACCCGCCGGAGCCGTGGTCACCGCGCCGGCACCGGGGGTGAAACGGTGCTGAGCCCCCTGTACGACGCGGTGCTGCTCGACCGTGACGGCACCCTGATCGAGGACGTGCCCTACAACGGCGACCCGGAGAAGGTCCGGCCGGTGCCCGGCGCCCGGGAGGCGCTGGACCGGCTGCGCGCGGCCGGGTT
>NZ_JBEXYR010000034.1:0-16100 GCF_040631005.1 Micromonospora sp. NPDC005707
GTGCGCGGCCCGCCATGTGTAACGACCGGCGGGGGCCGGTCATTCCGACCGGGCTGCCTCGCTCGGGGGCGGGGTGCTGCGCGGTCTGCCATGTATAACGACCCCGGCCCCGGCATGATTCCGCCCCGGCGGTGGCGCCGACCACCCCCACGACCGGCCGAAACCGGACACGGCGGTCGCAATCAACGGCGCAAACCGGACAGGCGCCCCAGGGCGCGGCAGCCGGCGGTGCGGATCTTGGACAGTTGTCGTTCGCAGCGAACGACAACTGTCCAAGATCTCCAGGCGCAGCGGGTGGGACGAACCCGACGATGCCGCCGGTCCGGCTGCGAACCGGTCATCGGCGTTGATGCGAAGCGGGCACGGTGAACCCCGACGATGCCGCCGGTCCGGCCGCCAACCGGTCACCCGGGTTGATGCGAAGCGAGCACGGTGAACCCGGCGAGCCGGCGGCCCGACCCGCCGACGACGGACGCACCCCGGCGTTGATCAGCGGTCTGCGTCGCGTTCCAGCCGAATCCCGACGCAAACCTTCTTGATCAACGGGGGCCGGGCTGAGCCCTCGCGCAGAATCAGGGCGGGCGGGCCGAGGCCTCGCGCAGCGGGCCCGACCAACCACCGGACGGCATAACGGACATCTCGCCGGACCGCGTCGCGGCCGCCCGGATGTGGTCGGCGGTGGTGCAACGGCTCGGAGGTCACCGGTGCGCGGATGCCTCCATGACGTTCCACTCGTGGCGAGGTCGACTCCGGGCGGCGTGACCTGCCGGGTTCCACAGTGGGCGTGCCACCATGTCGGGCATGGAGATCTGGAACAACCCGTCCTGCTCGAAGTGCGCCGCGGCCCGTGCGTCGCTCGACGAGGCACGGGTGCCCTACCGGCTGCGGGCGTACCTGACCGAGCCGCCGACCGCGGACGAGTTGGCCGAGGTGCTGCGCCGGCTGGACGCCCGGGCGTGGGACATCTGCCGCACCGGCGAGCCGGCCGCGACCGCGCTGGGCATGGCGGACTGGCCCCGCGACGACGCCGCGGAGCCGCGCTGGATCGCCGCGATGGTCGCCCACCCCGAGCTGATCCAGCGCCCCATCCTGCTGCTGGACGACGGCAGCGCGCTGGTCGGACGTACCCCGGAGGCCCTGGACGAGGCGGTGCGCCGCAGCGACCGGTGAGCGCGCGGTGGGTCAGGAGGCCCGGTCGCCGGCCTTCGCGTGCCGCTCGCGGAGCCGGTCCCGGATCTCCTCCGGGGTGTACGCCCGGCGCCGCCGTTCCGCCCGGGCCACGACCACACCGGTCGCCGCCACACCGGCGAGGCCGGCCAGGCCGAGCAGCTTCCACCACCGCATCCGTTGCCGCTTCGGCATAGGGTGATCCTCCATGAGCATCAGCCTGGACGAGGCGGTGGAGCTGACCCGCACCGGCGACCTGTGGGTCTTCCGCGGGCGCAGCGTGCCGGACCGCGCCATCCAGCTCACTACGAACAGCCCAGTCAACCACGTGGGCATGGCCGTGGTGCTGGACGACATGCCGCCGCTGATGTGGCACGCCGAGCTGGGCCGCTCGCTGCCGGACATGTGGACCGGCTCCCACCAGCGCGGCGTGCAGCTGCACGACCTGCGGGACGCGGTCTGCGTGTGGGCCAACCGGTACGGCCAGCGGGCCTGGCTGCGCCAGCTCGAACCGCCGGCGGACACCACGATGGAGGAGGCGGTGCTGCGGACCGTGGCCCGCCTCGACGGCACGCCGTTCCCCTCCACCGCGCAGCTCGCCTGGCGCTGGGCCCGCGGCCGGGTGCCGAACCTGCGGCGCGGCCGACCCTCCATCGCCGACGGCGGCGGTGTGCCGGTCCGCGACCGGGCGCTGGAGACCGCGTACTGCGCGGAGGTGGTGGCCGTGACCTACGAGGCGATGGGTCTGCTGCCCGCCGGTCGCCGGCCCAACTGGTACGACCCGGGGCGGTTCTGGAGCGGCGACGACCTCGACCTCACGGGCGGCGCCCAGCTCGGTGCGGAGATCGAGGTACGCATCCCACCTCGCTGACCAGGTTTGCCGCACCCGCCGTCCGGCAATGGAGACGGACGTGACGGCTTCCACGGACCTCGACACGCTCGCCGACTTCTTCGACCGGTACGGCGTGGCGCTGACCACCGCCGACGTGCCCGCCATCGCCGGCTGCTACGCGCTGCCGGGGCTGGTGGTCGCCGACACGTACAGCTTCTCGTTCACCTCGCCGGCCGCCGTGGCGCTCAGCTTCGTCGGCGCGGCCCCCGACTACCAGGAGCGGGAACTGGTCGCCGCCCACGCGCTCATCGAGGATGTGCAGCAGGTTTCCGCGCTGCTCACCGAGGTGGCGGTCCGCTGGGAGTTCCTGGACAGCCAGGGCCGGGCGGTGCCCGGCGAGCGCTACCGCTACCTGCTGCGGGCCACCGCCGACGGCCCGGCCATCTGCACCGTCATCCGCACCGCCTGACGGCGGCGGTCCCGCGGCCCGGTCGAGACGCGGACGGCTCAGCGCACCAGCTCCCGGCGGCGGGGCATCGCGTCGAGCCGCGCGCCACCGGCCGCCACGTCGGACACGAAGTCGTCGACGGCCTCGCGGGTGACGCCGGGCATGCAGACCAGGTGACTGCGGCCGGCGCTGCTCGCCAGCACCCACTTCGCCGTCACGGCCGGGGGCGGGGTGGGGAAGACGACCGTGAAGGCGTGCTCGTGCCGCCAGGCCGGCCAGCCCACCTCGTTGAGCCGCCGCACCGCGTACGCGGCCAGCTCGCGGGCCCGCTCGGCGCGCTCCCGCAGGCCGTCGTGGCCGAGGCTGCGGATCGCGTACCAGAGCAGCAGCGCGGCGTGGCCGCTGCGGGAACCGCTGATCGTGGTGTCCACCGTGCCGGTGTAGTTCGCGGAACGGGCGAGCTGCTGCTGGAGGGTGCGGCGGGTCAGCACCACCCCGCACGGCACCGGGGTGCCGAGGAATTTGTAGCCGGAGATGGCGATGCTGTCGACCGTCGCGTCCAGCCGCAGTGTGGCCCGCCCGTCGGCCAGGGCCAGCGGAACCCCGGCCAGCGCGCCGTCGACGTGCAGGTGGTGGCGGACGGGGGTGCGGGCGAGCAGCTGCCGGATCCGCGGCACGTCGTCGGCGGCCTCGGTCATCGTGGTGCCGCAGGTGGCCACCACGACGGCCGGCCGGTCGCGGTGCCGGTCGACCATCCGGGCCAGGTCGTCGTAGTCCATCTCGCCGCGCTCGTCGGAGCGCACCACCACCGAGTCCAGGCCGAGGATGTCGACGCACTTGGGCAGCGAGTAGTGGGCGTCGGCGGAGTGGTAGACCAGCGCCCTGGGCAGCCGCGCCCGGGCCAGGTAGAGGCCGTAGAGGTTGCCCTCGGTGCCGCCCGAGGTGAGGTAGCCCCAGCGGTCGTCGGCCGGGGCCTGGAACAGGTCGCCGAACCAGTCGAGCACCTCCCGCTCGTACTGCTTGGTGTGGTTCGTGCCGGCCGGGTCGGTCCACGGGTCGCCGATGTTGTTGAGCAACGAGCCGAACAGGGGCGCCAGCGGGCTGTAGTCGATGTCGGTGGCGACCGGGAAGCCGACGTGCGTCCGCCGCCCGGCGGTCGCGGCCGAGCGGACCGCGGTGAGTTCCGCGAGGAGCTCCTCGGGACGCGCGACGGAACCGTCACGGCCTGGGTCGGCTGGCAACACGGCGCTCCCTCGTCGTCCCGGTGGACAGCGCACAGAGTGGACCATGAGTCACGGAGAGCGGGCAAGCGTTACCAACTTGGCCACCAATTGTCCAAAATCGACGGGTGCGACCGCCGGGGACACCTCCACTGACTGAGTGACCAGTCAGCGAGCCTGGCGCCGAAATGCTTGCGGACAGTTGATAACCCGTGCACTCAGTGAAATCATCGGCCGGGCGAATTCCCGCTATCCAGGAGCTGCCACGTGTCGCAGGATCACCGGTCCCCGCTGCCGCGCCCGTCTCATGAGGACAGCTGGAACGACGGCACGGCCGACCGGCCGGCGTACCCGCCGACACCGCCGGTCCGGCCGTCCGCACGGTGGGGCAGCCGCCGGCTCTCCGGTGGCGCGCCGGCCCCGGACTCGCCGGGCCATGGCCTGCCGACGACCCCGGCCCACGGTCGGCCCGCCTCGCCGCTCCGCGGCCACACCGCCCCCGACACCGGACACCCGTCGCCGGCGGGGCCGGGCCGATTCGGGCCGCCTTCGGCCCACAGCTACGGCGCCCCGACACCCGAGAGCTTCGGCGGCCCGACGCCCGGGGGCTTCGGCGCCCCGACATCCGAGGGCTTCGGCGCTCCGACGCCCGGGGGCTTCGGCGCCCCGACACCCGAGAGCTTCGGCGGCCCGACGCCCGGGGGCTTCGGCGCCCCAACATCCGAGGGCTTCGGCGCTCCGCCGCCCGGGGGCCTCGGCGCTCCGGCGGCCGGCGGCCTTGGCGGCCCGGGCGGCGCCGGTCGGTTCGCTCCGCCGGAGGCCCCGGGTCGCGGCAGCGCGGCCCGGATCTCCGGGCTGGGCGCCACGGCGGCCCCGGTCCGCGGTGCCTCCGCACCGGCCTACCCGGCGACGTCGCGGGGCTACCGTGCGCCGGACACCGGGCGGTACGCCGCCGCCGGTCCGCCGCCGGCGAGCTGGTCGTCGGGCGCCACGGCCGAGCCGACCATCGACGGCCACGCGAACCAGGCGGTCCACCACCAGATCCGGCAGGCGGTGGTGCACCGCGTGCAGTACGCGAACGCCCTGCACGCCTCGCACTACTGGGACCTGCGCCGGACCAGCCCGGTCGGGCCGCACGCGCTCGTCTTCCTCTACGCCAGCCTGGATCCCCGGTTCGCCGACCCGCGGCGCCCCTACTACGAGATCAGGGCGGCCTCCCGCCTGTTCCGGGACGGCAGCGAGGTGCAGGACCTGCCGGCGCTGCTCGCCGAGCTGTGCGAGATCGCCGAGGGTTACCTGGCCGGGGGCGGTGTCTTCGACCCGGTGGCCCAGATGACCCAGGCCGGCGAGCCGATGCCCGCCGAGGCGCGCTACGTCGGGGTCTCGGTGTCGACTCTCCTCGGTGGCGGCAGCGGCGGCAGCGGGGGCCCGGAGCTGCCGGGCGTCGGCGGGATGGGCATCCCCGGCCGGAACCTGGTGGTGATGTCCGACGACAACCTGCTGGTGGTGGAGCGCCCGGCGCGGGCGCACGAGCAGGTCGAGGTGAACTCCACCTGCCCGCACTTCAGTGGCGGGGGCGTGGAGGTCCGGAGCTGGCTCCCGCTCACCCCGGAGCAGCAGGTCGACCCGGCCTGGCGCGCGTTGCAGCACCTCAACCGGCTGGTGCTGGCCGGCCAGGAGCGCAAGGCCGCGACGGTCGCGTCCACGGGCGGCCGGCGCCGCCACTGAGACGGTCGTGTCCGGCGGCGGGCGTCACCGCTGAGACGCGGACCGCCCGCCCCCGGACCTCGCGGGCGGGCCGTCGGCGCGTCCGGGTGTCCTACAGGGAACGGCCGACCAGATCCTGCTCGATCACCGCGAGCGGGCGGCGCTGGCCCTGCCCGACGTTCTCCAGCACTTCCGGGCGGGTGGCCTGGAGGACCGCCGCCCAGATCAGGCCCACCGCCACGGCGGCGGCCACCGCGCCGGGGACCAGCCACTTCGTGGTGGAGTCGGCGGGCGCCCCGAGCACGGCGGAGAGGTTGACCAGCGTGGTGAGCAGGGCCGCGCCGACCAGCGCGGCCCCGATGGCCGGGGCGACCGTACGCTGCCACGCGCTTTCGAGGCTGCCGCCGCCCCTGCGGAAGAAGGCGATCGTGGCGACCGAGGTGACCGCCATCATGAGCAGCACCGCGATGGCGGCGACGCCGGAGAGCCAGCTGAACATGATGGCGACCGGGTCGGCCCCGGTGAGCGCGAAGACCAGGACGGCCGGCAGGGCGATCGCCGACTGGAGCACCGACCCGGCGACCGGCGCGCCGCCCCGGCCGACCCGCTCGAACACCGCCGGCAGCACCCGCTCCCGGCCGAGGCTGAAGGCGTACCGGGCGATCGAGTTGTGGAAGCTCACCATCGCGGCGAACACGCTGGTCACCACCAGGATCGTCGCGACGCTGCCGAGCACGGGGCTGACGTGGGCCTCCAGGATGGAGAACGGCAGGCCGGAGCCCGGGTCACGGGACCGGTCGACGACCTGGTCCGGCCCGACGGCCACGGCCATGGCCCAGGCGGCGAGGGCGTAGAGGACGCCCAGCAGGATCAGCGCCGAGTAGGCGGCCCGGGACACCGCCTGCGGCGACCGGGCCTCCTCGGAGTAGACCGCGGCCGACTCGTAGCCCACGAACGAGGCCGCGCAGAAGGCGACCACACCGCCGATGCCGGGGACCAGCAGGTTGCCGGGGTCCAGCGGCGCGAGGCTCACCGACCCGCCGGCCGGGTGGGTGAACGAGGTGAGCACGAAGAGCAGGATCACGGCGACCTCGACGGCCAGCACCGCGCCCAGCAGCCCGACGCTGATCCGCGCCTTCAGCATGCCGACCAGGGCGACCCCGGCCCAGGCGGCCAGGGCCCAGGCCCACCAGGGGCCGCCGAGGCTGCCGCTGACAACGGCGCCGAGCAGCCCGTACAGGCAGATCTGGATGGCGTTGTAGCCGAGCAGCACGACGGGCGCGGCGACCACGCCCCAGAACCGTCCGAAGCCGGCGGCCAGGGCCGCGTAGAAGACGCCCGCGCTGGAGACGTAGCGGGCCATGGCCAGGTAGCCGACGGAGAAGAAGAGCAACGCGGCGGCGATCACGAGGAAGCCGAGCGGTGTGCCGGTGACCCCGGTCGAGGCGTACGTGGCGACGATCGCGCCGGCGAGCACGGCCATCGGGGAGGAGGCGGTCGCGCTGAACACCAACAGGGCGCCGGTGCCGAGGGACTTGCGGATGAGCCCGGTTGGCGCGCTGGCAATCTGCATGGAGTTGCTCCGAGTGGGGGAGGAGGGGGTTGTCGGGGCGGGACGGAGCGGGCGGCGGCCGGGCGGCGGCCGGAGGTGGTGGGGCGGGGCGCCCGTCGAGTGGCGCTCCATGATGGACAGTGCGGGCGGATGTGCGCGACCTTGCCCGAATCTGCGCCGTTGCGGAGTCCCCGTCGCCGAGCCCGGACAGCGTAGCCGACGACGCGCTGCGACGCGCCGCATGCGGGCCGTGGCGGCGAGCCCGGCCGGCGGAGCCCGATTCGCCACAGGTGATCACCCGTTCCGGGCGTCGCGGGTGCCCGGACGGTCGGAACGCTCCGCGCGCGCTGCGCGTCCCGGCGCACCCTGGCTACGCTGGCGCGTCGGCGACCACGGAGAGGGGCATCGGATGAGCGGCGGGCCGGTCCGGCCGTCCGACGCACCGGCGGCGCCGCGGGTGCTCGCCTCGGCGCCGTGGATCGTGGTGGTGCTCGGCGTCGGCCTGATCGCCGGCCTGCTGGTGGTCGTCCTGTTCTCCCTGCGCGGAGCCGAACGCGCGCCGATGCCGGCGCCCGCGCCACCGATGTACCTGCCGACCCTCGGCGTGGAACGGACCTCCCCGACCGGCGGGGCCACCGTCGCGCCGCCGATGACGCCGTCGCCCACCGCGCCCAGCTCACCCACGACCACCTCGCCCGCGGCCGGCCCGTCCCGGTCGGCCACGCCCCGGCCCAGCGCCTCGGTCCGGGCGGTCGCTCCGGTTGCGGTCACCGCCCGCTACGAGGCCACCGGGAGCGACCGGGACGGGTTCGACGCCCGGCTGACCGTGGTCAACGGCTCGGGGGACGGCCGGGACTGGACGGTCGAGTTGTTCTTCACCGGGAACGTGAAGACCGTCCAGGCCTCGTCCACGTCGGGGCTGTCGGTCAGCACCCAGGGCAGCGGGGTGTTCGTGCTGCGCGGCACCGGGCCGCTGCCGGCCGGCGAGAGCGCCACGGTCCGCCTGAGCTTCGGGCGTACGGGCGCCGGTGACCGACCGGGCCGGTGCACGGTCAACGGCGCGGACTGCGCCATCGACTGAGGAGCGGCGGGCAGGGGTGGACCGGCCGCTTTCCGGTCGCCGTCCCCGATCGCTACGCTCCCGACGGGACCGACAGGGGAGGGGCCATGCCCGGCACGCGACGCGCACGCCCGTCACCCGGCGCCGCCGTGACCTCCTCGCCCTGGATCGTCGTCTCGATCGGCGTGGTCGTCATGGTGGTGCTGCTGGTCGTGGCGCTGGGCTCGGTGCGCGGGCGGCGGACGTTCGCCGAGCCCCCGCCGCCGGACCCGACGATGTCGCTGCCCCAGGTGCCGGTCACCACGCCCACCGCGCCGGGTGGGACGACCCGGCCGCCCGCGTCCGCCGCCGGGCCGGTGGTGCCCGGGCTGTCCCCCCGGTCCACCGTGCTTCCCGCCCGGCCGACGCCGCGCCCGTCGCCGAGCGCGGGCGGTCCCGGCAGCCGGCCGGCGGCCGCACCGCCGCCCGCCGCACCGCCGGCGGTCACCGGCCGCTACGGCGTGGTGAGCAGCTTCGACGGTGGCTTCGTCGGTGAGGTGCGACTGGTCAACACCACCGGCGCGGCGCGGGGTTGGACGGTGCGGCTGGCCGTCCCGCGCAGCCGTCTCGTGGCCGTCTGGGTGAGCGGCGCCGAGCAGGGCAGCGGGGGCTTCAACGATGGCGTGCTCACCTACCGCAGCGGGGTCGACCTGGCGCCCGGCGCGTCGGTGGCGCTGCAGTTCCACTTCGAGCAGAGGCGCGCGACGAGGCCGTCGAGCTGCACGGTCGACGGCGCGGCCTGCTCCGGTCTCTGATCCGCCGGCCGCGGGTCGCCGGCTCGGCGACCCGCGATCTGCCGTGTTTCGCAAGACTGCTGCTTTGTTGCGACTTGGTTTGCAAGGTATTGCAGAATGTTTCGGCGAGAGCTAGCGTGCGGGCGAATCAGCGACCAGAGAAAGGCCGTCGATGAAACCCCCGCCGATCTCCCTCAAGGCACTGGCCGCCCTGGCCACCTCCCTCGTGCTCACCCTCGTCGGCGTGCCGGTGGCCCTCCACCAGCTGGGTGCCGACGGCAGCGGCCGACCCGCCACCCCCGACGTGCTGGCCGCCGCGGGCGCCCCGCAGTGGAGCCGGGAGCCGTCCGCCGAGACGCTGCTCAAGGCCGGCAGCAACGGCGCGAAGGCCGAGCAGTTCTACTTCGTCCTGCCGGACCGCTTCGCCAACGGCGACAAGCGCAACGACACCGGCGGGCTGACCGGCGACCGGCTCAGCACCGGCCTGGACCCGACGGACAAGGGCTTCTACCACGGCGGTGACCTCAAGGGGGTCATCGACCGGATGGACTACATCCAGGGCCTGGGCACCACGGCCATCTGGCTCGCCCCGATCTTCAAGAACCGGCCCGTGCAGGGCACCGGCGCGGACGTCTCCGCCGGCTACCACGGCTACTGGATCACCGACTTCACGCAGGTCGACCCGCACTTCGGCACCAACGCCGAGCTGACGAAGCTGGTCGGCCTCGCCCACCAGCGGGGGATCAAGGTCTACCTGGACATCATCGTCAACCACACCGCGGACGTCATCCGGTACGCGGAGGACAGGTACGGCTACGTCGACAAGAAGACGTCCCCCTACACCGACACGCAGGGGCGGGCCTTCGAGGACCGCAACTACGCCGACGGCACCCGCGCGTTCCCGCGGGTCGACGGCACGTCGTTCCCGTACACCCCGACCTTCGCCACCCCGGCCGACGCCAAGGTGAAGGTGCCGGCCTGGCTGAACGACCCGACCATGTACCACAACCGGGGCGACTCCACCTTCGCCGGTGAGAACAGCGAATACGGCGACTTCTTCGGCCTCGACGACCTCTGGACCGAGCGTCCCGAGGTGGTGCGCGGCATGACCGACATCTACGCGCAGTGGATCGGCAGGGCGGGCGTCGACGGCTTCCGCCTCGACACGGTCAAGCACGCCAACCTCGACTTCTGGCCGCAGTTCACCCGCGGCATCGACGCCGCCGCCGCCAAGGCCGGCAAGCCGGACTTCTTCATGTTCGGCGAGGTCTACAGCGCCGACCAGGAGGTCGAGTCGACCTACGTGCGGCAGGGCGGCCTGCCGGCCACCCTCGACTTCTCCTTCCAGGAGGCCGCGCGGGGCTACGCCGCCGCGGACGGCTCGGCCAAGGCGCTGGCCGACGTGTACGCCAAGGACGACCTCTACGCCGCGCGGGACACCGACGCCAACCGGCTGACCACCTTCCTGGGCAACCACGACATGGGCCGGATCGGCTCGTTCGTCGCGGCCGCCGGCGGGGACGACGCCAGCCAGCTCCGCCGCGACCAGCTCGCCCACCAGCTGATGTTCCTCACCCGCGGCCAGCCGGTCGTCTACTCCGGCGACGAGCAGGGCTTCACCGGCCCCGGCGGGGACAAGGACGCCCGGCAGGACATGTTCGCCAGCAGGACGGCGGACTACCTCGACGACGACCTGATCGGCACCACCCGCACCCACGCCAGCGACCAGTACGACACCGCCCACCCGCTCTACCGGACCATCGCCGAGCTGGGCCGGCTGCGGCAGGCCCACCCCGCGCTGCGGGACGGCATCCAGGTCACCCGCTACGCGGCGGACGGCCCCGGCGTCTTCGCCTTCTCCCGCGTCCTCCCCAAGGACCGCACCGAGTACGTCGTGGCCGTGAACAACGCCCCGACGGCGCAGACTGTCACCGTGGACACCTGGTCGGCCGGCGCCACCTTCACCGGCGTCTACGGTGGCGCCGCCACCGCGACCGCCGGCGCCGACGGCAAGCTCGGCGTGACCGTGCCGGCCATGTCGGCCGTGGTGCTCAAGGCCGACCGGGCGATCCCCCAGGCCGGGGCGACCCCGACGATCACCCTCACCGAGCCGGGTGACGCCCCGGTCGCGACGAAGGCCACGGTCACCGCGCAGGTTACCGGCGACCCCCTCGCCACCGTCACCTTCGCGGCGCGGGTCCCCGGCGGCAAGTGGACGCTGCTGGGCAGCGCGCACCGGGCGCCGTACACCGTCCACCACGACCTGACCGGCCTGGCCGGCGGGACGAAGGTCGAGTACAAGGCCGTGGTCCGCGACGGCAAGGGCCGCGTGGCCGCCGCGCGCACCACCGGCGTGGTCGGCACCCCGGCCCAGAGCGCGTCCCGGGACTGGACGGTCGTGCACTACCAGCGCCCCGCCGGAGGGTACGCCGACTGGGGCCTCTACGCCTGGGGCGACATCGACCCGGCGTACCAGACCGAGTGGCCCAAGGGGCAGCCGTTCGCGGGTGAGGACTCCTACGGCCGGTTCGCCTGGGTCAAGCTGAAGCCGGGCGCGAAATCCGTCGGGTTCCTCGTGGTCGACAAGGACGGGAACAAGGACGTCGCGAACGACCGCACCATCGACGTGACCCAGACCGGCGAGGTCTGGGTCAAGCAGGGCGACCCGGCCCTCTACCCGACGCGGCAGGCCGCCACCGGCGAGCCCGACCCACCGGTCGACCAGAACACCGCGGTCATCCACTGGCGCAAGGCCGACGGGAACTATGACGGCTGGGGCCTGCACCTCTGGGACGGCGCCGCCAACCCGACCGACTGGGGCAACCCGCTGAAGCCGGAGAAGATCGACGCGTACGGCGCGGTCTTCCGGGTGCCGCTCGCGGCGGGCGCCACCGGGCTGAACTACATCGTGCACTCCGGCGACGAGAAGGACCAGCCCGACGACCAGCGGCTGGACCTCACCACCACGGGGCACGAGATCTGGCTGCTGGCCGGGGTCAAGGGCCGGCTGCTCCCGCCCACCTCGTCCGGCGTGGCGAAGGACCTCGACATCAGCAAGCAGAAGGCGCAGTGGATCGACCGGTCCACGGTGGCCTGGCAGACCGGGCCGACCGACGGCAAGCGGTACGCCCTGGTGGCCGCCCCGGCCGGCGGGCTCGCGGTCGCCGACGGTGAGCTGACCGGGACGTACACCACGCTGCCGCTGCGGGCGGCGCGCAACGGGCTGACCGAGGCCCAGCGGCAGGCGTACCCCCAGCTCTGGGCCTATCGCGCGTTCACGCTGGACCGCGCCGACCTGGCCGAGGTGCCCGCGGCGCTGCGCGGCCAGCTCGTGGTGACCGAGCGGGACGCCGAGGGCCACCTGCTCGGCGCCACGGGGGTGCAGATCCCCGGCGTCCTCGACGACCTCTACCGGGCCGCGGCCGGCGCGAAGCTCGGCCCCACGTTCGCCGGCAAGGTGCCGACCCTGGCCGTCTGGGCGCCGACCGCCCGGAAGGTCTCGCTCCAGCTCTTCGACTCGCCCACCGCCGAACCGGCGACCGTGTCGATGCGCCGCGACGACACCACCGGCGTCTGGTCGGTGCGCGGCACGAAGGGCTGGACCGGGAAGTACTACCGGTACCAGGTCGAGGCGTGGCAGCCGGCCGCGCAGAAGATGGTCACCGCCGCGGTGACCGACCCGTACTCGCTGGCCCTCGCGCCGGACTCGACGCACAGCCAGATCGTCGACCTCGCCGACCCGGCCCTGGCCCCGACCGGCTGGGCGAACCTGCGCAAGCCGGCGGCCGTGCCCTCGGCGAAGGCGCAGATCCAGGAGGTGTCGGTCCGCGACTTCTCCATCGCCGACAGCACCGTGCCGGCCGAGCGGCGGGGCACCTACCTCGCCTTCACGGACCCGGCCACGGCCGGGATGAAGCACCTGACGGCGCTCGGCGACGCCGGGGTCAACTACCTGCACCTGCTGCCGGCGTTCGACTTCGCCACCATTCCGGAGAAGCGGGCCGACCAGGCGCAGCCGGCCTGCGACCTGGCCGCGCTGCCACCGGACTCCGAGGAACAGCAGAAGTGCGTCGCGGCGGTGGCCGACAAGGACGGCTACAACTGGGGGTACGACCCGCTGCACTACACCGTGCCGGAGGGCGGCTACGCCGTCGACCCGGCCGGGGCGAAGCGGACCACCGAGTTCCGGCAGATGGTCGCCGGGATCAACCAGGCGGGCCTGCGTGTGGTGATGGACGTCGTCTACAACCACACCTCGGCCGCCGGCACCGACCCGAAGTCGGTGCTCGACCAGGTGGTCCCGGGCTACTACCAGCGGCTGCTCGACGACGGCACGGTCGCCAACTCGACCTGCTGCGCCAACACCGCCCCGGAGCACGCCATGATGGGCAAGCTCGTGGTGGACTCGCTGGTCACCTGGGCGAAGGCCTACAAGGTGGACGGCTTCCGGTTCGACCTCATGGGCCACCACCCGAAGGCGAACATCCTGGCCGTCCGCGCCGCGCTGGACAAGCTGACCGTGGCCCGTGACGGCGTGGACGGGAAGAAGATCCTGCTCTACGGCGAGGGCTGGAACTTCGGCGAGGTCGCCGACGACGCCCGGTTCGTGCAGGCCACCCAGGCCAACATGGCCGGCACCGGCATCGGCACCTTCAACGACCGGCTCCGCGACGCGGTGCGCGGCGGCGGCCCGTTCGACGGCAACCCCCGGATCCAGGGCTTCGCGTCCGGGCTCCTCACCGACCCGAACGGGGACGACGTCAACGGCACGGCCGCCGAGCAGAAGGCGCGGCTGCTGCACCAGCAGGACCTCATCAAGGTGGGGCTGACCGGCAACCTGCGCGGCTACCGGTTCACCGACTCGTCCGGCCGGCCGGTCACCGGCGCGCAGGTGGACTACAACGGCTCGCCGGCCGGCTACACGGCCGCGCCGGGCGAGGCGGTCACCTACGTCGACGCGCACGACAACGAGATCCTCTACGACGCGCTGGCGTACAAGCTGCCGCAGGGGACCTCGGCGCAGGACCGGGCCCGGATGCAGGTGCTCGCCCTGAGCACCGTGGTGATGGGGCAGGGGACCGGGTTCGTGACGGCCGGCTCGGAGCGGCTGCGCTCCAAGTCGCTGGACCGCAACTCCTTCAACTCCGGTGACTGGTTCAACCAGATCCGCTGGGACTGTGCCCAGGGCAACGGCTTCGGCGCCGGCCTGCCGCCCGAGCAGGACAACAAGGACAAGTGGCCGTACGCGAAGCCGCTGCTGGCCGACCCGAAGCTGGTGCCGGACTGCGCGGCCATCGACCTAGCCGACGCCCGGTACGCGGAACTGCTGACCATCCGGCGCTCCTCGCCCGTGTTCGGGCTGACCACCGCCGACCAGGTGCAGAAGCGGGTCGCCTTCCCGCTCTCCGGCGACCGGGAGACCCCCGGCGTCATCACCATGACCCTCGACGCCCGTGGGCTCGGTGGGAAGTGGAAGTCGGTCACCGTGGTGTTCAACGGCATCCCGGAGACGGCGACGCAGACCGTCACCGGCCTGCGCGGAGCGGACGTGGCGCTGCACCCCGTGCTGCGGAACTCCGCCGACCCGGTGCTCCGGACGGCGTCCTTCGACCGGGCCGGCGGCACGTTCACCGTGCCGGCGCGCAGCGTGGCGGTCTTCGTCCAGAACTGACACCCGACGACGGTCCGGCCCCCCGCCACGAAGTGGCGGGGGGCCGGACCCGTTGCGTCGATCCGTACGCCGACCGGTGCTCAGTTGAAGCAGTCTTCGACGGTGTTGGCGCAGTTGGTGGGGTCGTTGTTGGTGATGGTGGACTTGTCGTCGAGCTTGACCTTGCCCTCGTTGTTGAGGACGCCGCCGGCGACGCGGTGGAGCTTGGCGGTGTCGGTGGCGGTGTTCTTGGTGACGTGGGTCTTGGTCAGGGTGACCTTGCCCTTGTTGTTGAAGATGCCGCCGCCGTTGAGGGCGGTGTTCTTCTTGATTTCGGTGTCGCGCAGGGTGAGGGTGGCGTTGTCGTCCTTGTCCTTGCCGTTGCGCTCGGTGAAGCCGTCTTCGACCTTGACGAGCCATTCGCCGTTGAAGATGCCGCCGCCGAAGCGGTTGGCGGTGTTCTCGACGATGGTGCTGTCGGAGATGGTGGCGGTGGCGTCTTCCTTGTCGTTGGGGTAGCCCCAGTGCTTGCCGCCGGTGTTGACGATGCCGCCGCCGTTTCCGTCGGCGTGGTTCTTGGCGACGAGGACGTGGTCGAGCTTGAGGGCGGTGTTCTCGGCGTAGATGCCGCCGCCGTTCTCGCAGGCGGTGTTGCCGGTGATGGCGGTGAAGGTGATGGTGACGAAGCCGCCGGAGCTGAACAGGCCGCCGCCGTTCTTGCCGGCCCGGTTGTCCGACAGGGTGCTCTTGACGGCGTCCTTGCCGTGGTCGGAGCCGACGATTTCGACGGTGCCCTCGTCGTGCTTGTCCTTGTTCTTGTCGTAGCTGTTCTGCTCCATGCTGTTCGGGGCGTACGGGTCGTGCTTGGTGTTGTCGCCGTTGCCGTTGGCGATGCCGCCGCCGTTGCCGCCGGCGGTGTTGTCGTCGATGTGGGATTCGACGACCTTGAGTACGCCGCGGTTGAAGATGCCGCCGCCGTCTTCCTGGGCGTGGTTGTTGGTGACCTTGCTGTCTTCGAGGTGGACGCGGCCGAAGTTGGCGATGGCGCCGCCGTTCTTCTCGGCGTTGTTGTCGGTCAGCTTGACCTTGATCAGGTTGGCGCTGCCGCCACGCTCGACCAGCAGCGCACCGCCGTCACCCTCGCCCTGCTTGTCCTTGTCCTTGTCCTTGTCCTTGTCGCTGTCCCACGACCCCGAACCCTGCGGGCCGGAGTCCGACGACACCGGCGCGCCCTGGGCCAGCGGTGCACCCTGGGCCACCGGGGCGCCCTGGGCGACCGGCGCGGCCTGCACCGCGGTGGCGGTCTGGGCGCCCGCGACGGCCGCGACGGCCGGGGCGGCCGGCGCCGTCTGGGCGGCGGGCGCCATCGGCGCGCCGTTGCCCGGAGCGCCACCCGGAGCGCCACCCGGAGCGCCACCCGGAGCGCCACCCGGAGCGCCACCCGGAGCGCCGTTGCCCGAGGCGGAGGGGCCCTGCTGCCCGCCGGGGATCTGGGGTCCGCCGCCGCCGTACTTGAACTCGGTGGCGTTGCCGCCCTTGACCGTGAGGTCCTTCAGGGTCAGCTCGCCACCGTCGGCGACCCGGAAGATCCGGAACGTGTCCTCGGAGTCCCGCTTGATCGTCGAGCCGTTGCCCTTGATCGTGATGTCCTGCTTGATCTCCGGCAGGGCCGCGCCGAACTTGCGGTCCTT
>NZ_JBEXYR010000035.1:0-13818 GCF_040631005.1 Micromonospora sp. NPDC005707
CGTTCGTCCTGAGCCAGGATCAAACTCTCCAACAAAAATCTTTGTTGAACAATCATCCTGACAACAAAAGTGTTGCCAAAGGAATCCCAACCAGCCAAACCGAAGCCTGACCAGTCCGGGGTATAAATCAATTTGGCACTGGCTTATCAAGCACCCTGTTGAGTTCTCAAAGAACAACCACACACCATCCGGAAACCCCGCATCAGCAGGACCCCCGTCTGGGGCAACCTCTCCAACTTACCCGGCCCGACTTTCGCTGTCAACCTCGTGTTTGAGGTGATCAACTTGGTTCAGCCCGATCCACGCTGACGCACGCCGTATCCGGCGGTCGTTGCTGTTCGTGGATTCCGGCGGACCGGCCGATCGCCGCTTTCGCGGCCACCCGCCCGGCTCCCTGCCGGCTTTCGAACTCTACCCGGTCGGCTTCGCGATCGCAACCCCGTGTTTCTCGGAGTGTCTCGCACCGCCCGGATCCTCAGTCTGGCTCGGCGTTGCCGCCACCAGCCTGGCGCCCGTTCTCGGCCAGTTTGTCCGGCCTCCCGCGTGCAGAGAGAAAGTTACGCGGACGGCTCCGAGAAGGCAAATCAGTGATCGTCACTGTCGTTCCCGAGCGTCGCGACCGCTCCGGCCGGAAGACGGCCGGGCTCGGACGGGACCACCGCGGGCCCATCCGTGCCAGAGTGTTCGGCATGGATGACGTGTCCCGGTTGCCGGCGGAGACGCTCGCCGAGGAAGCCCTGCTCGGGCTCCTGCTGCCGTTCTGGCAGCTGGTCATCGGCGCCTTCGTGCTCGCCGTCGTCCTGGCGTCGGTGGGACGTCTCGTCCGACGCGGTCCCTCACGGATGACCACGGCCCTGCTCGTCACCGCGGTGGCCATCGCCGGCTTCACGGTCGTCGGTGTGCTGCTGGAAGGCTGACTGGCTCGGAAGCTGAGCGGAGTCAGAGCCGCCGGTTGGCGAGGCTGGGCAGCTCGACGCGGATCGTCCGCAGCCGGTCCCGGTCCAGGTCGGTGACGGCCACGCCCGGCCCGTCGGCGACCTGGGTGAGCACGGTCCCCCACGGGTCCACCACCATGCTGCGCCCGAAGCAGGTCCGCCCCGGCTCGTGGTCGCCGGTCTGGCCGGCGGCCGCCACGAAGCACTGGTTCTCGATGGCCCGGGCCCGGAGCAGCACCTCCCAGTGGTCGCGCCCGGTGTGCATCATGAACGCGGCCGGCACCACCAGCAGCTCCGCGCCGCCCTCGACCGCCAGTTGCCGGTAGAGCTCGGGGAACCGGAGGTCGTAGCAGATCGACAGGCCCACCCGGAGGCCCTCGACGTCGACCACCACGGGCTTCTCCCCCGGCGCCACGGTGGCGGACTCGTGATAGGAGACGCGGCCGGGGATCTCCACGTCGTACAGGTGGATCTTGCGGTAGCTGGCGGCGAGCACGCCGTCGCGGTCGAAGACCAGCGAGGTGTTCCAGGTGTGCTCGGGGTCCGGCCCGGCCTCGTGGAACGAGCCCGCGATCACCCACATGCCGAATCGCCGGGCGGCGTCGGCGAAGAACCGGCCCACCACCCCGTCGACCGGTTCGGCCGGCGGCATGCTGGCGGCCGGGCCGAGGTAGTCGACGTACTCCGGGAGGACGGCGAGATCCGCGCCGGCCGCCGCGGCCCTGGCCAGCAGGGCCTCCGCGGCGGCGAGGTTCGCGGTCCGGTCGGCACGGGTGTTGAGCTGGCAGACGGCGACGCGCATGAGGCTCAGCGTACGGTCGGACGGCGGGCCGCGACAGGGCTCAGATGCTGGCCAGGACGAGCGCGCCGGCGGCGAAGCCGAGCCCGGCCAGTTGCACCGGGCGGAGCCGTTCCCGGTCGACCGCGAGCGCGAGCAGCACCGTGCTCGCCGGGTAGAGCGCGGCGATGGCGGCCACCACGCTCAGGTGCCCCCGGCCGGCGGCGGCGAGGAACAGCGCGTTGGCCGCCGAATCCAGCAGGCCGGCCGCCGCGGCCCAGCGGAGCACCCGAGGTTCGAGCCGAAGGCGTACGCGGGTGCGCAGGGCGAGCGCCAGGCCGAACGCGATCGAGCTGACCCGTACCGCGGCCACCGGCCACATGCCGGCACCCTCGTCGGCCTGGCCGAGCAGCGCGAAGAAGATCCCGAAGAGCAGCCCGGCGCCGAGCGCCATGCCGATGAGCCGGCCGGACACCCGGCCGGCGGCGCCGCCCTCCCCCAGGCTGACCAGCGCGATGGCCACGACGGCCAGCCCGGCGCCGGCGAGCGCGAGAGCACCCGGCGAGTGGGCGGTGACCAGCCCGGCGACGATCGGCACGACCGCGGCGGTGATCGCGGTGATCGGTGCGACGACCGCCATCATGCCGCCGGCCAGGGCCTTGTAGAGCAGCATCACGCCGGCCGCGCCCGCTACGCCGGCGAGCAGCCCCCACGTCAGGTCCAGCGGGCCGGGCGTGCCCGGCACGATCAGCACGAGCGCGAGCAGCAGCGGGACGCTGAGCAGTTGCGACACCACGGTCACCGCGACCGGGTCGGCGTGCCGGGACGCCTTGCCGCCGGAGAAGTCGGCCGTGCCGAACGCGACCGCGGAGACCGCCGCGAGCACAATGGGGAACATCAGGCAGTCGTACCACAATATTGACCGCGAAGGATAGTGTGATGACCGACGCCGGAGGGCGGGTGGGCGCGGTGACCTCCGCGGTCGCCCGACAGGTACGCGAGCTGCGGGCCGCCCGCGGCTGGTCCTTCGAGGAGCTGGCCGGCCGCTCCGGGGTGAGCAAGGGCATGCTCGTGCAGATCGAGGGGGCACGGACCAACCCGAGCGTCGGCACCCTCTGCCGGGTGGCCGACGCGTTCGGCGTCAACATCGCCCGGCTGCTGGAGCCGGCCGAGGAGAGCACCGTACGGGTCTCCCGGGCCGGCGACGCGCCGGTGCTGTGGCGGGGCGAGCACGGCGGCACGGCGCGGCTGCTCAGCGGGCTCGGCGAGCCGGACCTGGTCGAGCTCTGGGAGTGGCGGTTGGAGCCCGGCGAGGCGCACCGCTCCCCCGACCATCCGCGCGGCACCCGGGAGGTGCTGCACGTGCTGGCCGGGACCGTCACGGTCACCGTCGAGGGCGTCGACCACGAGGTACGCGCCGGCGAGACGGTCGAGTTCCACGCCGACCGCGAGCACGGCTACCGCACCGCGGGCGACGAGCCGGCGCGGCTGATGATGGTGGCGGTCACCCCGTCGGGCGAGTGGGACCGGCGGACCCGGTCACGCGGACCGCGCCCGAGCTGACCCGGGCGCGGTCGCGGTGGCGGTCAGGCCGACTTCTCCTCGCGGTCCCGGCGGGCCCGCCGGCCGGTGAACTCGCGGGGCACGATCGTCGGGTTGACGTTCTCCAGGACGACCTCGCGGGTGATCAGCACCCGGGCGGCGTCGGGGTTGCTCGGCACCTCGTACATCACGGAGAGCAGGACCTCTTCCATGATCGCCCGCAGGCCGCGGGCACCGGTGCCGCGGAGCATAGCCTGGTCGGCGATGGCCTCCAACGCGGGCTGCTCGAACTCCAGCTCGACGCCGTCGAGCTCGAAGAGCCGCTGGTATTGCCGGACCAGGGCGTTGCGCGGCTCGGTGAGGATGCGGACCAGCGCGCTGCGGTCGAGGCTGCGCACGTTGGTGATCACCGGGAGCCGGCCGATGAACTCGGGGATCAGCCCGAACTTGAGCATGTCCTCCGGCATGACCTGGCTGAAGATGTCGTCGGTCGACCGCTCGGAGACCGACCGGAGCCGGGCGCCGAAGCCGGTGCCGCCGGAGCCGGTGCGGGCCTCGATGATCTGGTCGAGGCCGGCGAAGGCGCCGCCACAGATGAACAGCACGTTGGTCGTGTCGATCTGGATGAACTCCTGGTGCGGGTGCTTGCGCCCGCCCTGCGGCGGCACGTTGGCCACCGTGCCTTCCAGCATCTTCAGCAGCGCCTGCTGCACGCCCTCACCGGAGACGTCCCGGGTGATCGACGGGTTCTCCGACTTCCGGGCGATCTTGTCGACCTCGTCGATGTAGATGATCCCGGTCTCGGCGCGCTTGATGTCGTAGTCGGCGGCCTGGATCAGCTTGAGGAGGATGTTCTCCACGTCCTCGCCGACGTAGCCCGCCTCGGTCAGCGCTGTCGCGTCGGCGATCGCGAACGGGACGTTGAGCATCCGGGCCAGGGTCTGCGCCAGGTGGGTCTTGCCACACCCGGTCGGGCCGAGCAGCAGGATGTTGGACTTGGCCAGCTCGACGCCGTCGCTGCCCGAACCCGGGGCGCCGGCCGACTCGGCCTGGATCCGCTTGTAGTGGTTGTAGACCGCGACGGCGAGCGCCTTCTTGGCCTGCTCCTGACCGACGACGTAGTTGTCGAGGAACTGGCAGATCTCCATCGGCTTGGGAAGCTCTTCCCACTTCACCTCGCCGGACTCGGCCAGTTCCTCCTCGATGATCTCGTTGCAGAGATCGATGCACTCGTCGCAGATGTAGACCCCGGGGCCCGCGATGAGCTTCTTGACCTGCTTCTGCGACTTGCCACAGAAGGAGCACTTCAGTAGGTCGCCGCCGTCACCGATCCGTGCCACCTACGTTCTCCCTGCACTCGTCGGCCGGTGCGCCGGCCCCTGACCTGCGGGCGCCGATGCGCCCGTCCGTCCTGTCGTCCCACCTCGCCGGTCCGACCCAACGAAGCGGCACAGACCCGACGTTACCCGCTGCCGGAGGTTTCTCCGACCCCCAAAACGGGTGTGTCAGAGGTCGGCCGGGAACGATGCCCCGGCCGACCTCCGACCTCGCACTGCTCAGCCCGCGGCGTGAGACGCCAGCAGACCCTTCTTGCGGCTGGTCAGGATGGTGTCGACCAGCCCGTACTCCTTGGACTCCTCGGCCGTCATGATCTTGTCACGGTCGATGTCCTTGCGGACCTGCTCGATCGGGCGGTTGCAGTGCCGGGACAGCATGTCCTCCAACTGCGTCCGCATCCGCAGGATCTCCCGGGCCTGGATCTCGATGTCGGACCCCTGCCCGTAGCCGCCCTCGGTGGCCGGCTGGTGGATGATGATCCGGGAGTTGGGCAGCGCCATCCGCTTGCCCGGGGTGCCCGCCGAGAGCAGCACCGCCGCCGCGCTGGCCGCCTGGCCCAGGCAGACGGTCTGGATGTCCGGGCGGACGTACTGCATGGTGTCGTAGATCGCCGTCATGGCGGTGAACGAGCCACCCGGCGAGTTGATGTACATGATGATGTCGCGGTCCGGGTCGGTGCCCTCCAGCGTCAGCAGCTGGGCCATCACGTCGTTGGCCGACGCGTCGTCCACCTGGACGCCGAGGAAGATGATCCGGTCCTCGAAGAGCTTGTTGTACGGGTTGGACTCCTTCATCCCGTACGACGTGCGCTCGACGAACGACGGCAGCACGTAGCGGTTGTGCACGGCCGCGAACTGGGGCGGCAGGCTCAGGTCGGTCATCGTCAGCTCCTCAGCTCAGGGTCCCGGCGCCATCCGGAACCTGCGCGGCCCCGATGATCACCTTGTCGATGAAGCCGTAGTCCATGGCCTCCTGGGCGGTGAACCAGCGGTCCCGGTCCGAGTCCGCCTCGATCTGCGCCTGGCTCTGGCCGGTGTGGTGGGCGACCCGCTCCTGGAACATCCGCTTCGTGTAGAGCATCTGCTCGGCCTGGATCGCGATGTCCGACGCGGTGCCGCCGAGGCCACCGGAGGGCTGGTGCATCATGATCCGCGCGTGCGGCAGGGCGTAGCGCTTGCCCTTGGTGCCCGCGCAGAGCAGGAGCTGGCCCATCGACGCGGCCATGCCCATGGCCACGGTCGACACGTCGTTGTCGATGAACTGCATGGTGTCGTAGATCGCCATGCCGGAGTAGACCGAGCCACCCGGCGAGTTGATCCAGAGGTTGATGTCGCGGTCCGGGTCCTCCGCCGCGAGCAGCAGGAGCTGCGCGCAGATGCGGTTGGCGACCTGGTCGGTCACCTCGCTGCCCAGGAAGATGATCCGCTCCTTGAGCAACCGGTTGTAGACCGAGTCGTCGAGGTTGCCAATGGAGTCGCCACCACGGGCCTCGATCGCCCGGAGCGACTTCTTGGGGATGTGCATGTCGGTCATGGCAGCCCTTCGCTCTCCGTACCGTCCTACCCGACACTAACCGCTCAGCCGGGAGGCGTACTCCCGGTCGGGGCACTGTTCGCTCTCAGCGCAGTCACCCTTCGGGCGTACCCGGAAAAGGGTTTCGGCCGCCGCCCGGCGCTCAGCGCGGGACGGCGGCCGACACCGACGATCAGTGCTGGTGGTCGTGCTCGGCCTCGTTCTGGGCACGCAGCGCGTCGAGGGTGACCTCGTTGCCCGCCGAGTCCTTGATCTTGATCTTCTCCATGACCGCGGCGAGCGCCTTGCCCCGGCGGACGTCGCCGAAGACGGCCTGCGCGGCGCCGGAGCGGACCAGCTGGTCGTAGTACTGCTGCGGAGCCATCCCGGCACGCTGGGCGCGGTGGACGATCTCGTGACCGAACTCGTCGTCGGAGACCTGGACGTCCTCGGCGTCGGCCAGGGTGTCCAGCAGGAGCTGGATCTTGACGCCCTCGGTCGCGGCCTCGGTCAGCTCGGTGTCGATCTGCTCCTCGGTCTTCTCCTCCGCGGCGAGGTATTCCTCGAGGGAGGCGCCGATGCGCTCGAGCTGGTCGACCATCGCGGCCTTGCGGCTCTCGACCTCCTCCTTGACGACGCCCTCGGGCGCCGGCACCTCGGCGGCGGCGACCATCTGCTCCAGGGCCTTGTCCCGGGCGGCGTAGATCTGCTCGACCTGCTTGCCGCGGCTGACCCGCTCGCGCAGGTCGTTCCGCAGCTCCTCGATGGTGTCGAACTCGCTGGCCAGCTGGGCGAAGTCGTCGTCGAGCTCGGGCAGCTCCTTCTCCTTGACCGTGCGGACGGTCACCGCCACGTCGGCGTCCCGGCCGGCGTAGTCGCCGCCGACCAGCTGGGTGGAGAAGGTGGTGCTGTCGCCGGCGGCCAGGCCGACCAGCGCCTCGTCCAGGCCCGGCAGGAGCTGCTTGCTGCCGACCTCGTGCGAGATGTTGGTCGCCTGCCCGCCCGGCACGTCCTCGCCGTCGACGGTGGCGTTCAGGTCGATCTGGACGTAGTCGCCCTCCTGGGCGGCCCGCTCGACGGTCTTCAGCGTGGCGAACCGCTCGCGCAGGCTGTTGACCTGCTCGTCGATCTCGCTGTCCGCGATCTGGATCTCGTCGACGGTCACCTCGATGGTGGCCGGGTCCGGCAGGGTGATCTCCGGACGGACGTCCACCTCGGCGGTGAAGTTGAGCGAGTCACCGTCGTTGAACTCGGTGATCTCGACCTCCGGGCGGCCGAGCGTCTTCAGGTCGTGCTCCCGGACCGCGGCCAGGATGTTCTCCGGGATGGCCTCCTGCACCGCCTCGTTGAGGACGGTGCCCCGGCCCACCCGCTGGTCGATCACGGCGGAGGGAACCTTGCCCCGGCGGAAGCCGGGAACCTGGACCTGCTGGCCGATCTCCCGGTACGCCTTCCTGAGGCTCGGCTCGAGCTCGACGAACGGCACCTCGATGGCGAGCCGCACGCGCGTCGGGCTCAGAGTCTCGACGGTGCTCTTCACAGGCGTACTCCTTGACGGATCTCAGTTGAGTCTGGGCGTGTTTGCGCGCATCGAGTGTAGGCGAGCCGGCCTGCGGCATCGGCAGCGCCCGGGTACCGCCCGGAAAAAGTCGGCGGTTCCCGGACGACCCGGTCGCGAACGACAGTCGGGGTGGCGGGATTTGAACCCACGGCCCCTCGCTCCCAAAGCGAGTGCGCTACCAAGCTGCGCCACACCCCGTGGCGACGAAGAGTCTATGCCGTCCAGGCCCGCCGGACGGTCACCGGGGGCGCGTCGCCGGTGGTTCGGAGCGGCGCACGGTACGGGGCCGCGCGTCCGGTTCGGGGATTCGGTAGGCTGTCGGGCGCGTCCCGCGAGAGCGGGATGATCGCGGGCGTAGCTCAATGGCAGAGCTTCAGTCTTCCAAACTGACGGTGCGGGTTCGATTCCCGTCGCCCGCTCCACCCATCTCCGGCCCAGGTCGGAGACTGCATCCCCCATCCTGGGCCGATTGCCCACTCCCCCGCTCTGATCTTGGGGCCATCCGTGGGCCGCCGGCTGCTCCGGCCGCCGATCCGGCCGGCCCGAACTCCAGGCGACTCGGCAGCACGGCGACCTGCGGGGTCCCGTGGGAAATTCATCTGGCCCGTTGTCGGGGTCGGTCACCTGCATGCCGTCCCGGCGGCCCGGCGTCGGCCGCGCCGGGCATCGACGGGCGGCGAGGGCTGCGTACGATGCGGGGCCGGACATCCCCTCGTCGGGTGGAGGTAGCGAAGGATGTCAGGCCAGCGGGACGGTTTCGCCCTCGGCGTGGACCTCGGCACCTCGAACACGGTGGCCGTGCTGCGCTGGCCGGACGGGCGTACCCGCCCGTTGCTGGTGGAGGGTGGGCCGATCCTTCCGTCCGGTGTGTACGCCGACACCGACGGGCGCCTGCACGTCGGGCGGGACGCGCTGCGGCTCGCCCACGCCGACCCGGACCGCTACGAGCCGAACCCGAAGCGCCGCGTCGACGAGGCGGAGGTGACGCTCGGCGACCGCCGGCACGCGCCGGCCGAACTGCTGGGCGCGGTGCTGCGCGCGGTGGGCGAGGCCGCCGTCGGTGCGCTCGGGTTCCTGCCGCCCGCGGTGGTCACCTGCCCGGCCACCTGGGACGCCGGCCGTCGGCAGGTGCTCGCCGAGGCGCTCGCCCTGGCCGGCTGGCCGTCGGCGGCCGAGCACACCCTCTCCGGCCCCATCCCGCCCGGGACCCGGCTGCTGCGCGAGCCGGTCGCGGCGGCGCGCTACTACACCGAGGTGCTGAGCCGGCCGGTTCCGGTGGGTGAGTCGGTGGCCGTCTTCGACTTCGGCGGCGGGACGCTGGACGTCGCCGTGGTCCGCAACGAGGGCGCGGACCCGTGGGGTGACTCCGGCTTCACGGTGATCTCCTGCGGCGGCCTCGACGACCTGGGCGGGCTGGACCTGGACGCCGCCCTGCTCGCGCTGGTCGGTGAGCGGGTCGCCGCCACGCACCCCGCGCAGTGGGCGCGGCTGAGCGAGCCGGCCGACACCACGCAGTGGCGGGAGCGGCTGCAGTTCGTCGAGCACGTCCGGGGCGCGAAGGAGATGCTGTCCCGCGCCACGGCGGCCCCGGTGGCGGTGCCCGGTGTCCCGGCCGCCGTGTCGCTGACCCGGGCGGAGCTGGAGGGGGTGGCCACCCCGCTGCTGCGGCGGGCGGTCGCCGAGACCCGGCGGGTGATCGCCGCGGCCGGGCTGACCCCGGAGCGGCTGGCCGGGCTGTTCCTGGTGGGCGGCTCGTCCCGGATCCCGCTGGTGGCGCGGCTGCTCCACGCCGAGCTGGGCATCGCGCCGACCGTGCTGGAGCAGCCCGAGCTTCCCGTCGCCGAGGGTGCGCTGACCGACCTGCCGCTGCGGCGGAACCGGCCGGCCACCCCGCCGTTGCCGCTGGCCCCCGTCGGGGCGGCGCCCGCCGGTGCGCCGGCCGCAGCGACCCGGGACGCCAGCCCGGCCGGCACCCTGCCCGGTCTCGGCCCCGCCGGCACGCTGCCCGCCGGGATGCCACCCGCCGCCGACCAGCAGACTCCCGTCCTCCCGGCCGGCAGCGCGCCGGCCCCGGACGGCACCACCGTCGCCGCGCGACCGCCGCATCCGGCCGCCGCCGGCACGCCGCTCGCCGCCGGGCCCAACGGCACGGCCGTCGCCCCGCACTCACCCGCCCCGGGTACGCCGGACCCTGCCCTGCCGCCGTACGGCTCGCCGGCGGGCGTACCCGCGCACGGGCCCGGGATCCCGCACCAGCCGGGCGGGCCGCCGGGCTGGCCCGGCGTACCCGGGAACGGGACGCCGGGGTTCCGGTCCGGCAGGGGCCGGCGGCGGCGAGCCCTCTGGATCTCGGTCGGCGCGGTGGCCGCCCTGGCCGGGGTGGTCACGGCGAGCGTCCTCTACCTCACCCGGGACCGCCACCCGGAGCTGGACTTCGCGGCGTTCGGCAAGGGCATCCGGGTCGCGGGTGCCACCGAGCGGCCGGTGGAGATGTTCACGGCGGTCGCGGGCGACCGGGCCTACCTGGCCTATCCGCGCGAGGACAAACGGCTGGCGGTGGTGGCCGTCGAGGCTGGCAGCGGCAAGGAGCTGTGGCACGGGGAGAGCGCAACCACGGCCGACCAGTGGGCCGGCGTGGTCGCGTTGCCCGGCGCGGTGGCGCTGCTCGCGGACGCCGCGGGCAGCAGCACCTCGCGGCAGCTCGAGCTGCTCGACGGTGGGTCCGGGAAGCCGCGCTGGCAGCACACCGTGCGCGGGGACGACGAGATGTTCGTCGGCAAGGACGTGGTGGCGCTCACCGACCACGAGCGGAATCGCCTGGTCGGCCTCGACCTGCGCACGGGCACCGAGCGCTGGGAGCAGCTCGACGTGACCGACCAGTACCGCAACACCCGCAACAGCGTGCACCCGGTGACCACCGACGAGGCGGTGTCCGGCCCCGGGTACGGCGACGGCTCGCCCCGCGACCCGGAGCAGGGCCCGGTCGAGCAGCTCGTGCAGGTGAGCGCGGACGAGTCGGTCCGGCTGATCGACCTCAGCTCCGGTGGTGAGATCCGCCGGTGGAAGGCGGTGGCCGAGCCGGACGACCTGGTGGCCGCCCACGAGGACCGGCTCTACGTGGCGGACGACGACGGGCGGCTGCTCGCGTACGACCTGGGGAAGCAGGCGCAGCCGAGCGTGCTCTACCGGGCCGAGGACGACGACCGGCGGGCCAAGGCGCTGGCGCCCTGCGGGGAGCACCGGGCCTGCCTGCTGGAGGTGACCGGCTCCGACGACAAGACCGCGGAGGTGGTGGCCGCCGGGGAGGGCCAGGGCGTCAAGCACTGGGCAGCGCCCGGGATGACGCAGCTCGTGCCGGTGGGCGAGCGGGTGCTGGCCCGGCGGATCTACCCGGAGCCGGCGGCGACGCTCTTCGCGGCGGACGGCACGCGGGTGCTCGACGACGAGGAAGGGGTGGCCGTCCGGGTCGACGCCGGCAACCTGCTGCTCTTCGCCGACCCGCTGAGCAGCGGGGTGGACGACCGCAGCGTGGCCGGGGTGGGCGCCGGGTCGGGCAAGATGGCCCCGCTCGGCGAGCTGAAGGACGTGCGGGGCGACTCCTGCTCGTGGAACACCGAGGTCATCGCCTGCGGCTCCGAGAAGGACTTCGTCATCCACCGCTTCGTCAAGGAGTAGCCCCGAGGTCGCGGAAGACCGCCAGCGCCGCCGGGTCCTCGATGGTCGGCGGCACCGGCTCGTCCCGGCCCTCGACCAGCCCGCGCATGGTCCGACGGAGGATCTTGCCGGAGCGGGTCTTGGGCAGCGCCGGCACCACGGTCACCCGGCGGAACGCGGCCACCGGCCCGATCCGCTGCCGCACCAGGGCGACCAGCTCGCCGGCGAGCGCGTCCGGGTCCGCCCCGGCGCCGGCCTTGAGCACCACGTACCCGCTGGGCACCTGCCCCTTGAGCGGGTCGGCCACACCGATGACCGCGCACTCGGCGACCGCCGGGTGCGCCGCCAGCACCTCCTCCATCGCCCCGGTGGAGAGCCGGTGCCCGGCCACGTTGATCACGTCGTCGGTGCGGCCCATCACGTAGAGGTAGCCGTCGTCGTCGAACCGGCCGCCGTCGCCGGTCAGGTAGTAGCCCGGGAAGGCGGCCAGGTAGGAGCGGACGTAGCGCTCGTCGTCGCCCCACAGGGTGGGCAGGCAGCCGGGCGGCAGGGGCAGCCGGATCACGATCGAGCCGTCGGTGCCCGGCGGCACCTCCCGGCCGCCGCCGTCGACCACCCGGACGTCGTACCCGGGGACGGGCACCGACGGGGACCCGGGCTTGATCGGCAGCGGTTCCAGGCCGCGCGGGTTCGCCGCCACCGGCCAGCCGGTCTCGGTCTGCCACCAGTTGTCCAGCACCGGCACGCCGAGCCGCTCCCCAGCCCACGCCCAGGTGTCCGGATCGAGCCGCTCGCCGGCCAGGAAGAGGGTGCGCAGGCTGCTCAGGTCGTACCCGGCCAGGAGCGCGCCGTCCGGGTCCTGCCGGCGGATCGCCCGGATCGCGGTGGGCGCGGTGAACAGGGCGGCCACCCGGTGTTGGGCGACCACCCGCCAGAACGCCCCGGCGTCCGGGGTGCCGACCGGCTTGCCCTCGTAGAGCACGGTGGTCGCGCCGGTGAGCAGCGGCGCGTACACGATGTAGGAGTGGCCGACCACCCAGCCCACGTCGGAGGCCGCCCAGAAGACGTCGCCCGGCTCGATCCCGTAGACGTTCCGCATCGACCAGCGCAGCGCCACGGCGTGCCCGCCGTTGTCCCGGACCACGCCCTTGGGCCGGCCGGTCGTGCCGGAGGTGTAGAGGACGTAGAGCGGGTCGGTGGCGGCGACCGGCACGCACTCCACCGGTTCGGCGTCGGCCATCACCTCGTCCCAGGCCAGGTCGCGGCCGGGAAGCAGCGGAGCGGGCTCCTGGGGGCGCTGCACGATCACGCAGTGCGCCGGGGCGTGGGTCGCCTCGTCCAGTGCGGCGGCGAGGATCGGGTGGTACGGCACCACCCGGTCCACCTCGATGCCGCAGGAGGTGGCGACCACCACGGCCGGCCGCGCGTCGTCGATCCGGACGGCCAGCTCGTGGGCGGCGAAGCCGCCGAAGACCACCGAGTGCACCGCGCCGATCCGGGCGCAGGCCAGCATGGCGATCACCGCCTCCGGCACCATGGCCAGGTAGAGCAGCACCCGGTCGCCCCGGCCGACGCCGAGCCGGCGCAGCGCACCGGCGAACCGGGCGGTCTCGGCGAGCAGCTCGGCGTAGGTGAGGGTGCGGACCGTGCCGGTGACCGGACTGTCGTGGATCACCGCGGGCTGGTCGCCCCGGCCGGCGGCCACGTGCCGGTCCAGCGCGTTGTGGCAGGTGCTCAGCACGCCGTCAGGGAACCAGCGGTACAGCGGCGCGCCGTCGTCGTCGAGGATCCGCTCCGGTGCCCGGTGCCAGTCGATGTCCGCCGCGGCCTCCCGCCAGAAGCCGGCCGGGTCGGCGATGCTCCGCTCGTACGCTGATCGATACGCGCCCATCCCGTCATGCTGGCCGCAGGCCCGGGCCGGCGCAACGGCTCACCGGGTCGGGTGCGCCGGAAGCACGCCCCGGCTCGGTGAACGGCCCGGCTCCGCCGGTGGAGGTCGCCGTTTCCGCCCGAGCCGCCACGGGTACGGCTGGCGCATGGAGACGAACACGAAGGCGTACCTGGTGGGCGGTCCCCGGGACAGCAGCAGCCAGGACGCGGGTGACCAGGCCCTGTTGGAGATCGAGATCGACGGCATGATCCACCGCTACATCCGCACGACGAAGCAGCACGACGGCGGCACCGTCTACAACTACGACGGGATGGTGGCCCCGGGCGGCGGCGAGCCGGGCGTCGAGGATCCCGCCGCGCGGGTGGCCTCCCCGAAGGCGGACGCCGAGGGGCGGTGACCGCTCAGCCGACCGGGCGACGGATGAACCGCGCCGGGCCGGGTAATGCGAGCGCCGTCCTGGTGGAGTGACGACCGGCGTCGCGGCGTTCCGCGACCGGGCGCGGGGGGGGGGGGGGGGGGGGGCCCCCCCCCCCGCCCCGGGGGGGGAGTTTCGGGGGGCCCAGTGGCAAGCCCACGGCAGCCCATGAGGGGGGGGGGGAGGTGGGGA
>NZ_JBEXYR010000036.1:0-6958 GCF_040631005.1 Micromonospora sp. NPDC005707
CGCCGCGGCGGGGGTCGGTCCGGCGGCCGGGCGCGGGGGGGGGGTCCCCGGCGCCTCCCACCGGGTTGTCGCCGTGTTGCCCGGGAGGGGGGGCCGCGGCCGCGATCGCCTCCGCCACCCGGCGCCGGGTGTCCGCCGGCTCGATGATCTCGTCGACCACACCGAGCGACAGCCCCCGGTCCAGCCCGCCCGCCTCGACCTCGTGGGCGGCGACGAGCCGGGCCAGCAGGGCCGGCCGTTCCTCGTCGGAGGCCGCGGCGAGCGCCCGGCGGTGCAGGACCTCCACCGCCGCCTGCGCGCCCATCACCGCCACCTCGGCGTCGGGCCAGGCCAGCACCGCGCTGGCGCCGAGCGAGCGGGAGTTCATGGCGATGTACGCGCCGCCGTACGACTTGCGGGTGATCAGCGTGACCCGGGGCACCACCGCCTCGCCGAAGGCGTGCAGCAGCTTCGCGCCGCGCCGGACCACCCCGCCGCTCTCCTGGCCCACCCCGGGGAGGTAGCCCGGCACGTCCACGATCACCAGCAGCGGCACCCCGAACGAGTCGCACATCCGCACGAACCGCGACGCCTTCTCGGCCGACAGCGAGTCCAGGCAGCCACCCTTGTGGAGCGGGTTGTTGGCGATCACGCCGATGGCCCGCCCGCCCAACCGGCCGAGCCCGGTCACGATGTTGCGCGCCCACCGGGGCTGCGACTCCTCGAAGTCCCGGTCGACGATGGCGCGGACCAGCGGTCGCACGTCGTACGCCCGGCGGGCCGTCTCGGGCAGCAACGCCCGCAGGTCGCGTGGCTCGGCGACGGCGGTGGGGTCGACGACGCCGGGATGCGCGAGGAGCGCGGTGAACCGGCGGGCCCGCTGGTAGGCGTCGGCCTCGGAGTCGGCGATGACGTGGGCCACCCCGGAGGACCAGCTGTGCGTCCCGGCGCCGCCGAGGGTCTCCATGTCGACCTGTTCGCCGGTCACCCGGCGGACCACGTCCGGCCCGGTGACGAAGAGCCGGCCGTTGGTCGCGGAGAGGATGACCAGGTCGGTCAGGGCGGGCCCGTACGCGGCCGCGCCGGCCGCGGGACCGAGGACGACGGAGAGCTGCGGGACCCGGCCCGAGGCGCGGATCATCGCGGCGAACATCTGCCCGACGCCGTCCATCGACTCGATGCCGTCGGCGAGCTTCGCGCCCCCGGAGTGCCACAGCCCGACGACCGGGCAACCCCGGTGCAGGGCCAGGTGGATCGCCTCGACGATGTTGCGGGCCCCGCACGCCCCCAGCGCGCCCCCCATCCGGGAGGCGTCGGTGCAGTACGCCACCGCACGGGCGCCCGCGATCCGGCCGGTCGCCACCGCGACCCCGGCCTCGTCGGCGGGTCGGAACACCGACATGGTGCCCGGGTCGAACAGTTGGCCGAGCCGGACCAGGGGATGCCGCGGATCGGTGGTCGCCTCGACGCCGACGGCGGGGGACACGACGGTGACGGTCATGCGCACTCCTCAGCTTCAGCGCGGCGGACGCGGCGATCGACGCCGGAAATGTGGTCGGACAGTCGCCGCACCCGCGCCAGCATGAGGCGGCGGACTAAAGCCGCGGCAATGCGCGGCCATCGACCGACCAGCATTTCCGGTAGGGGTGCGGATAAGGGTTGGCGGGGCTGTGTGACCTGGCTAACTTGAGCCCTGGTCGGGGTCGGACGAATCCGGTCCGCCCCGCCGCCGACAGCCCGCTGACCACGCGTTACCCGCGGCTCGACCACCGTCGTTCGAGGTTCGTCCCCGTCCGGGAAAACACGTCCACGTCACCGGTCCACACATTCGGCGAATTGCCGCCGACGCCGCCGAATGCGGTGCGGCGACATTGAGGTGAAAGGTTCTCGTGATGACTGACATTTCGCAGCCCACCAGCACCTGTCCCGCCCCGTACGACGGTCGCGACGCCATCGGCCGGGCGGCAGAGGCAGCCCGGCTCATCGACGTCGTCCTCGAGGGCGGACCGCGGCACCTGCCGCCGGAGTGGCGGTCGCAGCGGCTCGCCCCCACCGACCAGAAGGTCAAGCTCGCGCACAACGGCGGCTACGAGCACTTCGAGCACGACGGTGTCGTCCCGGCCGACGGCGAGCCGGTGGTGTTCCGCTGGACCCGCCGCACCCGGGTCGCCGAGTAGCGTGTCGTCCGTGGCGCGTGGACCCGCCGCGCCCGCCGTCCAGGGAGCCTGATCCGCATGCTGCTCGACGCCCTGCACGCCGGCGCCGACCACCCGGCCGCGCTGCGCCTGCGCGGCCGGGACCTGTCCCGGCAGGAGCTGCTCGGCTGGGCCGGGTCGGTGGCCCGGGACATCCGCGGCGCACCGGCCGTGGCGGTCCGGGCGGAGCCCACCGTGACCACCGCCGTCGCGGTGGTCGCCGGGCTGCTGGCCGGCGTGCCGGTCGTCCCGGTGCCGCCGGACGCGGGCCCCGCCGAGCGGGGGCACATCCTCCGCGACTCCGGCGCGGCGCTGCTGCTCACCGGCGACCGGGAGCCGGCCGCCGACGGCGAGCCGCCGGGGCTGCCCATCGAGCGGGCCGGCCGGGCCGACGTCGACTGGGCGCCGCCCAGCCCGGAGCAGCCCGCCCTGATCCTCTACACCAGCGGCACCACCGGCGCGCCCAAGGGCGCGGTGATCCCGCACGCCGCCGTCGCGGCCGGCCTCGACGCCCTCGCCGAAGCCTGGCGGTGGACCGCCGACGACGTGCTGGTCCACGGGCTGCCCCTGTTCCACGTGCACGGTCTGGTGCTAGGCCTGCTCGGCCCGCTGCGCATCGGCTGCCGGCTCGTGCACACCGGGCGGCCCACCCCGCAGGCGTACGCGGCCGCCGGCGGCTCGCTCTACTTCGGCGTCCCCACCGTGTGGTCCCGGATCGCCGCCGACCCCGCCGCCGCCCGGGCGCTGCGCCCGGCCCGCCTGCTGGTGTCCGGCAGCGCCGCCCTGCCGGTGCCGGTCTTCCACCGCCTCGCCGCCTGGTGCGGCCAGCCGCCGCTGGAGCGGTACGGGATGACCGAGACGCTGATCACCGTCAGCGGACGCGCCGCGGGCGACCGCCGTGCGGGCCAGGTCGGGCTGCCGCTGGCCGGCGTGCGGACCCGCCTGGTGGACGACGCGGGCACGCCCGTGCCGGCCGACGGCAGCTCCATCGGCCGCCTCCAGGTCCGCGGGCCGACCCTGTTCAGCGGCTACCTCAACCGGGAGCCGGTGCCCATGCCGGACGGCTGGTTCGACACCGGCGACATCGCGGTGATCGGGCCCGACGGCTGGCACCGGATCGTCGGGCGCGCCTCGATCGACCTGATCAAGACCGGCGGCTACCGGGTCGGCGCCGGCGAGGTCGAGGACGCGCTGCTGGCCCACCCGGCGGTCACCGAGGCCGCCGTGGTCGGCGCCCCGCACCCCGACCTGGGCGAGGAGATCACCGCGTACGTGGTGGCCGACGGGGCCGAGCCGCAGCAGCTCATCGACTTCGTCGCCCGGCACCTGTCCGTGCACAAGCGACCGCGCCGGGTGCACCTGGTCGACCGGCTGCCGCGCAACGCGCTCGGCAAGGTGCAGAAGACGCTGCTGCGGGACCCGGCGCCGGTTAGGGGCGACTAGGGGGTTGGCGCGTCGCACCCCCGTCACTAGCGTCGGGACCCACCACAGCACCGGGAGGTGAACGACGTGGGGCGACCCCGCACCGGCAACCTGCTCGCGGTCAGCGACCTGCACGTCGCGTACCAGGAGAATCGCGACGTGGTGGCCGGCCTGCGTCCGGAGACGGACGACGACTGCCTGATCGTCGCCGGCGACGTCGGCGAGCTCTTCGCCGACGTCGAGTGGGCGCTCACCCTGCTCAGCAGCCGGTTCGCCACGGTGGTCTGGGCGCCGGGCAACCACGAGCTGTGGACGCCCCGGGGGGACCCGGTGCAGTTGCGCGGCGAGGCGCGCTACCGGGAGCTGGTGCGGCTCTGCCGCGAGCTGGGCATCCGCACCCCGGAGGACGACTACCTGATCTGGACCGGCGCGGGCGGCCCGGTGGCCCTCGTGCCGCTCTTCCTGCTCTACGACTACTCGTTCCGGGCCCCGGGCGCCACGACGAAGGCCGACTCGCTGGAGCGGGCGTACGCCGCCGGTGTGGTCTGCACCGACGAGATGCTGCTGCACCCCGACCCGTACCCGAGCCGGGAGGCCTGGTGCTGGGCCCGGGTGGCCGAGACCGGACGCCGCCTGGCCGCGCTGGACCCCGCCGTCCCGACCGTGCTGATCAACCACTTCCCGCTGGTCCGGGAACCGACCCGGATCCTGCGCTATCCCGAGTTCGCGCAGTGGTGCGGCACCGACCTGACCGCCGACTGGCACCTGCGCCACCACGCCGCCGCCGTGGTCTACGGCCACCTGCACATCCCGCGCACCACCGTCCACGACGGTGTGCGCTTCGAGGAGGTCTCGCTGGGCTACCCCCGCGAGTGGCGGCGGCGCGCCACCCCGCCCCGCCCGGTGCGCCGGGTGCTCCTGCCGGAGCCGGTCCGGTGATCGGCGAGCTGCTGCCGGCCGGGGTCGCCGCGGCCGAGGCGTACGGGGACCCGCCGGACGCCCGACTGTTCCCGGCCGAGGAGGCGCTGGTGGCCGGCGCGGTGGAGAAGCGGCGCCGGGAGTTCACCACCGGCCGGCACCTCGCCCGCCGGGCCCTCGCCGAGCTGGGCGTACCCCCCGTCGCACTGCCGGCCGGAACGCGCCGGGAACCGCTCTGGCCGGACGGCACGGTCGGCAGCATCACCCACTGCACCGGCTACCGGGCCGCCGTCGCCGCCCGCGACGGCACCCTGCTCAGCGCCGGCATCGACGCGGAGCCGAACGAACCGCTCCCCACCGGGGTGCTCGACTCGATCTCCCTGCCCGGCGAGCGGGCGCGCGTCGCCGAGCTGCTGCGGCACGACCCGGCGGTGTGCTGGGACCGGCTGCTGTTCAGCGTCAAGGAGTCGGTCTACAAGGCCTGGTTCCCGCTGACCGGGCGCTGGCTGGACTTCGAGGAAGCCGACGTGAGGCTCGACGCGGCCGGCGCCTTCCGGGCCCGGCTGCTGGTGCCGCCGCCGACCCTGGCCGACGGCCGCCCGCTGACCGGCTTCACCGGCCGGTGGCTCGCCCGGCACGGCCTCGTGCTCGCCGCCATCGCCGTGCCCGTGGCCACCCCGACCGTGCCGCACCGCACGGCCCACCCGGCGGGCGCCCGCCGCGGGTCCGGCTGACCTCCGCGCGACCGCAACGCGCGCTTCAAGCTGCCTTTGGCCCGGTCCCGCACGATGGCCCCCTACGCCGCCCGGTCGAACCCGTCGCCCGGCACGAATTGGAGGCCCACGATGAGCGTGGACGGTAAGTGGAACCTGGTGATCGAGTCGCCGATGGGTCGCCAGCAGGTGTCCGTCGATCTCGTGGAGGACGCGGGAACGGTGACCGGCACGATGGTCAACACCGGCCAGAACCTGTCGACGGAGATCTTCGACGGCACGGTCGACGGCGACGCCCTGCAGTTCAAGGCCAAGCTGCCGCACCTGAAGATGACCGTCACCTTCCACCTGGCCGTGCACGGCACCGAGCTGTCGGGCAAGGTCAAGGCGGGCAAGTTCGGCGGCTTCAAGGTGTCCGGCGAGCGTGCCTAGTGAGCCGCCCGAACCGGGTCTCGTCGGCGCTGCGCGCCTGGTGGCGCGAGTACTGGGCGGCCCTGCCCCACTTCGCCGTGACGATGAGCGGCTGGGTTCCGCCCGCGTCGCCCGGCGGCATCGTGGCGGGCCCGCCCGACGGCTGGACCACACCGGCCGGCGGCCCGCCGCCCGGCTGGGCTCCTCCCGCCGCGGGCCCGGCCGGGCGGAACTCGCCCCCGACGGTCCCGGCACCGCGCCGCGATCCTGACGGCGGGCCGTACCCGCCCGACCCTCGTCCCGGCTACCGGCCGGCGCCGCCGCTGAGCCGCCGGGAGCGGCGGGCCTGGGCCGCCCTCACCGGCTCGACGCGGCTCACCTCCGGTGAGGACCCCGGGCGGGCGGACCCGCCCGTGCGCCGCTGAGCCGGAGGTCCCGCACGACGACATCAGGCCCGGGGTGGCGACACCCCGGGCCTGACCGTGTACGGGGGCCTGCGCGCCCCCGCCACCGTCACCCCACCTTCCGGCCCAGCTCCTGGTCGATGAAGTCGAAGATCTCCGTGGTCGACGCGGTGTGGATCCGGCCGTCCAGATCGCCGTCCTCGGCGGCCTCCCACCGCTTGCCCAGCAGCGCCAACCTCCGCTGCAGGCGGTTCCGCACCTCGTGGAAGGTGGCCTCGTCGAGGGTGGCCTCGGCCAGCACCCGGTCCAGCCGGGCGAGTTCATCGAGCACGTCCCCGGGGCGGCCGTCCCCGGTCACCGGGATCCGGGCAAGCAGGTACGTGGCCAGGGCGTCCGCCGTGGGGTGGTCGAAGACCAGCGTGGCCGGGAGCCGCAGCCCGGTGGCGGCGTTGAGCCGGTTGCGCAGCTCGACGGCGGTGAGCGAGTCGAACCCGAGGTCCTTGAACGTGCGCTGCGGCTCGACGGCCTGCGGATCGGTGTGCCCGAGCACGGTCGCGATCTGCTCACGTACCAGCCCGAGCAGGTAGGGCAGCCGCTCGGGCTCCGCCAGTGCGCCGAGCCGGTCGGCCAGCGCCACCTGGGGGGCCGCCGGGCGGCGGGACTCGGGCAGCAGGCCCCGCAGGATCGCCGGCACCGGACCGGTGCGCAGGGCGGCCAGGTGGAGGGCGACCGGCACCAGCGCCGGCTCGCCGCCTGCCAGGGCGGCGTCGAGTAGGGCGTGGGCGTGGTCGGTGGGCATGGGGAGGAGTCCGGTGCGTGCGAGCCGGTGTTGGTCGGTGGTGGTGAGGTGGTCGGTCATGCCGGTGGTTTGGTGCCAGTAGCCCCAGGCGAGGGCGGTGGCGGGGAGGCCGTGGGT
>NZ_JBEXYR010000037.1:0-6894 GCF_040631005.1 Micromonospora sp. NPDC005707
GAGGGCGTGGATGGGTAGGTGGTGTTCGTGGGCGTAGGACAGTCGGGTGAGCAGGAGCAGCCCGACGCCTTCGCCCCAGACGGTGCCGTCGGCGGAGTCGGCGAATGCCCGGCACCGGCCGGTGGGTGACAGCGCCCGCTGCCGGCTGAACTGGGTGAAGGCCTTCGGCGTCGCCATCACGGTCGCGCCACCGGCGAGGGCCATCTCGCACTCGCCCTTGCGCAGTGACTGCGCGGCCAGGTGCACGGAGACCAGGGAGGAGGAGCAGGCGGTGTCCACGGTGATCGCCGGACCTTCGAGGCCGAACGTGTACGCGACCCGCCCGGAGGCGATGCTCGGCGCGCTGCCGCTGCCGATCAGCCCCTCGAAGCCGGCCGGCGGGGCGTGCTCCAGCCGGGACGCGTAGTCGTCGTACATGACGCCCACGAAGACACCGGTGGCGCTGCCGCGGACGCCGGTGGGGTCGAGGCCGGCTCGCTCGAACGCCTCCCACGCCGTCTCCAGCAGCAGCCGCTGCTGCGGGTCCGCCGCCAGGGCCTCGCGCGGGTTGAGCCCGAACGGGGTCGGGTCGAACAGGGTCGCGTCGTGCAGGAACCCGCCCTCGCGGACGTACGTGTGCCCGGCCGCGTCCGGGTCCGGGTCGTACAACGCCTCGACGTCCCAGCCCCGGTCGGTGGGGAACCCGGAGATCGCGTCCCGGCCGTCGGCCAGCAGCCGCCACAACTCCTCCGGTGACCGCACCCCACCGGGCAACCGGCAGGCCATCCCCACCACCGCGATCGGCTCCCGCGCCACCGCCTCCACATCGACCAGACGCTGCCGCGTCTGCTGCAGCTCGGCGGTGGCCCGCTTCAGGTATTCGCGCAGCTTGGCTTCGTTGCTCATGGTGTCAAACCCCTAAAGCCCGTTGTCGATGAGGCTGAAGATCTCGTCGTCGGTCGCGGCGTCCAGGTCGGTGCCGGCGGATCCGCCGTCCGTCGCCTGCGGCGGCGTGCCGGTGAGCCGGCCGAGCAGGTCCTGGAGCCGGGCGACCACGTCCCGGTGGTGGTCGGACCCGGTGGGTAGCTCGTCGGCGGCGGTGGCCAACCGGTCGAGTTCGGTCAGCAGTGGCGCGAACACCGCCGCCGGGTCCGGCGCCAGCTCCGCCTTGAGGTGGTCGACCAGCGCGATCGGCGTCGGGTGGTCGAAGACCAGCGTGGTGGGCAGTTGCAGCCCGGTGGCCGCGTTGAGCCGGTTGCGCAGCTCGACCGCGGTCAGCGAGTCGAAGCCCATCTCGATGAAGCCGCGCCGCAACTGCACCGTCGCCGGGGTGGCGTGTCCGAGCACCCCGGCCACCTGCTGGCGTACCAGATCCAGCAGGAACCGGTCGCGCTGCGGGCCGGGCAGCGCGGCCAGTTGGCCGGCCGCGGCGGGCGTCGCGGCCACGGCGGCCGGACGCCGTGCCGGCGTGCGGACCAGACCCCGGAGCACCGCCGGCACGTCCGGGCCGCGCAGGCCACGCAGGTCCAACCCGACGGGTACGACCACGGCGTGGTCCTGCGCCAGCGCCACGTCCAGCGCGGCCAGCGCGGCGGCGCTGTCCAGCGGGCGGATGCCGGCGCGGGCCATTCGGGCCCGGTCCGCGTCGTCCAGCCCGCCGGTCATGCCGCTGGACTCCGCCCAGAGGCCCCAGGCGACGGCGGTGCCGGGCAGGCCCCGGGCCCGCCGGTGCCCGGCCAGCGCGTCGAGGAACGTGTTGGCGGCGGCGTAGTTGGCCTGGCCGGCGCCGCCGAGGATGCCCGCCGCCGACGAGTAGAGCACGAACGCGGCCAGCGGCAGGTCCCTGGTGGCCTGGTGCAGTTGCCAGGCCGCGTCCACCTTCGGCGTGAGCACGGCATGGAGCCGTTCCGGGGTCAGCGTGTGCAGCGTCGCGTCGTCGACCACCCCGGCGGTATGGAACACCGCGGTCAGCGGGTGCCGGGGATCGACCCCGGTGACCAGGGCGCGGACCGCCGCCGGGTCGCCGAGGTCGCAGGCGGTCACCTCGACCTCCGCGCCCAGGGCGGCCAGCCGCGCGATGAGGTCCACGACGCCGGGGGCGTCCGGGCCGCGCCGGCTGGCCAGCAGCAGCCGCCGCACCCCGTACCGGCCGACCAGGTGACCGGCGAGCAGCCCGCCGAGGGTGCCCGTGCCGCCGGTGACCAGCACCGTGCCGGCCGGGTCGAGCGTGACCGGCGGGGCGTCGGCCGCCGGGCCGCGCACCAGCCGCGGCACCGCGGCCACGCCGCCCCGCACCGCGAGCTGTGGCTCGCCGTCGGCGACCGCGGCGTCGACCACCGCGGGCAGGGCGGCGAGGGTACGCGGGTCGTCGTCGTGGTCGAGCAGGAGCAGCCGGTCCGGGTGCTCGCTCTGTGCCGCCCGGACCAGGCCCCAGAGCGCCGCGCCGGGCAGGTCGGGTACGTCGTCGCCGTCCCCGACGGCGACCGCGCCGCGGGTGAGCACCACCAGCCGGCCGGTGCCGTCGCCGGCGTCGAGCCAGCCGCGCACCGCCGCGAGCACCTGCTCCACCGTCCGGTGCGTTCCGGCGGGCACGTCGCCGTCGACCGGGTCCGGCCGCAGCAGCACCGTGCCGGTGGGCATGGTCCCGTCGGCGAGCGCCGCTTCCAGGGCCGCCGGGCCGACCGTCGGGTACGTGCCGGCCGCCGGGGCCGGATCGGCCAGTGGCACCCAGTCCAGCAGGTACACCGGCGCCGGTCGCGCGGTGCCGGCCAGGTCGGCGGGGAGCGGCCGGACGGCCAGCGAGGTGACGGTGAGCACCGGTGTGCCGGCCCCGTCGACGGCGTCGAGGCTGACGCGCTCCGGACCGGTGCGGCTCAGCCGGATCCGCAGCGAGCCGCCCGCCGGGGCGTGCAGCGCGGCGCCCGCCCAGGAGAACGGCAGCCAGGCGCGGACACCGTCCACCGGGTCGAGGAAGGCCATGGTGTGCAGTGCCGCGTCCAGCAGCGCCGGGTGGACGCCGTACCCGCCGGTGTCGATGCCCTCCGGCAGGCTCAGCTCGGCGTGGATGGTGTTCCCGGCGCGCCAGGCCCGCTGCACGCCCTGGAACACCGGCCCGTAGTTGAGGCCGGAGGCCGCCAGGTCGGCGTAGAGGCCGTCCACGTCGACCTCGACGGCGCCGGCCGGCGGCCAGGCCGGTTCGGGGGTGGCCGGCGCGGGCGCGACCGCGCTCAGCGTGCCGGTGGCGTGCCGGGTCCAGTCACCCTCGGTGCGCGCGGCGCGGGAGCGTACGGTCAGCGGCCGCAACCCGGCGTCGTCCGCGGCGCCGACCTCGACCTGGAGCCGTACGGGGGTGCCGCCGTCGAGCGCCAGCGGCGCCTCGATGGTCAGCTCGTGCAGGTACGGGTGCCCGGTGTGCGCGCCGGCGTGCAGGGCGATGTCCACGAACGCCGTGCCGGGCAGCAGGTGCGCGCCGCCGACGGTGTGGTCCCCGATCCACGGGTGCGCCGCGGCGGAGAGCTGGGCGGTGAAGAGGTGCCCCTGGTCGTGGGGGAGTTCGATGGCGGCGCCGAGGAGGGGATGCCCGGCGCTGCTGAGACCGAGGTCCTCCGCCTCACCGACGGCGGCGTCGGCGTGCAGCCAGTACCGCTGCTCCTGGAAGGCGTAGGTGGGCAGCGGGACGGTGGGTGCGGGTCCGCTGGGGAGCAGGGGTGCCCAGTCCACGTCGACGCCGGTGGTGTGGGCGGTGGCCAGGGCGGTGAGCAGCGTTGTGGTGCCGTCCTGTTTGCGCTGCTGGGTGGCGATGGCGGTGATGCCGGTGACGGTTTCCTGGGTGAGGGTGCTCAGCGTCGCGTCGGGTCCGACTTCGATGTAGTGGGTGACGCCCAGGTCGTGCAGGGTTCTGGTGCCGGCGTTGTAGTCGACGGTTTCGCGGATGTGGCGGGTCCAGTAGTCGGGGTCGGACAGTTGTTCGTCGGTGGCGAGCTGTCCGGTCAGGTTGGACACGATGGGCAGCGCCGCCGGCCGGTAGGTGATCTGCGCGGCTGCTTCCCGGAAGTCGTCGAGGATCGGGTCGGTGTGGGCCGAGTGGAAGGCGTGGGCGACGTGCAGCTTCCGCGCTCGCACTCCCTGCTCGGTCAGCTGGGCGGCGAGGGTGTCGATGGTGTCGGTGTTGCCGGCGAGGACGAGTGAGGTGGGGCTGTTGTGCCCGGCCAGGCTCACGTCGGGGTGAGTGTTGAGGATCGGTTGGATGCGGTCCAGGGGTGCGGTGACGGCGAGCATGGCCCCGCGTGGCATGTGATGCATGAGTCGGGCCCGGGTGGCGACGAGGCGTGCGGCGTGGTCAAGGTCGAGGACGCCGGCGATGTGCGCCGCGGTGAGTTCGCCGATGGAGTGCCCGATGAGGTGGTCCGGTCGGACGCCGAAGCTGTCGAGGAGCCGGACCATGGCGGTCTCCGCCGCGAACAGGGCCGGCTGGGTGTAGCGGGTCTGTCCGAGCAGGTCGGTGTGCTCGCCGCACATGACCTCCCGCAGCGGGTGGTCCAGGTGCGGATCGAGGGCGGCGCAGACCTCGTCGAGGGCGGCGGCGTAGACCGGGAAACGGGCGTACAGGTCGGCGGTCATGCCCGGGTGCTGGGCACCCTGGCCGGTGAACAGGAACGCCACCTTCCCCGCGCCGGTCTGCTGCTGCTCCTCGGCGGGCGTCCGGACCAGACCGGTGTGGGAGGCGCCGGTGGCCAGGGCGCGCAACGCGGCGATGAGGTCGGCGGCGGTGTGCGGCTCGTTGTCGGGTCTGCCGGGCGGCGGGACGATCGCCGCCCGGTGGGTGAACGTGGCCCGGGTGGTGGCGAGGGCGTGCGCGATGGTGGCCGGTTCCAGCTCGGGGTGTTCGTCGAGGTGCGCGGCCAGCCGGGCGGCCTGGGCGCGCAGCGCGGCCGGCGTCTTCGCCGACAGCAGCCACGGCAGCGGGCCGGATGCCGGCGCGGCGGCCGGCGGACGCGCCCCCTCGGCGGGCGCCTCCTCCAGGATGAGGTGGGCGTTGGTGCCGCTGATGCCGAACGAGGAGACGCCGGCCCGGCGCGGCCGGTCCGCGCGAGCCGGCCACGGCTGCGCCTCGGCCAGCAGGGCGACCTCGCCCGCGTCCCAGTCGACGTGGCTGCTGGGCGTGTCGGCGTGCAGGCTCGGCGGGAGCAGCCGGTGCCGCAGCGCCAGGACCATCTTGATGATCCCGGCGACGCCGGCGGCGGCCTGGGTGTGGCCGATGTTCGACTTGATCGACCCGAGCCACAACGGCTCGTCGCGGTCCTGCCCGTACGTGGCCAGCAGGGCCTGGGCCTCGATGGGATCACCGAGGGTCGTACCCGTGCCGTGGGCTTCGACGGCGTCGACGTCGGTGGGGGTGAGGCCGGCGTTGGCCAGCGCCTGGCGGATGACCCGCTGCTGCGACGGCCCGTTGGGGGCGGTCAACCCGTTGCTGGCGCCGTCCTGGTTGACCGCCGATCCGCGGATCACCGCGAGCACCGGGTGGCCGTGGCGGCGGGCGTCGGAGAGCCGTTCGAGCAGCAGCAGGCCGGCGCCCTCGGAGAGGGCCGTGCCGTCCGCACCGTCGGCGAAGGGCTTGCAGTGCCCGTCCGGCGCGAGCCCCCGCTGCCGGCTGAACTCCAGCAGCGAGTGCGGGGTCGCCATCACGCTGACGCCACCGGCCAGCGCGAGCGTGCACTCGCCGTTGCGGAGCGCCTGGATGGCCAGGTGGGTGGCGACCAGCGACGACGAGCAGGCCGTGTCCACGGTGATCGCCGGCCCCTCCAGGCCCAGCGTGTACGCCAGCCGCCCGGAGGCGACACTGGGCGCGCTGCCGTTGCCGAGGTACCCCTCGTAGCCCTCCGGTGTGTGCTTATGCAGCCGGCTGGCGTAGTCGTTGTACATGACACCGGTGAAGACACCCGTCGGCGTGGTCTTCAGCGACGTCGGGTCGATGCCGGCGCGCTCCAGGGCCTCCCACGCGGTCTCCAGCAGCAGCCGCTGCTGCGGGTCGGTGGCCAGGGCCTCCCGGGGGCTGATGCCGAAGAACTCGGCGTCGAAGCGGTCCGCCCCGTGCAGGAAACCGGCGACGCGGGTGTAGACGGTGCCGGCGTGGTCGGGGTCCGGGTCGTACAGGCCGTCCAGGTCCCAGCCGCGGTTGGTGGGGAAGTCCGACATGGCATCCCCGCGCTCCACCAGCAGCCGCCAGAGTTCTTGCGGATCGCGTACCTCACCGGGGAACCGGCAGGCCATCCCGACGATGGCGACCGGCTCGTCGACCGGTCGCGCCGCCGGCAGCGGGGCGTGGCCGGTCGCCGCCTGGTCGGGCAGCAGCCGGGCCAGCAGCTCGCCCGCCAGGGCGTACGCGGTCGGGTGGTCGAAGATCAGCGTGGCCGGCAGCCGCAGCCCGGTGGCGGCGTTGAGCCGGTTGCGCAGCTCGACGGCGGTGAGCGAGTCGAAGCCCAACTCCTTGAACGCCCGCTGCGGGTCGATCGTCTCCGGGACGCCGTGCCCGAGGACCGCGGCGACCTGACCGCGGACCACGCCGAGCAGCATCTCCCGGCGCCCCGCGTCGTCCAGCGCCGCGAGCCGGCCGGTGAGCCCGGAGTCGGTGGCCGCGCCGGCCGCCGCCCGTGGGGCGGCCGGCCGGACCAGGCCGCGCAGCAACGCCGGGACCGTCCCGCCGCGCAGGGCGACGAGGTCCAGCCGCATCGGTACGGCCGCCGGCTGCCCCGACGCCAGGGCGGCGTCGAGTAGGGCGTGGGCGTGGTCGGTGGGCATGGGGAGGAGTCCGGTGCGTGCAAGCCGGTGTTGGTCGGTGGTGGTGAGGTGGTCGGTCATGCCGGTGGTTTGGTGCCAGTAGCCCCAGGCGAGGGCGGTGGCGGGGAGGCCGTGGGT
>NZ_JBEXYR010000038.1:0-1392 GCF_040631005.1 Micromonospora sp. NPDC005707
GTAGTCAAGTCCTCGGCCTATTAGTACCGGTCAACTGAACCCGTTACCGGGCTTACATTTCCGGCCTATCAACCCAGTCGTCTAGCTGGGGGCCTTACCCCACAAAGTGGGTGGGATACCTCATCTTGAAGCGAGCTTCCCGCTTAGATGCTTTCAGCGGTTATCCCTTCCGAACGTAGCTAACCAGCCGTGCCCCTGGCGGGACAACTGGCACACCAGAGGTTCGTCCGTCCCGGTCCTCTCGTACTAGGGACAGCCCTTCTCAAGTATCCTACGCGCACGGCGGATAGGGACCGAACTGTCTCACGACGTTCTAAACCCAGCTCGCGTACCGCTTTAATGGGCGAACAGCCCAACCCTTGGGACCTGCTACAGCCCCAGGATGCGACGAGCCGACATCGAGGTGCCAAACCATCCCGTCGATATGGACTCTTGGGGAAGATCAGCCTGTTATCCCCGGGGTACCTTTTATCCGTTGAGCGACACCGCTTCCACATGCCAGTGCCGGATCACTAGTCCCGACTTTCGTCCCTGCTCGACCTGTCAGTCTCACAGTCAAGCTCCCTTGTGCACTTGCACTCAACACCTGATTGCCAACCAGGCTGAGGGAACCTTTGGGCGCCTCCGTTACCCTTTAGGAGGCAACCGCCCCAGTTAAACTACCCACCAGACACTGTCCCTGAACCGGATAACGGTCCGAAGTTAGATACCCAAATCAACCAGAGTGGTATTTCAAGATTGCCTCCACCCATACTGGCGTATGGACTTCACCGGCTCCCACCTATCCTACACAAGCTAACTCAAGTACCAATGTCAAGCTATAGTAAAGGTCCCGGGGTCTTTCCGTCCTGCCGCGCGTAACGAGCATCTTTACTCGTAGTGCAATTTCGCCGGGCCTGTGGTTGAGACAGTGGGGAAGTCGTTACGCCATTCGTGCAGGTCGGAACTTACCCGACAAGGAATTTCGCTACCTTAGGATGGTTATAGTTACCACCGCCGTTTACTGGCGCTTAAGTTCTCCGCTTCGCCCCGAAGAGCTAACAGGTCCCCTTAACGTTCCAGCACCGGGCAGGCGTCAGTCCATATACATCGAATTACTTCTTCGCATGGACCTGTGTTTTTAGTAAACAGTCGCTTCCCCCTGCTCTCTGCGGCCATACAACGCTCCACCCGCGCGGGGCTTCACGTCTCCGGCCCCCCTTCTCCCTAAGTTACGGGGGCAATTTGCCGAGTTCCTTAACCACAGTTCGCCCGATCGCCTCGGTATTCTCTACCTGACCACCTGTGTCGGTTTGGGGTACGGGCCGCTAAGAACTCGCTAGAGGCTTTTCTCGGCAGCATAGGATCACTGACTTCACCTGAATCGGCTCGGCATCACGTCTCAGCCTTCAT
>NZ_JBEXYR010000038.1:1485-3266 GCF_040631005.1 Micromonospora sp. NPDC005707
CTTAATGCGCCGCGGATTTGCCTACGGCACGGCCTACACGCTTACCCCGGCACAACCACCGGCCGGGCTCAGCTACCTTCCTGCGTCACCCCATCGCTTGACTACTACCCGCCAGGTTCCCACGCTCGCCTCGTTCGGTCCGAAGACCTCCCGAGGTTCGGGTGGTTAGCACAACGAGGTTCGTCAGGGTCGCTCTTTCGCGGGTACGGGAATATCAACCCGTTGTCCATCGACTACGCCTCTCGGCCTCGCCTTAGGTCCCGACTCACCCAGGGCGGATTAGCCTGGCCCTGGAACCCTTGGTCATCCGGCGGAAGGGTTTCTCACCCTTCTTTCGCTACTCATGCCTGCATTCTCACTCGTGCCGCGTCCACAACTAGGTCACCCCGTTGCTTCACTCGCGGCACGACGCTCCCCTACCCATCCACACACCTGCACAAGGAATCAAGTCCAAGCGAGGTTAAAATGTGAATGCCACAGCTTCGGCGGTGTGCTTGAGCCCCGCTACATTGTCGGCGCGGAACCACTTGACCAGTGAGCTATTACGCACTCTTTAAAGGGTGGCTGCTTCTAAGCCAACCTCCTGGTTGTCTATGCGACCCCACATCCTTTTCCACTTAGCACACGCTTAGGGGCCTTAGCTGGTGATCTGGGCTGTTTCCCTCTCGACTACGAAGCTTATCCCCCGCAGTCTCACTGCCGCGCTCTCACTTACCGGCATTCGGAGTTTGGCTGATTTCGGTAAGCTTGTGGGCCCCCTAGACCATCCAGTGCTCTACCTCCGGCAAGAAACACGCGACGCTGCACCTAAATGCATTTCGGGGAGAACCAGCTATCACGGAGTTTGATTGGCCTTTCACCCCTAACCACAGGTCATCCCCCAACTTTTCAACGTTGGTGGGTTCGGCCCTCCACGCGGTCTTACCCGCGCTTCAGCCTGCCCATGGCTAGATCACTCCGCTTCGGGTCTAGAGCATGCGACTGAATACGCCCTATTCAGACTCGCTTTCGCTACGGCTCCCCCACACGGGTTAACCTCGCCACATGCCACTAACTCGCAGGCTCATTCTTCAAAAGGCACGCCGTCACCCCGCAAGGCTCCGACGGATTGTAGGCGAACGGTTTCAGGTACTATTTCACTCCCCTCCCGGGGTACTTTTCACCATTCCCTCACGGTACTCGTCCGCTATCGGTCACCAGGAAGTATTTAGGCTTACCAGGTGGTCCTGGCAGATTCACGGCAGATTTCAGGGGTCCGCCGCTACTCGGGAACACCCACAGAAGGTCAGCAACTTTCACCTACCGGACTATCACCGTCTACGGTCAGCCTTTCCAGACTGTTCGACTAGCCACTGACTTTGTAACTTCTCGAGCGTGTGTCAGCACACTCAGCAGGGTCCCACAACCCCGACCACGCAACCCCTGACAGGTATCACACGCAGCCGGTTTAGCCTCAATCCGCTTTCGCTCGCCACTACTCACGGAATCACTTGTTGTTTTCTCTTCCTACGGGTACTGAGATGTTTCACTTCCCCGCGTTCCCTCCACACACCCTATGTGTTCAGGTGTGGGTGACACCACATGACTGGTGCCGGGTTTCCCCATTCGGACACCCTGGGATCACAGCTTGGTTGACAGCTCCCCCAGGCCTATCGCGGCCTCCCACGTCCTTCATCGGCTCCTGGTGCCAAGGCATCCACCGTTCGCCCTTGACAACTTGACCACAAAGATGCTCGCGTCCACTGTGCAATTCTCAACAAACGACCAACCCACAACCCGAC
>NZ_JBEXYR010000039.1:0-4707 GCF_040631005.1 Micromonospora sp. NPDC005707
GCGGCGATTGTGGAGTTGGGTTATCGGCCGAATCGGGCGGCTCGGGCGTTGGTGACGGGTCGGTCGCAGGTGATTGGTGTGGTGGCGCAGAACACGACGTTGTATGGGCCGGCGTCGTTGTTGGCGGCGTTGGAGCAGACCGCGGCGGAGGAGGGTTTCGCGGTCACGGTGGGCAGTGTGCGGGATCTGGACCGGGTTTCCATCTCCGCCGCCGTGGAGCGGCATCTCGCCCATCGGGTGGCCGGCATTGTGGTGATCGCTCCCGTCGAGTCCGCCGGTGAGGCGCTGGAACACCTGCCGAAGGACGTTCCCCTGGTGACCGTCGACGGCGACCCGCGTCGGCCGGTGCCGCTGGTGACGGTGGATCAGGTAGCGGGGGCGCGGGCGGCCACGCGGCACCTGCTGCAGGCCGGTCACCGCACGGTGTGGCACGTGTCCGGGCCGGCGGACTGGTTCGACAGTGCGGGGCGGATCGAGGGGTGGCGGGAGGCGCTGCGGGTGGCGGGTGCTGAGGTGCCGCCGTTGGTGGCGGGGGACTGGTCGGCGGCGTCGGGTTACCGGTGTGGGCAGGTGTTGGCGCGGATGCCTGAGGTGACGGCGGTGTTCACCGCCAACGACCACCTCGCGTTGGGTGTGCTGCGGGCGTTGCATGAGCACGGCCGTCGGGTGCCGGCGGAGATCAGTGTGGTGGGTTTCGACGATGTGCCGGAGGCGGCGTTTTTCATTCCGCCGTTGACCACGGTGCGGCCGGACTTCGTCGCGGTGGCCCGGGCCAGTCTGGATCTGCTGCTCGCCCAGATCGAGTCCGGCGCGGTCGGTGAGTTGCGGCGGACCATCGCGCCGAGCCTCGTCTCCCGCGACAGCGTCGCCGCCCCGCCGGCCTGACCGCCCGCGGTGGGCCGGGCCCACGTCCGTTGTGCCGACGCTGTGACCGCTAACAGGGCTTGATCTCCCGTGGCTGGTGATCGCTCGGTTCGTGGTGTTCGCCGCCGAGGCCGTCGCGCCCGCACGCCGGACGGATCGTGGGCAGAGCCCCGAACCGCGCTTCCCGGCAACGACCCTGCCGGTTACCGAACTGTTGCGTCGACGCCTTGACCGCCACCAATGTGAGCGCTAACAATGTGAGCCACGGCACAGGCAGGCGGAGGTGGTGGGAGTGACCGGATCGGGGGACCGGTACGTCGTCGGGGTCGACTTCGGAACGCTGTCGGGCCGGGCCCTGGTGGTCCGCGTCGGGGACGGCGCGGAGCTCGGCACCGCGGTCCACGAGTACCGGCACGGGGTGATCGAGTCCACGCTCCCGGACGGGACGCCGCTCCCACCGGACTGGGCGTTGCAGGACCCCGAGGACTACCGGGAGGTGCTGCGGCACGCGGTGCCGGCCGCCGTGGCCGGCGCGGGGATCGACCCGGCCCGCGTGATCGGGGTCGCGACCGACTTCACCGCCTGCACCGTCCTGCCCGCACTGGCCGACGGCACCCCGCTCTGCGAGGTGCCGGAGCTGCGCAGCCGGCCGCACGCCTGGGTGAAGCTGTGGAAGCACCACGCCGCGCAGCCGCACGCCGACCGGATCAACGCGCTCGCGCACGAGCGCCGCGAGGCATGGCTCCACCGCTACGGCGGGAAGATCTCCGCCGAGTGGCAGTTCGCCAAGGGCCTGCAGATCCTCGACGAGGACCCGGAGATCTACCGTCGCGCCACGCGGTTCGTCGAGGCGGCCGACTGGATCGTCTGGCAGCTCTGCGGGGTGGAGACCCGCAACATCTGCACGGCCGGCTACAAGGGCATCCGCCAGGACGGCCGCTATCCGTCCCGCGACTTCCTGGCGGCGCTCGACCCGGGGTTCGCCGACTTCGTGGCCAAGCTGGACGGGCCACTGCTTCCCATGGGCGCCCGGGCCGGCGCGCTCACCGCCGAGGCCGCCGCGTGGACCGGCCTGCCCGAGGGCATCGCGGTCGCGGCCGGCAACGTCGACGCCCACGTCACCGCCGCCTCCGCCCGGGCGCTGGTGCCCGGCCACCTCGTCGCCATCATGGGCACCTCGACCTGTCACGTGGTCAACGGCACCGAGCTGGCCGAGGTGCCGGGCATGTGCGGTGTCGTCGAGGGTGGACTCAGCCCGGACGCCTGGGGCTACGAGGCCGGCCAGAGCGGCGTCGGGGACATCTTCGGCTGGTTCGTCGCGCACGCCGCGCCGGCGGGTGTCGACTCGCACGAACGGCTCTGCGAGCTGGCCGCGGCGCAGCCGGTCGGCGCCCACGGACTGATCGCGCTGGACTGGTGGAACGGCAACCGTTCCCTGCTGGTGAACCACGACCTGAGCGGTCTCATCCTGGGGCTGACGTTGGCCACCCGGCCGGCGGACGTCTACCGGGCGTTGCTGGAGTCGACCGCGTACGGCACCCGGATGATCATCGAGGCGTTCGTCGAGGCGGGAGTGCCCATCCGGGAGCTGGTGGTGGCCGGCGGCCTGACGGCCAACCCGCTGCTCATGCAGATCTACAGCGACGTCACCAACCGGCCGCTGAGCCTCATCGGTTCGGCGCAGGGGCCCGCGCTGGGCTCGGCCATCCACGCGGCGGTCGCCGCCGGCGCCTATCCGGACGTCTACGCGGCCTCGGCGGCGATGGGCCGGGTCGACCGCGACGCCTACCGGCCGGATCCCGGGCGGGCGCGGGCCTACGACGCGCTCTACGCCGAGTACCGGACCCTGCACGACCACTTCGGACGCGGCGGCAACGACGTCATGTCCCGCCTCCGCGCGTTGCGCAACGCCGCCGTCGAACGACCGGCGGCACAGGTCGACACGCCGCTGGAGGTGGTCGCATGAGCGCCGAGCCCGGTCAGCAGATCCGGCGGCTGCGGGAGAGCATCGCCCGGCTGCACGCCGAACTCACCCGCTACCGGCTGGTCGCGTGGACGTCCGGGAACGTCTCGGCCCGGGTGCCCGGACAGAACCTCATGGTGATCAAGCCGAGCGGCGTCGACTACGACGACCTCGCACCGGAGAACATGGTCGTGTGCGACCTCGACGGCGTCGTCGTCGAGGGCGACCTCGCGCCGTCGAGCGACACCGCCGCCCACGCCTACGTCTACCGCGCCCTGCCCGAGGTGGGCGGGGTGGTGCACACGCACAGCGGGTACGCGACCGCCTGGGCGGCCCGCGGCGAGTCGATCCCGTGCCACCTCACCGCCCAGGCCGACGAGTTCGGCGGCGAGATCCCGATCGGTCCGTTCGCCCTGATCGGCGGCGAGGACATCGGCAAGGGGATCGTGGCGACCCTCGCCGGGCACCGCTCGCCGGCGGTGCTCATGCGCAACCACGGCGTCTTCACCATCGGGCGGGACGCCCGCGCCGCGGTGAAGGCCGCGGTCATGTGCGAGGACATCGCCCGCACGGCGCACCTGGCCCGGGCGCTCGGCGCGCCGCTGCCGATGGCGCCCGCCGACGTCGACGCCCTGCACGACCGCTACCAGAACGCCTACGGACAGCGGCCTCCCTCACCGGCGAGCCCCTGAGGGGCCGCCCCGATCGCGCGGCCGTTCCCCGGACCGTCCGCGTCGCACCACCCACCACCACCAGCGCAGGCCGTGCGCCCACGGGGGCGCGCGGCCTCCCAGAACGCTTACCCCGAGGAGATTTGCGGTGAAGAGAATGAGGACACACCCGCCGTCCCGCAAGGTCATCGCGGTGCTCGCCGCCGCGCTGCTCGCCACCGGCGTGGCGGCCTGCGGCAACAGCGACACGGGCGGCAGCGGCGGCGACGACGGCAAGATCACGCTCGGCTTCTCCCAGGTCGGCGCGGAGAGCGGCTGGCGCACGGCGAACACCACCTCGATCAAGGAGGCCGCGACGGAGGCCGGGATCGACCTCAAGTTCGACGACGCCCAGCAGAAGCAGGAGAACCAGATCAAGGCCATCCGCAACTTCATCCAGCAGAAGGTGGACGTGATCGCCTTCTCGCCGGTGGTGGAGTCCGGGTGGGACACCGTGCTCAAGGAGGCCAAGGACGCCAAGATCCCGGTCATCCTCACCGACCGCTCCGTCGACTCGGCCGACAAGTCGCTCTACAAGACCTTCCTCGGGTCGGACTTCGTGAAGGAAGGCCGCCTCGCGGGGGAGTGGCTGGTGGAGCAGAAGAAGGCCGCCACCGGCCCGGTCACCATCGTCGAGCTGCAGGGCACGACCGGCTCGGCGCCGGCGAACGACCGGAAGAAGGGCTTCGCCGAGGCGATCGCGGCCAACCCCAACCTCAAGATCGTCGCCTCCCAGTCCGGTGACTTCACCCGCGCCGGCGGCAAGCAGGTGATGGAGCAGTTCCTGAAGGCCAACCCGAAGATCGACGTGCTGTTCGCCCACAACGACGACATGGGTCTGGGCGCGCTGGAGGCGATCACCGCGGCCGGGAAGGTGCCCGGCAAGGACATCACCATCATCACCGTCGACGCGGTCAAGGACGGGATGCAGGCCCTCGCCGACGGCAAGTTCAACTTCATCGCCGAGTGCAGCCCGCTGCTCGGTCCCCAGCTCATGGACCTGGTCAAGAAGGTGCACAACGGCGAGGAGGTGCCGGCCCGGATCGAGACCCAGGAGACCACCTTCACCCAGGAGCAGGCGAAGGAAGCACTGCCCAACCGCAAGTACTGACCGGACCACGGGGGTCGCGACCCCGCATCCGGAAGCGGGGGGGGGGGGGGGGGGGGGGG
>NZ_JBEXYR010000040.1:0-2164 GCF_040631005.1 Micromonospora sp. NPDC005707
AAGGACCGCAAGTTCGGCGCGGCCCTGCCGGAGATCAAGCAGGACATCACGATCAAGGGCAACGGCTCGACGATCAAGCGGGACTCCGAGGACACCTTCCGGATCTTCCGGGTCGCCGACGGTGGCGAGCTGACCCTGAAGGACCTCACGGTCAAGGGCGGCAACGCCACCGCCTTCAAGTACGGCGGCGGCGGCGGTGGACCGCAGGTCCCCGGTGGGCCGGTCGTCATGGGCGCGCCGGGTGCGCCGGTCGGCCAGGACTCGGGCTCGCAGGGTTCGGGGTCGTGGGACAACGGCAAGGACAAGGACAAGGACAAGGACAAGGACAAGGACAAGGACAAGCGGGGCGAGGGTGACGGTGGCGCCCTGCTGGTCGAGCGCGGCGGCAGCGCCAACCTGATCAAGGTGAAGCTGACCGACAACAACGCCGAGGAGAACGGCGGCGCCATCGCCAACTTCGGCCGCGTCCGACTCGAAGACAGCAAGGTCACCAACAACCACGCCCGCGAAGACGGCGGCGGCATCTTCAACGAGGGCGTGCTCAAGATCAAGGACTCCCACGTCGACGACAACACCGCTGGCGGCAACGGCGGCGGCATCGCCAACGGCAAGGGCAAGAAGGACGACCACGACAAGAACGGCCACGAGAACAACGGCTACGGCAACAGCAGCTACGGCAACAGCAGCTACGACAAGGACGGCCACGACAAGGACCGCAAGGACCGCGACGAGGCCGGCACCGTCGAGATCACCGGCTCCGACCACGGCAAGGACAGCACCAAGAGCACCATCGAGAACAACAAGGCCGGCAAGAACGGCGGTGGTCTGTTCAGCTCCGGCGGCACCGTCACGATCACCCTCACCGTGATCAAGAGCAACACCGCCTGCGACAGTGGCGGCGGCATCTACGCAGTCGACACCGACCTCAAGCTCGACAAGGTCCTCGTCGCCAAGAACCACGCCGACAAGGACGGCGGCGGCATCGTCAACACCGGCGGCAAGGACAAGAAGAAGGACTGGTCCTCCAACGGCGGCGACAACAAGGAGCGCGACAACAAGGAGTCGGACGCCACCGCCACCGTCTCCGACAGCACCATCGTCGAGAACACCGCCAACCGCTTCGGCGGCGGCATCTTCAACGGCGACACCGACGTCAAGGTCGAGGACGGCTTCAAGGACGACCACGAGGACGGCGAGGACGACAACGCCACCCTCACCCTGCGCGACACCGAAATCAAGAAGAACACCGCCCTCAACGGCGGCGGCATCTTCAACAACAAGGGCAAGGTCACCCTGACCAAGACCCACGTCACCAAGAACACCGCCACCGACACCGCCAAGCTCCACCGCGTCGCCGGCGGCGTCCTCAACAACGAGGGCAAGGTCAAGCTCGACGACAAGTCCACCATCACCAACAACGACCCCACCAACTGCGCCAACACCGTCAAGGACTGCTTCAACTGATCCACCACATAACCCGGGGAGTCCCTTTCCGCCGCGCCACGGCGGGGAGGGACTCCCTGCCCCCCGCGTCACCACCGGGTGGTTCGTCGTGCTCCGGTCCGCTACGGGCCCTCCGTAGCGTCCGGCGGCCTAACACCTCCGCCGAGCCCCCTTCGCCGACGCGATGCCTTCCCGCCCCCGTGGCGCCCTCTGCGTCCCACCGCCCGGCCCACCCCGTTTGCGGGTATTTTTCGTATATGGGCGCGAGGTGAAGAACCTTCTCATACGTTGGTCTTCAGCAGCTACAACCGATTTGTAGCGGAGGCCGCCTCGCTGTGGCGAAGCGACCTTGTCGGGTACAAGGAGAGGGCAGAGAGCTCCGATGTCCAACTACCTTCGCAATAACGATGACGCCTCCCGTGAGACGACCTCCCCGCTCCGGCGCCGCCGGCTGTGGCTCGCCACCGGCGTCGTGGGCCTGACGGGAGCGGTCAGCCTCGCGGGCGTGGCCTACGCGACCACCGGAGTCACGGGCCCTCACCGGCTCGCCGACGTGAAGTGGTCGACCGCCCAGCTCACCAGCGACGACGCCGAGGGTTCGGAGGCCCGGGACGACGAGCACGGCAAGGACGGCAAGGACAAGGACAAGGACAAGGGTGAGGACGCCCGCAACCGTGGTGAGTGGGACGCGGACGGGGCGGATCACGGCAAGGTCCGGGAG